>NZ_FQZY01000021.1 GCF_900142165.1 Hespellia stercorisuis DSM 15480
ACCAATTACCGAAATAATATCGCAAAACAGGTTTTAAAAATTCTCTGTTTTGTACAAAAATTAATTAGTTCCCCAAGGGGGTTCTGAACAGTTACAAAACGTTTTAAAAAGGTGTTGCTTTCCTGGCTGATATATTCGCTTTCCGCAACCAGAGGCGTGTAGATAAATACGCGGCTCTGCTTCTCGTAGGTGAGCGCTTTTTTTGTTACGAGACGTTTGATGAGGGTCTGTATGGTTTTGGGACTCCAGGCTGTCGTACGGGTCAGCCGATCGGTTATGTCATTTGTGCTGATCGGCGCATATTTCCATACGATTTTCATCACTTCAAATTCAGCCTCGGATATCTGTGGCAGCTTTGACATATTGAAAACCTCCTTTGAACAAGTTCAAGTAATAAGCGGTGTATCGTTTAGTGCGTTTGCATTTTTTTCGAACTCTTACATATGTAATATATTATAAATGCTGTTAGGATGAATGTCAAATATGAAAATAATAAAAAAAGCAGAAAAGGTTGCCTTTTTGTGAAAGAATTTCGTTATATATCATATACGGAGGAGCAGCAGTGAACGACAGAAAAACAGTGAAAAATATTTTGACCGGTGAAACAGAGTACGTGGAGGTTCTAATACAGAAGTATTATGGGGATATTTATGCCTATTGCTATCAGCATTTGTTTGATAAGCATATGGCACAGGATATCACTCAGGAAACCTTTTTGCGTTTTTTGAAAAATCTGGAATCTTACAAGCATACGGGAAAGCTGAAAAATTATTTATATATTATAGCAAAAAATATAATTAGAGATTATCTGAAAAAACAAGATCGGAGATGCCTGTCGTATTCGAATGCAGAGCCAATCGTCAGCAATATGGAAAATACAGTATTGGAATTAGAGATAAAAAGTATTTTAGATTCATTGGAAGAAGAGGAGAGAGAACTTATAATTTTACGATATTATCAGGATATGACGTTTGCAGACATTTCCCGAATTATAGGCAAGCCGATGTCCACAGTAAAATATTCATTGAAGAAATTAGAAAAGAAAATCGGGGATAGACTGAAAGGAGAGTACTGATGAGAAATTATAAAATAAAAAAGGCATTAAATTTTAGTGTCCCGGAATATGATGCTGAAGCGTTGGAAAGAACAATGACTTTTTCAAAAAACATCGATTATGGAGTCGAGAAACAAAGGATGACCGAGGTACAAAGTATATTAGCGCAGATAAAATTCATTCCGATGAAAGCATGGGCGGGGAAGTTCGCCATAGCATGTCTTCTGAACGCAGGTATTCTGGTTGAAACACAGGTGGGAAATGCGAGTTTGTGGATGATAATATCGATATGTATTCCCTTGCTGTGTCTGACGGGTACAAATGAAATATGCAATATTATGCAGCCGGAATTGAAAAGTCTGCTTCTGACCGTTCGTTACTCAATGAAAAAAATTATTTTAATCAGGCTGCTCATATTTGGGGTGATCGATCTCCTGATTTTGTTATTAACTGCGGGAGCTGCTTTTTTTGCGGACTTATATGCAGGGTGGAATGACTTGCTGTATGTCATTATGCTCTACAATTTGATGTGTATGGGCTGCATTTATATTATAAATCACATCAGGGAAACAAATGCAGTCTTCGCCTGTTCTGTCTGGGGCGTCAGTCTGATTACCATGAATTTGATCATTAAAAATACGTTTGCTGAATTAGTGGCGGGTAAGGAAAATATGATTCTGTTATTGATCATTGCACTCACAATCTGGCGGATTTTGACGGAAATAAGTAATATGTTAGGAGGATTACAGGAACATGAAATTAACAGTCAGCAATTTGTCTAAACAATTTAAAAACAAGTCAGCAGTAGATGGCTTAAGTATCGAGTTGAAAGAAGGAGTCTATGGACTTTTGGGTGCCAACGGTGTCGGGAAAACGACATTCATTCAGATGTTGTGTGGGATTTTATCGCCCACGGAGGGAGAAATAAGATTTAATGAGAAAAATATAATGGACTTAGGCGAGGCATATAGAGATATATTGGGATATGTGCCGCAGGATTTTGGATATTTCCCGGAATTTACGGCAGAAAAATTTATGCTGTATATTGCAGCAGTTAAAGGCCTTCCCGCACATTATGCAAAAGAGTCTGTACAAAAACTATTGGGGAAAGTCAACCTGCAAAAAGCCTCGGATAAAAAAATAAAAACATTTTCCGGCGGAATGAAGAAAAGGCTCGGGATTGCACAGGCTCTTCTGAATGATCCGAAAGTACTGATATTAGATGAACCTACAGCGGGCCTTGATCCAAAAGAAAGAGCATATTTCAGAGGGATGATTTCAGACTTGTCAAAAGACAGGATTGTTATCTTGTCTACCCATATTGTATCTGATGTTGAATATATAGCCGATGAAATCATTTTTATGAAGGACGGGAAAATTGAATCCAGAGGGAGTGTGCGTGCATTGATTCAGACTTTGACAGGAAAAGTGTGGGAGGGGAATGTAGCGGAAAAGGATGTCGGCAAATACAGTGAAAAATATAGTGTGGTCAATTCACATTTTTCAGATAAAAGAACCTATATCCGGCTCATTGCTGATAAAAAACCGTCGATAGATTTTAAAGAGGCGGAACCGACATTGGAAGATGTCTATATCAATATATTTCGCACAAAGGAGGCAGAATGAAAAAATTAGTTTATTTCGAGTGGAAACGCATCTGGATGGGAAAGTTGATTAAATTATCACTGATTGGCTGCTGCGTTTTTATCGTGTTCTGTTTTTACTCAAGCATAGCGCAGATAAGTGCGACTGATTTAAATGGTGCGGTGCACTCTGGACTTCAGGGAGCAGCGGTATTAAAAGAAACGAGACCTGAACAAGTGTTGGACGAGCGCAGAGTCAAAGAAATTATTTCTGAATATTTAGACTATACAGCGCATCCGGAGACTTCATCTGATCAGGAGAAATTTCAATATTTGACGGAAGAAATGTATCTGAAATATTACGTGCCAAACAGGGACCTGCTGACTCTGATTTCTTCCGTTTACACTCCTCTGGGTGAAAATTATAGTCTGAAAGAATCCTTTGAAGCCGGTATGAATACGGATTTTTATTCCGCGAGGAAAGAGCGGGTGAAAGAGTGGCTTCAGATGAAAGAAAGGAGAGGACTTTTGAAGGGCATAGAGAAAGAATACTGGCTGGAGGAAGATGCCGGAGTTCCAACATATGTATATGGATATTATAAAGGCTGGGAGGATATTTTAAACAGCTCCAGCTGGCTGATTTTGATTATGATTGTAATCTGTATTGGAACTGCGCCGGTTTTCGCAGGCGAATACCAGACGAAATCGGATTCCCTGTTATTATCCTTAAAGTATGGAAAAAATAAACTTATAAAGGCGAAACTGACGGCTTCTCTGTTGTACGCAACTCTGGTGTATTGTGGGATTGTGCTGAGTTATTCTCTGGCTTATCTGCTCATATTGGGAGCCGAAGGAGGAGATCTGCCGCTGCAATTGATCAATACATATCCGATCAGCTATAATCTCACAATCAAGCAGGCGGTTATTCTATTTCTGCTGCTAATGTATGCAGCGGTGCTGCTTATGGTGTGTGTGACATTATTTATGTCATCGGTATTCAAAAGCTCATATACGGTCATTATCGTTGATTTTTTATTGATTGTAATTCCGTCATTTTTATACTTCAGTATGGGAGGATATTTATGGCAGCATATATTGGCGCTGTTCCCATCAAAAATAACCGAGTTCAAATATGATGATTATATAACGTATTCGATGGGCGGCTTTGTGCTGGAGCATCTGACAACCTTAATCATCAGCTACGCAGTTCTCTGTGTGTTGTTCATGGGAGCAGCGTATCAGAAGTTCAGAATGCATGAGGTAAATAGGTAAAGAGGACAGATTGTGTTCAATCCTGCCCGCTCCGCCAACATGCCAGTTACTGTGTAACAATAATAAATGAAAAGTTAAATCTTTTTGAAAGAAAGTAAAATAAAAGCCATTTTTCTTTTCCAAAGCTTAACAAAGAGTTTACTGATTGGAACTAGAACGGGATTTTCTCTTTTGCTATACTGGTCAAGTGCTAGGGTCACAGGACTGACACACACAATGCACAAAAAAATCAAAAAAGAAGTAAAGTATGTCGGAGGAGAAAGAATGAAGAAGAAAATTATCAGCGTATTATTGGTGAGCGCAATGGTGGCATCGATGGCTGCCGGATGTGGTAGTTCAAAAGCGTCAGCACAAGAGACAGTAGACTTAAATAGTATGACCGTAGATGAAATCGCAGCAAAAGCAACAGAAGATGGAACGGTTGAATCCGTAGGAATGCCGGACACATGGGCAAACTGGGGTGAGACATGGAAGGGAATCACAGATACATACGGCATTTCCCATACGGATACAGATATGTCTTCTGCAGAAGAGATTTCATTATTCAAGACAGAGGGTAAGGACGCAACAAAGGATATCGGTGATGTTGGTCAGGCATTCGGACCGGTGGCAGAAAAAGAAGGTGTTACATTAAAGTATAAGACAAGCAACTGGGATACCATTCCGGATTGGGCAAAGGATGATGATGGTGACTGGATCATCGGATATTATGGAACAATGTCCATCATCACAAACAACAAAATCGTGGACAAAGCACCGACTTCATTTGACGATGTCTTAAAAGGTGATTACATGGTAGCTGTTGGTGATGTCGCATCAGCAACACAGGCACAGTACGCAGTCTTAGCGGCAGCAATCGCATACGGTGGAGATGAGTCTAATATTCAGCCTGGATTAGACTATTTCAAAAAGCTTGCTGAGCAGGGAAGACTTGACTTAGGTGAATTTACACAGGCGCGTATTGAAAAAGGTGAAGTTGGAATCGCATTCCTTTGGGATTACAATGCGCTCGGATACCGTGAGCAGTTTGTCGCAAACAATGCAGCAGCAGATTTTGATGTGTGCATTCCTTCTGAGGCATCTATCCAGAGTGGTTACTGTACCATTATCAATGCATTCACAAAAAGACCGTATGCAGCAGCAGCGGCAAGAGAGTATATTCTGAGTGATCAGGGACAGATTAACCTTGCGAAAGGATATGCAAAACCGGTACGTGACGTAGAACTTCCGGAAGACGTAGCATCCAAGCTGCTGGATGACAGCCAGTATAAAAATGCGAGAATGGTGGAAGACCAGGAGGCATGGGATGCAACTGCAAAAACAATCGGTTCATTATGGCAGGAGCAGGTTGTCGCTTACGCAAAATAAAGACGACCAAAGCAGATAGTTTGGCTATCTATCCTACAAATGTAAACATGGAGGAGGCTGCTGCAGATGCAGCAGTCTCCTTTTTGAAAAAAGAATCTAAAAAAATTCCAAAAAGAGGGAAAAAGGATGAAATCAAAAAAGAAAGCATATTTATTTGCCATGGTTCCGTTCCTGGCATTATGCATATTGTTTGAAATTATTCCGGTAATCTACACGGTGATCAGAGGATTCATGCCGGAGGGCGGCGCTCTGGGATTCACACTGGATAATTTCACGTACATTTTTACAACAATGCTTTATAAGAAAGCAATTACAAACAGTCTGATGATCTCCATACTGTCATCACTGATCGGCATTATCGTTGCATTTATCGGGGCAAAGGCAGTCCATGACGGAGTTGGAAAGCTGAGCCAGACATTTATGAGTATTCTGAACATGGTATCCAATTTCTCCGGCGTACCACTTGCATTTGCATATATCATCATGCTCGGAAATATCGGTGTCATGACAATGGTCGGTAAAAATTATGGAATTGAAGTTCTTGCGAACTTTCCGCTGTATTCTGTCTGGGGACTGCTGATGATCTACGTATATTTTCAGATTCCGCTTGCGACCCTGCTTCTCATTCCTGCATTTGAGTCAATTCGAAATGAATGGAAAGAGGCAGTGGCACTGCTTGGTGGAAACAAGATGACATTTTGGAAAAAGGTCGGCATTCCGGTGCTTCTTCCAAGTATCTTAGGTACATTTTCCGTGCTTTTCGCAAATGCGCTGGCGGCTTACGCTTCTGCATATGCACTTCTTATGAACAATGTTACATTGCTCCCGATCCGTCTGTCCGAGCAGTTTGTCGGAGATATTCAGCAGAGACCAGAATTTGGAAGTGCGATCGCTGTTGTCATGATGGTATTCATGGTAATTGCAATCGTGATTCAGGATAAAGTGACACCAAAGCAAGGAGGAAAACGATAATGCAGAAAAAGAAAAATATCGGCGCCAGGATCATCGTAATTATTGTGATTGCTTATTTGCTGGTGCCGCTGATTATGACATTGATCTACTCATTGTTCAAAGAATGGATCGACGTGGTTCCGACTGGATTCACACTTTCGGCATACGTAGCACTCTTCACAGACCCGGCATTCTGGCAGTCTGTTGGAAGAACCGTGATCATATCGGTTATCCCGATTGCGTTGTGTACCGTGTTTGTCCTTCTGGCAATGTATGTGGTGGTAATCTATCATCCGGAATGGGACCGTTTTATGCAGATTTTATGTACCATTCCCTATGCGATTCAGGGGGTTATCCTTCCAATCTGTGTGCTTTCTCTTTATACAAGCGCGCCGGAGCCGCTGAACAATCGTATGGTAATGCTGGTGGCGACTTACATGGTTGTTATTCTTCCCTATGTATATCAGGGGATCCGCAACAACATCGCCGGTGTCGGTGCGGGGAGAATGATCGAGGCGGCGCAGATGCTTGGTGCAAGTAAGCTGTATGCATTTTTCAGAGTGGTCATTCCAAACATCATGAGTGGTGTTACCGTATCCGTTATGCTGGCCATGGCAATCGTATTTGGAGATTTTGTTATCATCAACACGCTGGCTGGTGGTCATTTTATGACAGCACAGATGTATATGTATGATGTCATGAAAAAATCCGGACAGCGGACCTGCGCGGTTATCATTATATTATTTGTCGTAACCTTGTTGATTTCCGGTTTTGCATTTGTTCTGCAGTCAAAACAGGGAAATAAAAAAGTAAAGTAGATTCGAGAGAGAAAGGATAAGTAAAATGGCTTATATTGAATTTAAAGATATTGATAAATTTTATGGGAAGAACCACGTGCTAAAGGGGATTAACCTTGAAATAGAACAGGGAGATTTTGTTACTCTTCTGGGACCTTCCGGATGCGGAAAGAGTACGCTGCTGCGCTGTCTTGCCGGATTAGAGCAGACATCAGGCGGACAGATCATTCTGGATGGTGAGGATATCACGCAGAAGGATCCGAAGGACAGAAATATCGGAATGGTATTCCAGCAGTACAGCCTGTTCCCGAATATGACAGTAAAAGAGAATCTTGCATTTGGTCTGAAGCTGCAGAAGCTTCCGGCAGATGAAATCGAAAAGCGTGTAAAGGATTCGGTCGAGATGGTCGAGCTGATCGGAAAAGAAAATGAATATCCATCCAATCTTTCCGGTGGACAGCAGCAGAGAGTCGCACTCGCAAGAGGAATCGTCATGCGCCCGAAGGTATTGCTTCTGGATGAGCCGCTCAGTGCCATTGATGCAAAACTGAGAAAATCACTGCAGACAAGTATCCGCGAGATTCATAAGGAACTGGGACTGACTTCCGTATTCGTTACCCACGATCAGGATGAGGCGATGGTAATGTCAGATGTCATTCATCTGTTCCACAACGGTATCATCGAGCAGTCTGGAAATCCGGTCAACATTTATACAAAACCTGCGACATCTTTTGCAGCAGGATTTATCGGAAACTATAATATCTTAGATAAGAAGGATATGAAGCAGCTGACCGGAAAAGACTGGAGCGGAGACGTTGCAATCCGTCCTGAGACACTGCGCATTTCACGTGAGCAGATCACCACTGGAGAAAGCTACAAAATGCAGGGCGTAATTCTTGACCGTGTACCGAGAGGAAACGTTCTTCGTTACAAAGTCCGCACAAACAATGTTGATGTACATGTGGATGTATTATTCAGAAGCGCATCAATGTATGAAATCGGAGACACCGCATTCATGGCACTCGCGGATCACAACTGTGTACGCTTGTAAGAAGTTGTAATAAATCGAAGGAGACAGATATGACAAAAATTACGATGCATGGATTTACGGAAAAAGGAAACTGGTATAAAGGGAATCTGCACAGTCATACGGTCAATTCAGATGGCATTCTGACACCGGAAGAGTCGGTGAAGCTGTTTAAAGAACACGGATATCATTTCCTGTGTTTCTCGGAACATGACAAATATACCGATTACCGTGAGACATTCAACTGTGAGGACTTTATCATTCTGCCGGGACTGGAAGCCTCCGCGAATCTGTATGATTCAGAAGAATCCGGTCTGCGCATGAAGGTGCACCATATTCACGGGATTTTGGGGACAGAGGAAATGCAGAAAAACGCGGAACTTCCACTGTATCAGAACAACGATATCCATACGGTTCCAAAATATTACGGGGACTGGGACGGTGCGAAAGTGGCGCAGGAGCTGGCGGATGAGATGGCGGCTCATGGACTGATTGCCACATACAATCACCCGATCTGGTCACGTGTGCGCGAGGAAGAATTTATTCACACGGAGAATATCTGGGCACTGGAAATATTCAATTACAATACTGTAAACGAGAGCAACACCGGATATGATGAGACCTACTGGGATATCATGCTGCGGGAAGGAATCTGCATGAATGCCTTTGCATCCGACGATAACCATAACGAGGGATTGTTTGATGATGCCTGCGGCGGATATATCGTAGTGAAGGCAGAAAACCTGACACATGAGGACATTGTGACAAATATGCTGACGGGAAATTATTATTCCTCATCTGGTCCGGAAATCTATGACTGGGGTATCCGTAATGGTGTCGCATATGTAGAATGCAGTCCGGTATACCGCATTGATTTCATTGCGGGAAATGTCGTCAATGACGGAATCACTAAAATGTGCGGTTCCTATGAGGAGACGATGTCGGATGCCGAGTTTGAACTGAAAGGACATGAGTCCTACGTGCGTGTGAAATGTACGGATAAATACGGAAAGACTGCGTGGAGCAATCCACTGTACTTAAAATAATATGTGGTAAAAAGTGTAGAGAATCTCTTTCTTTGCCGGAACGGTTGCTGTATAATGAAATTACAAAAGTTTCTGCGGGAAGGAGATATCTATGATAGGTTTTTTAATATTTTTTTTGACGGATATATTTATTTCTGTGGTTTTCATGGCTGTTTACGGTGGAAGACGCGGATATAAGAATGGAATGCTTCTGGGGGTTCATGTTCCGGAAACAGCGGTGAGGGATCTGGAAGTAGAGGCCTTTATGGCAGACTATCGGAAAAGGAATAAATGGTTTTATTATCTGAACATTGTAGCGTCGGGGGCTGTCTGTTTTCTATTATTCTGGCATCTCTCGATTTTTATGATTGTCTGGAGTTTATGGCTGATTCAGTTGATTGCGGGGGCGTTCTGGATGCTGTATGGGGCGAACCGAAAGCTGTATGAGATGAAGGTGAGACGCGGATGGGGAACCGGGGACTACGATGGCGACTGCTACTGGAAGAATGGATGGTATGACAATCCGGAGGATAACAGGCTGCTTGTACCGGACCGGTTCTGCGCGGCAAATTATACAATGAACATGGGCAAAAAGGCCGGTAAGATCGTGGTGCTGTCCGGAATCGGGCTGACGCTGGCCTTGCTGGTTTGGCTGAATGTAATGTTCCTGAGAGTAGACTTTATACCGTGGGAGCTGGCGATTTCAAATGGAAAAGTCAGCATATCTTCTACGATGTACGCAATCTCTTTTTCAAAGGATGATGTGAAGCGTGCAGAACTTCTGGATGCGATGCCGGATGAATCTCTTCGAAAAACAAACGGACTTTCCGACAACCAGCAGCTTGTCGGGGAATTTCGCGGGAGTGAGAGCGGGGACAGCAGAATCTACGTTTATCGGGATCATTCCCCTGTGCTGAAAATCGAATTGCCGGATTATACGGTTTACATCAATAGCCAGAAGGCGGAACAGACAGAGGAATGGTATCATATGCTGGAGGCGAAATAAGAATGAAATTGTTTCTGTGGATGTTTGCTCTGCGGAAAATCAATTCTTAATTCACTTGACATATATAGACCGTCTACATATAATGTATGTGTAGACGGTCTATATATGTAACCTTGTAAAACCTCATTAAGTTCCGAAAGGAGACATTCATTATGGCACTTGATAAATCTTTAGTATCCGGCAGTACGTCCATGCTGGTCCTGCGTCTGCTGTCCGACAAGGATATGTACGGCTATGAGATCATTGATACACTGGATCAGCGCTCCCAGAATGTATTTCAATTAAAAGCGGGAACGCTTTACCCACTGCTTCATACACTCGAGAATCAGAAGCTTCTGACGTCCTATGAGAAGCCGGCCAATGGAAGGACGCGAAAGTACTACGCAATCACAAAAGAGGGCAGGAAACATCTGACACTTAAACAGAACGAATGGCAGGAATACACAAGCGCTGTCGCCCATGTGCTGAGTCTGGAGGTGTAGCCGATGAATGAACAGGAATATCTGGAAATCCTTCAGGAACAGATCCGCTGTAAGAAAGCGCGTGAGCTGGTCGCATCAGAGGTCAAAGATCACATTGAAGATCAGGCTGTCGCCTTCGAGGAGAGCGGGATGTCGAGAACCGCGGCAATCGAGGCGGCGGTGTGCGAGATGGGAGATCCTGTGGACACGGGAATCGCGCTGGACCGAGTCCACAGACCACAGATGGAATGGCGGTTTTTACTGCTGGCCGTGGGGATCGGGCTGATCGGAATGTGTATGCAGCTGTTCTGGGGGGCACGGATAACAGCCCCTCTTTACACCGGATTTGGAATACTGATCATGCTGGGTGTCTATTTCTTTGACTATAGTATTGTCGGAAAGCATGCAGCATTTTTTACATTTGGATTCCTGATTTTATGTGGTCTCGCATTATTTTTTTTCGGAGGAGAGATAAGGGGATCGCTGATGTATTTTTCTATTGGAAATATCAGGATATCGATGTGGAATGTATTACACTTGTACCCGCCAATTTATGGGGCGTATTTATATTCCCTGAGACACCACAACGGCAGAAATTTATGGAAGGCCCTGTTGTTGATTGCCATTCCGACAGCCTTCGCAGCATGGCTGCCCTGTCTGTCGCTGGCCTTCAGTCTGTTTATGATTCTTATGCTTATGTTATCTGTCGCGCTGCTCAAGGGATGGTTTCTGGGAAACCGAATCAGAAAACTGGCTATATTATGGAACTGCGCCGTTGGGCTGCCGGGAATCTTCCTCGGTGGAATCTATTTGTCTGGAAGACTGGCCCCCTATCAGACAGAAAGAATACAAAGATACTTTACTTCAGGGGTGTTCGCGGGTAATGGAACTATTCCACGATTGAGCGAGGTCTATAATCAGGAAAATTCCACGCAGTATGTGATTGCCTATGTGACACAGTACTATGGCATGCTGGCAGGGATACTTCTGGTTGCCGCCATGGCATTTCTGATTTATAAGATATTCAGGATTTCTACAAAGCAGAAAAACCAGCTGGGTATGATGATGGGAATCGGCTGTGGTCTGTCACTCGGTGCGCAGGTCCTTGGATATACACTGTACAATTTCGGAATTGTCAGTGGAGGAATGATTTCGTATCTGCCGTTGCTTTCTTATGGGGCAGGCGGCACGGCTATGACGTATTATATATTGGGGCTGGTCTTAAGCATTCACAGATATCAGAGTGTGATTTCAGCCTGACACATCATTTTCGCCAGAAAATAATATTGTCCTTACGGAGCCTTGCGGTACACGCAGGGCTTTCTTTATGTAATAAGAAAGTTCGCTGAACTTTCCTATTACATAAAACCCTCCGGGGGATGCGCACTGCACGCAAGAAGAATATGGTCACTGGCGTGACCGCGCTTCGGCGCGAGAGTTTCGCATGCGAAACTCTTTGTTTGGTTTTATGCTTGAAGTTCTCCCGGTTAATGCGTATAATGGAAAAAGTATGAGCAGATTACACGAAAAGAGAGGTACAGGATGCGAAAATTAGCGTTGTCCGATGATGTGCTGATGGCGGTAGAAAAGCCGGAGCGTTATATTGGAAATGAAGTAAATTCAGTGATGAAAAATCTGGACGAGATCGACATACGGTTTGCCATGTGCTTTCCGGATGTCTATGAGATTGGAATGTCTCATCTTGGAATCCAGATTTTATATGATATGTTTAACCGTAGGGAGGACACCTGGTGTGAGCGGGTATATTCACCGTGGCTTGATCTGGACAAGATTATGAGGGAGCAGAAGATTCCGCTGTTTACATTGGAGTCTCAGGATCCGGTAAGATCCGTTGATTTTCTCGGGATTACAATTCAGTACGAGATGTGCTACACCAACATTCTGCAGGTTCTGGATCTGAGCGGGATTCCCCTTCACGCCAAGGATCGGAGCATGGAGGATCCTTTTGTGATCGGAGGCGGCCCATGTGTCTACAATCCAGAACCGTTGGCAGAGTTTTTTGATATTTTCTATATTGGCGAGGGCGAGACCGTTTACGATGAATTGCTGGACGCATATAAAGAATGGAAACAATCTGGAAAAACCAGAGTGGAATTTTTGGAACTTGCGGCTCAGATAGAAGGATTGTATGTCCCGATGTTCTATGATGCTTTTTATAATGAAGATGGAACGCTTGCAGCATTTACACCAAACAATGTGCATGCCAGGGAAACCATCCGAAAGCAGATGGTGCTGGATGTCACGGAGGCGGTCTACCCGCAGGCTCCCGTCGTCCCTTTTATAAAGGTGACTCAGGACCGGGTGGTCCTTGAGATTCAGCGTGGATGTATCCGCGGGTGCCGTTTCTGTCAGGCGGGCATGCTTTACCGCCCGACCAGAGAGCGGGACGTGGAAAAATTAAAAGGGTACGCGAGAAATATGCTGAAGAATACCGGACATGAAGAGATTTCTCTTAGTTCCCTGAGCTCCAGCGATTATTCCCAGCTGGAAGAACTGGTCAATTTCCTGATCGACGAATTTCAGGGACAGGCTATCAATATTTCGTTGCCGTCCCTGCGTATCGATGCGTTTTCACTGGATGTCATGAGTAAGGTGCAGGATGTGAGAAAAGGAAGTCTTACGTTTGCACCGGAGGCTGGATCCCAGCGGATGCGCAATGTGATCAATAAGGGGCTTACCGAGGAGGAGATTCTGGAAGGCGCCGGGCGGGCGTTTGAGGGCGGATGGAATAAAGTGAAGCTTTATTTCATGCTTGGGCTTCCGTCAGAGACGGAGGAAGACATGAAAGAGATTGCCCGTCTTTCCGACCGGATTGCAAGACGGTATTACGAGATTCCGAAAGAGCAGCGGAACGGAAAATGCCAGATTACGGCAAGTTCCAGCTTTTTCATTCCCAAGCCGTTCACCCCGTTCCAGTGGGCAACCATGTATCCGGCCGAGGAGTATATCCGTCGGGCGTGCATTGTAAAGCATGAGTTTCAGGATCAGCTGAACCGCAAGAGCCTGAAGTACAACTGGCATGAGGCGGATGTGACGCCGCTGGAGGGTGTGTTTGCCCGCGGAGACCGCAGAGTTGGAACGGTCATTGAGAAGGCTTACGAGCTTGGCTGCCTGTACGATGCGTGGAGCGAGTCCTTTGACAACGAAAAGTGGCTGCAGGCATTTGCGGAAACGAATGTGGATATGGATTTTTATATTATGCGAAAACGTGAGCTGGATGAGCTGTTCCCATGGGACTTCATCGACATCGGCGTGACGAAAGCATTTTTGAAGAGAGAGTGGAACAATGCCATGGCAGGCACGGTGACGAAGAACTGTCGTGAGCAGTGTTCCGGCTGTGGAGCAGGAACATTCGGAGGAGGTGTCTGTATTGAAGGTAAGAGTTAAATTTCGAAAAAATGGAGCTATGCGTTACATCGGGCACCTGGATGTCATGCGTTATTTCCAGAAGGCCATGCGTCGTGCCGATATTCCAGCGGCTTTCTCCAAGGGCTTCAGCCCGCATATGATCATGTCCTTTGCTAATCCACTGGGAGTGGGACTGACCAGCGATGGTGAGTATTTTGATATGGAGCTGACAGAACCGATTCCGTCAAAGCAGGCTATCGTACAGATTAACAAAGCCATGGTTGAGGGAATGGAAGTCACCGAATTTGTTCAGATTGCGGAGGAGAAAAAGGCAACAGGTATGGCAATCGTGGCGGGTGCAGACTACCTGTCCTCTCTGAAAAAGGGGGCATTGCCTGCCGATTGGAAAGATCAGGTGGACCCGTTCCTTGCGCAGGAACAGATTTTGATTGTAAAGAAAACGAAGCGGAGCGAAAAAGAGGTGGATATCCGCCCTATGATTTACCGCATGGAAGTCCGTGGTGATGCGGTGTTTATGCAGGTGGCAACGGGAAGTGTGGAAAATCTCAAGCCGGGGCTTGTGGTGGAAGCATTTTGCAGCTATCTCGGCATCGAGAAGGAGTCGGTGTCATTCGCGCATCACAGATTGGAGCTGTACGCAGATGGCGGCGGGGATGGCAAGCGGAAACTGGTTCCGCTTGCAGCCCTTGGGAACGAGATTTTATAGAATTTCAGAAGGATTCTTAACAGACATCGATCATAGATAATAAGTAGGGGAAAGAAAACATGGAGAGACGAGTGATCATCACAAAACTTAATAAGCAGATTCTGACATCGATTATGGAGGATGGCGAGATCGTGGAAATTCACTGCAGTGATGATCCGGTGGAATCGAAAGGCAGCCGCCATATTCTTGGCAATGTATACATCGGTCGAGTTCGCAATATCGTGGCGAATATAGGAGCCGCTTTTATTGAGATTGAGCCGGGAATCGAATGCTATTATGCTTTGGACAAAAACCCGCAGCCTTTCTTTACCCGCAAGATCGGGAAAAAGCCGCTGTGCATCGGCGATGAAATGCTGGTGCAGATCAGTAAGGAGGCTGTCAAGACCAAAGCACCGACAGTGACATCCGCGGTCAGCCTGACGGGAAGATATGTGGTACTCAGCATGGGAAACCCGAAAATCGGAGTTTCCGGCAAAATCGGCAGAGAGAAAAGAGCGGAGCTGATTGCCCTGATGGAACCATGCCGAAATGAGGAATATGGATTTGTGGTCCGTACCAATGCGAAGGATGCCCCGCATGAGGAGATTGTTTGCGAAGCAGAGCGGCTTATAAAAGTATATCGGCATCTCAGGGAGACCGCGGGTATGCGCACCTGCTTTTCCTGTCTTTATCAGGCACCGGAGGCATATCTCACGGATCTGAAGAACCTTTACCAGGAGGGGCTGAAAGAATATGTGGTAGAAGATACCGCGCTGCACAGCCAGATTGCGGAATATCTCGGGCAGGAACAGCCGGAGAATCTGGAAAAGCTCCGCCTGTATCAGGACAGACAGCTTCCACTGCACAAGCTCTACAGCATAGATACAGTTCTTGGCAGGGCACTGCGGGAGAAGGTGTGGCTTAAGACCGGCGGATATCTCATCATTCAGCCCACGGAGGCACTGACGGTGATTGATGTGAACTCCGGGAAGAGTATTTCCGGCAGAAAAGCGCAGGATGCCTATCGGAAAATCAATCTCGAAGCGGCTGCGGAGGCTGCAAAACAGATGCGGCTGCGCAATCTCTCCGGAATTATTCTGATTGATTTTATCAATCTCGAGGAGAAAGAAGCAATGAATGAACTGCTGAATACCCTTCGGAAATATCTGATAAAAGACCCGGTTCAGGCGACGCTGGTGGATGTGACAAAGCTGCAGCTGGTGGAGGTGACCCGGAAAAAGGTTCGCAAACCTTTGCACGAAAGTGTGAAAAATAACTTTACGAATATGAAGGAAAGCGATATAATATCGTAAGTTATAAAATTAGTGGAGGAAATACAAATGAAGAAAGTTGTAAAATTTGGTGGCAGTTCATTGGCAAGCGCAGGACAGTTTAAAAAGGTCGGAGAGATCATCAGGGCAGACAAGTCACGCAGATATGTGATTCCGTCGGCTCCGGGAAAAAGAAGCAAAACTGATACGAAGGTTACAGATATGCTGTACACCTGTTATGGGGCTGCTGTCAGAGAGAAAAACTTTTCTGAATTGTTAAGAGAGATAAAAGAGCGGTATGAGGAGATTATCGAGGGACTTGGGCTCACTTTATCTTTGGATGAAGATTTTGAAGTGATCCGCAAAAATTTTGGTGCAAAGATTGGCCGTGACTATGCAGCTTCACGCGGAGAATATCTGAATGGTAAAGTGATGGCAGCATATCTTGGATTTGAGTTTATTGATGCTGCAGAAGTCATCAAGTTCGATGCAGAGGGACGATTCGATGCGGAGCTGACAGACACACTGCTCGGCGAGAGGCTGAGTGACACAGAGTATGCAGTGATTCCGGGCTTTTATGGTGGAAAGCCAGATGGAACGATTGCTACATTTTCCCGCGGGGGATCTGATATAACCGGATCGCTTGTGGCTAAGGCTGTGAGTGCGGATCTGTACGAGAACTGGACGGATGTCTCTGGATTTTTGATCGCAGATCCAAGAATTGTGAAAAATCCGAAATCTATCGAGACCATCACTTACAAAGAACTCCGCGAGCTCTCTTACATGGGGGCTACGGTACTGCATGACGAAGCTATTTTCCCGGTCCGCAAGGTGGGAATCCCGATCAATATCCGCAACACCAATGCTCCGGAAGAGAAGGGAACCCTGATTGTCGAGAGCACATGCCGTCAGCCCAAATATACGATTACCGGTATCGCCGGCACAGACGGATTTGCTTCTGTCACGGTGGAAAAAGCCATGATGAACTCCGAGGTTGGATTCTGTCGTAAAGTGTTGGAAGTATTCGAGGGGAACGACATTTCCATTGAACATATGCCTTCTGGAATTGATACAATGACGATTTTTGTCAACAAGAAGGATTTTGAAGAAAAAGAACAGAAAATCATCACAGAAATTCACAAAGCAGTGGATCCGGATCACATCGAGCTGGAAGCGAATCTGGCATTAATTGCTATCGTTGGACGCGGAATGAAAGCGACCAGAGGAACGGCTGGAAGAATCTTCTCTGCACTGGCGCATGCGAATATCAACGTCAAGATGATCGATCAGGGTTCCAGCGAGCTTAATATTATCGTTGGAGTCAGACATGATGATTTTAAAAACGCAATTCAGGCACTTTACGAGATTTTTGTGCTGACACAATTATAAAGGTGGTAAATCAAATTGAATATTTTATTTTTCCTAAAGCCTAAAATCGAAGTTGCTTATACGTACGATCACTGTACGCTCAGGCAGGTTCTGGAAACAATGGAACATCACAAATATTCGTCTATCCCGATGATCAACCGTGCGGGGAAGTATGTGGGGTCTATCACAGAAGGCGATATCCTGTGGGAAGTGAAAAAGAGAAATAATCTGAATGTAAAGGTGGCAGAGAATATCTTCATAGCTGATTTTCCAAGAAAAGCCGATTACGAGGCAGTGTCTGCCGAATCGGACATGGAAGATCTGATTCAGAAAGCGATGAATCAGAATTTTGTTCCGGTGGTGGACGATCAGGGGTATTTTATAGGAATTATTACAAGAAAAAGTATTATTGAGTACTGCTATAATATATTAAAAGAATTGACTGAAAAAAAATAGGCGAAATTAATTTAACCTCATCAAGTAAAAACACGATATTTATAGAAAGAGTGGCCGGATGATTGATTTTCACACACATATATTTCCAGAAAAAATAGCGAAAGGAACCTTGGACTTTTTAGGTGAAAAATGCGGAGTCGATCCGTTTACAAACGGGACAGCCTCCGGTCTTTCGGATTCAACCAAAGAGGCGGGACTGGATTTGTCGGTCGTGCTGCCGGTGGTGACAAAGCCGAAACAGTTTCTGTCAATCAACGAGTTCGCACTGCAGGTACAGTCTGAACGCTTATTGTCCTTTGGGGGGATTCATCCGGAAACATCTGACTATAAAAGTGAATTGAATTTTATCGCAGAATCGGGGCTAAAAGGAATCAAACTACATCCGGATTATCAGGGGACATTTATTGATGATATAAAATATGAACGGATTATTGACCGCGCATCGGAGTTAGGGCTGGTTGTCGTTATCCACTCCGGGTATGATCCGGGGTATCCTGAACTCATACACTGTGCTCCCAGCCGCGCAGCAAAAATGCTGGATGATGTAACCCCTGAAAAGGTTGTGCTTGCGCACATGGGCGGATACAATGTAGAGGCAGACGGGTCTCTTGGCTGGCGGGAGATGGAAGAGTATCTGCTGGGAAGAGATGTCTATCTGGATACGGCACTTGTTTTAGATAAAATGCCGAAAGATACCTTACAACGGATTATAGAGCAGCATGGCTCCGACAAAATACTGTTTGCGACAGATTCTCCGTGGGCAGGACAGAGTGAATTTGTGGAATACATGAGTACACTGCCGATTGCAGAAATGGACAGACAGAAAATCTTTCATGAAAATGCAGCAAAGCTCTTGACTTTATAGAATACATTGTGATATTATACTACGGTATGCCGCACGACGAGGTTTTGAAGTCCTCAAGAAGGACACCATAGTCGGCGAGTAATGATAATAGGAGGTGCCATATGTACGCAATTATAGCAACAGGTGGTAAACAGTACAAAGTAGCCGAAGGCGATATCATTAAAGTAGAAAAGCTTGGTGTAGAAGCTGGAGAGTCTTTTACATTTGACCAAGTACTTGCAGTAAGCAATGACAAACTGGTTGTTGGAAACCCAACAGTATCAGGAGCTACTGTTACAGGATCTGTAGTTGGAAACGGTAGAGACAAAAAAGTCATCGTTTACAAGTATAAGAGAAAAACTGGATATCATAAGAAAAATGGTCATAGACAGTCTTTCACAGCTGTTAAGATTGAAAAAATCAACGCTTAGTCAGGTGTCTGAATGATTCATGTAACGATTTATAAGAATGAAGAGCATGTATGTATGGGGTTCAATGCGATTAATCATGCGGGATATGCCGAGGAAGGGCAGGACATTGTCTGTGCTGCAGCTTCGGTCCTTATGATTAATACGATCAATGCGATAGAACATTTCACAGATGAGAGAGCCTCGGAGGTTTCCAATGAGGATGAAGCACTGATTGATTACCGCTTGAAGGATGTACCAGGACATGATGCAGATTTGTTGTTGAATACCATGATTCTCGGAATTGAGGAGCTGGCGAACGACAAAAACTATGAAGATTATATTACGATAAGATTTGAGGAGGTGTAAAACCATGATGAAATTAAACCTTCAATTCTTCGCTCATAAAAAGGGAATGGGTTCTACCAAGAACGGTAGAGATTCCGAATCCAAGAGACTGGGCGCGAAGAGAGCCGATGGACAATTTGTAAAAGCTGGAAACATTCTTTACAGACAGCGCGGAACAAAGATTCACCCGGGTACTAACGTAGGACGTGGTGGAGATGATACTTTGTTTGCATTAGTAGATGGCGTTGTAAAGTTTGAAAGAAAAGGAAGAGATAAGAAACAAGTTTCTATCGTTCCTGTAGCAGAATAAGATGTAAGACGAGTAGGCTTCAAATCATATGGTTTGAGGCCTATATTGATATATAGCTGATTATTTTAATGTAGTGTTGTCGATGTCCGGTGTATTGTGGATGTAAAATGGGCAGTTGTCTGCCTGAATTACTATATTAAAATGTATGGAGAGGAATATTATGTTTGCAGACAGAGCAAAGATTTATATAAGATCAGGAAAAGGCGGAGATGGCCATGTGAGTTTCCGAAGAGAATTGTATGTGCCAAACGGCGGACCTGACGGCGGTGACGGTGGAAAAGGCGGAGACCTTATATTTGAAGTGGACGAGGGTCTGAATACCCTTCAGGATTATCGTCACAAGAGAAAATTCGTCGCAAAAGACGGTGAGCCGGGCGGAAAAAAGCGTTGTCATGGTTCTAATGGAGACGATGTCGTACTGAAGGTTCCAGAGGGAACCATCATCAAAGAAGCCGAATCCGGAAAGGTGATTGCGGACATGTCCGGAGATAACAGACGCCAGATCATATTGAAGGGCGGCAGAGGCGGACAAGGCAATATGCACTTTGCAACAGCTACAATGCAGGTTCCGAAATATGCACAGCCGGGTCAGCCGGCACAGGAATTGGAAGTATCTCTGGAATTGAAAGTGATAGCGGATGTAGGTCTGGTTGGATTTCCGAATGTTGGAAAATCCACATTTCTTTCCCGCGTGACAAATGCGAATCCGAAGATTGCCAATTATCACTTCACAACCTTGAATCCCAACCTCGGGGTAGTGGATCTGGACGGCGGCAATGGCTTCGTGATAGCTGACATCCCAGGACTGATAGAAGGCGCGTCTGAGGGCGTTGGTCTTGGCCATGAGTTTCTGCGTCATATCGAGCGCACAAAGGTCATCATTCATGTGGTGGATGCGGCCGGAACCGAGGGACGTGATCCCATTGATGATATCCAGAAGATTAACGCTGAGCTTGAGGCCTACAATCCAGAGATTGCAAAGAGACCACAGGTGATCGCGGCAAACAAAACCGACCTGATTTACAAAGGCGATGAAGATCCGGTAGAAAAAATCCGGGCTGAATTTGAGCCGAAGGGAATCCGGGTGTTTGCTATTTCCGGCGTAACAGGAGAGGGTGTCAAAGAATTATTATATTATGTAGGCGATATGCTGAAAGATCTGGACAGCAAGCCGATTGTGTTTGAACAGGAATATTTCCCGGATGAAGAGTTGCCATATGAGAATCTTCCATATACAATTGAAGTGGAAGAGAACATGTATGTCGTGGAAGGTCCAAAGATTGAGAAGATGCTGGGTTATACAAACCTGGATTCTGAAAAAGGATTTGCATTCTTCCAGCGTTTTCTGAAAAGCTCTGGTATTTTGGATGAATTGGAAAAAGCTGGCATTGAAGAGGGCGATACAGTCAAGATGTATGGCTGGCAGTTTGATTATTACCGCTAGATAACAAGTAAAGGCGGGAATGAGCAGATGCCGAAACAGATGAATTCGTGCAGGATACAGATAATTGATACAGATTGATACAGATAGAAAGAGGAAAATAATATGACGACAAAGCAGAGAGCTTATTTAAAGAGTCTTGCAATGACGATGGATCCGATCTTCCAGGTTGGAAAGGGGAGTATGTCTCCCAGTCTGACAGCTGCAATAGAGGAGGCACTCGATGCGAGAGAACTGATTAAGATCAGTGTCTTGCAAAATTGTGCAGATGATCCGAAGGAGATTGCACAGATTATAGCAGAGAGAACCCGTTCCCAGGTTGTTCAGGTGATCGGTAAAAAAATTGTGCTGTACAAAGAAGGAAAAGACGATAAGAAAAAGATAGAGTTACCATAAAGTACAGGAGACAGGAAACATGAAGATTGGTGTTATGGGAGGTACCTTTGATCCGATTCATATTGGTCATCTGCTGCTCGGGGAGTTTGCATATGAGGCATTTGACCTGGATGAGGTGTGGTACCTTCCCAATGGGAATCCTCCTCATAAGGAGGCAGAGATTACAAAAGAAGCACTGAAACACCGCATAAAGATGGTAGAACTTGCAACAGAGAGTGTCCCTTATTTTAAGGTTTCGCTTCATGAAGCAGAGATCGGGGTACATTCCTATACCTACCAGACAATGGGGACTTTCTGTGAGATGTATCCGGATGCAGAATTTTATTTTATTCTGGGTGCGGATTCTTTGTTCTCCATTGAACAATGGAAGTATTTCAAAGAGATTTTTCCGACTTGTACAATTTTGGCAGCAATGCGTGATGACAAGGATATTGAGGATATGAAACATCAGATTGCCTATCTGAGAGAGACTTATGGAGCCCGGATAGAGCTGCTGAGGGCACCGCTTCTTGAGATCTCTTCAACGAAAATCCGTGAGCGAGCGGCGAAGGGACTTACCGTACACTACATGGTTCCTGATGCTGTTGCTGATTATATTGTGAAACAAAGCTTATACAAGACCGATAAAGATGAGGATAGTCATGACAGATATTCATAAGATAAGATTAGAGCTGGAAACTATTTTAAAGAAAGACCGCTATGAACACACACTTGGCGTAATGTACACTGCCGCATCACTCGCAATGCTGTATGAGGTGGACCTAAATAAGGCACTGCTTGCAGGGCTGCTTCATGATTGCGGGAAATATGCGCCGAACAAAGACCAGGTCCGGATTGCCCAGGAATACGGAATAGAACTTACGGACGCCGAGCGTGCAATTCCGGCTTTGATTCATGCAAAGCTGGGTGCATATCTGGCGGAACATAAGTACGGCGTAGAGGACAGGGAGATATTGAATGCCATTGTCTGCCACACGACAGGGCGGGCCAATATGACCAAGCTGGAGCGGATCCTCTATATTTCAGATTATATAGAGCCGGGGAGAGACCGCGATTCAAGACTTCCTGCTATTCGAAAAATGGCTTTTACAAACCTCGACAGAGCCGTGGCAATGGTTTCAGAAGCAACGCTGGATTTCCTTAAAAGAACCGGCAGAGAAGTGGATGGTTCGACCGAAGAAACATATCAGTATTATAAGAATAAAAAGCAGTCATACAACCATAAAAAGAGAAGATGGTATCAGGACAAGTGATAGGAGAAGAATAATGGAAAAAGCAAGAGAGATGGCACGCCTCGCGTGTGAGGCATTGGATGATAAAAAAGGGGAAGATACCCAGGTGATCGACATTTCGGGAGTATCCGTGATGGCAGATTACTTTATTATTTCAAACGGAACGAATGACAGTCAGGTGAAAGCACTGGTAGAGAGCGTCGAGGAAAAACTTGGAAGAGCCGGATATGAAGTCAAACAGAAGGAAGGCTACGGATCAAGCAGCTGGGTGCTCATGGATTTCGGCGATATTATTGTGCATGTATTTGACAAGGAGAATCGTCTGTTCTATGATCTGGAGAGAATCTGGCGTGATGGAAAAAAAGTGGATATTTCCACATTGTAAAAGTATTATAGCGTATAAGAAGTATAGAGTGATTCATAAGTATTTTGAGGTGAGCAGTTATGATAGATAAGGGGAATTTTACGGTCAGAATGGCCACGGAACATGACGTTGATGGAATTATAGAAGTATATGAACCATACGTAAAAGAAACATCGATTACTTTCGAATATGATGTTCCTACAGTCGAGGAATACGTGAGAAGAATCAATCGCATTCAAAAGAAATATCCATTTCTGGTTGCAGTGATTGACGAAAAAATCGTAGGGTATGCATATGCATCACAGTTAAAAAACAGGGCAGCATACGATTGGTCTGTAGAAGTATCAATTTATGTAAAAGAAGAGAACCAACATCACGGAATTGCATCTACATTGTATTCATTTCTTGAGACGATGCTGAAACAGCAGAATGTGGTGAATCTGTATGCCTGCATCACATATCCAAATGAACGCAGTATCGGATTCCATGAGTACATGGGTTTTCATGAAGCAGCACATTTTAATAAATGCGGATATAAGCAGAAGAAATGGCATGATGTTATCTGGATGGAGAAAGAACTTGGAGATCACAATAGTGAGCCGTTCTCTTTCATCCCGATTGATAAAATCTCCGGAGGAAAAAGGCATGATTCTGAGTAAGACAAGAAAATTATATGATGCAGATGCCTATCAGACTTCCTTTGATGCTGCTGTAATTTCCTGTGAGGAGAAAAAAAGTAAGAAGGATGTTACATATCAGATTGTTCTTGATCAGACATTGTTTTTCCCGGAAGAGGGAGGACAAAGCGCAGACCGTGGAGTCCTGAACGGCATAGATGTGTTGGATGTGCAGATTAAAAATGAAATCATAACCCATACGCTGTCGGAGCGGATCGAGCCGGGACAAAATGTTCATGGGGAGATCGATTGGGAGCACCGGTTCAACAACATGCAGCAGCATACTGGAGAGCATATTTTTTCAGGGCTGGTACATGCGAAGTTTGGATATGACAATGTCGGTTTTCATCTGAGTGACCAGGTTGTTACTATGGATTTCAGCGGTGTGCTGACAGAAGAGGATGCGCGCGAAATTGAGCATGAAGTAAATCTTTGCATTGCAAAAAACATTCCGGTAGAAATCTCTTTTCCAGAGAAAGATATCTTAACAAAATTAGACTATCGGAGTAAAATTGAGATAGACGGTGCGGTCCGCATAGTCACCATCCCCGGTTACGATGTATGTGCATGCTGTGCACCGCATGTACAGGCCACTGGCGCAATAGGAAGTCTGAAGGTACAAAGTATACAGAATTATAAAGGCGGCGTGCGAATCAGCATATTGTGCGGGTTGCGTGCACTGTCTGACTACCGGCAGAAGCTGGCTGCGGTAAAGAATCTTTCCAATATGTTATCCGTTCCGCAGGAGGAAGTCGTAACGGCAGTAGAAAAACTGCAGAATGATATGACTTCTTTAAAAGTTCAGCTGAAAAAAATGCAGCAGGAGAGGATTCTGGAAAAAGTACGGACATTGCCGCAAGAGTATGAGAATGTATGCCTGTTGGAATGCGAACTGGATCCAGAGGTAATGCGCACGGCTGTAAATGAAATGATGAATCATCACAGCGGTTATTGTGCAGCATTGTCTGGTTCAGACGAGGATGGATATCGTTTTGTTATCGGAAGTAAGGCGCAGGATGCCAAAATACTTGCGCAGCAGTTAAGAGAAGAATTTCAGGCAAAAGGCGGTGGATCATCTGACATGATACAGGGACAGGTTCATGCACCGGCAGAAGCGATAAAAAGCTGGATTTTACAACAGGAATAGCAATCCTGGATGAACGTGTTTATAGCAGATAATGAATGCAAGTTCTTCAAGGATAGAAAATAGTGCAAAGTGCAATCACCAAGCGAATGATTATTTCGAAAAAGTGATTGCACTTTTGTTTGTAAAAACTTTATCCAGCACATCAGAATATACTAGAAAAAACGAAATACACCAATTACTTTTCCCAAGATAGCGGCTTCTTTAACGATAATTGGTTCCATTGTATCATTTTCAGGCTGCAGACGAAAATAGTCATTTTCCTTATAAAATGTTTTTACAGTAGCACCATCTTCGATCAAAGCAACAACCATCTCTCCATTATGTGCGGTGTCAGCTTCCTCGACAAGTACCATATCGCCATCCAAAATGCCGGCATTAATCATACTTTCGCCCTTGACTGTGAGCATGAATGTCTGTTTGTTCGGCATATATTCTATCGGAATCGGAAAATAATTCTCTATGTGCTCCTGCGCGAGAATCGGTTCACCGGCAGCGACACGTCCTATAAGGGGCACATTCACCATCTCACGGCGCGTCAGATTAAATGTGTCATCCAAAATTTCAATTGCACGCGGTTTGGTCGGATCGCGGTGAATGTAACCGTTCTTTTCCAGCGTTTCCAGATGAGAGTGGACAGAAGATGTGGATTTTAAATTCACAGCTTCACAAATCTCACGAACAGCAGGAGGGAAACCACGCTCCAAAATCTGTCCCTTAATATAGTCTAATATTTCCTGTTGCTTCTTGCTTATCTTGCCCTGTGCCATAAGAACCTCCTCGTATACTCATTGATTATTACAAGTATTGTATCATATGGGAAAAAGAAAAGCAAACGCTTGTTGCGAAAATATGTTCGATTTTTGTTGCGAAAACGCTTGACAAACATTTGTTTGCATTCTATAATAAATATCAAGAACGGATGTTCGCGACAGCCGAACAGGATTTGAAGTTTAAGTGCATGATCATGGGGTGCGTAACAGGCTTGAGTGTTAAATGAAAGCTTGAATAAATTTTTAAATTCCAATGAAAGTATGGCGAGTGTCGCAAAGAGAGGGGTATGGACTATGAGCAGGGAACAGATGATAAGTAAGAGGAAGAGAAGCGCACAGGTTTTACAACAGAAAGTAATGTTGATTATTGCCGCAATTGCACTCATAATTTTGTGCAGCAGTGTATTCGGCGGACTTCTTACCTCGGCACATGGGAGCCGCTCTGAAGAGCCTGTAAACTATAAGTATTATAAAAGTATAGAGATAGAGTCAGGTGATACCTTATGGAGTATTGCAGAAACTTACATGACCGACGAATACAGTTCGGTTGGTGATTATGTTGAAGAGTTAAAATCGATTAATTCATTATCTTCAGAAGAGATTCATGAAGATCAGTACCTGACCGTTGCATATTACGATACACAGTTCAAGAAGTAACAATGAAGTAATTAAAATAGAAGATCCATTGATCATCGTTATCTTTACATTATATTATGTATTGATATACAACTCACCCAAAATCAATATTCGGAATTTCCGGTATTGGTTTTCTACCCACAAAAGAGGTGCCCGGTTTAGAGGCACTTTTTTTGTGGGTAGATTCGAAAATATATTTTCCGTATACGAAATTCAACTATAAAGTATTGTTAAAGCAGTACATTCAAATTAATGGATGAATCTATACGAGAAATACCAATTTTTCCAAAAGATGTAGACGCGAAAATACAAATATGATACAATTGCAGTAAATACAACGTTCAAATGGCTTTTTATGCTGTTTGCAGCATTTCAGGAGGTTTGCAGATGGGAAACAATTCCAGTGATAAGATAAAGACATATCAGGAACAATTATACATAGACAATACGGTCCGGCTGCGCGAAATTATCGCGACGCTGCCATCATTTTCCAAGGACTTCTTTCGAGCCATCGAGCCGACTACGTCAGCGAAAACAAGAATATCGTATGCGTATGACATCCGGGTGTTCTTTCGTTTTCTATTAGATAACAACCCGTACTATAAGAACAAAGCGATGGATGATTTTACAGTAAAGGATCTGGAACGCCTGGAATCGGTTGATATTGAGGAATATATGGAGTTTCTTAAGGTTTATAGATCTGACGACAATCAGATGCTTACAAACGGTGAAAAAGGCCTCTCAAGAAAGATGTCGGCGCTGCGAAGCTTTTATGCTTATTACTATAAACGCCAGATTATCGAAAAAAATCCTACGCTGCTTGTAGATATGCCGAAACTACATGAAAAGGCCATCATACGCCTCGATACAGATGAGGTTGCCCTGCTGCTTGATTTTGTGGAGAATTGCGGGGATCAACTGACCGGACAGGCTAAAGTATATTATGAAAAAACCAAATACCGTGATCTGGCAATCCTTACATTGCTCCTGGGCACCGGAATCCGTGTATCTGAGTGCGTTGGACTCGATGTTCTGGATGTGGATTTTAAGAACAACGGCATCAAAGTGACTCGAAAAGGCGGAAACGAAATGGTGGTTTATTTTGGTGAAGAAGTTCGCGGTGCAATCCAGCGCTATCTCGATAATACCAGAAACCTGATGAGACCTCTTCCCGGTCATGAAAATGCTTTGTTTTTATCAACGCAGAAAAAACGGATGGGTGTTCAGGCCGTCGAGAATATGGTGAAGAAATACGCCAGACAAGTAACGCCCAACAAGAAAATTACCCCCCATAAGCTTCGGAGCACCTATGGAACTGCGCTATATAAAGAAACCGGTGATATTTATCTCGTGGCAGATGTTCTGGGGCACAAGGATGTCAATACAACGAAGAAACACTATGCGGCCATCGATGAAAATCGAAGAAAACAGGCGGCTTCTGCGGTGAAGCTGCGAGAATCATAAATAACAAATGGTAAAGTACAAATAAAGCCCTCCTGTGGAATAACAAGATCTCACAGGGGGCTTTAAACAATTGTTTATTTCATTTTTTGGAGAAACCCACCTAGAAAGGCTTCTGGATATTGAAAAAATTTTTCTCCATCTTCAAATAAAACGACAAGCGATTTTCCGGTTTTTTTCTTGACAGTTCCCTCTCCAAATTTTTCGTGCAGTACCTTGTCGTGAGCTTTAATTTTTGGTACCGTATTTTCAACATTGTTAATATTGTTGT
The DNA here is from genome assembly GCF_900142165.1 of Hespellia stercorisuis DSM 15480. Classification (GTDB taxonomy): domain Bacteria; phylum Bacillota; class Clostridia; order Lachnospirales; family Lachnospiraceae; genus Hespellia; species Hespellia stercorisuis. The sequence continues at coordinate 28,019 of NZ_FQZY01000021.1, forward strand.
TAAGATTTTCCATTCCTTGCCTCCCCATTTGATTTATTTATAAGTTACGCTGCCACTACTCTTTTTGATTTAAAACACACCTCCATATCCGGAATTTTGCACATCTATTTTTGTTACATTTTTATAAAAATTGCGAACAAATTATCCTTTCTCTCATTATATCAGAAAATTATGCAAAATGTTGTCAGTTTTTCGTATAAAAATTCACACGGTTTTTAGTAATAATTTAAAAGCTGAAGAGAATTTATTCTTAAACAAATTCTTTTCAGCTTTCTGCTCATTTATAAGCCGATCATCTATACGGCACGTATTCATAAGCCATGCATTTTTACAGAATGATCTTCGGAATGTCTGCTGCTGTTTCCGCGATGTAATCCGCTCCTGCTTTTTTTAACTCCTCCAGACTTCCGTATCCATACAAGACTCCCATAGATGCGATATGCGTACTTCTTGCACCGTAAATATCGTGTTCGCGGTCTCCGATCATAAGGACCGTGGAACTATCCCGGATTCCTGCGCGATTCAGTACATAGGCAATCACATCAGCTTTGGCAGTACGGGTCTCATCCATGGTGCTGCCGCCAACAAAATCAAAGTAAGTGTCCAGATGAAAATACTCAATAATTTGCCTCGCGTATGGTTCTGGTTTTGATGTGGCTACAAAAAGATGTTTCTGATGATCTTTCAGCCTGATGAGAGCATCCTCAATTCCGGGGTATAAGGAATTTTCGCGTATCCCGCGTTCTGTGTAATACTCCCGAAAATACGAAACACCTTGATTGGCCTTCTCTTCCGTGAAACCATAGAACTTTTGAAAACTCTGGATCAGTGGCGGACCGATAAACTTATTGAGTTCATTTCGATCGGCTACCGGAATCTGGAATCTTTGAAGCGCATACATGATTGAATTTACAATACCCGGACCGGAATCCGTCAGCGTGCCATCAAGATCAAATAAAATATTCTGGTACATATGTTTTCTCCTGTTTTGGGTAAAGCGGACGTCCGAAATCCGCTTCAGAATTATAAATTATCTGAGTCCAGAACAATGGTAAATGGTCCGTCATTGACCAGGCTGACCTTCATGTCTGCGCCAAACTCCCCTCTCTCGACCGTCTCGACAGATGCTTTGCATTTCTCGATAATGTACTCATACAGGTCACTTGCATAGTCAGGAGCGCCTGCTTCGATAAAGCTCGGGCGGTTTCCCTTTTTACAGTTGGCATACAATGTGAATTGGGAAATCAGAAGAAGCGCGCCATCCACATCAGCGAGTGACAAATTAGTTTTTCCGTTTTCATCTTCAAAAATGCGCAGACCGATCATCTTGCGAATCATTTTATCAGCAGTTTCTTTCGTGTCTTCATTAGACACACCGATTAAAACCATATATCCCTTATCAATAGAACCAATCACCGTTTCATCCACGGACACAGATGAAGACAATACTCGTTGAATCACAAATCTCATATCTAATATTCTCCTTTGTAAATGTATTATAGAATAAGCTCAGGTCATATTATAACACGGGAACTATTCCAAACCAAGCAGAATGTTATGCCGGAGCGGAAAAAGAGTCATTGAAAATCTCCGTGGATTCGTGTAAGCTGAATATATGCAGGAGGAAATATGAATGAAATTACAGAAATTACTGAGCTATACACGGCGTGCCGTGGAGGACTATGGAATGATTGAGGAGGGGGATCATATCGCGGTCGGAATTTCGGGTGGAAAAGACAGCCTGACGCTTCTCTATGCCCTGCACGGACTCAAGCGTTTTTATCCGAAAAATTTTGAACTGAGTGCTGTGACTGTTGATCTCGGCTATGAAAAATTTAATCTGGAGCCGATTGAAGCTCTGTGCCGTGAACTTGAGATTCCATACCGTATTGTAAGGTCAGATATTGCCCATATTCTCTTTGATCTGCGCAAGGAGGCAAATCCCTGCTCTCTCTGTGCAAAGATGCGGAAAGGGGCGTTAAACAATGCTGTGAAGGAGATGGGGTGTAACAAGGTTGCCTATGCACATCACAAGGATGATATTATCGAGACGATGCTGCTTTCTCTTATATTCGAAGGCCGTTTTTATTCCTTCTCACCGAAAACATATCTGGATCGTATGGAACTGACTGTAATCCGTCCGATCATGTATGTTGATGAGATGGATGTAATCGGATTCCAGCACAAATATGATCTTCCGGTTGTAAAGAGCAGATGTCCCGTAGATGGACACACAAAACGAGCTTACGTGAAGGAGCTTGTAAAACAGCTGAACCTGGAAAATCCCGGGGCAAGGGAGCGGATGTTTACGGCAATATTGAATGGAGAAATCGCCGGATGGCCGGAACGGATGATGAGAAAATGAGAAAACAGGAAAATGAAAGAGAGCGCAGACAATATTATTTATTGTCTGCGCTCTCTTTCGTTTTCACAGCAGGACTACAAAATCGGTTTCTCGATTGTTTCTTTCAGCTGCACATAGTCTGCAATTGCCTGAACAACACCGTCGATGCCCAGTGCTGAGGTTGAAAAGCTTGCTTCATAACTCTGTACATCTGCCCAGCGTTTGTTTGTGAAATAATTGTAGTAGCTGGAACGTTTTTTATCTGTCTTGGAAATCATATCTTTTGCCTTGGCGTCGGTCAAATCAAAGGTTCTTGCAATTCGTTTGATTCTGGCATCAAGATCCGCGTGAATGAAGACGCTCACCACATTATCGTAATTCTCCAACGCATAGTCGGCACAACGGCCAACCATAACACAGGGACCTTCATTTGCAATTTTTTTGATTGCATCGAACTGCGCAAGAAATACCTTGTGGTTGATTGGCATATCGGAATATGTACTTCCGGAATAGCCCATAGAATACGTATCCATTACGAGGGAATAGAGAAAACTGTTCGTTGGTTTTTCATCGTGCGTCTCGAAAATCTCCTCGCAGATACCACTCTCTTTTGCGGCAACTGTAAGCAATTCCTTGTCATAAAGCTTTATTCCGAACTTTTCGGCCAATTTGGCACCGACCTCTTTTCCGCCACTTCCAAACTCTCTGCCGATTGTAATAATAGAATTAATACTCATATAAGTCACTCTCCTTTTGTGATAGGACACATGTTTGTTATCTCTATTATAAAGGATTGTGATTGGATTTACAAATATAATTTACAATTGATTTCTGAAGTTCCGGAGCAGTTTCTGAAAATATTCCGGCAGCGGAGCATCAAACTCCATGTACTCTCCCGTCCGTGGGTGAATGATCCCGAGTACTTTTGCGTGAAGCGTCTGTCCCTGCAGATGATATGGGGATTTAGATGGACCGTATACGGTATCGCCCAGAATTGGATGCCCGATACTGGACATATGTACACGAATCTGATGTGTACGTCCCGTCTCCAGCTGACATTCAATATACGTATAATTCTGGAAATGCTCCAGAACTCTGTAATGCGTGACGGCCTCTTTCCCATTTTTGGCAACAACACTCATCTTCTTCCGGTCAACGGGGTGTCGTCCGATTGGAGCGTCCACGGTTCCCTCCTCCACGGTAATGCTCCCATGCACGATTGCGTGGTACTTACGGGTGATGGAATGCTCTTTCAGCTGGTCAGCAAGGGCGCGATGCGCCATGTCGTTCTTACAGATGATCAGTGATCCCGTGGTATCCATGTCGATACGATGTACGATGCCCGGACGCATGACACCATTGATTCCGGATAAATTATCCTTGCAGTGGAACAGAATTGCATTGACCAGCGTGCCACTAAAATGACCGGCAGATGGGTGTACAACCATCCCCTTTGGCTTGTTTACAACGAGAATGTCACTGTCCTCATAGAGAACATCCAGAGGAATATCCTCGGGAACAATATCCGGGACCTCCGGTTCCGGCATCTGAAGAGAAACCTGATCTCCGGCACTCACTTTATAATTCGATTTGACATTTTTTCCGTTGACAGTAACGAGCGAATCCTTGATGATTTTCTGGATATAAGAACGAGAAGTTTCCGGCATCTTATCTGCCAGAAACTTATCGATTCGTTCATGATTCAGTTCGGAAGTAAAAAGAAATTGTTCCATAATGGTTACCCCTTAAAAGATAAATCCTCTTCTTTATAAAAAAAGAAGAGCAATATGATAAATAAAAAGCAAGCGACTGTAACATAGATATCCGCTACGTTAAAAACCGGGAAGTCAATCAGTTTAAAGTAGAAAAAATCTACGACATAGTTGCGGGATAAGCGATCGATCAGATTGCCGATGGCTCCGGCACAGATCAGAACACAGACGATACGCAGCGGGAGATATTTTTGGCTCCAGGGCATCTTTTGCCAGAAGTATAGCCCGGCAATTAAGATGATGATGGCACCAATTACAAATATGATTTGTTTGTTCTGGAACATTCCGAAAGCCGCGCCGCGGTTTTCAAGATACAACAGCTCAAATACCCCTTTGATAAGTACCAGCGGGTTCTGATTGCGCAGATGCTCCACCGCCAGATATTTGGTGAACTGATCGAAGCCAACCAGCACAGCAACTGAAAAAATAATAGTAAAATATTTCGTGAAAATTGAAGTCTTTTTTTCCATTTGTGATCCTCATAATATTTTGTGTAATATTGATGGAAATGTCGCGGTTCAAACAGTATCCGTCTCAACAGGAAGTCTGTGCAACCACTAAGAAAGAGCATCAGGGAGAAAATCCACCGTCTGACGCTCTGTTTATCCATATCCACCGAAAGTACTGTAAAAATGCTTTGGTAATGTATGTAAGATATTAAGTTCAGCCAGATTCAGAGATTAGAATCTGTTTCTAACTGCCGGCATGTCCATGGAACCGCCGAGCAAATCCTGTAAATCACCGGAAATATCAACATTTGTAGGTGTAACAAGGAAAATATAATTTGAAATCTTCTGAAGATTTCCACTGATCGCAAATGTAGCACCTGATGTAAAATCAATGATCCGCTGTGCAATCTCAAGATCCAGTCCTTCTAAATTGAGGATGACGGTACGGCTGTCCAAAAGAGTCTCGGTGATTTCTCTTGCGTCGTCCACCGATGTCGGTTTTACCACACATACTTCCATTCCTGCTGCACGCTTGCCGGAGGGCTGGCGCATTGGAGTTACCTTGTTAGACTGGTGCGATTTCTTTTCCGGTTGAGCATCGTAGTCATCGAAATCGTCTTTCTCCTTTTTGTTGAAAAAACTCTTTCGAGGCTTGTCCTCAAAATCATCATCATAATCGTCATAAAAATCGTCATCGTAGTCATCTTCGTCGTTCAGTTTCATAATATCAAGGAACTTATCAAACACACCCATATTTTACTCTCCTATCTGATGTTGTATTTATCTCAAGTATACTTTGTGTCTACCCTACACATTCTTATAATCGCGAACACCAAAGATTCCGGTTCCTACCCGAACCATGGTTGCGCCTTCTTCGATGGCAACCTCATAATCATTGGTCATACCCATAGAAAGTATACTCACATTAACATTATCAATGTTTTTGTTAGTAATGTCAACAGATAATTTGCGCAAACCAGCAAAGATTTCGCGATTTTCTTCGGGATTTTCCACATATGGAGCAATTGTCATTAGTCCGCAGATGTGAATATGAGGAAATTCGGCAATTTCTTCCACCATTGGAAGAACCTCTTCCGTGGATAGTCCGAACTTACTCTCTTCTTGAGCCACATTGACTTCCATTAAAATGTCAACGACACAGTTCTTTTTTGCAGCCTCTTTTTCGATGGCCTCAGCAAGCCTGACGGAGTCCACTGAATGAATCAAAGTCGTTTTCCCGATGAGATATTTTGCCTTGTTCCGCTGGAGATGGCCAATCATGTGCCATTTGATGTCCTGGGGCATTGCCTCGTATTTGTCGCACATCTCCTGCACTTTGTTCTCACCAAAGGTGCGGATTCCCAGATCATATACCTCCTGCAGCATAGAGACCGGCTTTGTCTTGCTCACAGCGATCAGTGTCACCTCGCTTCGATCACGCCCGGAGCGTCTGCAGGCATCGCTGATGCGCTCTTCTACTTCATTTAATTGTTTTTCTAACATATATATCAGACCTTTCTATTTTAGCATTACTATCGGGCAGAAGCCGGACAGTGATAAAAATCATTATTTATTGAAATACAACCTCGCCCTCTTTTACCGTACTGCTGTCCAGAACAATATGATCATAATTCGACAGACTATAGGAATCTGACTTGTCGATGATATAATACTCATCGCTTTCACAGAGAACTGTCACCGGGCGGAAAATGGCATAGCCTTTATTGATGTTATACGCGCCACGGAGCCGCTTGCGCTCAGTCAGCGCGGTGGTATCTCCGGATTCTGGCTTAATCAGGACATCGCCCTGCTTAAAAAGTTCTGGATCAATATAAACCATGCCATCTTCTGTCTGATAGTAGATGTCTGCTTCGACAAACTCAGAACTGCTTGCCCCGCCCTTGCCGGAGACCTGCTTCAGAACGCCAGATGCGCTGCTGTCACCACCATAGGTTATATAATCGCTCGGAATCACATAAAAATCTTTTTTCAAAACAGAGGTTTTGGGAATCTTTAATCCATTTTGGTCTTCCAGAATCAGCTCAACATTTACAAAGCGTTCCGAACAATACTGAATCATGGAATTATCATAGCTTAAAATTGCATAGTTTGTGCCATCCTTTGATACGACAGATAAATTCGCCCAGACAGATTCTGTGTGATTATCCAGATGTGTCTTGACGGATGTTGTATTGACCAGTTCAACCGCACTGTCTTTATCCAGCTCGACGATGACGTACCAACTCTCATCCGTGATGAGCTTGCAAACCGGCGCTCCAGCCGAAACCTGACTTCCATCTTCCAGCGAACTGCTCTCATGGGTGGTTGAATCCAGATCTTTTTTGGTAAAGTTATCAATTGTAATATCCTCGTATCCGTCCACATTAAATGAGAGAATACCATCGGTTGGTGCGGTAGTTACATTAATTCCGGATGCATCTGCGGATGCCAGAATCGCATTCAACTGCGCGGCTTTTGTCTGGCTGGTTACCTTCTGAAGTGTGTTTGTAATCTCATTTGCCAGGGTATGAACCTTCGAAAAATCTGTTCCGTTGAAGCCCTCATTGAAGCTCTGAATGGAACGGATGATATTCGACTGTTCTTTTGTGGAAAGAGAGACATCCTTTGCGGTTGTCGTTTCAGAATCCAGCTTGTTTTTGGAAACTGTATAAAGGTTCTCACCGTTGCGCACCTTGCTGTTCTCTGATACAAAATAAGTGATGTAGCCGGCGCTGTCCGTATTCACGACGGACTCACTGCGCAGTGCAAGACCTGTGTAAGTGTTGTTGCGCAGAATACTTCCCTCGCGCACTTCGTAGATCGAGACTCTCTTGGAGGTGAGATAGGTAAAAAGTGTTATAACCAGATAGACAAATACGATGGCAAACACGAAGATGCCGATATTAATCTCCTGGCGGTTTCTATATTTTTTAATGTTGACTGAATTATTCTTTTTCGCTGCCAAAATATTTTCCTCCTGACACTTTTTCAAGTATAACATTTTTTGTTGTATATTTCCAGTTCTGTGTGGAAACACTGTATATTATTGATAGTAAAGGAGGTAATATCATGAAATGGTTCGATAATACAGCTCTTTCACTTGTTATTATTGGGGCAATCAACTGGCTTCTGGTCGGGATTTTCCGGTTTGATCTGGTTGCATTTCTATTCGGCAATTTAAGCTGGATGTCCAGAATTATTTATACCATTGTCGGTTTGTGTGGTCTGTATCTGTTCAGTCTGTTTGGCAGAATCCATAGCATGTCCGAATCATAGAAATAAGGCATATTATAAATGCAGTAACCAGTCCATAAAAACAGGGGGATCTCATAAGAGACCCCCCTGCATTTTTTGGGAAGGATACCATTAAAATCCATTCAAAGTTATTTTACGATTCCGGCCGTCAGCAGTTCCGATGTATCCGCATAAAGCTGCTCCTTGCTGTCAGCGCCCATCACAACAGAAATGTATGGCGCATTAGTCATATCCTGATTGTAAAGAATCACACAGGATCCGGCTTCGTCGGTTGTTCCAGTCTTACCTCCCAGAACACGAACACCGTCCGGCATCTGTGTTACGCCGGTTGAATAGTAGTTGGTGGGTTCCCATACGACTGTCCGCAGTTCACCGGCTGAATTGGTAATGTTTGCATTGTAAGAAGTCTGCGAAATAATATCGATGAACCGCTGATCCTTACAGCAGGCATTGAACATCAGATATAAATCATAGGCTGTGGTATAGTGATCCTCCTCGTGCAGTCCGTGTGGATTGACGAAGTTCGTGTGTGTTGCACCGAGTGCCCTGGCTTCTTCGTTCATCTGGTTCACGAATGCATCAACACTGCCGGAAACATGCTCCGCAATCGCAATGGCGGCGTCGTTGCCGGAATACAGCAGAAGACCGTTCATCAGGTCATACATTGTCAGTTTGTCTCCTGGTTCCAGACCACACACCTGAGCATCCGCATCAAAATTCACTGCATTTTCAGAGACGGTGACAATGTCATCCATATTGCCGTACTTCAAGGCTACATAGGCAGTCAGGACCTTGGTGGTACTGGCCGGGTAGATCTGGTCAAACAGTCTGTCACCATAAAGAACCTGAGCATTGGAAATGTCGAATAGTCCTGCAGCATGGAGATTCTCATCAGTCGTGTAGTTGGCAAGCTCAACGTTGGTGTTGGTTACACAGAGATCTTTTGCAAAGCCGTCACTTTTGACCAGTGATTTATTATATTGTGTCTTTTCATAATCCGTTGCGTACGTTTTAGCCTGCCCGCAGCCGCCGAGAAGACTCCCGGTGGTGAGTACAAGAGCAGTCAGCACGCAGATTTTCTTTTTATTTATACATTTCACGCCAGTCTAAATCTCCTCTATCTAAGGCAAGAACGAGAATCTCCGCAGTTGCGATGTTCGTTGCCATTGGTATATTGTATGTATCACATAGTTTTACGATATCATTGACATCCGGTTCGTGTGATTTGGGTGCAAGCGGATCGCGCAGGAAAATCAATGCATCCATCTGATTATGCTCAATTTGAGCCCCTAACTGTTGTTTTCCTCCAAGATGTCCTGCCAGATACTTGTGAATGTTAAGATTTGTCACTTCTTCCACCAATCTTCCCGTGGTGTCTGTCGCAAACAAATTGTGCTTGCTTAAGATGCCTCTGTAAGCTATGCAAAAATTCTGCATTAATTTTTTCTTTGCATCATGTGCAACTAATCCAATGTTCATGCGATTGCTCTCCTTACTGATATTTTTTCGGTTGTAAACCTACGTTAAGTACAAATCCAATCCCGATATAAAAGCATACAACGGAGGTGAGACCGTAACTAACAAAGGGTAGAGATATTCCTGTATTCGGGAAAATCTGTGTCGCCACACTGATATTGATGAACGATTGCACGCCAATCAGTGTGGCCATGCCGGTGCAGATGATTTTGCCTCCGGTGTCTTTCGCCTTTAATCCAATGATGATACATTCGATTACAATTAATAATAACAAAATTATGACAATACAACAACCCACAAATCCCAATTCTTCCCCAATAATTGCAAAAATAAAGTCTGTCTGCGGTTCTGAGATGAAATTGCCGTTTTTTACGGAGGTAGTGGTATTGTTGTTGAGCCCTTTTCCGGTCAACTGCCCAGAGCCAATTGCCATAACAGAATTTAGCTGCTGGTAGGCTTCATCGGTCGCGTACTCTTCCGGTTCCAGCCAGGCAAGGATCCTCTTCTGCTGATAATCCTCCAGCAGTTTCTGATTTGGCTGCACCACGATACTGATAAAAATAATCGATACCGGGAGGACGATGGCCAGCACCGTTCCTATAAATTTGTAGCTCAGCCCGCCAAGATACATAATCACGCAGAACAATGCGGCGAGACAGATCGTATTGGACAGGTTCGGCTCCTTGTATATCAAAAATAAAGAAGGAAGAATCAGTGCAACAGCCTGTATAATCGTTCTTTTCTCATTGATGTCCTGTTCATGCTCCATCAAAAACTTGGCAAAAAACAAAATGGTGATGATCTTTGTCAAATCAGATGGCTGGAAATTGGTAAATCCAAGACTGAGCCATCTCTGAGCTCCGTTAACCTCAATACCGAACAGCAGTACTGCAACGAGTAGAAGAATGTTGATAATGTACAAGACCCAATAAAGATTTAATACCCATTGATAGTCGAGAACCGCGATGACAGCCATGACGATAACGCCGATAATAACACCGATGATCTGCCGTCCCTGGACGGATTTCTGCGCGCTTCCAACGACAAAAATTCCAAGAACCGAGACAGCAATCACAAGCGCGATCAGACTGAACCGTACATCTTTTAGTTTATAACGTTTTACATTAAAAATCTGTTTTAAATTCAATTCTTTTCTCCTGTTATCTCTGAATACCGGATATGGATATCAGAATGTGTGACGTGTATCTGAAAGATCTCTGGTTTTACTTCTACATACTTTGAGAGGGTCAGATACATATCTTTGGTAAGTTTGTCTATCATATCGGGTGCACATTGCATTCTGTCTGCTGTAATCAGTACTTTTAGTCTGTCTTTGGCAATTGAAACAGAAGGTACACTCATGGGACAGCCTCCTAATTCTTCTTAAAGAAATGAGACATTTTTGAAAAGATACCATTCGAGCGATTAAAATCTTCAATCGGAATCTCTTCGCCCATAAGCCGCTGACAGATTCGGGTGTATGCACTCCCGGAAGCTGAGGACTCCCCGACAACCGGCTCGCCCTGGTTGGTGGCAATCACCACCTGCTCATCGTCCGGAATGACACCGAGCAGATCGATGGCGAGAATCTCTGTTACGTCCTCTACAGACATCATATCTCCCCGTCTGACCATATCGACACGCAGCCGGTTGATAATCAGATGATTGTCCCGTATTCCGTGGGTTTCCAGTAAACCAATAATTCGATCCGCATCGCGGATGGCCGACACCTCGGGCGTTGTCACCACAATACTCTTGTCGGCTCCCGCGATCGCGTTCTGGAATCCCTGTTCGATTCCGGCCGGGCAGTCAAGCAGAACGTAGTCATACTCCTCCTTCAGCTCGCCGGTCAGCTTCTTCATCTGTTCCGGAGAGACTGCGGTTTTGTCTTTTGTCTGCGCCGAAGGAAGAAGAAACAGATTCTGGAACCGGCTGTCGGAAATCAGTGCCTGCTTCAGACGACAGTTTCCGTTGATCACATCCACAAGATTATAGACGATTCGGTTTTCCAGACCCAGAACTACATCTAAGTTACGCAGCCCGAGATCTGTATCGATAACAAGTACCTTTTTTCCTTCTTTTGCAAGACCTATTCCTATGTTTGCGGTTGTGGTTGTCTTTCCGACACCGCCTTTCCCTGATGTAATAACGATAACTTCACCCATCTTATTAATTCCTCCAAGTTTACTTAATATACCAGTGGATCGATATAAATATGGCTCCGATCGAGCACTGCTATCTTCGGTCCATCTATCTCGCTGTTTTCCTGGTATACGTTTTGACGCTTTGCCTCCACATCTGCGATTTTCAGATGTTTGGGCTGCATGTCCAGTGCGACTACAAATGCCGACCGGTCTCCGGTAATTCCCGCGTGTACAGATCCATACAGCTTACCGATCACAACGATATTCCCTTTTGCAGCAATTTTCGCACCGGGTTCCACGTCCCCCAGCACAATGATGCTGGTTTCTGATTCCAGCACCTGTCTTTTGTATAATGTGCCTTTATAAAACTGGCCCTCTCTTCTGTCTTTTGTCTCGTAACAGGTATCCAGCAGATTCCGGTATATGAGGTCATTCTCCTCATCCTTATCGATGATACATATTATATCGATGTCGGCTGCTTTGGATATAACCTGGATCAGCTGCTGTTCTTCCTCGCTGGTCATGACCCGTCCGCTAAAAGAGGCAGCCATTTTTGCTCCGTTGAAAAATTTGGCGGCATCCTGGAATTTGGAATGAACAGCCAGAAGCAGATCCTCAAAAGAAACCTCTGCGTTCAGGTAGACTTCTAATCCATATTTACTACTTTTGATTTTTACCAAATTGTCCATAAATTCCCCTCACTTTCTAATCCCCTGCTGCTGCAGTTCCGAGTGCCGCTGCAGAACCGGTGATCAGTTGACCGCTGTCCACAAGCTGGTAGCGGTATTGTACGATATCTCTGCCGATTTCTGCGGTATAGGAGGAACTGTATCCATTTGCAATTCGAACGGCGACAGAGATTTCTGGTGAATCTGCCGGAGCATATCCCACAAACAGTGCATGGTCCGGATGCACATCACTCTGCTGTGCGGTACCAGTCTTTCCTGCCATTGCCATATTCATACCCGAAAATGTAGATGAGGAGGCCACCATTGCCGCCATTCCCTGATGTACCAGACTCCAGGTCTCATCGCTCACATCATCCATTGTATTATAAACGGTAGGCTCGTAGGTTTTAATTACGTTACCGTTTGAATCAGTCGTTTTATTCAGAAGAGATAAATTGTAAACAGTACCACCGTTTGCAACAGTGGATACGTAACGGTTCAGCTGGCTGACGGTATAGTTGTTGGTACCCTGACCGATTGCAGAACGAACGGAATCGCTGTCAGACACCTGTGGATCTGACTCGGGAATCTCCAGTCCGGAAGTCTCACTCAGTCCAAACTCTTTTGCATATTTCTGGAGTTTCTCAATACCAAGATCACTGGAATAGGATCCGTCTTCTGCGGTGCCAAGTTCATAGCCCACTTCATAAAAGTAGTTGTTGCAGGAAACCTCCAGCGCACTGACTACATCCAGACTGCCGTGTGCACCGGGGGAAACCCAGCACTTCGGGCTTGGAACGACCTTGTCAAAAGCTCCGGCGCAGGTGAATAATGTGGATCCGTTCATCACGCCCTCTGTGAGGCCTGCCACCGATGAAAGCATTTTAAATGTAGATCCCGGAGCAGTCTTTTCCTGTGTGGCGTTATTATAAAACGGACGGGACAGGCCCGTGACCAGCTTATTATAATAAACTGAGTCCATGGTGTTGGCCAGCCGGTTGTTGTCATACCCCGGATAGGATACACATGCCAGAACCTGTCCGCTGTTCACATCACTGACAACGGCAGAGCCGGTACACGGTTCCAGTGCAAGCTGCCCCGGTGTAATCTCCAGATTCGTGATTTTCTCACGCAGCCATTCATATGCATCGAGATCTCCGGATATCAATCCATTGTAAGAGGCTTCATCCATTGGCAGAATATTCTGCTCATAAGTTATGGCACAAATCTGTGCTCCGCTTATACCTCCTGATTTTATAAGATATTTGTATAAAAGTTTGTCGAAATCGCTATCCGAATGCAAATATTCGCTCAGATAAGTAATAATCCCCTGATATGCCTCACTGGAATCCGAGTATTTCCCACCCTGAACGTCTGTTCCGAGAACGGATGTATCCACCCAGTTCTGGGAAATCGCATAATTCAGATATGTGTAGAGGCTGATACTCTCATCATTTGTCCAGGCCTGATAGGTCGCATCATTCGTGTCAATGGAATTACTGATCAGAATCCCGGTGTCCGTTTCCAGCACAGAGGTGGCAATATAATTGATATAGGCCTGCATCTCCCTGCTAAGATCCTTGTATGCTGCACCGTTCGGATCCTGCATATAGGATACGATCTCACCGATCGCGGTCTCCAGCCGATCGCTGTATGCCGCATAGACCTGCTGTTCTACCGCACCGGCCTGGGCACTATTGAAATGCGTGGAGTCCAGTATGTCATTTCCAATGAAAGCATTGTAAGCGTCATCCACTGGAATGATGATGTGGCTCGCATCAGAGGTCTGGCTGGGGTCATAGTTCATTTCATTCCTTAATTTGGAAAGGAGGACACCTGCAAGTTTTTCCTCGATGATCTGGTAGGTTGCACTCTGCAGATCTTTGTCGATTGAGAGGTAAACATCATTGCCGGGCTTTGCCTCCGTGGAGCTGACTGTCTCTACAACCTTGCCGACGCTGTCCACGTAGACGGTCTCCTCGCCTTTGGTTCCCTGAAGTACCTCATCCATAGTTTTCTCGATACCTGATTTCCCGACGATATCCGTCAGGTCATAGGTCTTTTTCTGTTTCTTGTCCAGCGCATCGTATTCTTCCTGGGATATCTTGCCGGTATAACCAATAATTGATGCAAAATACTTGCTGTCTGTGTACCTGCGGAGTGAATCTTCCGCAATATTGACACCATCCAGTGCGTCCATATTTTCCATGATTGCAGAAACCGTTTCGTCGCTGACATCAGAGGCCAGTGTTGTCGGAATATATTTCTGAAAGCCGTTCAGATTGATTGCGTAGCGCATGTTCACCAACTTCAGAACATAGGATTTCTCCAGCTTTTTCTGGTTGATGCCATATCCGTTGAGTTCATCGGAGCAAAGATACTCGATCAGATCATCTGCCGAAGTTTTTCGCTGCTTATCCGAGAGTTCATCAATGGTGGCATACCCATAGACGTCGGCAAGAAAACGAAGCTTTGACGTCTGGGAGGTCTGCGTGAACTGGTAGTTGTTGTTGGAGTCCAGTACGATTCCAAAGCTGCTGATCACGGAATCCCCGTGAGATTCTACGATTGAGATGATATCGTCAAGGATTCCGTTTAAGATCTTGTTCTTCTCAGCAATTGTATCTGCATTGATGTTGTCTTCAATCGTAACTGAATAAGCCAGCTCATTGTATGCCAGCAGATTCCCGTTGCTGTCATAAATGTTGCCTCTTGTACCGGGAATTTCACGTGTTTTTTTGATTTGTAATTTGTAGTTATCTAAATAGTCTTGTCCTTTTACAATCTGCAGGTAAAAACACCGGTAAATCAGAATCGCAAATAAAAAACAAAACGCGATTAAAACAACGAATAGCCGGGATTTCACAACCTGATAGAGAGCATCTTTTATTCGATCAAACAAATTTACTTGCACTCCTTTTTTCTTCTGCTTCCAGTTTGCGGTTGATATATAATGTCAGCGGATACAATCCAAGTGTAATGACCATTGTATAGATCAGTTCCGGAATAATGATCTTGCCGAGATAATGTATAAAATCAAATTCACTTCTCATCAGGAACATAAAGATGTATACGGTGAGTCCGTAGACAAATTCACTTCCGGCTATCATATACAGCGGGAGTTCTACATCGTCATCGTAATAGATCTGACTGAAGAATCCGTTAATAAAGCCAATCAATGTGTAGATCAGCGCATAAAAGCCAATCAGATTTCCAAACTCAATATCGATCAAAAGGCCGGAAAAAAAGCCAACGACCATTCCGTCCTTGTGACCGCGCATAAATCCAAATGAGGAAGTGAGAATAATCAGTAGATTCGGCTTGATAGAGCCGAGTGCCAGCTTATTGAATATCGTGCACTGCAGTAAAAAGCATACAATAATCACGGCACCTGTTATTATTTTTCTTTTCATATCGGAACACCTCTACTCTTCCGTTCCATCTTTGTTTGTGCCGTTTTTATCGGCCTTGGTGGTTGTGATGACAAGCACCTCCTGCAAATTTTTGAAATTCACCACCGGAGTGATATAGCCGGAGCGTGTCAGATTGTTGGAATCCACATTGATCTCGCTGATGTAGCCGATCAGAATTCCCTGCAGATACTTGTCACTGATGTGTGAGGTGACAACCTGCTCTCCCACTTCCACTTTGTTGTCATTGTTCTCAAGCTGCTCAAAGCGGATCTTGCCGTCGGAGATCAGAGAGAGATCCCCCCGCACCATACATCTGTCCGACGTGGAGAGAACCATGGCACTGACATTGCTGGAATCATCGATAACGGAGCGGACAGTTGCCCAGTCCGGTCCAACCTTGGTGATGATTCCTACAAGCCCGTTTTCCGCCATTACGTTCATGTCCACTTTCAGGCCATCATTGGAGCCCTTGTCAATGGTGAAAGTGCTGAACCAGTTTCCAGAGTCCTTCCCGATCACACGGGCGCCAATCTTTGTATAATCGGCATAATTCTGATCCAGCTTATATAATTCCTGCAGACGCTCAAGTTCATATTTCTCCTGCTGAAGATTGTTGTTCTCGATGGTCAGTTCATCCACCTTTTCCTGCAGAGTCTTATTTTCTTTTTTTACGGCCTGCAGCGTCTCGAAGTTACTGCTGAGATCACTGAGCCACATACCGATCTGGTTGATTCCTTTCTGCATGGGAATCACCGTCAGATTCGCAACTCCGCGAAACGGAGTCCCGGTACTTCCCGACAAGAGGGAAAGGCACATCAGAAGGACACAGAGTCCAGATAAGATGAGCAGCCAGTATTTGTTTGATAATGAAGATTGATTTTTCTTTTTCATACTATCGTAACCACCTATAATCTTCATCCAGCATGGAATATGCCAGATGCTTCAGTTCCTTGTTCAGAATAATCTTTCGGATTCCTTCCACCGCACAGACATCCGGGCGCTTTGCCTTGCGTACGCGCAGTCCCGTGACTTCACGCAGATATGTATCAAGACCACGGAGATTTGCGAGTCCTCCGGTAATGAAAATCCCTTCCACGTCAATAATTCGGCGTATGTCGGGAGGGAGTCTGTCGACCATTTCCTGAATCGCACGCACAATCTCTTCCAACGGATCCTTAATTGCGGCGCGGACCAGACCGATAGGAATCTCTTTCTGCCGCGGGACACCGGTAATCAGATTCCGGCCGGCAACCTTCAGTGTTGCATCGTTCTCCTGGTCGAAAACTCCAAACTCTCTCCGCAGTACTTCTGCTGTGAGGCGTCCGATCAGAAAGTCCTTGCTCCGGCGCACGAGATTTGCGACGGCAAGATCAAACTGAACCCCGCCCATTTTCACCAGCCTGTTCAGTACCATACCACCGGATGACAGAACCGATAATTCTGTGGTCTCGCCGCCAAAATTGGCGATAAAAATACCTTTTTCACGTTCCACATCCAGTCCGAGTCCGACAGCATCTGCGATTCCGCGCTCCACGATCTTCACTTCTCGGGCTTTAGCGGAGGAATGCATAAGCAGATCGTAGAATGCACGTTTTTCCACTTCGGTTACATCGGTGGGAACCGCGATTACATACTCGGATCCCCGTGCGAACTGTCGCTCTTTATTCAGCAGATTCTGCAGCAGATACTGCATGTCATCAAAATGGGAGATCACGCCCTCTTTCATCGGAAATACAACTTGAATATTATCCGGCGCTTTTTCGTACATCTCATATGCCTCATCGCCGACAGAGAAAATGTATTTTTCATCCTTCATGGCAATGACGTTTTTTTCTTTCCATATTTCATTCTTATTTTTATCGAAAACCTTTATCTCATAAGTCCCTAAATCCAGACCGTAAACATTTCTGGCCATAGTTATACCTTTCTTTTCTCTCAGACTTCCTCAATCGAAGCTCAAATCAGCCCGTGTTCTGCCATACTCGCGTATTCATTGTCACCGATAATAATGTGATCGAGCAGTTCTATGCCAATCAGCGCTCCGGCATCCCGGATGCGCCTTGTGGTCAGGACATCCTCTTTGCTGGGAGTCGAATCTCCGCTGGGGTGGTTATGCAGCAGAACAATCGCGACGGCATTCTTCTGAAGAGCCTCCACGAACAGTTCCCGCGGCGAAATAATCGCCATATTGACCGTCCCCTTGGAAATATTACTCTCTCCGATTAATTTCATTCTTGTATTTAAAAGCAGAAGCTTAAGATTTTCCTGCTTTTCATGTCTCATCTCTTCCATGTAATACTGGGCGATGGAACCGGAACACGTGAACCGGAGCCCCTCCCCTGCGGATGCCTTCGCAAGCCGCTTCGCCAGTTCACAGATACAAAGTATCTGGACTGCTTTTACTTTGCCGATTCCCCGAACCTTCAACAGCTTTTCCATTGTCCAGGAATGCAGATTCAGAATTCCCTCTGCTGACGAGATTGGGTTTAGAATTCTGCGGGCAAGCTCCATGGCGGAGATTCCCTTACTTCCGGTTCGCAACAAAACAGCAAGTAATTCGGTGTTACTCAAATTACCTGTGCCATATTTTTCGCACTTTTCATAGGGCTGTTCGTCCCTTGGAAGTTCTTTCATCGTATGATATTGATTCATTTTTCTTCTTGTCTTTTGAAATACAATACAACGTTTATCTTATCATATTTCAAAAAAAGTGTATAGGACTAATCTATTAAAATTTAGTGAAACCAGCCGTGGGACGTTCATTTACACGCTGTAATCAGGCGGATATCAGAAATCTGCTTTGCGGTTTCCCAGCAGCAGTTTCTGCAAGTTATAAAGGGGCATGGCGCATGGCAATGGCTTCAAAAACTTTGATACCATCCATTGCCGCAGAGGTGATTCCTCCCGCATATCCGGCACCCTCGCCGCAGGGATACAGTCCCCGCACCCCACTCTCAAGGGTATCCCCCCGCGGAATTTTCACCGGGGACGAGGTGCGGCTCTCCACGCCGGAAAGGATGGTATCGAGATCCGAAAAGCCCGCTATCTTCCGGTCAAACTGATGGATACCGTCCTCAAGGGCATCACTGATGGCATCTGGGAATATGGGCCGCAAATTTGCCAGACAGTAATCCCCTTTGGAATTAGGAATGATATGCCCGGTTTTTACGGTTGTCCGGTTCGCACAGAAGTCTTCCAGGCGCTGAACCGGTATCTTTCCACCGCCGGTCTCAAAGGCATGCTGCTCAAGACGGCGCTGGAATGCGATTCCAGCCAGCGGGTGGTCGTCTTCATAGTCCTCCGGCGTCACGGTCACGATGATCGCACTGTTTGCGTTCTCTCCTGCCCGCCCGTGATAGCTCATTCCGTTGACGGCCAGCAGGCCCTCCTCGGAGGAGGCATTTACCACATATCCGCCGGGACACATACAGAAAGAATAGACGCCCCTTCCATTAGCCGCTGTGGCGGTGAGTTTGTAGGATGCAGCTGGAAGTTTCTCGGGATGCTCCATTCCGTACTGGGAATGGTTGATCATAGTCTGTGGATGCTCGACACGGACGCCCACCGCAAAGGACTTGGCAGTCATGGGAACCTTTTTTTCGTGGAGCATGAAAAAAGTATCTCTTGCGCTATGACCGATGGCAAGCACTGCAGTCCGGGTATTCAGAATCTGCTCCTCGTTGATCTCCAGCCCGCACAGTGCTCCGTCGTCATCCAGCCGAAGGTCTGTCACCTGACTGTGAAAGTGCACTTCCCCGCCCCATGCGATGATCTGATCACGCAGATTGCGGACGACACCGGTCAATATATCGGTGCCAATATGAGGCTTATTCTCATAAAGAATCGATTCCGGTGCGCCAAACCGGACGAAGGTTTCCAGCACGAAGCGGTTTCTTCCAACCGGATCTTTTACCAGTGTATTCAGCTTTCCATCGGAGAAAGTTCCTGCGCCGCCCTCACCAAACTGTACATTAGAAGTCGGGTTCAGGATGCCGGTATTCCAGAATTTCCGCACATCGGTCATCCGTTCCTCCACCGGCGCACCACGCTCCACCAAAATGGGCCGATACCCCTCTCTCGCAAGCAGGTACGCGCAGAAAAGACCAGCCGGTCCACTTCCAATGACAACTGGTCTGTGCTTCATTTTTTCGGTTCCACTTTCTGGAACCTGATAGGATTTGGGCGCAATCCGCACTGCACTCTTACATTTTTTCAGCACAGTCTGCTCCTGCTTTACTGCGGCATCCACTGTATATACATAGAAGATATCCGGTTTTTTTCTTGCGTCGACCGACTGCTTAAATATCCGGTAGGAAATCAGCTCAGATGTTCCGATGCGAAGCGTCTTCAAAAGTTTCTGCTCCAGTTCTTCCGGTGTGTGTGTATATTTTAATTTCAATTGACTGATTCGTATCATTTAGCTGCCTCTCTTCCCGCCACGTATCCGCTGGACCATGCCCACTGCAGATTGTAGCCTCCACAGATTCCGTCTACATCGACCAGCTCGCCCGCAAAAAACAGACCTGGAACGATGTTGGATTCCATGGTTTCCGCGTTGATCTCGACGGTGTCGACCCCTCCGGCGCAGACCTGGGCATTCTCAAATGGATTGGTTTTTGTGATCACCGTGCAAAAATGTTTGATTTTCTCCGTAAGTGAAGCAATCTCGACGCCGGTAAGCTCACATGCTCTTTTGGTCTCCGGAATGCGGCATAGTCGGAGAAAAGTGCCGGCAAGCTTCGGGTGGTAAAGTCCGGTAAAAAAATGTTTCATTGTCTTTTCTGGCTGATTTTTTATCCGGACACCGAGAAATGCCGTCAGCCCTTCGTCCGAAAAATCAGGCATGAAATCAAGTACGGCTTCTACTTTTTTTCGTTCATAAAGACCACGGGCCGCAAAACGGCTGACCTGAAAGACCGGGATTCCGGAGATTCCGTATTTCGTGAGCTGGATTTCACCAGTATCCTGTCCTTGTATAATTCCGTCCACCAGAATGGCCACACTGCCCTGCACCCGGATCCCTGCAAGCTGTTTATAACAGGTTTCCGCACAGTGAAGCTGCACCAGAGACGGGAGAACCGGAACCAGATGATGGTCCAGCTGTTTTGCAAGGTCATACCCTGAGCCATCGGAGCCTGTGACCGAGGCGGCTTTCCCGCCCGCTGCAAGAATCAGGCGGTCGCAGTGCAAAATCTCGTGACCGGTCTGAATCGAAAACCCTTTTTTTCCGCAGCTGACAGAACGTGTTTCCGTCTCCGTCAGTATCGTCACCTGTAGTCGCTCCAGTTCCTGCTGCAGAACCTCAAGCACCGCACTTGCCTGATCGGAATATGGGTAAATGTATCCGTTACGATTTTTGGAGTAAATTCCAAGCTTCAAAAAGAAAGCAATGGCATCCTGAGATGTGAATTGAGACAGGATTGTCTTCGCAAAATCCGGATTATCTGAACGGTAACAGGAAGGATCCTGAAAGGTGTTTGTGAAATTGCATCGCCCATTTCCCGTTGATAAAATCTTTTTCCCAATCTGGGGCCTGTGTTCAATCAGCAAAACCGCTGCACCGGCCCTCGCCGCGGTAATCGCGGCCATCATGCCGGATGCACCTGCACCGATGATTCCTACTGTTTTCATGATTCGTTTCCTTTCTGTTGCATTCACTGCGTAACATCTTTTGTAAGGTTATAATGTAATCAGCCCTGCATCCAACAGGAACTGAACGGATTTTAAAATCCCAAGCTTGGCATGCGCCCAGGTCAGTCCGCCCTGAAAATATACCGCATACGGCGGCTTGATCGGCCCATCCGCGCTCAGTTCAATGGAGGATCCCTGTACAAAGGCCCCCGCGGCCATAATGACATCGCTGTCGTATCCGGGCATAGCCCACGGCTCTGGTGAGACGTAACTGTCCACGGGTGCCGCAGCCTGAATGCCCTTGCAGAAAGCGATGACCCCCTCGGGGGTTCCAAGTTCCACTGCCTGGATGATGTCGTGTCTGGATTCCCTGCTGTTCGGAACAACACCGAATCCAAGTTTCTCGTAGATGCTGGCGGCAAAAATTGCGCCTTTTAATGCACCGGAAACCACGGTCGGTGCTAAGAAGAAGCCCTGGTAAAAGGACTGCATGACACCGAGGGAGGCGCCAACCTCTGCACCGAGTCCCGGGGAGGTCAGGCGATAGCCGCAATTTTCAATCAAGTCCTTCCGGCCAGCAATGTAGCCGCCGATCGGCGCGAGTCCGCCGCCCGGATTTTTGATCAGTGAGCCAACCACCATGTCCGCACCTACATCGCTCGGTTCCTGCCGCTCAACAAACTCACCATAGCAGTTGTCTACCATACAGATGACGTCCGGCTTGATACTTTTTACAAACGCAATCAGTTCCCCGATTTTTTTTACGGAATAGCTCGGCCGCGTCTGATATCCTTTGGAGCGTTGGATCGTCACCAGCTTTGTCTTATCTGAGATTGCTTTTTTGATTGCAGGATAGTCAAAATATCCGTCTTCTAACAGCTCTACCTGCCTGTAGGTGATTCCATACTCCGCGAGAGACCCGTTGGACTCACGGATTCCGATGACTTCTTCCAGCGTATCGTAGGGTTTTCCGACAGGGGACAGCAGTTCGTCGCCTGGGCGGAGATTGGCGGCAAGAGCCAGTGCAAGTGCATGGGTTCCGCAGGTGATCTGTGGACGTACAAGTGCCGCTTCTGTATGAAACGCACTGGCATAGACTTTTTCCAACGTGTCACGCCCCTGGTCGTTGTAGCCATATCCGCTGGCGTAATTAAAGCATGCTTCGCTGACGCGGTTTTCCTGCATAGCTGCAATAACCTTCATCTGATTAAACTCTGCATTTTCATCAATTTCCTGAAATCGCTCTTTGAGCGTTTTTTCAATTGTCTGTCCGAAAGAATAGACTTCCCCGGAAATTCCTAGTGTCTGGTACATGTGATTGATATCTGACATGGTATCTGCCTTTCTGTTCTTGAAATGTTTTTCTTGTTTTAGTCCTCTTTATTTACGTTCTTTTTATTCTGGCTTTTTTAAGTCTGGTTCTTTAAGTCTGATTCTTTAAGTCTGATTCTTTCATATTTTGCTGTCTTCTGCGATGCCGCATATCTTCCTGTTCTGTAATATCTCCAGCATCGCCCGGAGAATCGTTGTCTCATCATAATCGTAGTCCTGTTTATTGATCCAGGTAACGTCCTTTTCTCTCTTGAACCAGGTGATCTGGCGTTTTGCAAAATGTCTCGTCTCCCGCTTGATAATATAGACGGCCTCATCAAGAGTACATTCTCCATCCAGATAAGTCAAGATTTCTTTGTACCCCAGTCCCTGCATGGAAACCATCTGCCGGTTCATTCCCATGGAACGCAGGCGGTCCACTTCCGCTACAAGTCCCTGCTCCATCATCTGATCCACACGTCGGTCGATTCGTTCGTAAAGATGGCTTCGTTCATCATTCAGGACAAAATATGCAAAATTATATGGAGCGGTACGTTTTCGTTCTTGTTCGTTGTGCTCCGAGATCCGTGTTCCGGTCTGCATATAAAACTCCAGCGCACGGATAACCCGCTTTACATTGTTTTCGTGAATATCATCGGCAGCCTTTGGATCCACGAGGCGAAGCTGGTCGTGCAGATAACCGGCCCCCTTCTCCTGAGCCAGTTCCTCCAGTTCTGTTCGATAGGAGGTGTCGGATGGGTTGCTTGTAAAGTCGATGTCATAGAGCAGCGCCTGAATATAAAATCCGGTTCCGCCGACGATGATTGGGATATGATGATTGGCATAGATCTGATCCAGTGCACTTTTGGCCATCTGCTGAAAACGAACCACGTTAAAATCCTCGGTCGGATCCAGCACGTCTACAAGATAATGTGGGACGCCATCCATCTCCTCCGGCGTAATCTTCGCGGAGCCGATGTCCATCAGGCGGTACACCTGCATGGAATCAGCGGAAATAATTTCACCGCCGATGGCTTTGGCAAGAGAAATCGACGCTTTTGTTTTTCCGACCGCGGTGGGGCCTGTCAGAATAATCATAGGTTTCGATGTCATAGCTGTTCTCCTTTACACGATTCGTTTGAATTTCTTTTCCAGTTCCCGCTTGCTCATGGCAATGATGGTCGGCCTGCCATGCGGACAATGATATGGATTTTCCAGCTCCAGCAGTTCATTGATCAGCGTATCTACCTCTGTCATAGACAGGCGGTTGTTCCCTTTAACTGCAGCCTTACATGACATGGAGGCCACTTTCTCATCTACCAGATCCGGTTTCATATTGGTCGTGATTCCGTCGGCGAGTCCATCCAGCATCTCTGTCAGCAGATCCTGGCTGGCAATCCCAAAGAGATTATCGGGGACGGCTCTCACAGCATATGCATCTCCTCCAAAAGGTTCGATTTCAAAACCAATGCGGGCAAACTGATCCATGTGTTCATTGAGTACCTGCTCTTCGGCCATAGAGAGATTCAATATGATTGGAGGGCTGAGGTTCTGGGAGGTGAAAGAACGAGTCTTCATCTCCCGTAGCGTGCGTTCATACAAGACCCGCTCATGCGCAGCGTGCTGATCAATGATATAGAGATTGTCGCGAAACTGCACTAGCCAGTACGTGTCGAAAAGCTGACCGATAATTGTATACTCGGTACGTGCCTCCTTCGTCAGAAGCTTTTCCTCAAACAGATCCAGCTGCTCATTTTTTAACGGCTGGCTTGGTGATACATTGGTAGTATGCGATCTATTATTTTCGACTTTATCAGTGCTAATCGAGTGTTTCGGAGCCTCTGTTTCAGAATGAAATTCCAGAGTGCGCTCTGTTTTATTGGAATCTCGGGTGGAAATTTCCAGAGCGCGCTCTGTTTCCTCACCGTCCTGCTGAACACTTTCCAGAGCACGCTCTGCTTTTGGAGTATCTGCAAAGTTCAAGAGGACTCGTTCTCTCATTTTCTGCATAAAATACTCTTCGTTATTCCCATTATTCACATACTTATTCACATCCGAAGTCTCTGAACCCCTTGTATTTACTGGGGTTGTGTCGGTTTTTGTCAAGATTTCCGGGTCCGGTTCCGAACCTCTGGGTTTCAGAAGAAAAGGACTCGGTTCTTTCACTACAGTCTTAGGAGCATCCGGAAGCTCCACTTGCGGAATTAGTTCCGGTTCCAGCAGAGCGCGGTGCACTGTTTCATACACGCAGTTGTAAACTTCCTGCTGCTTGTGAAAACGCAGTTCCATTTTTGTTGGGTGTACATTGACGTCAAGATCTTCGCCATCCATTGTAAAGTGCAGAACCAGAAAGGGGAATTTATGCTGCATCACAAAATCCTTGTATGCATCTTCAGCTGCCTTGGATACCATAGCACTTTTTACATAACGCCCATTGAAAAAGAAATTCTCGAAATTGCGGTTTCCTCTCGTTATGATTGGTTTGCCCAAAAAGCCTGTGATGCGAAGATTGTCTCTATCATAGGATATCTGTATAAGATTTCCCGCTACTTCTCTTCCGTAAATATTATAAATAACATCCTTCAGATTCCCGTTTCCGGATGTTCGCAGCTTTTCCTGTCCGTTATTCAAAAAACGAAAAGACACTTCCGGATGAGACAGGCTGAGATGCATCAGTAAATCGTTGATGTGGCTTGCCTCGGTCATGGGTGTCTTTAAAAATTTTCTGCGGGCCGGCATATTATAAAAAAGCTGCCGAATCATAAATGTGGTACCGTTGGGAGCGCCGGTCTCCTCTAAAAACTGTTCTTTCCCACCATTGATCTGATATTTGGTTCCGAAGGTCTCCTCCGCTGTCTTGGTGATCAGCTCGACCTGTGCAACTGCGGCAATGCTGGACAGAGCTTCCCCGCGAAACCCCAGTGAAGCGACATGAACCAGATCATCAATGCCGCGGATCTTGCTGGTAGAATGCCGTAAAAATGCATTCTGTACATCGTCTCTCGCAATGCCGCTTCCGTTATCGGTAATCCGGATAAACGAGATTCCGCCGTCTTGAATTTCGACCGTAACGCCGGTTGCACCGGCGTCGATTGAATTTTCTACTAATTCTTTCACAATAGAAGCCGGTCGTTCAATTACTTCGCCGGCTGCAATCTTGTCTATTGTGATGGGATCTAATACATGGATGTTCGCCATTGAATTTTCCTCCTAGCTTCCCCATCTGTTTCTTAATTTATTCTGCAATCTGTAAATCGTGTTAAGCGCGTCCATCGGAGTCAGGTTGCTGACATCAATCTCCTTTAGTTCCTCGAGAACATCATCATCTTTGACCGTGTCAAACAGTGAGAACTGTGCGATGTCCACCTCATCATATTTTTTGGTCTTTGTTTTTTTTGTCTGTGCCGTTTTTACGGAGATTTCATTTACTCTTGTCGTGATATCCTCATCGCTCAGTTCTTCCACGATTTCTTTGGCGCGGTCAATCACAATATCCGGAACACCGGCCAGCTTGGCCACCTGGATTCCGTAGCTTTTATCTGCGCCGCCCTTGACGATCTTACGCAGGAATACAATGTCATCGCCCTTCTCTTTGACAGCAATACAGTAGTTGTTTACATTCTCAATCTTACCCTCCAGCTCGGTCAGCTCGTGATAATGCGTCGCGAACAGCGTCTTTGCGCCCAACAGCTTGTTATCGCTGATGTATTCCACCACAGCCCAGGCAATACTCAGTCCGTCAAAGGTACTGGTACCACGGCCAATCTCATCCAGAATTAAAAGACTGTTGCTGGTCGCATTGCGCAGGATGTTGGCAACCTCTGTCATCTCCACCATGAAGGTACTTTGACCGGATGCCAGATCATCAGAAGCGCCCACGCGGGTAAAGATGCGGTCGACCAGACCGATATTTGCTTTGGATGCAGGAACAAAGGAGCCAATCTGTGCCATCAGCACAATCAGGGCTGCCTGTCTCATATATGTGGATTTTCCCGCCATATTCGGCCCTGTAATAATAGAGATCCGCTGCTTTTTATCGTCCAGGTAGGTATCGTTGGAGATAAACATGTCGTTGGGAATCATCTTTTCCACAACCGGATGACGGCCATCCTTAATGTCAATCACACCATTCTCGTTGATTTTGGGGCGTACATAATTGTTGCGCTCGGCTACCAACGCCATGGAGGCGAATACATCCAGCTTTGCGATCGCCTTGGCTGTGAGCTGGATCCGCTCCACCTCGGCCGCAACGGCATTGCGGACATTGCAGTAGAGATCATATTCCAGCGCGTAGAGCTTGTCTTCCGCACCGAGAATGGTATCCTCCAGTTCTTTCAGTTCTGGAATGATGTAACGCTCGGCATTGGTCAGCGTCTGTTTCCGGGTATAATAATCAGGAACCATATCCTTGAAGGAGTTGGTCACTTCCAGATAATAGCCAAATACTTTGTTGTATTTTACTTTCATACTCTTGATTCCGGTCTTCTCCCGCTCATCGGATTCCAGCTTGGCAATCCAGGATTTCCCATCGGACTTGGCATGGCGCAGTCGGTCAATCTCTTCGTTGTAGCCGTCCCGGATGATCCCTCCCTCTTTCATAGCGATGGGCGGTTCCTCGGTGATGGCATCTCCGATCCGTTTGCAGAGATCCTCCAGCGGGTCCAGTTCCTCACAGATCTGTTTGAGCAGGGGACTGTTCATCTCGCTCAGAATGTACCGGATATGCGGCAGCATGGTGAGCGAACTCTGAAATGCATTCAGATCCCGTGGATTGGCGGACTGGTACACGATACGTGTGATCAGACGCTCCAGATCATAAACCGGGGTAAGATATTCGCGCATCTCCTCTCTGGCGATGGCATTGTTCTTCAGTTCCTCCACGGCGTCCAGACGGTCGAGAATCGATTGTTTATTGATCAGAGGCTGCTCGATATAGGTGCGCAGCGTTCTTGCGCCCATAGCGGTTTTGGTTTTGTCCAGAACCCAAAGCAGAGACCCTCTCTTCTGCTTCTCGCGAAGAGTCTCGCAAAGCTCCAGATTTCGCCTTGTGGAGCTGTCGATCATCATGAATTTTCCGGTCGTGTAGCCGGTTAGATGTGTCAGATGAGACAGGGAATTTTTCTGGGTTTCATACAGATATTGCAGGAGTGCTCCCGCACTGATGATTCCGCAGTCATAATCCTGCAGTCCGAGACCATCCAGCGAGGCAGTCTTAAAATGTTCCAGAATCTTCTTTTTGCAGAGCTCATCATCAAAGTACCAGGCATCCAAGGAGTAAACTGCGATGCCGAGACGCTGTTTTAAATCATCAAGATCCATTCCACTCATATAAAATGCTTCATTGCAGATGATCTCCGACGGCATAAATTTGCTCAGCTCATCTTTCAGTTTCAGGCTGTCCTCCAGTTCCGTCACAAAATAATCACCGGTGGAAACATCGGCGATGGACAGTCCGTAGCGGTCTGCGATATATACAATACACATAATATAATTATTGCGCGTCTCATCCATGGACTGGCCATCGATGTTCGTACCCGGTGTCACAATGCGGACAACATCACGCTTTACCAGACCCTTCGCGAGCTTCGGATCCTCCACCTGCTCACAGATTGCCACTTTATAGCCTTTCCCGACCAGCTTGTTCAGATATCCTTCCACTGCATGGTAGGGAATGCCGCACATGGGGGCGCGCTCTTCCAGACCGCAGCTCTTTCCGGTCAGTGTAATCTCTAATTCTCTTGATGCTGTGATCGCATCGTCAAAAAACATTTCGTAAAAATCTCCCAGACGATAAAACAAGATACAGTCACTGTATTCTTTTTTTGTCTCCACATATCGTTGCATCATTGGTGTTAACTCAGCCACTGTTTTTCTCCTCTGTAAAATATAGTCCGCATTTCTGCCGGCAGACACCGTCCGCAGACTATTTCTTTTTGCTTTCTTTTATAATTTTATGATAGGTCACTGCGTACATGATCCATGCAAACAGCATGACAGCCATGCAGAACAGGATCAGCACATTCACAATATGTATCTCAAGGTTGGGCAGAACGATCAAAAAAAACATGACGCCGTAGAGGACGACCGTGTTCACTTTGCCGAACCACAGTGCCCCGCGGTTCACACCGCTGACCTTCAGGACGGTGATGCCGCGAATAGACATGTAAGTTTCCTTCAGCAGGAACATCACAAACAGGACACGCATGAGTGGGTAGCGTGACATCAGACACAGCGCCAGAATCCCCTGTGTAAACTTGTCCGCCACCGGGTCAAGTATCTTTCCGAGATCCGTCACCATGTGAAAATGTCTGGCGATCTGTCCGTCAATCACATCGGTAAAGCCTGAGATAACGACCAGAACCGCAGAAAAGTAATAGTCCGCCACGGTCTGGGCGTGAAGATAAACCCATGCGAACCAGAATGCCAGAACAAATCGAAACATGCTCAGGATGTTTGGAATCGTAAAAATTCGTTTTTCCGGATGTTCCTGCATAATAGTTTCCTCCTGTCTATTGATCTTATAACTGCTCCACATAAAGCAGTTGGTTTCTTTTGTTTATTGTACAGCTTCACCAATATAGTAAAAGCCTTTGCACTCTTTCAGATGAATCGGAAGAAGCTTTCCGATCATACTGGCATCTCCCGGCAGGTGAACCAGCAGATTGTTGCTGAGTCTTCCGGTCACCAACCTGTGATCGTGATCATTCACCGACTCGATCAGTGCCTCCGCCACGGTGCCCTCATGGACGGCACAGACTTCTGCGGAGATCTTCTGCACTTCTGTCAGCAGGCGGTCAAAGCGGTCTTTGATCACGTCGGGCGATACCTGTTCTTCCATGACAGCAGCCGGTGTTCCGGTTCTCTTAGAATAAATAAAGGTAAAAGCGCTGTCATACCGCACGCGCTTCACGACATCCATGGTCTCCAGAAAATCTTCCTCTGTCTCCCCTGGAAATCCGACGATGATATCGGTAGTAAGGGAAATATCCGGAACTGCAGTCTTGATCTTATCTACCAGCTCAAGGTACTGCTCTTTTGAGTAGCGTCGGTTCATCTTCTCAAGAATCCGGGTGCTTCCGGACTGGATGGGAAGATGCAGGTGTCTGCAGATCTTGGTCGAGTTCTTCATGACTTCGATCAGTTCATCAGAGAGATCCTTCGGGTGAGAGGTCATGAAACGGATCCGCTCAAGACCTTGGATCTTTTCCACTTTCTGAAGAAGCTTTGCAAAACTTATAGGTTCCGCCAGATTTTTTCCATAGGAGTTTACATTCTGACCGAGCAGCATGATCTCCACGACACCATCGGCAACGAGCCGCTCGATCTCACGGATAATATCTTCCGGGTTACGGCTGCGCTCCCGGCCCCGCACATAAGGAACGATGCAGTAGCTGCAGAAATTGTTGCAGCCGAACATGATGTTTACACCGGATTTGAATGAGAATTTGCGCTCGCTGGGGAGGTCCTCGACAATTTTATCCGTGTCCTTCCAGACATCGATGACCATGCGGTCGGACTCCAGCCGTGTCGCCACGAGTTCGGCAAATTTGTAAATGTTATGGGTTCCGAAAATGAGATCCACAAACCGGTAACTCTTTTTTAACTTTTCGACCACCTCCGGTTCCTGCATCATGCATCCGCACAGACCGATCATCATATGTGGTTTTGATTTTTTGATGTGGTGAAGCTGCCCAAGCCGTCCGTAGACACGTTGATTGGCGTTTTCACGGACGGTACAGGTGTTGTAGATGACAAAGTCTGCCTGTTCCTCATCCGCCTCCTCACGGTATCCGATCTGCTCTAAGATCCCCACCAGCTTTTCAGAATCTCTGGCATTCATCTGACAACCGAAGGTGGTGACTGTAAAAGTCAGTTCCCGACCAATTTCCTTTGCTTTCTTGGCAACACAGGCTCTCGCCTTTGCGATATAGTAATACTGTCTCTCCGGCTCATTCACCGGAGCCGGTGCAGACAAATCAATGGATGCGATATCTATTGTATTCATATGTATGGATTGTTCCCTTCTTAAAATGTTCCGTGTAGTGTCTTTATGACATTTCACACGGTCTGATCCGGCAGCATCTCATTGCGATACTGCACAGCCTGCATGTCTTGCTTATACGAATTGATTGTATTCGGGATCATATTCATAATCCACGCTCTTCAGTGTATTTAAAATCCACTTTTTGTCAGCTTCCATCTCCACGCAAAGCTCATCAAAGCTGTGATAATAATCACGCAGGTTTGTGTTCACGATGCTGAGAAGCATAATTGGATCGCTCGGTAAACCGTTTAACATTGTACATTTCCTCTTTTATTATTAATTTTATCTTGGACTTTTATTTCTCAGTCTGTTGTTTTCTGATTTTTTCATCCGTTTCATCTTTATCGGATATTTTTATGTTCGTGTCCACAGCATAAACAGCGCATTCTGTCAAAATATATTCTGGACAGAGGTCATGCGCATCTGCCGGAATCTCATCGAACATCTGCGACTCGAATGCGACTGCGATTCTCCGGTAGTTCGGATGCGCACTCAAATAGCGGTCGTAAAATCCTTTCCCGTAACCGACACGGTGACCTTCTGCATCAAATGCAACTCCCGGCATGATCACCAGCCCTTCTGGCGTATCTGCCGGATCTCTTTTCACCGGTTCGGGAATCCCCTGATAGCCCGGCGATAAGTCCGAAACGCTCTGGATATAGTGAAACTCCATGGTTCCATCCCCTGTGACCCTGGGAACCGCCACACGTTTTTCCCGGCTCAGTGCATATTCTATGATCCCGTAAGTGTCCACCTCCGTCTGGTAGGAGGCATAACAATAAATATCCTTTGCTTCTTCAAACAAAGGATGCCCGGTTACTTTTTTCATGATATCAAGATCCGCCTGTTTCCGTACAGATTCTGGCGTAATTTTTCTTGCAGCTAACGCCTGTTTTCTAATGCGTGTTTTTGTTTCCATATTTTGCTCCGAGATTGATGACAGAGCCATCCTTCTCCTGAATATCTATGTTATTAAGCTGGCTTCGCAGGTTTTGTCTGAAGGAATCCACATATTCCTTTCGAAGGATCTGCTGTTCCTTGCGCTCTGCCTCGGTCAGCCCTTCCGCCTTTGACTTACGGTACAATTCGTTGATCCGCTTTACTTTTTTATCATCCATATCTTGTATATTTCCTTTCGCATATCTTATCTAATAATACACTATTTCGTACTTTTCGTCTATGGATTAACTCGAATAATTTTCCAAAAAGCCATAGAGTTCTTCTGTATTTTCAATATATTTTGTGTCCAGAATTTCGTCCCGCAGCTGGGATGGCAGAGAATCCGTCCGGATGCTGGTACATTCGTAGACGGTTTTTTGATCAAACAGATAGACAATCACATATCCGTTTTGATCCTGAAGGTAGTAGCCTGTATTTTTATCGGCCTGTCCATCCGCCGCTACAGTCGGGTCTTCCTCCAGCGATTCGGACTGTCTGGTCACTGCATTCTCATAGGTTTTCCGATAGCCGGCATCCAACAGTATGGTGAAAAGAATTATAACACCCAAAAAGCCAATATAGTATCTCGTTTTCATAAGAAACGCTCCTTTTTAAATACAGTATTGGCTTTTTAAGCTGTTTTTATTCAATTGTCGTACATCGGAACTTATGGTGCTGACGAAAATCTATCCTGCGTGAAACATAAAGGTATTTAATGTGGCTTATACTAGAATATCTGTCGGTTCAGCAAATGAAATCGTTTGCAGATGCGGACGATTACCTGGCCTTTTGGCATTTCCAGAATCTCCTCCTCCGTCAGAGCACCAAGCTTTAGCAGGCTGATGGCATATACAATGACCGCCACCAGAATGGAAAGGATCGTTGCAATCTTTCCATTCATAATCAGAGCGAGTCCCAGTCTGACTGCGTAGGTAATAACTCCCATGATCACAGAGGCGGTAATCGGTTTATAGAAAGTCTTGTCACGCTCCTGCCGATAGCCGTTCGCCTTGCGGATATCACGGGCATTCAGCACACACATCAGGAGTGAAAATATCACATTGGCAGCTACGATTGAAAAAATACTCCATTTTAAAATCACCAGCATGATCAGCAGGGCGGCCAGATGCGCGAACAGGGAGATTGCGGCATTCTTTACCGGAGCCATCATCTGGTTGATTCCCTGCAGGATGGCATTGGTCACGGTTGAAAGACTGTAGAGCACCACTGTGACAGCTCCGACTGCCAGCATCAGAGCAGGAAGTGGACGGCTGTCTCCGAACAGCAGCTGCATCAGCGGTGAAGCAAGCACAATAAAACCGGCACAGCATGGAATAGCGATGATCATTGCAAAGCGGACTGACATCGCAATCTTCTCGTGCGCAAGTTTTCGGTCTCCGCGGGTGATTGCACCAGTCAGACTTGGAATTACAGAAGCTCCGAGTGCGTTGGCAATTGCAAGCGGCACGTTGATCAGGGTGTTATATTTGCCGGAATAGATTCCCATGAGCGAGATGTATTCTTTTTTGGTGAAGCCCTGGGCTGCCATGATCTTATTAAACAAAACCTGGTCAAGAACCTGGTTAATGTTATAGATTCCGGTACTCATGATGACCGGGGCGATTGTCAGCAGCAGAATCTTGAAGATCCGCTCCGCACTCTCGAGACTCCTGGTCTGATCCATCCGGATCTGTTTTTTGATCGTCTTGCGGTATCCGTAGAGCAGAACAAGCAGGAAAATCAAAGCGGCCAGTGCACCCATTACTGTACCCAATGTTCCGCCGGCGGCACCGTATGCAGCCGCAATCAGCTCGTCTCCTTTTTTCTCTGCAATACTTGTCCCGAATTTGATGAACACGATGGCGCCAACGATGCTGATGATGGCATTGATGAACTGCTCAATGACCTGTGAGACTGCGGTCGGAATCATGTTGCCAAGACCCTGAAAATAACCGCGCACCACACCCATCACAGCGACGATAAACAACCCCGGAGCCAACACACGCAGTGCGTAGGCGCTCAGAGGTGCGGAGAGAAGCTTTGCGGAGATTACGTCCGCGCCAAAGAATATGACGATTGCGACTACCGCTCCCACGAACACCGCGAAAATCAATGCGCACAAAAAAACTCGGAACGCATTGCGCCGCTGTCCGCGAGCAATTCTGGCTGACATCAGCTTCGAGACTGCAAGGGGCAGGCTGAAAGAGGACATCAGAAGCGCGATTGCATAGACCTCAAATGCGTAACTATAAAAGCCGTTTCCCTCATCCCCCAGAATGTTTGTCAGCGGGATTCGATAAGCGACTCCGATTATCTTTGTGATAACAGCAGCGGCACTCAAAATTGCCCCCTGTATCATAAACTCATTCTCTTTTCTTTTCTTTCGTTGTCTCGACATAGGCTCTCCTACCGCAATATATTAATCTTTTCTAAGATCTCCCGCTGCTTGTCTTCCATTATGCAGCGTTCATCCTCATCGATATGATCGTAACCGAATAAGTGTAACATACTATGAGCAATTAGAAAAGCAAATTCTCGTTTCACTGAGTGACCATACTCCTCGGCCTGTGACAATACTTTTTCCTTGGAGATCACAATATCCCCGACCATCAGCTCCCCGCTCTCAGGATCGAAACAGTCCTCGGCATCCTCCAGAAAGGCAAAGTCTCCCGGAGTTACAAAATCAATCATCGGAAAAGAAAGCACATCCGTTGCGCGGTCAATATCCCGATACATCTTATTCATCTCGCGGATATCGTCGTTTGTTGTCAACAGAAGGTTTAATTCTGCCTCATAGGGGCATTCCACATATTCCAGTGCCGACTCCACGACCTCCTCGGCGAGAACGCGGCAGTCCAACGGTAATTTTACACTTCCTTCTTCCTCTACAAATAAACTCATCTATCTTCTCCTTTTGTTTTTTATCCGTGTTCCTTTTTTCTCGGATTTTTCAAATTCCTCATATGCTTTGACGATCTTCTGTACAAGCGGGTGTCTGACGACATCCTTGCTCGTCAGATTACATACCGCAATATCGTCAATATTTTTCACCACATTGACCGCCACATCCAACCCTGAGATTGCTCCAGCAGGAAGGTCCTTCTGTGTGGAGTCTCCGGTAACAACAACCTTGGATCCAAAACCGATCCTGGTCAGAAACATCTTCATCTGCGCTGGTGTGGTGTTCTGTGCTTCATCCAGTATAATAAACGCATTGTCGAGCGTACGTCCGCGCATGTAAGCCAGAGGAGCAACCTCGATTAGACCTTTCTCAGAATTTTTGATAAAGCTTTCCGCGCCCATGATCTGGTAGAGTGCATCGTAGAGTGGTCTCAGATAGGGATCAATCTTACTCTGCAGATCCCCTGGAAGGAATCCCAGCTTCTCGCCCGCCTCGATCGCAGGGCGGGTGAGGATAATACGGCTGACCTCGTTGTTCTTGAACGCAGTGATTGCCATGGCCATGGCGAGATACGTCTTGCCGGTTCCGGCTGGCCCCAGACCGAATGTAATCATCTGTTTGCGGATAGAATCTACATATTTTTTCTGTCCCAGTGTCTTTGGTTTGATTGGTTTCCCCTGCAGTGTGTGGCAGATGATTTCTTTGTCAATCTCGACCATCCGGTCTTCTTTATCTTCGAATACGAGTGAAATCGCATAATCGACATTCTGCTCCGTGATCTCGTTGCCGCGCTCCGACAGCTGCGTTAATTGTTCCAGTATTCTTCTGGCCTTGTCAACGAAGCGTTCTTCTCCGAGTATTTTCACACTGCCATCCCTTGCAATCAGTGTAACATGCAGGGTTCTTTCTATTTTTTTAGCGTAAGCATCGAATTGTCCGAAGATATTTTTTTCATGCTCAGCCGGTAGTTCAATTATGATTTCCGAGAGACTCATTGATATTAATCCTTTCTGTTGACGCCGGTGTCGTGATATCCTCGATACAATTCAATGTACCCTCCGCTGCTGCGTCTGTTTTTCCTATGTGTATTTTAACACTATTTGAAGTAATTTGAACCCCCTTTTTCTCTAATTCTTCACAAAACAGCGAAAAATTCGCACTTAATTTCCGTTGAAGTTCACTTTTACTGTGATTTTTTGGCGTCAGCTGATATTTTCTGGCCTTGCAGATCTCAACGGTCACTGGAAGTGGGAAGGACGCGTTCAGATAAAGGGGATGAATCACAGACAGATATTCCGTATTTTTCTGTATTCCATCTCCGCCCGGGAAACAAACGCGGTTGTCTCCAAACAGGACCTTCAGCCGCATGCTGTATCCTGACACATATTCTTTTTCATAAAACTGGCTGGGAATCGAGTCATGGTAGTTTATGGTGGTAGCTACCTGAATGTCCGCCTCCGAGTTTTCGTACCGGTATGCGACAATCTCATCACTGTCATTGCGCACCTCAATTCGTCCAAGCACAAGAAGATCCCCCTTTTTCACAGTATCCCCCTCATGAATCTGTGGAATGCCCTTTCGTGTAATGATACTGATAATTTCACCGTCCTTGCCGGCGATAAGATCTGAGCCGTTTTGATTCTCCTGTCCATCTGCGGATACGCTGCTGCTCTTCTCAATTCCGGTATTTTCATTTTCCTTGATTTGAATTTTGATCTCAGATCCGGTCTGCGAGGCAGAGACCCAGACGATGTCATCATATTGACGCCGGATGAGCTTCACAATCTGTGCACAGTCCACCTGATTTTTTTTCATGCCGGAACAGATGTTGTTCTGGCGTAAAAATCGAAGCAGATCTGTATCCGATATTTTCCGATTTCCGGCAAAATCAATACACCATACATGAGTGGACAAAAGTATGATCATGAGAATGCATAGAAGAAATCCAAATAAAAGTGTTCTGCGCTTCTGATAGCGGTGCAGAATAAATGGCAGGCCAAAGCGCCTGACGATGCGGATCTGTACATGGGTCTTGCGAAAAAGCGGCCGAACTTTTCGAAAGTCCTGTACACTCATGCACATTTCAATATAATTTTCGCGCTGGCGGATGGACCATATGTTCATCCTGTGAAACCGGCAGAGGTTCATGAACCGCTCCAATGCATTGCCGGATACACGCAGTTTTACATAGCCTTTTATATAGCGGATAAAGATAGACATCATGGGAAACCTCAGCAATTATCTGAATGGTTGGACTGCCTTCTGCCATATTCAACGGAGATAAGTTCGCCCTGGATTTTCAAATCAAAGCAGGAATAATATTCCATCACGAGATTATTTCCAGTAACTCTGATCTCGCCGGCGTTCGTCTGAATGCGGAGCAGATTCTCGCTGTATTCGATAATTCCGCGGTAATTTTCAATGGAAAGCTCCTCGCGTCCTATGACCTGAAGAATGGGAGCCCCTTTGCAGACATCCTTTGGGAAACTTGGGAAACCTGATTTTAAATCCATGATAAATGCCATACATATACTGTTTATATATAGTATATGTATGGCATAATTCTTCATTACTATTTGTAATGCTCCTGCGATCGTGCTTCTGCTGAAATCCGCCTAATCAGGAAATCTGACAGACGCACCGGAAACGTTACTCTTATTTATGATAGGGTTCTCCGTTTATGATGCGATAACTTCTGTAAATCTGTTCAAGCAGAATCACACGCATCAGCTGATGCGGGAACGTCATCTTAGAAAAGCTGAGATGAAAGTCCGCTCTGGAGAGAATCTGGTCACTGAGACCGATGGATCCGCCGATAACAAGAATGATATGGCTTGTCCCGCTCACGCCAAGCTGCTCGATCTTTGTCGCCAGAGCCTCAGAACTGAGCATCTGTCCGTTAATTGCAAGCGCAATAACATAAGCATCCTCTCGAATGTATCTGGAGATGCGTTCGCCTTCTTTTTCGCGGATCATCTGTTCCACCGTCTCACTTGCGCGATCCGGTGTCTTTTCATCTGCCACCTCGATGATTTCCAGCTTACAGTACTTGCTCAGTCTTTTGCTGTACTCCGCAATGGCATCCCGCAGATATTTTTCCTTGATCTTTCCTACCGTGATGATTGTAAATCTCATGCTTATTTATTTTTCAAAAATTCATCAATACCCTTTGCGCCTGCTTTGCCGGCACCCATGGCAAGGATTACAGTTGCTGCGCCTGTTACGGCATCTCCGCCTGCATATACGGCTGCTTTGGATGTCTTACCATCCTCCTCTGTCGCGATGATACACTTGCGGTTGTTGATATCCAGACCCTTCGTTGTAGAAGAAATCAATGGATTTGGAGAAGTACCGAGAGACATGATTACAGTGTCTAACTCGATTTCAAACTCAGAACCTTCTACCTCTACCGGACGTCTTCTTCCGGATGCATCAGCCTCACCGAGTTCCATCTTGACAACGCGGATTCCCTTTACAGCATCGTTCTCGTCCACAAGAATCTCTTTTGGATTGGTCAGAAGATCGAAGATAATTCCTTCTTCTTTTGCGTGGTGTACTTCCTCTACTCTGGCAGGCAGCTCTGCTTCACTACGACGGTAGATAACATGTACTTCTGCTCCAAGTCTCTTTGCGGTTCTCGCTGCATCCATTGCAACGTTACCACCACCGACTACTGCAACCTTCTTGCCTGCTGCGATCGGTGTATCATAAGAATCATCAAATGCTTTCATCAGGTTGCTTCTGGTCAGGTACTCATTAGCAGAAAATACGCCGTTGCCCTGCTCGCCCGGGATTCCCATGAACATTGGAAGTCCTGCTCCAGAACCGATAAATACAGCCTCAAAACCTTCTTCTTCCAGAAGCTGGTCAACAGTTGTTGATTTACCGATTACAACGTTTGGCTCAAATTTAACGCCTAAGCCTTTTACTTTCTCGATTTCTTTTGCTACGACTTTCTGCTTTGGAAGACGAAATTCTGGAATACCGTATACCAATACACCGCCGAGTTCATGAAGTGCCTCAAATACGGTTACTTCATAGCCAAGTTTCGCAAGATCTCCTGCACAGGTAAGTCCTGCCGGGCCGGAACCGATGATTGCAACTTTGTGTCCGTTTGTCTTCTCAGCGCCAACCGGCTGGATGTTGTGCTCCAGTGCATAGTCAGCTACGAAACGCTCCATCTTACCGATAGAAACCGGCTCACCCTTGATTCCACGGATACATTTCCCTTCGCACTGTGATTCCTGTGGGCATACACGTCCACAGACAGCCGGCAGGGCAGATGACTCACTGATCACCTGGTATGCAGACTCGATATCACCTTCTTTGATGCGCTGTACAAATTCTGGAATGTTGATTCCTACCGGGCATCCCTCGATACATTTTGCGTTTTTACAGTTCAGACAGCGGGTTGCTTCGTCCATTGCCTCTTCCTGGTTATAACCAAGACATACTTCCTCAAAATTTGTTGCACGAACCTGTGGATCCTGTTCTCTTACAGGAACTTTTTTTAACATATCAGCCATTAGTTGTCACCTCCGCAATTTCCGCAGCCACCGTGATGGGTGTCTCCTTCTTGTAATTTCAGCATAGCACGTCCCTCTTCACTCTTGTACATCTGGCTTCTCTTCATAGCCTGATCGAAGTCTACCAGATGTCCGTCAAACTCAGGGCCGTCAACGCATGCGAATTTGATTTCATCGCCCACCTGAAGACGACAGGCACCACACATACCTGTTCCATCTACCATGATTGGGTTCATGCTGACGATTGTAGGGATCCCCATCTCTTTTGTGAGAAGACAGACGAATTTCATCATGATCATCGGTCCGATCGCGATACATACGTCATACTGATTGCCCATCTCATTTACCAGATATTTGACAGTCTCTGTAACCATTCCGGAACGTCCATAAGTACCGTCATCTGTTGTAATGTAAAGATTTCCTGCAACTTTCCCCATCATATCTTCAAGAATCACCATATCTTTGGTCTTCGCTCCGACGATCACGTCAGCGTCAACGCCGTGCTCGTGCAGCCATTTCACCTGTGGATATACAGGTGCAGCCCCAACACCGCCTGCCACGAACAAAATCTTCTTCTTTTTCAGGGATTCCATATCTTCTTCTATTAATTCTGATGCACATCCGAGAGGTCCGGTGAAATCACGGAAAGCTTCTCCTGCCTGCATTCTTGTGATTTTTTCTGATGAAGCTCCAACCACCTGAGTTACGATGGTAACAGTGCCCGCCTCTCTATCATAATCGCAGATCGTGAGTGGGATTCTCTCCCCCTTATCATCAATCTTTACAATGACAAATTGACCCGGCTCACAATGTGATGCAACGCGTGGTGCATGAACGTCCATCAGGTAAATTTTGTCAGCCAGTTTTTCTGCTTTTAAAATTTTGTACATTTGTTTCTCCTTTCCATACTCAAAATGCTTTTATCGTTTATTTTTAAACAAACCTGCCTTCTTATGATAAATCATATGTAGAAAAATAGCAAGAAAAAAACCCTAAAAGTGCACAAAAAAAGAACAATTTGATGAAAAAATTGTTCTTTTTCGTTTAAAATATTTGGTGGACACTATTCTGCTGTCGCACAACGCTCTATTCGTATTCCAGCATGTAATTTCTTTTGGTGACCTGAGTCGATTTTCCCTGTGCATTGATGAGAACTGCGCTGAAAATTGTCTGGCCGACCGGCATATCAATCGGTTCCGTATACTGGATGGAGGCGGCATTCGGGGCGCTCCCGTCCAGCGTGTAATATGCGGTATACCCTTCCGGAACGTTGATCGATATATTCGTTGCAGTGTCGTACTGTCCTGTGGACGGCGTAACCGCAGGCGCATCTGCAACCGGGATTTCAATATTGTAGACCTTGGTCTGCACCAGACTCGGAATTCCTTTTTTGTTCAACGAAATTGCCTTGATGACATTTTCTCCCTCACTCAGCTGAATTGCCCCTGAATATTCGGTACTGTCTGTTGTCGGGTCTGTGCTGTCGGTCGTATAGTAGATTGATTCCCCGTCGGAGGACAGCGATACTTCCTGAACTTCCGTATAATCGCCTTCCGTCAGACTGAACTCTGGAACATCTGAGACATAATCACTGAGCGCACTCAGTACGGTATCATCATCACACCCGTCTATTAGAATAGAAATCTTGGTCATTTGTTCTGTATCTGTGTAGAACTGAATGCATGCCTCATACAGATCGGCATTGGATGGCTGACTGTCGATGGCGGTCAGGAAAAGAGCCTCCGCATCTTCGGTACTATCCTGGGCAACAAGGACA
Source organism: Hespellia stercorisuis DSM 15480 (assembly GCF_900142165.1). Taxonomy (GTDB): domain Bacteria; phylum Bacillota; class Clostridia; order Lachnospirales; family Lachnospiraceae; genus Hespellia; species Hespellia stercorisuis. The sequence goes on from NZ_FQZY01000021.1 coordinate 68,670, forward strand.
TTGGCCAGTCCGGTATATGCCTCAGGTCTGCTGCTATTCTTCTTTTCTGCCCGGTTATAATAATCGGTGGCAGAAGTGTAATCCTTCTGTGCAAACGCATTGTTTCCTTTGCGCACCAGTCCCTGATAAGAATTTTGGTAAAATATAAACCCAAGAACACAGGCAACGACCAGGATAAAGGACAAAATAATCAATCTGCGCTGTCTTCTTCTTTTTCGGATTGCTTTTTTTCGTGCGAGCTGTTGTCTCCTGCGCTCCTCCGCTTCCTGGCGAAGTTCTCTCTGCGTCGGCTGCCGCTTTTGCTTTACCGGTTGGCTCGGTTTGGCCCGCTGGTCTGTTCTCGCCACCGCGCGCTGGTATTCTTCGTTTTCATAATAGTCAAGAGGTCTGGTGGATCCGTCTATAGAACCTTTGACCTGCTGTGCAAGAACATCGTCGAGAGGATTGTAGTCCGGAACGATTTGCACTTCAGTTCCACACTTTTCACAACGTAGCATACCATCTGGGATGACTGCACCACAATATGTACATCTCATTGTTACTTCCTCCTATTTGCGAACTGCATTTACACAATTTTCCATTAGCATCGCGATGGTCATCGGACCGACTCCCCCGGGAACCGGCGTGATTGCGGATGCTTTCTCTGCGACATCATCAAAATCAACGTCACCACAGAGTTTGTTGTCCTCATTGCGGTGGATTCCCACATCGATTACGACAGCCCCGTCTTTGACGTATTCTCCGGTGATGAATTTTGGTTTGCCCATGGAGACAATCAGTATATCGGCTCGTTTGGTCACTTCTTTTAAATTCACGGTCTTAGAATGCACCATCGTCACCGTAGCATTCTCACGAAGCATCAGAATACTCATCGGTTTCCCGACGATATTGCTGCGTCCAACAACCACACATTCTTTTCCCTCAATCTCGATTCCCGACCGCTTGAGCAGCTGGATGACTCCAGCCGGTGTGCAGGAAACAAAGCCTTCCCGGCCAATGCACAGATTCCCTACACTGACCGGATGGAATCCATCCACATCCTTTTTAGGACTGATTGCCTGAATTACTTTGTCTTCCTCAATGTGCTCCGGAAGTGGAAGCTGAACCAGAATGCCGTTCACCTTCGCGGACTGATTGAGTGTCTCAATCAGTGCCAGTAGCTCGGACTCCGTTGTGCTCGCCTCCAGTTCATAGGAAAGGGACTCGATGCCGATATACTCGCAGGCCCGCTTTTTATTGCGTACATAAACTGCTGACGCCGGATCACTGCCCACCAGAATCACGGCGAGACATGGGATGATTCCCTCTGCCCGCAGTCCGGCTACCTCTGTTTTTAATTCTTCTTTTATCTGTGCTGATATTTTTTTTCCATCAATTAACTTTGTCATTATTTTCTCCCCTGATAAATAATAAACCCCTTACTAGTGTACCGTTAAGCTAAAAGTGAATGCAGCAGCACACTAGAACAAGCCTGTAATCTTTCCTTCTCCATCTACATCAATATTGTTGGCAGCCGGAACTTTTGGCAGTCCTGGCATGGTCATCACAGCTCCTGTCAGTGCAACAACAAAACCTGCACCCGCACTCACATATACTTCGCGAATATGAATGTCGAAATCTGTCGGACGGCCCAGTTTTTTTGCATCGTCCGATAATGAATACTGATTCTTAGCCATACACACTGGAAATTCTGAGAATCCCATCTCTTCGATTTTGGCAATCTGCTTCTGTGCGGCCGGCTCATATACGACGCCACGTGCGCCATAGATTTCTTTTGCAATGATCTCAATTTTTTCTTTTAAGCTCTTGCTGTCCTCGTACAGTGGATGATAGTGGCTCGTCTTATTCTCCAGCGTATCCAGTACCTTTTCCGCCAGTTCAATGCCGCCTTCACCGCCTTTTTCCCACACTTCGGAAAGTGCGAACTCGCAGCCGCGCTCCTCGCAGAAACGACGAATGTAATCATTTTCCGCGTCTGTATCCGTGACAAAAGAATTTAGCGTAACAACAACAGGAACGTCATATTTCTGTATATTTTCAATATGTTTCTCAAGATTTACGATTCCTTTTTTCAATGCATCCAGGTTTTCTGCACCCAGTTCATTTTTAGGAACCCCACCATTATACTTCAAAGCTCGCACGGTTGCAACCAAAACAACAGCATCCGGTTTGAGACCTGCCATACGGCATTTGATGTCCATGAACTTTTCCGCACCCAGATCCGCACCAAATCCGGCCTCAGTGATTGCGATGTCGCACAGCTTCAAAGCCATCTTCGTCGCGCGGACACTGTTGCAGCCGTGTGCGATATTCGCAAACGGGCCGCCGTGCACAAGCGCCGGTGTATGCTCCAGTGTCTGGATGAGGTTTGGCTTAATCGCATCTTTGAGCAGAGCGGCCATGGCTCCGGTGGCGTTCAGCTGATCCGCTGTAACCGGTTCTCCGGCAAAGTTATAGCCCACGATGATTTTCCCTAATCTTACGCGCAGATCGGCCAAATCATCGGCAAGGCAGAGAATAGCCATGATCTCGGATGCAACGGTTATGACAAAGTGATCCTCGCGGACCATACCGTCCATCTTGCTGCCAAGACCCACGACGATGTTGCGAAGTGCGCGGTCATTCATATCGAGACAGCGTTTCCAGACAATCTGTCTCGGGTCAATCTGAAGTGCATTCCCCTGCTGAATGTGGTTGTCCAGCATCGCTGCAAGCAGATTGTTGGCAGAGGTAATTGCATGGAAATCTCCGGTGAAATGCAGATTCAGATCTTCCATCGGAACTACCTGTGCATATCCACCTCCGGCTGCGCCGCCCTTAATCCCAAAGCATGGACCCAGGGAGGGTTCTCTGAGAGCGATCATGGCTTTTTTGTCCATCCGCGCAAATGCTTCTCCAAGGCCAACTGTAGTGGTGGTCTTTCCCTCACCGGCCGGCGTCGGATTGATTGCGGTTACGAGAACCAGCTTTCCGTCCGGATTGTCTTTGACTTTATCCCATAATTCATTGGAAAGTTTTGCCTTGTGCTTTCCGTAAAATTCCAGGTCATCTTCCTGGATTCCAACGCTGGCTGCAACGTCCCGGATGTGAGACATTTGTGCCTCCTGTGCAATCTGAATATCTGTTTTCATAATAGATCCTCCTCGTATAATATGTGGTGATTAAAAGTGAATGGTTTCCTTTATGATTATGTGACATCATACATACTCATCTATGTACTGCTCAAACTGTTCCATGGACATCAGAACCTTGCGCGGTTTTGTGCCCTCTTCCTCTCCGACCACGCCTGCATCGGCAAGCTGGTCCATGATTCTGGCGGCACGGTTAAAACCGATTTTAAACATCCGCTGCAGCATGCCGATCGAAGCCTTATCCTTTTCGATGATAAATTTCCCGGCGTCAACAAAATAGATGTCTCTCTCATCGCCGTCGCTGGCAGCCCCCGCCGCAGCCGCCGTGCTTGCATTGGAGTCGACCTGTTGGGTAATCTCCTCGCTGTAGGCGGTACTGCCGTTGTGTTCGATTAGATAGTCCACTACTTTCTGTACTTCTTTGTCCGAGACAAAGGAGCCCTGCACACGAACCGGCTTTGGATACCCGGCCGGATAAAAGAGCATATCTCCTTTACCGAGAAGCTTTTCTGCACCATTCATATCGATGATTGTGCGGGAATCGACTCCGGATGAAACAGAAAAAGCGATTCTGGATGGCATGTTGGCTTTGATCAGTCCGGTGATAACATTGACCGAAGGCCTCTGGGTCGCCAGAACAAGATGCAGCCCGGCGGCACGGGCAAGCTGTGCAAGACGGCAGATTGCGCCTTCTACCTCCCCCGGTGCAACCATCATCAGATCAGCAAGCTCATCCACGATGATGACAATCTGTGCCATCTTCTCCGGGATGCCCTCTCCCGGTTCCGTTGCCACAATCTTCTCATTGAAGCCCTTCAGATCGCGGACATTGTAATCGGCGAAAAGCTGATAGCGCTTGTCCATCTCGGCAACTGCCCAGTTCAGTGCGCCTGCAGCTTTCTTCGGATCGGTCACCACCGGGATCAGCAGATGGGGAATGCCGTTGTATACACTCAGCTCCACCACTTTCGGATCCACCATGATCAGCTTCACATCCTCCGGGGAAGCTTTGTAGATGATACTCATGATCAGCGTATTGATACAGACCGATTTACCAGAGCCGGTCGCGCCTGCCACCAGCAGATGAGGCATTTTGGCGATATCGGTCACGACCGTTTTTCCGGAGATGTCCTTGCCCGCTGCAAAAGCGATTTTGGAGGTACTGTTCTGAAATTCCGGTGTTTCCAGAAGATCCCGGAGCATGACAGCGCTGTTCTCTTTGTTTGGAACTTCAATTCCAACGGCCGCCTTTCCTGGAATCGGTGCCTCGATACGAATATCCGTGGCTGCCAGGTTCAGCTTGATGTCATCGGCCAGGCCGACGATTCTGCTTACCTTCACACCCTGGTCCGGCTGCAGCTCATAGCGCGTTACGGATGGACCGCAGCTTACATTGGTGACGCGGACATTGACCCCGAAATTCTGGAGGGTCTGCTCCAGCTTCAGCGCTGTGGCGCGCAGATGGGCATCGGAGTCACCGCCGCCCTTCTTCCCTTTGGTCAGTAATTTCAGCGGTGGATACTTATACGCCACGGCTGGTTTCTCACTGGATTTCTGAATGGAATCCGCGACATCCTGTACTTCCTCCGCCACCATCTCCGCACTCTCGGCGCTCTTACGCCTTCTGGCCGGCTTTTCCGGTTTTGGCTCTGCAGGAGTCTCGTCCTCCGCTGCTTCTGAAATAACCGGATCTGGAATATCCGGTTCCGACCGGTTGATCACAAATTCAGCGGCCGGTGAAACCACATCTGGAATTTCTTCCTCCGGTGGAAGAATGATCTCTTTGACCTCCGGTGACTTTTTACTCAGCGTTGTGTTGAAAGATACCCCTGAAACATGCTGATCCTTCCGCGTGGAGTTCTTTGTGCCGCGGGCATTCTGTTTTGCGGGATTATTCTCCCGCTGGCGCAGACGTTCCTCACGCCGTGCAGCTGAGATTACCTGTCGTTTTTTCGCATCCTCGTACGCGCGTCGTCCGCCGTGCTGGAGAGCACTTAAGAATGATTTTTCCGTGATCAGCACCGTACATATGATGGCCAGAACGATGATGACAACGTACGCACCGGCAACGCCGATCAGTGGACACAGCAGCTTCACCAGACAGCCTCCGATCAGTCCTCCGGAATTTTTATGTATGCTTGCCTGGGTGTAATAAGTCATCCAGGCAGTATCCGCATCGTAGGAATTGACGATCAGTTCAATGAATGTACACAGCAGCGCGGCCAAAAACACACCGGCCAGAGACTTGATATAAGCGAGTCGGTTTCCTTTGTTGCTGATGACAAACGTAACCGCGACAAAGAGCAGAATCGGAATGACGTATGCCATGAGCCCGAATACCCCAAATAAAACGGATGAAACACTCTCCCCTATGCTTCCGCCGAATCCAAAATTACTGATCAATAATAAAATACAGACAGCAAGTGCGATCCAGATGAATACTTCGGCCTGAACTTTGCTGTTGTCTGCTGCTGTTTTTTTTCCCTTACTGCCTGTGCCTGCTTTCGTTGTCGTCTTTTTCTTTGCAGTTGTTTTTTTATTTGTCTGCTTTGCAGCCATGTTACTTCCCCCTTGGTAATTACACATACTATTTACAGTATATCATTTTTGAAAAGTGCTGTCATTATTTTATTTTTGTAACTGTTCAGAACTCCATTAGTTAAAGATGATATCGGAATTCCCTAAAAGGGCTTCTCTGATTGCTGTAAAAGCATTTATTCCATGCTTATGAGCAGTCCCAATATAGCTCATGATTGTAAGATATTCCTGTGCGCCTTCCTCACTGCGAAAACATCCTGAGACCTTGGTTTTAACCTTAATCATGCGCAAATCACGTTCCGCAAGGTTATTATCAAACGGAACACAGAGATTCTTTATAAATAAGCAGACTGATGCCTTGTAATTCACAAGTCTGTCAATTAGATTTAGTACCTTGGTCTTTTTCTTTCGACCACGCTTTTTGGTTGTGACTTCTGGTAAAG
>NZ_FQZY01000009.1 GCF_900142165.1 Hespellia stercorisuis DSM 15480
GAACTTAAGCAGACAATAAAAAATACATCTTCAGGGCTACTGGAAAGTTTTCGCGGACTGACAGTAACGAATGAAGATGTATCCTACATTTTTAAGTACACAACAATGTACTTGGAATAACAAGGTTATTTTAGCACAGGTGGTGGTTAAATGAAAGACGAAATAACTGAATAATCCACATTTTTTTAGGATTGGCTTCGTGGACCTATACGAAGTGCATAACAAAAGGCGTTAACAAGGAAAATGTGGATAAAGTGCTAAAAAACATACACAGTAGATGAGGGATAGACACAATTAAATTTATTCCTCAACGCTGTCACTAAAACTATTGACTTTACCACCCGAGTTCGTTATAGTATAAACATACCAAATATACTTATAGGAAAACTGAATAAAGGGGGCAATACTGATCATGGAAGTATTAAACAACATTGTTACAGCAGTCAATGGCATCTTATGGGATAAGAACATTCTGCTAGTCTTACTGGTTGGAACGGGAATTTGGTACACCTTCCAACTGAAATTTATCCAGGTTAGAGGCTTTGGAGAGGGCTGGAGACGAACTTTCGGAGGTATCTTCAAAAAAGGCGGAGATGCCGGAAAAGATGGAATGTCTCAGTTCCAGGCACTTGCAACTGCAATCGCAGCGCAGGTTGGTACTGGTAACCTTGCCGGTGCAGCTACTGCAATCGCAGTCGGCGGACCTGGCGCAATCTTCTGGATGTGGATCAGCGCGTTCTTCGGAATGGCAACGATTTACGCCGAGGCAACCATGGCACAAAAGTACAAACAGGTCGATGACTCTGGTGCAGTTACCGGTGGACCGGTTTACTACATAAAAGGTGCTTTTAAGGGAACTTTTGGAAAGGTATTAGCTGGCGTATTCGCAGTATTCATCATTTTCGCGCTTGGATTTATGGGTAATGCAGTACAGTCCAATTCAATTGCGTCCGCATTTGATACAGCCTTCCATATTCCACCGATTGTCATGGGTATTATTCTTGCAGTAATGGCATTTGCGGTATTCTCTGGTGGTATTAAAAGAATTGCAAAAGTTACAGAGACAGTTGTACCGGTTATGGCTCTTTTCTACATTATTGGAGCATTGGTCGTTATCTTCGCTAACTTTAAAAACATCCCACTCGCTTTCGAAGAAATCTTCGTTGGTGCTTTCGCTCCTCAGGCTATCGCCGGTGGTGTTGTAGGTGCTACGATCCAGAAAGCTATGAGCAAGGGTGTTGCAAGAGGTTTGTTCTCTAACGAAGCTGGTATGGGTTCTACACCACATGCACATGCAGTGGCAAAGGTAAACCATCCTGCAGAGCAGGGATTCGTTGCTATGATGGGTGTATTTATTGATACATTCGTTATCCTGAATCTTACAGCACTCGTTATTTTGACAACCCGTTCATTAACACCAGATGGTTCAATAACTGGTACAGCTCTTACACAGGCTGCATTCCAGTCCGTATTCGGAAAATTTGGACCGATCTTTATCGCAATATGTATGTTCTTCTTCGCATTCTCAACCGTTATCGGCTGGTACTTCTTTGGTGAAGCAAATGTGAAGTATTTATTCGGAACAAAAGCAGTTAAGATTTATGCAGTATTAGTTTGTGTATGTGTACTTCTCGGTACATTGGGCGAAGTTGAAATCGTCTGGAGCGCAGCTGATATGTTTAACGGATTGATGGTAATCCCGAACTTAATTGCATTACTTGCATTGACAAAAGTTGTTAAACAGGTTAATAGTGAATTTACAATTCCAAAGAGAAAGAAAAACTAAAAAAGGTAGGTTGATACTTTGTAAGAGAGAGTCGTAAGACCACCGAAGAGGAAACATTGAAGGGCCTGGTCGCCATTCAGTCGAAACTTTCAGGTAAAAGGACTACAAAGAGGACTACACTTTGAAGGGACGGAGCAGTCTACCCGACAGAGAGCGACTAAATTAGAGCACCACTATGTTCTAAATTAGTCGCTTTTTTAATCTTAGATGGCCCGGTTCAGAAACGAGCATAACAGATAGTTAATATCTGTGTGTATATTAGGAAAACCTAGAGTATATTTGGGTACGAAACAGGATTTCCGAAAAAAAGGAGCAAAAGGATGGATTTTCAGATTATAACGAACAACCCTAAGGTAAAAACTGAATTAGAAGAGACTTGCAATGTCAATTATTTCGAGATTTCTTATCGCGAGATTTTGGAAAAGGTGAGAGACATGTGCCACGGTGGTTATAAGTTATTATCGCATCCGTTGTCAGGCAGTGTAAAACCAAATGAGACTCCATACAAGTCAGTAATGGTATCTGCTCGAAAGGGCAATGCAGACTCAGAATCAATTCATATTATTGAGAACTGCATGATTGCTTTTGACAAGTTTCCCGATTTAGGCAATAAGTGGACCCCCAGCGTTTTGGATGATTTCCAGGTGATCGATTTTTATCTGATCAGCGGCGCAGTTGGTTCAGCTATTTAACAACAATGTGGCGTGAGCTACATTACACACAAAAAGGAGGAATTATATTTTGAAACTTGAGATGGGATACATTGACATTAAAGACATCCAGTTTGGCGCAGAGTCCAAAGTAGAAAATGGTGTTTTATATGTAAATGCAGATGAAGTAAAAAAATTAGTTTTAGACAATGAAGAAAAAATTAAAAACGTAACACTTGATATCGCTAAACCAGGTGAGAGCGTTCGTATCACTCCAGTAAAAGATGTCATTGAGCCACGTGTAAAGGTTGAAGGACGCGGAGGAATTTTCCCGGGCGTTATCAGCGGTGTTGACACAGTTGGATCTGGTAAGACATATGCTCTTCGTGGATCAGCAGTTGTTACAGCTGGTAAAATCGTAGGATTCCAGGAAGGTATCATCGACATGTCAGGTATTGGAGCGCAGTATACTCCATTCTCAAAATTGAACAACCTTGTTGTTGTATGTGAGCCGGTTGACGGACTGAAACAGCATGAATATGAAGAAGCAGTTCGTTTCTCAGGTTTCAGAGTAGCTTGCTATCTCGGAGAACTTGCAAGAGAACTTACTCCTGACGAGACAAAAGTATATGAGACATGCACAATCAAAGAAGGACTTGAGAAATACCCAGATCTTCCGAGAATTGCATACGTTCAGATGCTTCAGAGCCAGGGACTTCTGCATGACACATATGTATATGGCGTAGATGCTAAGAAGACTCTTTCTACTATTATGAACCCAACAGAGATCATGGACGGAGCTATTGTTTCCGGTAACTGTGTATCTGCTTGTGATAAGAACCCAACTTATGTTCACATGAACAACCCGGTTGTACATGACTTATTTGAAGAGCATGGAAAAACAATCAACTTTGTATGCCACATCCTTACAAATGAGAACGTATACCTTGCAGACAAACAGCGTTCTTCTGACTGGTCAGCTAAGCTTTGTAAGCTGTTAGACCTGGATGGAGTTCTGATTTCTCAGGAAGGATTCGGTAATCCGGATACAGACCTTATCATGAACTGTAAGAAGATTGAAGCTGAGGGTGTTAAGACAGTAATTATCACAGATGAATATGCTGGACGTGACGGAAAATCTCAGTCACTTGCTGATGCTGATGTAGCTGCAGACGCTTGTGTAACAGGCGGAAATGCAAACGAGTACATTACTCTTCCTGCAATGGACAAGGTAATCGGAACAACTGATTATGTTAACACAATCGCTGGCGGTAATGAGCACAGTCTGCATGCAGATGGAAGCATTGAAATCGAGATTCAGGCTATCACAGGCGCTACTAACGAAACAGGATTCAATAACTTAAGTGCTAGATAGTGAAGGAGGAAAACAAACGAATGAGTAAATTAAGAGTAGTTCAGTATATCAATCAGTTCTTCGCTAATATCGGTGGAGAGGAAAAAGCTGATATCGCACCAGAGATCAGAGTTGGTGAGATTATCGGACCAGGACAGGCTTTCGCAGCAGCATTTGGAGATGAAGCAGAGATCGTAGCAACAGTTATCTGTGGTGACTCTTATTTCAATGAAAACTTAGATTCAGCAAAAGCTACTATCCTTGGATGGGTAAAAGAGCAGAATGCAGATCTTTTCCTTGCAGGCCCAGCATTTAACGCAGGACGTTATGGTGTTGCTTGTGGTACGATCTGTGACGCGGTTCAGGAAGAATTAGGAATCCCGGTATTGACAGGTATGTACGAGGAGAACCCTGGTGCAGACATGTTCAAGACAAAAGTATATATCGTTCCTACAAAGAACAGTGCTGCAGGTATGAGAGGCGCAGTGAAAGTTATGGCTCCTCTTGCATTAAAGCTTGCTAAGAAAGAACCAATCGGAGCTTCCAGCCAGGAAGGTTATATGCCTAACGGAATCCGTGTTAACTTATTCGAAGAAGAGCGTGGATCTAAACGTGCTGTTAAGATGCTGTTAGCTAAATTAAATGGCAAACCTTATACAACAGAGTATCCAATGCCTTCATTTGACAGAGTTGATCCTAACCCGGCTGTAAAAGATATCAAACATGCAAAGATCGCTCTTGTAACATCTGGTGGTATCGTTCCAAAAGGAAACCCAGATCACATCGAGTCTTCAAATGCTACACACTACGGTGAGTATGATATCGCAGGCGTTATGGACTTAACAGAAGCAACATATGAGACAGCTCATGGTGGATACGATCCAGTATACGCTAATGAAGATTCCGACCGTGTACTTCCAGTTGACGTATTGAGAGATATGGAGAAAGAGGGAGAAATCGGAGAACTTCATCACTTATTCTACACAACAGTAGGTAACGGTACTGCAGTTGCATCTGCAAAAGCATTTGCTGCTGAATACAGCCAGAAGCTGCTCGCTGACGGCGTAGACGCTGTTATCTTAACCTCCACTTGAGGTACCTGTACACGTTGCGGTGCAACGATGGTAAAAGAAATAGAGAGAGCTGGTATTCCTGTAGTTCATATGTGTACAGTAACACCTATTTCTATGACAGTTGGAGCTAACAGAATTGTTCCTACAATTGCTATTCCTCATCCATTAGGAGATCCAGCATTGGAGCCAGAAGATGAGAAGAAACTTCGTCGTAAATTAGTTGAGAAAGCACTTGTTGCTCTTACAACTGAAGTTGACGGACAGACAATCTTTGAGTAATTTTGATATTTCATATCAATTTACTATATAAAACAAAAATAAAATAGGCGAAAGGAGGTATATCGATAATGGGAATGTTAGAAGGTAAAAAAGTAATCATTATTGGTGACCGTGATGGTATCCCGGGTCCAGCTATTGAAGAATGTGCTAAGACCGCAGGTGCCGAAGTGATTTTTTCGTCCACAGAGTGCTTCGTCTGAACGAGCGCTGGGGCGATGGATCTTGAAAATCAAAAGAGAGTAAAAGAATTTGCTGACCAGTATGGTCCAGAGAACATTGTAGTTCTTCTTGGAGCAGCTGAAGGTGAAGCATCAGGTCTTGCGGCTGAGACAGTTACAGCCGGCGACCCGACTTTTGCAGGTCCATTAACAGGGGTCCAGTTGGGACTCACGACTTATCACGTATGTGAACCAGAGATGAAAGCTGAATTTGACGAGGCAGTATATGAAGAGCAGATCAGCATGATGGAAATGGTATTAGACGTTGACGATATCGTTGACGAAATGAAATCTATTCGTGATGAATACTGTAAGTATCTTTAATACGAAGTAGTTACATGATTTAAACCTTTGAAAAAAGAAGTGCCGCACCTGTTTCGGGTGTGGTACTTCTTTTATAAAAATGAACGCTGTGCAGAATAGAAAATTCCGATGAGAATGAAACTATTCAGAACAGAAAGCTTCATCCAGCGAAGCTGTCTGGAAGTGTGCCCCCATTACACCTCATTGCACCCCATCGCGTCTTATCGCGTCTTATCGCGCCTCGCTGCATCCCCATCGCATCTTCAATATATCTCGTTGTTTTTCAAAGCATCTCGATGCACTTCATTGCACTCCATCGCGCCTCATTGCACCCCATCCATCCTTGATACATCACATTGCCTTTTAAAGCATCTCAGCACATCTCAATGCATCTTAACAACTTATCACACCTCGAAGCGGTATATTGGGGGAAATGCTCCAGTCTCAATGTCCAGTCTGAGGGAGAGGAGGATTGCCTCAGAAAGGGCAACATATCACTTCCCGGAAAGCTGCGAAGCTGCGGGATGCCATGGATAAGTGGTAAAGCGGATAGTGAGTCCTCCGCTTCTATGCCCTTGTTTCCTACCTTGAGAAGGAATGAACACATTTCCTTGCATAAACTGGAATTAATGTTCAGCGGCTCAGAAAAAAGCTCTGTATCGGTTTATTTTGCATGCTGACAGAACTTGACATCATCAGGCAAGGCTCGTGCTTCAGGTACAAAGAGTGCTAAGCACTAAGCTGTGGATAAGGAGTTTACACTAGTACATCGTAAACTAAATAACTACCCAGAAAGCACAGGATAGATTTTCGAGAGTGACAGCCAAAAAACGCATGCGTATTGGGCTGCACTGAGGCTCTTTGTCTAGTGCTATCGAAATATGGACAGGCTTAATGTGGTAGGTATTTAGGGGGGGGATAAGCAGCGATGGCGGCTATAGGGGGATGGGCGAGTAGTCGAGTGGATTCTGCATATCCGCGTTGACCGCAAACAAAAACCAGGCAGGATTAACCTGCCCGGCTTTAGAAAGGAATTTAACCATAAAACCATAATTAAACGATTATTTTAACTTCGCAGCAACTTTGATTACTTCGTGAACTGCGTTTTCAAAAGCTTATTCAGTAACAGCTTCAGGTACAAGTGCTACATCAGGATGAGCAGATGTCTTGACTGCTTTGTTCTTGAATACGATACTACCGACCAAACCAGCAACTGTTCCGCCGATGACTGCGAATACGAGTGCTCCGATTACTTTCAGTGGAGGGTTGAAAGCAAAAGGTGCGAGCAGTCCAGGAATCGGTGAAGCAGTGCCTGGTGCATTGTTGATGATTCCGAATGCAGCCGCTGCTATACCAGCGAAGCCACCTCCGAAAAAGTTGGAACAATAGATCGGTATCGGATTGGCAGTAATAATATCTGCCTGCGTTAAAGGCTCCAGCATAACGGAAATTACGTTGCTGCTGTCTCCTAATTTCAGCCGTTTAAAGATTATACCATTTGTAAAGGAACCGCCGACACACGCAATTGCTGCGATACCCATTGCCAGGCCGTTAAGACCAAGCATGGCGGTCAGTGCCATGGAACTCAGCGGTGAAGTACAAATCATCTTGATAATACCACCGAGGATGAAGCCCATGATAAGTGGAGACTGTTCTGCAGCTGCGGAGATTGTTCCGCCGATTGTTGCCAGGACTGCATTCACTCCAGGATTTACAAATATAACGATTGCTCTTGCAAGTGGAGCGATGATCAGCGCGCCTGCAATAATGTTTACTCCGTTAGGAAGTTTTTTCTCAATGATCGGAGCAATAAGACCAACAAGATAACCTGCGATAAAACCAGGAAGTATTCCGTATCCGCCACAGGCAACACCTGCTACGACTGCGAGAACCGGATTAGCACCCATACAGATAGGAACCATGATTGCAGCGGCTACACCGCCCATGCTTCCGGATGTAACACCAACTTCTTTGAAAAATTCGAGACCGAATAAATCACCGGTGATATAACTGTGTATCGCTTCTACAAGAAATGTTGCGATTGCCGCATTTGCCATACCTGACATTGCATCCTGACCTTTTGGCATCTTCAAACTGAATATTGAGAATGCTGCAAGGGTTAATAATAATAAGCCTACTCCAGATAAAATTGTTATCATTTTTCCACCTCATACCTTTTTGTTTTTTTGGGTTGTCATAGTTTCGTCGATCAATGGGACACGTTCACTTACAAGGGTTTTGAATCGACATATTTAAGATGATGTTATATTAAATACAAAGTTTCAAAATATTACATCAGGTTTCAAACTGGGTTTTAAGTTTGTGACATTTCAACAAAAAAAGCACCGCCCTTAGGGAGGTGCTTTTTTGTTAGTTTTTACTAAAAGCGACTAGTGAGTTGAGGAAGTTTTTAACTTTTACGTTCCCGTGACGATCACTTTTTCCACGAATATAGTCCATTTCTTTCTTTACCTGTTCAAAGTTATAAAGAGAACTTGCATATTCGATAAAGGTATCGTTCGAATAATCTTCGATTCCAAGGTTAGCCAGATTGACCATTCCGGCATTGGCTGCACGGCGTATTCGCTGCTCGACGGACTTGGGGGAATCGCTGAAGTGGCTGCACAGATCATGGAGTGTGCTGTCGCCGACGTGCTCACTGTTTACGACCAGATAATCGACCAGCGCAATAATGTCCTTGCTGCCGTTGTCACCGAGAAGACCGAGCCTTTGCAGAATCTGCTGAACCTTCTTGATGTGTCCCTGATCATCGGATTCTGTCTGGGATGCGGCGGGGGCGGCAGGTGCACTAACTGGTGTCATAAGAGACTGGAGCTGGCGGAAGGTCTGGTTCATGGTTACGCTCTGGATTACTTTGGTGAGTATCGAAACAACCTCGATTCCATTGATTGGCTTTTGAATGTAAAATTCAATTCCGAACTCGTAGGCCTTGGCGATCATATCTTTTGAAGAGACCTGGGACAGCATGATGAAAGCGATGTCCGGGTAAAGTGGCTTTATCTTCTTGACCAGAGAGATGCCGTCGATCTCTGGCATCAGGAGGTCTACCATGATGATGTCGGGACGAAGATCAGGCAGATCTTCAAACGCATCGTTTCCATTCTGGTAAGCACCGCAGACTGTACCGAGCTCCTTATCCGTGATAATTAATTTTAAAATATTCAAAATACTTTTATCGTCATCTATGAGTAAAATTCTCATACTTTTTGTTCCTCCAGTCGATTTTTATTCAAATGGATATAAAAGGTTGTCTTCCCGGGCCGAGATTCGACCCGTACACTGCCGTCAAATGCGGTCTCCACGATATCCTTTAACAGGCAGAGGCCGAGTCCGCGGTTGACTTCCCCGGTATCGTAGTTGATCTTGGTCGAGAAGCCCGGAGTGAAAATCTCTTCCATATTATCTGGTGAGATACCAGAACCGTGATCTGTGATTTGAAACAAAAGAGTATCATTCTGTTCTGACTGGGTAATCGTCATCTCGGTATGATTTTCTTTTGAAGCTTCCATGGCGTTCGTGATCAGGTTATTAAATACAGAAATCAGATAATACTGTTTATTGGTATAAATCGATTTATCACATTGGATATCGAGCGAGAGTATATGTCCCTGTGCATGGGCACTTCGAATCTGCATATCAGCGAGCAGACCGAGCATCTCAGAGACGTACATACCTTCGTCGTTCAGGTCCTCGCTCATGGCTTCGGAGATCCCACGCATGATCAGCGCATAGTCCTTTTTGATTTCATGGATATCCTTGGCAATTTCCAGTGCCGAGTGGGTGTACGCACTGTCGGGAGATTCCTCCTTCAGTTCGTTGTACAGAGTATAACAGCGGCTCATGGTGTGTTCCACGAGATCCGTGTTTTTCTGCATCCAGACAATTTCACTCTGAAGTTTTGCAATAAGCATCAGCAGTTTTTTGTAGCGTTCGGCATGTTCCTGATTCATCAAGAAAAATCCATAGGAATCAAGGCCGGTCAAAAGCAGCCAGATAAACAATGTACGGATAACCGCGGCCAGCAGGATACTCAGCTGGGTAGCGGTGCCGAAGGCTCCGGTCTGCACACGGCACAGCACTTCTACCAGATTGGACAGGTAATCCATCAGAAACAGCGGAATAAATGCCGTATTCTTCTGGAAGGTCCGGTTTGTCTTCTGCAGGAGACGAACAAAAAAGAAGAACAGGATTCCGTAAGTCAGATAGAAAAAGGATTCCGGGTAAAAATTGTGAATCTCGGACAACCGTACTCCGTCGATACACCAGGCATAAAGGACTCTGGAAAGGAATACACCCACAGCAGAGCAAAGCGTAACCGGAATGATCGGAAAATCAGGCGTGAGAAACAGAAACATCGAAAATGCGATGATTCCGATGGATATTTTAAAATTGCTGATGATGATAGTCAGATTCAGGTTGATCTGGGCAAGAAAGATAATCATCAGACTGAAAAACAGAACCCGCAACACGGATTTTTTTCTGCTTGGTTTCATGGGCCACCTCTTTTGGTATCAATATTGCGCTTGGTGCTTTGTATGTTGCAGCGTGTCGTTCGCCGTTTGTAGTATTATGTCATCCGCAGTGCTGTTCGATTCCGCGCTGCTTCATCTCACTCGCGGACATTCGCCCTATCAGAAGGTGACGACAACTGTTTACTTATGTGCAAGCACAACGTAAACACTTGCCTTCACCTTCTGGCACTGCTCTTTGCTGTCGCGTACAGTATACCATATTTCCCATATGGTTCGGGTGATTTATCAGGTTTTTCTATTAGAATTTTGTGAACTGTATTTTCATTTTTGAAGATTGTGTTATACTTAGAAAGTGTGCAGGTCATAAATCTTCAATTGATGACAGGTGACAACATAGGATTTACAGGAGGAGAATTACATGCAGTGTACAAGAAAAATAACAGAAGATATCACGTGGGTTGGATGCAATGACAGAAGGCTGGCGATGTTCGAGAATATTTTCCCGATTCCGCGTGGGGTGTCTTATAATTCTTATCTGATTATGGATGAGAAGGTGACGCTGATGGATACAGTGGACGCTTCGGCGACACAGCAGTTTATTGAGAATATTGATTACGTACTTGGTGGCCGCGCGATTGACTATCTGGTGGTGCAGCATATGGAGCCGGACCACTGCGCAAACATACTGGAGATGATGCGAAGGTTTCCGGAGATGAAGATTGTGGCAAATGCCAAGACAGAGCAGATGATTCACCAGTTTTTTGAGGTGGAGACGCAGGAGCGGATGATGACGGTCAAGGAGGGCGATACGCTGTCGACGGGAGCGCATACACTTCATTTCGTGATGGCACCGATGGTGCACTGGCCGGAGGTCATGGTGAGCTATGATGAGAAGGATAAAGTGTTGTTTGCGGCGGATGCATTTGGCACGTTTGGCGCGCTGAATGGAAACATTTTTAATGATGAGATTGATTTTGAGCGGGACTGGCTTGCGGATGCGAGAAGGTATTACACGAATATTGTGGGTAAGTACGGCGTGCAGGTGCAGGCGTTGCTGAAGAAGGCGGCAGGGTTGGATATTCAGATGATCTGCTCACTTCATGGTCCGGTGTGGAGAAGTGATCTTGATTTCTTCATTGATAAATATGATAAATGGAGCAGATATGAGCCGGAGGATCAGGCGGTCGTTATCTTTTACGGTTCGATTTACGGGCATACGGAGGCGGCGGCCAATGCATTGGCGGTGCAGCTTGCAGAGCAGGGCGTGAAAAAGATTGCGGTGTATGATGTGTCAACGACGGATGTGTCGGATATGATTGCGGAGGCATTTCGCTGCAGCCACATTGTGCTGGCATGCTCCACTTATAATGGAGGTATTTACCCGCCGATGGAGAATCTGCTGAGCGATATGAAGGCTCTGTCAGTGCAGAAGCGCACGGTTGCAGTTATGGACAACGGAACCTGGGCACCGACGGCTGGCAAACAGATTATAAAGAAGCTGGAAGAAATGAAAGAGATGACGGTTCTGGAACAGACACTTTCGATCAAGTCTGCGCTGAAGGATGAGCGCGCGGATGAGCTGGAGGCATTTGCAAAGCAGATTGTGGATAGTCTGCAGTAGAAGCTGCGGGAGAAAAGGAATCAGAATGAGAATATTAGTGGATGCAGATGCCTGCCCTGTCACGCGGATCGTGGAACGGACAGCGGCACAATACCAGATCCCGGTCGTGCTGCTGTGCGATACCAATCATGTACTTCAATCAGATTACAGTGAGGTGCGTGTGATCGGCGCGGGAGCGGACGCGGTGGATTTCGCCCTGCTTGGAATCTGTCAGGCGGGCGATATCGTGGTGACGCAGGATTACGGTGTGGCTGCGATGATTCTTGGAAAAAGAGCGTATGGCATACACCAGAGCGGGAAGTGGTATACGGATGACAACATCGATCAGATGCTGATGGAGCGTCATCTAGCCAAAAAAGAAAGAAGATCCGGGAAAAAGAAGCATACGAAGGGACCTGCGAAGCGAACCCAGGAGGACGATGAGCGATTTGAAAAATCTCTCATCCGGCTGCTGGACAAAGCGGTAGATTCAGCGGAAAACTGAAAGGGGACAGGTCAAAACAGCAATTGGGGACGTAGCAAAGTGATCACTTTGCTACGTCCCCAATTGCTGTTTTGACCTGTCCCCTTTCACTGAGAAGGCTGTTTTATTGTTCTTTGATCTCGTAACTGCATGTTTTGTACATTGTCATGGCCGCGGCCGGATCGTCATTCTCGTACTGTACGACTTCCACTTTGTGCGTTCCAGAGCTGATCGCGGTAGACTGGATATCCAGTGTTCCCTCAGATTCTGCTAACTGTGCCTTGGAGTTCAGATAGCCGTCAATATAAATATAGGAAAGACTTCCGCCGTTGATACCGGATGCGGAATAGCTGATTTCAGATAATGTCTCGGCCGCGCTGACGTAGAGTACCGGAACACTTCCATCTGCGGAGGAGCCGCTTGGCGTGGACACAGAGAAGAATCCCTCGCCGGTGTCGGCGTAGTCGCCTTCCGCAAGATCCCTGGTTACCAGAGCAGCGGAATCATCAGTGCCGTTGGTGGTGTCCGTAGTATCGGTCTTTTGGGATTTATCGGTCGTGGTGGTGGTCGTCGATTTGGACTTGGTCTCGTTGTCCTTGCTCACTTTGGTGTATACAATGTAGACTCCGACTCCGACGATGGCAACGGCCAGCAGGATGATGACCGCGCTCAGGATGGTACTTCCGATCCCCTGTTTCTCGTTCTTGATGGCCAGAAGATCGTCATAACCCTGACGCATCTCCTTTTCGCGGGAGCTGCGCACCTTGGATGGTGGAAGATTGGCATATTTTTTCTTGTGGCTGTCCGTGCTGCTGTCGTACATGTCGTCTGTATAGTAGCCTTCCTGCTGCTTGATCTTGAAACGCTTTCGGCAGTTATCACACAAGCCGTAGCTTGGGTCCTTTTTGCTGATTCTAAGTTTTTGTCCGCATCTTGGGCAATTCATATATTTTCCTCCTCAGTTATAATACTGGTAGATAAAAGCTTATGTTAAATGATTGTTTCGATTTTTTATCTCAATAATTTACATTATAACTCATAATATGACTATTTGGAATAGCTGATTTCTTATAGTTTTGTGAAATTGACAAAAACTATAATCAAAGGTAGAATTATTATAGGTATAAATAGATGCTGCCAGAGAAAGGAGTCAGGATGAAATCTTTATATGATAAGTTAGTTTCATACAGTGAATCAGACTACTATGGTTTTCATATGCCGGGGGACAAGCGGAATATGAGAATGATGGACGCGGATCTTCCTTATAATATTGATATCACTGAAATCGAAGGGTTCGACGATCTCCATCATGCGACGGGGATTTTGAAACAGGCACAGATCCGGGCGGCAAAGCTTTATAAAGCGGAGAAGACCTGTTTTCTGGTAAATGGAAGTACAGGGGGAATCCTGAGTGCGATTCTGGGGTGCACGAAAAAGGGAGATCGGATTCTGGTTGCGAGAAACTGCCACAAGTCTGTATACCACGCCATTTTCCTGAATGAGCTGATCCCGGTTTACGTCTATCCGACGTTCTATCCGGAGATGGAATTAAACGGGGAAATTGCTGTGGAAAAGGTAGAGAAAATGCTGGCGCAATACCCGGATGTGAAGGCGGTGGTCATCACTTCTCCGACATATGACGGCGTGATCTCAGATGTGGAAGGAATCGCAGCGGCGGCCCATGCGGCGGGAGTTCCATTGATTGTGGACGAGGCGCATGGCGCGCATCTGGGCTTTCATCCGTATTTCACGGACAATGCAAACACAAAGGGGGCAGATCTTGTAATCCACAGCCTGCATAAAACGCTGCCGGCGCTGACACAGACGGCACTGCTCCACATGAACGGCTCCCGGATTGACAAAAAGCGCATCCGCAGCTATCTGGATATGCTGCAGACGAGCAGCCCATCCTACGTGCTGATGTCCAGCATTGACGTCTGCATCGAGCTGCTGGAAAAGCGCGGGGATGAAGTGTTTGCCGAGTACACGAAGCTGCTGGATGCAGTGCGGGCGGAACTGGCTCAGATGAAGTGTCTGAAGCTTCTGGAGACAACACATTACGACCGATCCAAGATCGTGATCTCAGTCAAGGACACCGACTATACCAGCGGTCGGCTGTACCGGGAGCTGCTCGACACCTACCATCTGCAGATGGAGATGGTGGCCGGATCCTATATTCTGGCAATCACCACCATCGGGGATACGGAAGACGGTATGAGGCGTTTTGTCACGGCGCTGAAAGAAATCGACCAGAAGATTTATGATGATGAGGTGCTTCACAATGATGAGGTACTTCGTAATGATAAGGCGCTCTATAATGACAGGCTGGGAAATGACCAGGCTGGAAAATGCAGCACTGTGGGAACGCAGCAGACCACAGAACAGCCCCGAGCGGCGGAAAAGCCGTCACATTACGCCATCCCCAAGACTGAGGTGGTACACAGCAGTGCGGTGATGGCCAAGATGGTCAACGAGGCTGTAGTGAACGCAAGAAAGGGAACGGATGTAAAGACGTTTCCGTGGAACCAATGCGTCGGACACATTTCCACGGAGTACGCGTACCTGTATCCGCCGGGATCGCCGCTATTGGTGCCGGGCGAGCGCATTTCGCAGGAGGTAGTGGACATGCTGGAATGCTACAGGGAGCAAAAATTCCGAATAGAAGGCTTGGAGACGGAAAACTCCGTCGAGGTGTGGATAAATGAGTAAAATTTACTATATTATGGGGAAAAGTTCCTCCGGGAAGGACACGATTTTCAAGGAACTGGTCAAACGGTTTCCTGCGTGCAGGACAATCGTGCTCTACACGACGCGCCCGATTCGCGCGGGAGAGACAGAGGGTGTAGAATATCATTTTGTGGGAGAAGAGGCACTGCAGAAGCTTGAGCAGGCCGGCAGGGTAATCGAGCTGCGCGCATATAACACGAAGCACGGAATCTGGAAATACTTTACAGCGGATGACGGGCAGATCGATCTGCAGAGCGCGGACTATCTGGTAATCGGCACGCTGGAATCTTTTCGGAAAATGTGCCGGTTCTACGGTGTGGATGCGCTGGTTCCAGTGTATATCGAGGTGGAGGACGGACTTCGTCTGGAGCGCGCACTGGCGAGAGAACGGCAGCAGGAACAGCCCAAATACGCGGAAATGTGCCGAAGATTTCTGGCGGATTGTGAAGATTTTTCGGAGGAGAATATCGTTGCGGCGGGAATCGGAAAAAGATTTCAGAATGTGGATATTTCCGAGTGTTTATCAGAGATTGAGGTATATCTTCGCGGGAAAATGTGATATACTATGATAGATTATTTGTAACTGTTCAGAATCAGACAGTGCCTGTCGAAAGAGCGTTCGGAACGCTCGGAGTTTTCGGGTACTGCTTTGCCGGAGCTCTGTCCGGTACATCAGGTTCTGGACAGCGGCTCAAAACTAAAAAGGGTAACGGGTGGATGCTATGAGCGGATTTAAGGATGTTGTAGGACATAATGATATAATTCAATATATTCAAAATGCGGTGGTAAAGGATAAAGTGTCGCACGCATATATTTTAAATGGAGAGAAGGGTTCCGGTAAGAGGCTGCTGGCCAAATTATTTGCCATGAGTCTGCAGTGCAGCGACCGCGAGACGGACGGGGATGCATGCGGACGTTGTCAATCCTGCAAGCAGGCGGTGAATGACAATCAGCCTGACATTATACGGATCACACACGAGAAACCGAATACGATCAGCGTGGATGATATCCGGCAGCAGATCGTCAATGATGTGGACATTAAGCCGTACAGCAGTCCTTATAAGATCTATATTATTCCGCAGGCGGATATGATGAGTGTGCAGGCACAGAATGCACTGCTCAAGACCATTGAGGAGCCGCCGGAATATGCGGTGATTTTTCTTCTGACTGAGAACGCGGAGGTTCTGCTTCCGACCATCACGTCCCGCTGTGTTATGCTGAAGCTTCGCAACATCAAGGATACGCTTGTGAAGAAGTACCTGATGGAGCAGATGGAGATCCCGGATTACAAGGCGGAGATCTGCGTCGCATTTGCCCAGGGGAACATGGGGCGCGCGATCATGCTGGCGACCTCTGATCATTTTAACGAGATCAAGGAGGAGGCGATTCAGCTTCTCAAATATATCAATGAGATGGAGCTGACGGAGATCGTGAATGCGATCAAGAAAATCCAGGAATATAAGCTGGATGTCAGCGATTATTTTGATATCATTGCAATCTGGTACAGGGACGTACTGATTTATAAGGCGACGAGGAATGTGGACCGGGTCGTGTTCTCGGATCAGTTGAAATTCATCAAAGAGCAGGCACGTAAGAGCTCCTACGAGGGGATTGAGCTGATTCTTGAGAGTCTGGAGACGGCAAAGGCCCGCCTGAAGGCAAATGTAAACTTCGATCTGGTGATGGAGTTACTGTTATTGACAATAAAGGAGAACTAGGACATATGACAAAAGTAATTGGGGTGAGATTCCGGACTGCGGGGAAAATTTATTTTTTTGCGCCGGGGAATCTTCATATTAAGCACGGTGATCATGTCATCGTGGAGACTGCCCGCGGAATTGAGTTCGGCAATGTTGTGATGGGACCGAAGGAAGTGAAGGATGAGGAGGTCATCCAGCCGCTGAAGTCCGTGATCCGGATTGCTACGGAGAAGGATAAGAGAACCGAAGAAAAGAACCGGGAAAAAGAGAAAGAAGCGTTTAAAATCTGCCTGGAGAAGATTCGCAAGCATGGGCTTGAGATGAAGCTGATCGATGCGGAATATACATTTGATAATAACAAAGTACTGTTTTACTTTACCGCAGACGGAAGAATTGATTTCCGCGAACTGGTGAAGGATCTGGCAGCAGTGTTCAGAACGAGAATCGAGCTGCGTCAGATCGGTGTGCGTGATGAGACAAAGATCCGCGGCGGAATCGGAATCTGCGGAAGACCGCTCTGCTGTCACACTTATCTTTCGGAGTTTGCAGCAGTGTCGATCAAGATGGCAAAGGAGCAGAATCTGTCTCTGAATCCGACGAAGATCAGTGGAGTCTGCGGAAGATTGATGTGCTGTCTGACCAACGAGGAAGAGACGTATGAGGAATTGAACAGTCAGCTGCCGGCGGTCGGCGATTCGGTGACTACCGCGGACGGACTTCGCGGAACAGTTCGCTCACTGAGTATTCTGCGCAAGCAGGTCAGCGTGATTGTGACGCTGGAGAATGACGAAAAAGAAGTGCGGGATTATCAGGTGGAGGAGTTGAAGTTCAAGCCGAGACGTAAAAAGGCGAAGGTTTCCAAGGAAGAGATGAAAAAGCTGGCGAAGCTTGAAAAAGACGGAGGAGAATCGAAACTCGATGATGTCAAATAATCTGAGGCCGGGGGAGAGACTGGATGATCTGCAGATCAGGGGATACGGGATCATTCAGGATCCGGCGAGATTCTGTTTCGGGATCGATGCGGTGCTGCTGTCCTCCTTTGCGAAGGTAAAGGCGGGCGAGCGCGTGCTGGATCTCGGAACGGGAACCGGAATTATACCGATTCTTCTGGAGGCAAAAACTCCGGGAGAGCATTTTACAGGACTGGAAATCCAGCCGGAGAGCGCGGATATGGCGCGACGCAGTGTGGCACACAACCATCTGCAGGACAAGATAGAGATCGTAGAAGGTGATATCAGAGAGGCGGCGAGGATTTTTGAACCTGCCTTTTTTGATGTTATCACGACAAATCCACCTTACATGATTGGGCAGCACGGGCTGGTGAGCAGTTCTGATGCCAAACGGATCGCGCGCCATGAGGTGCTGTGTGATCTGGATGATGTGCTGCGGGAGAGCGCCCGCATGCTTCATCCTGGTAAGGGGCGGTTTTATATGGTTCATCGTCCGTTTCGTCTGGCGGAGATCATGAGTAAGATGAGCAGCTATGGTATTGAGCCGAAGCGGATGCGGCTGGTGCATCCTTATGTGGATAAGGAACCGAACATGGTTCTGCTCGAGGGGATGCGCGGCGGGAAACCGAGGATCACCGTGGAAGCGCCACTGATCGTGTATGAGAAGGACGGCAGTTATACGCGGGAGGTGCGGGAAATGTACGGGCTGGATGCGGAGAAATAGCCGGATCAGCGTTCATGAGACGCAGAGCTGGGTGACGAGACCGCAGGCATGAGGTGCTGAGCTGGGTGACGTGGCAGCAGGCATGAGGCGCAGAGCCGGGAGACGAGGCAGCAGGCATGAGGTGCTGAGCTGGGGAGACGAGGCAGAATGTGGAGGTCTGTTCTGATGATGGGGACAGGTCGGCGGGCATAGGCGAATAGTGGCAGAAGATGTTAGTGTAAAAAGCAAGTATGAAAAGCAAGTATGAAAAGCAAGTTTAAAAAGAAAGTGGAAAAGTAAGTGAAAAGAGCAAGCATAAAGAGCAAGCAAAAAAAGTAAGTGCAAAATACAAGTGCGGAAATTTCGGAAAGCGGAAAATGGGAGGGAATCAACATGGCAGGAATCTTATATTTATGTGCGACACCGATCGGCAATCTGGAGGATATGACATTTCGTGCGGTGCGTGTGCTGCAGGAGGTGGATCTGATTGCGGCGGAGGATACCAGAAACAGCATCAAGCTGCTGAATCATTTCGAGATTAAGACTCCCATGACCAGCTATCATGAGTACAATAAGTTCGAGAAGGGCGAGAAGCTGGTGGAAAAGCTGCGCGATGGAACCAATATTGCACTGATTACCGACGCCGGAACGCCGGGGATCTCGGATCCGGGAGAGGAGCTTGTGAGGATGTGCTATGAGGCGGGAATCGAAGTGACCTCCCTTCCCGGTGCATGCGCCTGTGTCACGGCACTGACGCTGTCCGGTCTGTCGACCAGACGGTTCGCGTTCGAGGCATTTCTCCCCACGGAGAAAAAAGAGCGCCAGAAGGTACTGAACGAACTGAAGGATGAGACCCGCACCACGATTCTCTACGAGGCACCGCACAGACTGGTGCGGACGTTGAATTTACTGCTTGCACAGCTTGGGAACAGGAGGCTGACCGTGTGCCGGGAACTGACAAAAAAACATGAGACTGCATTTGCAACGACTCTGGAGGAGGCATATGCCTACTATGAGGAGCATGCGCCGAAGGGGGAGTGCGTGCTGGTGCTGGAGGGCAGAAGCCGTCAGGACATCGAGAGCGAGGAACAGGCAAAGTGGGAAGAGATGCCGCTGGAAGATCACATGGAGCACTATGAGAAACAGGGGATCAACCGCAAAGAAGCCATGAAAAAAGTCGCGCTGGACAGAGGAATTTCGAAGCGGGATGTGTATCAGGCACTGCTGGAGAAGTAAGGACTGCAAAAACGGTGTGATATATGGAAAGACAGGTTCATGAAATGTCTTCCGGGAGTCAGATATTGTAATCTGATTCGTGGAGGACGGCTCATGAACCTGTCTTGTTGTCTGCGGCTGCAGTTTTTGAGGTTCTGCCCGGCAGTTAAAGAAAATATTCGTAATTGACTCCGAGACTTGCCTGATGCGGCTAAATGTTTCCGTCTGCGTCGACAGGGCTGATCTTCTGATAGTCGGTCAGATTTGCCTTATCGCGGATATCTGTGATCTCACCGTCCTTCATGAGAACGATGGTGGTACCGTACTTCACAGCTTCTTCATAGTTGTTGGTGACATAAAGGATCGTCATATCCAGTTCCTCGTGCATCCGCCTCAGATCTGAGAGCATCTGTACGCGCAGCATCTCATTCTGGCGGGAGAAGTCCTCGTCGATCAGAAATACCTTTGGGTGGCAGACCAGTGCACGACCGAGTGCGACTCTCTGACGGTCGATCTCGGAGAGCTTACGCACCTTCTTGCTCATCAATTCGGAAATACCGAGGAAGACGGCAGCCTTCTTTACCCGAAATTCAATCTCGGGGCGCGGCAGTTTGCGCAGCTTCAATCCCAGAGCAATGTTCTCGT
This sequence comes from Hespellia stercorisuis DSM 15480, assembly GCF_900142165.1. Taxonomy (GTDB): domain Bacteria; phylum Bacillota; class Clostridia; order Lachnospirales; family Lachnospiraceae; genus Hespellia; species Hespellia stercorisuis. Next base: position 20,181 of record NZ_FQZY01000009.1, read on the forward strand.
GAACATTCAGTTCTTTGTACAGCTTATAATTCTGAAAGGCCATGGCCAGCGGACGGTCTCGGGGGGGAATATTGCTCAGCAGCTCGTCATCCAGCCAGATCTCACCGGAAGTAATGGACTCTAATCCACCGATCATACGGAGAATCGTAGATTTCCCGCAGCCGTGAGGGCCATAAAAGGTGACCAGCTCCTTGTCCTTGATTTTAAGTGACACATCCTTTACGGATACAAATCCGTTGGGGTAGATCTTTCCCAGGTTCTTTAACGTTATGTCAGCCATAACACATTCCTCGCAATCTATTTTGATGATATTATTTATTATGCGTGATTTTATCGTATATATTTGCAGTCCTATAATCTTACAAATATAGTATCACATATGATGGATTTAGACAAAGGATTTTATGGGACGGCAGAGGAATCAGGCAGAGTGTATACAACGAATCAAAGGTAAAATAGCAACAATTTGTTACGTTTGCCGGAGGCGGAGGCGGTTACCTATTGCCCGTAACTGGAAAATAATGTAAAATGAGAGCACGTAAATGAGTAGAAGCAGGAAAGAAGGTACTGTTATGAAAGATGAGAATTGTATTTTTTGTAAGCTTGCAGGGGGGGATATCCCCACGGCGACATTATATGAGGATGAGGAGTTTCGCGTGATTCTGGATGCCAATCCGGCGTCAAAAGGCCATGCTCTTATTATCCCGAAGGAGCATTATGCCAATCTGTATGAACTGGATGATGAAGTGGCGGGAAAGGCAATGATCCTCGCGAAAAAAATGATCAAAAAAATGACCAGGGCTCTCGGGTGTGATGGCTACAATGTGGTGCAGAACAACGGAGAGACCGCAGGACAGACGGTATTCCATTTTCACATGCATCTGATTCCGCGCTATGAGGGAGACAACGTCGGGCTTGGCTGGCATATGAGTGAGCTGTCTGACGAGGATCGAGACGAGATTCTGGAGAAAGCCTCTAAAGTGGAGTAACATTTTGCAGCACCGGCTGCAAAGAGCAGCGATAGAAACACTATAAAAAACTATAAAACTGAACCCGGAGAAAAGCGTTGACTGGAAATCAAGAGTTTGACGAGTTATATTATAAGTACAGAAATCTCGTCCTGAATGTAGCATTCGACTATTTGCATGACCGCGACCTGGCAAATGATATTGCCCAAAACACATTTCTTCAGCTGTTTATCTTCTATGACAAGATGGAACACAATAACATCAAGTCATGGCTGTATACAACAGCAAAGCACTTTGCACTGAATTATCAGAAAAAGTATTCCAGAGAAGTTGTAGAGCTGGATGAAACGATTGCGGAAAAGAGCCTGATGTATCCGGATGTGGAGATCATCGTGCAGGAGAAGGAAACAGAACTTGCGCGCGAGAATCTTCACACGGAGATATTTGTAAATATGCTCAATAAAAACGAGCGCTGGTATGAGGCGATGTCGCTGGTTTACCTGGCGAAAGTTCCGCAGGCAAAGGTTGCTGAAGAAATGGAGATCAGTCTGGAAAGCCTGCAGAGCATGCTTCACAGAGCGAGGTCATGGATACAAAAGAATTATAGCATCGAATACGAAGAGACGCGTCGGGAATAGAAAAACAGGTGTCTTTTCGACACCTGTTTTTCTGATGTGTTGCACACGGCAACGTTATTTGGACGCCGCTTCTTCGATCAGAGCGATGATCGTGTCGATCGAGTTCTGCTGGCTGGAGCCATTCATAGCTTCAATAAAGGTATTGCGGTTGTCGTAGAGCCTGAATACATTTTCCAGGAGAGACTCTTTTGTGAGTTCTTCCTCCTCGATGACCATGCTGAAGCCCTGACGCTCAAAGGAGCGGGCATTGAGGATCTGATCACCGCGACTGGCGTTTGCGGAAAGCGGAATCAGGAGATTCGGCTTATGTAATGCAAGCAGCTCGCAGATGGCGTTGGCTCCGGCCCTGGAGATGACGATGTCCGCGAGGGCGAAGATGTTGCGAAGCTCAGCTTTGACATACTCGAACTGTACATAGCCCTTGAGGCCATTTAGAGACTCGTCCAGTTTGCCTTTGCCGCAGAGATGAACAACGTGAAATTTTTCAAGAAGCTCGGGCAGCGCAAGGCGGACGGCGTTGTTGACAACGACAGAGCCAAGACTTCCACCGATGACAAGGATGACTGGTTTGTCTTCCGTGAACCCGCAGAATTTGCTGGCGGCCTTTGTATCACCTGTCAGGAGCTCCTGGCGAATCGGGGAACCGGTGAGAACAGCCTTCTCGGCAGGAAGGTGCTCGATCGTCTCAGGAAAGTTACAGCATACCTTTGATGCAGAGGGCATGGCAAGTTTGTTGGCAAGCCCCGGTGTCATATCAGATTCATGAATGATCGTGGGAACTTTGTTCCGCTTCCCGGCAATCACGACGGGAACGGAGACGAAGCCTCCTTTTGAAAATATAACGTCAGGTTTTAACTTCCTGATGAGTTTGTTGGCTTCGCTGAAGCCCTTTAAAACACGGAAAGGATCGGTGAAATTCTGAACGCTGAAATACCGACGGAGCTTTCCGGAAGAAATACCATGATAAGGAATGCCAAATGGCTCAATCAGTTCCTTCTCAATTCCTTTGTAAGAACCGATGTATTCGATTTCATAACCAAGTTCTTTCAAACGGGGAATCAGTGCGATGTTAGGGGTGACATGGCCGGCAGTACCGCCGCCGGTAAGTATGATTTTTTTCATATAAAACCTCCACAAGTGTACTCAATACATATGTTTCATATTAAACTGATTTAGGAAAATGTCAAGATAATAAGCGCAAAAACAAGAGGTGCAGACATGAAAAAGTACGAAAGAAGATCAATGGAAGAAGAGATGCATCGGGAGGCTGAGCAGATTGAAAAAGAAGTTTTCTCCGATGAAAAAAAGGAGAGGATTGAGGCAACACCCGAGATGGATGCTGCGCTTTTGGCGAAGATTCAGGCATATGAACAGAAAAAGAAAGCGCGGGAGCGGGATTCTAATATAGAAGATGTTCTTTCGGATGAGGATAAAGAGGCACTGCGGATCGGCCGGGAAATGCTGGAGAAGAAAAATGCGCGGAAAAAGGTGCGGAAGATGCCGCGGCGGCGGAAAGTATCGATTGCGCTGGTCGCGGTGATGGTTCTTGTGTTTGCGTTTGGGATGACGAGTCTGGGGAGCAAGTCTTATTTGAAGGCGTTGTGGGAGCGGATGATTGGGAGCCAGAAGGTTGAAGTGACGAATGTGGAGGATATGGATAGTAAGGAAATAGAAGATGAAAATGTATTAGATATTTATAAGGAAATTAAAAGAAAGTTAGGATTCAGTCCTGTGCAATTAATTAAAAAACCGAAGGATATGATAGTTGATAATTATGAAATAGATGAATATTCAAAACAGGCAAAAATATTATATGTATATAAAGGTTCTGTTGTTACATATAGTATTTATGCAAATCAGAGGGATTCTTCATTGAGTCAAAAAAAAGACGATAAATTAATAAATACCTTTATTGAAGAAAGTGAGTATGCAACAATTGATGTGGAAGAGTATAAAATTCCAAATAAAGAACAAAAACGATATGTGGCAAAATTTGAATATAAAGGGATAAAATATCAGCTTATAGGTATTATGGAGAAAAGCGAATTTATAAATATTTTAAAAGAATTAAAATATTTATAAAAAAAACGAAAGTTTTTCTTTCTAAGATTGTTTACTTAGTATAGGGAATACAAAAGAGGAGGAATAAAATGAAAAGAATTATTTCATTATTGTGTGCAGTTGCGATTTTGGGAGGCATTACCTTTGTAAGTGGGAGTAAGGTCATAGCAGCGGACACAGACTATGTGGATGGTTCGTATCTGACAGAACAAGAAGAATCCTATGGTAGTAGCAGAAATGCACTGACAAGAGGAGAGTTTTTGTCAACAGGAGATTGCTCCATTAGTAAAGCTGGTAGAGGGCGAGTTTACGTGTATGGATCAACAACAGCCAATTCAACTGTTGATTATATTTCAGTTACTATGTCGGTAGAACAGTATAATGAAAAAGATAATGCATGGCATCAAATAGATTATTGGGATACAGAGAAAACAAACACGTATTTTGTAAGTACATCCAAAAGTATAGTTGTAGAACGTGGATACTATTATCGAGTACATGCGATGCATTACACTAAAATGAACGGGGTAGAAGGTGACTTTGGAGACTCCGTAACAGACGGAATCATGATTCCATAACAAATAAAACATTTCATCATTCCCGGGGGCCTGTGCAGGCTGCTGTAAACACACACCCGCAGCGCACGCATGGAAACTATTAACTAAGAAATTAGATTAAAGGACACCTGCACGAGAGAAACGACCACAAACCGCTCGCAAGAGCAAAAAGTCGCTGCGGTTACAGCAGTTTGCAGAGGCCCTCGGGGATAATAATAAGAGTAACCAGTAAATTAAAAGCAAAAAGAAGCCTATATAAAAAAACAACCGGTTTATTTGCCGGTTGCTTTTTTTAATGCCTGCGCTAACTGATCAGGACAGGATGTTCCTTTGAATCCGCACTGGATGCCGTCGATTTTCGCGATGGCTTCGTCCACGTTCATGCCTTCGATGAGACGGGCAACACCCTGAGCGTTACCGGCACAGCCGCCAACAAACTCCACGGATTTGATCGTGTCGCCGTCCAGCTCGAAATTTATTAGCTTAGAACAGACGCCTTGTGGATGATACTGCATGGTTATTTCCTCCTTCTGTCAAAAATTGCAGCCGTTCGCGGACAAGCAGCGAAGAGGATTGCGAGTGTCCGTTTCCTCTGTTGTACAGAAAATTCTGTACAACAGAACAGATTTTACAGAATATATTTTCAAAAAGCCAACAGACTGTTATGTTGGGCAAATGATTTTTCTAAAGTATCTAATCTCGTACTGTCTTTTATAATTACATTTTTTACAATTCCCATATCTGTGTTTAATTATCCACTGTTTCGGCAGCAGCTTTATATCTATCATATGTAGAAGTATATCCGCATTCTATTGTTTCAAGGAAAATATATTGTTTTTGCTTGACAAATCAAACTGTATCTGATATTGTTACAGATACAAACTGTAACAGAAAAAATTACAGAAAGGAGAGGAACAAAATGGACGGCATATATAATATCGGTGTTCATGCGCTGGTATACTTGAATCATAAAAACTGCAATTTATCGAGCGAGGAACTGGCTGGGAATATCTGTACGAATGCTGCGCGGGTAAGAAAAGTCATGGCGAAGCTGAAAAAGTCAGGTTTGGTCGAGACGAAGTCAGGTGTTGACGGAGGGTATCGTTTTAGCAAAGAGGCGAAGGAGGTTTCGCTGGCTAAGGTAGCAGAGGCGCTTGAAGTGCGGTTCGTGGAGGCATCATGGTATAGCGGGGACATGGATATGGAGTGCCTGGTGGCCTCCGGGATGTCTGAGATTATGGAAGATATTTATCAGGAACTAGATAAACAGTGTAAGAAGAAGTTAGAAACTATTACGATTCAGGATATTGATAATCAGATTTTTGGAGGGAAATGATATGAAAAAATACGATCACATTATGATAGGTTTTGGAAAAGGCAGCAAGACTCTGGCCGGGGCACTTGCGTCAAGAGGCGAGAATGTTGCAATCATAGAAAAATCAGAAAAAATGTTTGGAGGAACCTGCATCAATGTAGCCTGCATTCCGACAAAATTTCTGGAAAATCAGGCACGCATTTCAAAACAATCTGGCGGCAGCCAGGAAGAAAAATCGGCTCGTTATAAAAAAGCAATACAGGACAAAAGAGAGCTTACCGCAAGACTGCGGGAAAAGAATTATCAAAAGGGCATTTCCCAGGGCGTAGACGTCATTCTGGGAAAGGCGGCATTTTTGGATTCACATCAGATTCAGGTCACGAATCAGCAGGAATCATTTGTTCTGTACGGAGAACATATTTATATCAATACGGGGGCGGCGCCATTCATCCCGGAGATAGAGGGAATCAAAGCGAGCGAACATGTCTACACGAGTGAAACCATGATGGAATTGGAAGAACTTCCGAAAGAGCTTGTGATTATCGGAGGTGGATATATTGGTCTGGAGTTCGCATCGTATTATACCAATTTTGGTTCTAAAGTGACGATTATTCAGGATGGAAATCGTTTTATTCCGAGAGAGGATGAAGAAATTGCACAGGTGGTGTATCAGAATCTGACAGACAGGGGAATTGATATTTTATTTGAAACGCAGGTGCAGTCCATTGCAGATGAGGGCGGCAGCGCAATCGTGAGCATCAGGAATAAGCAGGGTGAAACAACGCTCAGAGCGGAGGCCGTTCTTGTCGCGACGGGGAGAAGACCTAATATAAAGAGTCTGAATCTTGCAAATGCAGGAGTAGAGGTGACAGAGCGTGGAGCAGTCTCGGTCAATGAATATCTGCAGACTTCTATGCCGCATATATGGGCAATGGGAGATGTGACGGGAGGACTTCAGTTTACTTATATTTCGCTGGATGACAGTCGTATCGTGAAATCACAGCTTCTTGGTGATGGAAGCAGAAGCACGAAAAACAGGGGAGAAGTGCCTTATACCGTGTTTCTTGATCCACCGCTTTCCAGAGTGGGACTGACAGAAAAACAGGCTTTGGATAAGGGATGTGCAATCAAGACTGCAAAGCTTCCGGTTATGGCAATTCCCAAAGCACAGGTGCTGCAGAAACCAGAGGGAATGATGAAAGTGATTGTTGAACAGGATACGGACCGGATTCTGGGTGCACACTTATTTGCAGTAGAGTCGTATGAACTGATTAACTTAATTAAGCTGGCAATGGATCAAAACATTCCATATCAGGTGCTGCGGGATTCCATCTACACGCACCCGACGATGAGCGAGTCCCTCAACGATCTGTTCGGCATGATTTCGTGAGCGTAAGAGAGCCAAGCGCGTGCATTTGGCGAATGACGATCATGAATTTGTACTTCAATTCATGATTTAATGTACGCGACAGCAAACAGCAGTGCCAGCAGGTAAATACTTGTCGCTGCCTGCTGATAGGGTGAAAGCCCGTAAGTGAGATGAAGCAGAGCGGAATCGAACGGCACTGCGGCAGATCCAGAGGTGAAATTTATGCAGTCCCTTCTCATGCGGGTGGTAGAAATGCAGCAGGATTCGTGCTATACTTGAGCATGTAAGAGAAAAAAGAGTATAAGAACAAAAAGAGTATAAAGACAAAAAGAGCGTAAAGACAAAAAGAGCGTAAAAATAAAAGGCGTAAAAATAAAAGGCATAAAACTATAAGACACAACAAAAGCAACAGGACTAGAAGGAGCAAAAACAAATGATAGGAATTATCGGAGCAATGGAAGAAGAAGTAGCAGATTTAAAAAAGATGATGATCGTGCACGACACGGTGGAGCAGGCATCTATGACGTTTTTTCGCGGCATGCTCTGCGAGCGTGAGGTTGTGATCGTGCAGAGCGGCATCGGCAAGGTGAATGCGGCAATCTGCGCGCAGATTCTGATTGACAAGTTTGGGGTAGACACACTGATCAACACCGGCGTGGCGGGCTCGCTGAATGCGGAGATCAACATTGGAGACATGGTGATTTCTTCGGACGCGGTGCATCATGACATGGATACCTCAGTGTTTGGGGATCCGGTGGGACAGGTCCCGCGGATGGATACATTTGCATTCCCGGCGGATGAGGCACTGGTGGAGCTGACGCGGGTGGTGAATGAGGAAGTGAATCCGGATATCGGAACGTTTGTGGGACGTGTGGTCAGTGGGGATCAGTTCATCTCATCCCAAGAGAAGAAGGAGCAGCTCGTGCGGCTGTTCGGCGGATACTGCGCCGAGATGGAAGGGGCGGCAATTGCACATACGGCCTATGTGAACGATGTTTCGTATGTCATCATTCGTGCCATTTCGGACAAAGCCGACAACAGCTCACACATGGATTATCCGGAGTTCGCACGTCGCGCAATCGACCATTCTATGCGGCTTCTCGTGAGCCTGATTCCGAGAATTTCTTAAGGTATCTCGACATTTTCCGGGAGCCGCGGCTGCCCGGGAGTCGTTTTTTGGAGAACGATAATCGAACCGGACCGACCTCATCTGCGATATACTGTATGTAAATTTATAGCAGATGAAGGAGGTCCTTTTTTAATGGTACAATTTTTAGCAGAGTCGAATTTGATGATTTACCTGATGGTGCTGACCGGAGTGGTGGGGGTATTAACGAAGTTTATTCTCCACATTACGCTGCGGCGTCTGGTCAAGGCATCCGCCAACATGGCAAAGAGCACGCATCGCCTGATTAAGCTGGTGAGAGCGAAGTACGAGCACGCCTGTATGGTTTACGACAGGGTGGAGAACACGGAGAGCTTCGTGGAGAAGTATATTTCCGAATACCGGGCAGCAGGCCTGCGCCTGCACACGCTGAGACAGCTGGAGCGGCAGACGATCGTTTTCTGTGGGATTCTTGGAGCGATCGGTACATTTGCCAGATTTTATTACATAGGCGGGTTCGGTGAGAGCGTTTACCAGATGGGTGCCATGACGCTGGTGGAGATGATGGCGCTGTTTGTGCTGTGTCAGATGACGGATGAGAAGTACAAGCTGGAGACCATCAAGGTCTACATGATGGATTATCTGGAAAATGTATGTGCCCATCGTTTCCAGAAAATCAAAAAGAGCGAGAAGGAAAAGATAAGTGTCATCAGCCCGGAGGCAATACCGGCGCAGGAAAACAAGGAACCTCTTCCCATCAGCATCGAGGGGGAGCCGAAGCTGGCCGTGCACGAAGCAGGGCGCGTTCATGCGGATGAGCAGCCGGCACTGAAAGAAGATGCGATCCGTCAGATTCTTGAAGAGTTTTTAGCCTGATTGTCTGTGGAAATACTCCTGCTTTACAAACGCACTTTAGTTTGATAAACTGTAGGCAGTGGAAGTGAAAAGAATATCTGAAACAGAGAATAGAGTTAGTCAGAGAAGACACCGGAACGGGCGGTGGGACAGGCGTTGTGCTGCCCCGGCAAACCTGAAAGTTCCAGTGTCTTTTTCTCTGGAATTGTTCGGATACACTTTTCCCCATTGCATTATCAAAGCGGAAAAGATATAATAATTACTTATAAGATAAGAAGGAGGAATATGATGGTTAAATTATATGATAATGGTGTGTATCTGTTGAACGGCACCGAGATAATTGAAGATACAGCGGACGGCGTACAGCAGCTGGCTGCAAAGGGTGTAGGTACAGCGAGGGAAGAGGCGGCGAAAAATTCGATGGCCTACAATATTCTGGCGGCACATAACACCTCGGGCAATATGGATAGATTACAGATCAAGTTCGATAAGATGACGTCCCACGATATCACTTTTGTCGGAATCATCCAGACGGCGAGAGCTTCCGGACTGGAGCGATTTCCGATTCCTTACGTTTTGACAAACTGCCACAATTCATTGTGTGCGGTCGGCGGAACGATCAATGAGGATGACCACATGTTTGGTCTTACCTGTGCGAAAAAATATGGCGGAATTTATGTGCCGCCTCATCAGGCGGTGATCCATCAGTTTGCCCGTGAGATGCTGGCGGGCGGCGGCAGGATGATTCTTGGATCTGACAGCCATACCCGTTACGGTGCACTCGGTACGATGGCGATGGGCGAGGGCGGACCGGAGCTTGTAAAACAGCTGCTGAATAAGACCTATGACATCAAGATGCCGGGCGTGATCGGAATCTATCTGGACGGGGAACCGGCAGTCGGTGTGGGCCCACAGGACGTGGCGCTGGCAATCATCGGGGCGACTTTCGGATGCGGTTATGTGAACAATAAGGTAATGGAATTTGTGGGACCTGGTGTGGAGAAGCTTTCCGCTGACTTCCGTATCGGAGTCGATGTTATGACGACAGAGACTACCTGCCTCTCTTCTATATGGAAGACAGACGAGAAGATCAAAGAGTTCTACGACATTCACGGAAGAGTCGAGGAGTACAAGGAACTGAATCCTGGCGCGGTGACCTATTACGATGGCATGGTTTATGTAAATTTGAGCGAGATCAAACCGATGATCGCGATGCCGTTCCACCCGAGCAACGTCTATACCATCGACGAGGTGAATGCGAACCTGAAGGATGTGCTGCATGACGTGGAGCAGAAAGCTCTGGTCAGCCTGGACGGACAGGTGGATTACTCTCTGCAGGACAAGATCGTAAATGGAAAATTATATGTGGAGCAGGGGATTATCGCCGGATGTGCCGGTGGTGGATTTGAGAATATCTGCGCGGCGGCGGACATTATCCGCGGCAAAAATATCGGATCGGATGAATTTACATTCAGCGTATATCCGGCCAGCACACCGATCTATATGGAGTTGGTGAAAAATGGTGCAGTTGCGGATCTGATGGCAGCAGGTACGATCGTGAAGACTGCGTTCTGCGGACCGTGCTTTGGCGCCGGAGATACACCTGCCAACAATGCGTTCAGCATTCGCCATTCGACCAGAAACTTCCCGAACCGCGAGGGCTCGAAGCTGCAGAATGGCCAGATTTCATCGGTTGCACTGATGGATGCACGTTCCATCGCAGCGACGGCGGCAAACAAGGGATTCTTGACCTCCGCAGCGGATCTGGATGTGCAGTACAAGGGACCGAAGTATCATTTTGACAAGAGCATTTATGAAAATCGTGTATTTGACAGTCATGGTGTGGCAGATCCGGGCGTGGAAGTAAAATTCGGACCAAACATCAAGGACTGGCCGGCGATGTCCGCATTGCCGGAGAACCTGATTGTCAAAGTGGTTTCCGAGATTCATGATCCGGTTACGACGACAGACGAGCTGATTCCTTCCGGAGAGACTTCTTCTTATCGTTCCAATCCGTTGGGACTGGCTGAATTTGCGCTGTCCCGCAAGGATCCGTCTTATGTCGGAAAGGCAAAGGCAATCCAGAAGGCACAGAAGGCCATCGAGGCAGGAACATGTCCGATGGATGCTGTGGAAGAATTAAAACCGATTATGAGCAAGATCAATGAGGTTTATCCGGAGGTCGGAGAAGGAAATCTGGGAGTCGGAAGTGCAATTTTTGCAGTGAAGCCGGGAGACGGCTCTGCGCGTGAGCAGGCAGCGTCCTGCCAGAAAGTACTCGGCGGATGGGCGAACATCGCCAATGAGTATGCGACGAAGCGTTACCGGTCAAATCTGATCAACTGGGGGATGCTGCCGTTCATCACAGACGAGGATGACAAGGCGCTGTCCTTCAAAAACGGAGATTTCGTGTTTGTTCCAGAAGTAAGAAAAGCCGTGGAAGAGAAGGCGGACGTGATCAAAGCGTACGTTGTGAAGGAAGACGGATTAAAAGAGATGGATCTGAAGCTCGGCGACCTGACGGATGCGGAGAGAGAGATCATTCTCAAAGGATGTCTGATTAATTACTATCGCGGATAGATGTGGCACTGGTGTGATTAAAAAGTAATGTTTATAGAGAGGAGTGGTGGTGTGGATACGCATCATCACTTCTCTCGCTATAAAAAGAACTTTGTTTTACCGCCTTTAAGCAGTCCTCCAGGTTCAGGAGCACAGAGCGTCAGGAGACGGCCAGGCGTGCGCTGCGGACGAAAAAGTTTGAAAAAGTAAAAATAAATGCAACACCTGGAGTGATTTTGGACTCTAATAATAAAAGAGGATAAAACGTGAGGGGAAGGAGGAATGCCGATGTTTGACTATGAGAGTAGTTCGGAGCAGGTGCTTGTGAAGCGGGCGAAGCGTGGGGATCGGAAAGCTTTTGCAAAATTGTATGAGAAGATTTATATTGATCTGTACCGTTTTGCTTTCTATACGCTGTGCGGTCCGCAGGATGCGGAGGATGTGGTGAGTGAAGCGGTGATTGCGGCGTTTGAGAATATCGGGAAACTGAAGAAGACGGAGAGTTTCCGCAGTTGGATGTTTACGATCGTGGCGAATAAGTGCCGGAAGAAAATCCGTGGGTATCAGGAGGCGCGTGATCGGGAGTCCGGGGATGCGGGTGACATGCCGGAGATAGGGCAGGAGCCGGATCTGGCGGGGAATCATGATGTACATATGGCTTTTTCGAAGCTTGGGGAGGAGGAGAAGCTGATCATCTCAATGACGGTACTGGGCGGTTATAACAGCCGGGAGGTCGGGCAGATGATGAATCTGAATGACAATACGGTGCGCTCTAAGCGGAGCCGTGCACTGGAAAAAATGAGGCAGTTTCTGGCATAGTGGAGGTGAGTATATGAATCAGAATGAAGAATTACACAATGAAGATCAGGGAATTGATGCGATCAAAGAACTTCAGGAGAATATCCAGGCGGAGGACGTCCCGGTTCCGGAGTCTTTGAAGCCGGAGAATATCGAACTGATTCTCGAGCCGAAGAGGACGAAGAAATGGAAGAATGTGTATGCTTATGCGGCAGCTGCGGCGTGTGTGTGCCTTGTGGCAGGCGTTGCGGCGGTCGGCGGTCTGGGGAATAAGAACACGGATGGTCAGAACCAGGTGGCTTCTGGCAGGGCAGGAAAGTCAGCGGAGGAGAGCACGTCTTCAGCGGACGCAGAAGGGGAAACGACTGCGGATGGTGACGCATCACAGATCGAGACTGCTTCGGGTTATGATAAGATATATGAGTATCTTCAGAAGCAGAACGATAACAGCGCGAATGGAAAAGCAGCCATGTATGCGGAGAATGCCACCGCAGCGACAGCAGACTCTTCCGCGGCCACGACAGAAGCGGGGCAGTCTTCCAGTGGAGCGGTGCAGTCATCGGAGATGATTTCCGGAGCGGATTATTCTGAGACGAATGTGCGGGAAGATGGCGTCGGGGAAGGCGACATTGTGAAAACGGATGGGAAATATCTGTACGTTCTGACTGGTGGAAAGGTACGGATCGTGGATATTCAGCAGCAGGACATGAAGGATACGGCGCAGATTACTGCGGGAGAGAACGTGCAGATTTCCAATATTTATCTTCAGGATGGAAAGCTGTTTACGTTCTATTCAGAGACGAAAACTACAGATGGGAAGGATCTTGATTATGGCAGTTCCTATCAGGAGTATACTACCGTGAAGACTTATGATGTCGGCAATCCGGCAAAACCGAAGGAGATTGGTGCCATTACACAGAGCGGCAGCTATTATACCATGCGCGCGGTGGGCGACTATATCTATCTGTTCAGTGAATTTTATGCAAGAGGAGGCGCAAAGGATGATATCGACGCGTATGTGCCAAAGATTCAGGGGGAGTCCATCTTGAGCGATAACATCCTTCTGCCTCCGTACGATGTGGGGAGCCAGTATATGGTTGTGTCCACATTTGACCAGAGCAGACCGGATGAGGTTCTGGACAGCAAGGGGATTTTTTCACGGGGCGGACTCTGTTATGTGAGTTCGGAGAATATCTACATGTGCGAGAGTCTGTATGATTCGAGTCAGGATTATGATCAGACGGCGATCCGTAAGATTGGCTTTAAGGATGGACATCTGACGGCTGTGGGCCAGACGAAGGTGGACGGTGTGCTGAACGATTCATTCAGTCTGGATGAATACGAGGGAAATCTGCGCCTTGTGACAACGATCACACCGACGCGGAATGATGAGACGATTGTTCTGTTTGGAGATTCTGCATCGGACAGTGCCGTGGAGGAAGAAAACAGCAAAGAAACGAACGCGCTTTATGTTTTAGACAAGAAGCTGGGGCAGCTGAGCAGACTCGATAACATCGCAGAGGGAGAAACCGTGTATTCTGCAAGATTTATGGGAGATACGGGATATTTTGTGACTTATAAGCAGATGGATCCCCTCTTTTCGGTGGATCTGTCAGACCCCGGTAATCCAGAGATTATCGGAGAACTGAAGATACCGGGATTCTCGGAATATCTTCACCCTTATGGTGAGAATCTGCTTCTGGGAATCGGAATGGATGTGGATGAGACCGGAACCACGACAAATGGAGTGAAGATCTCCATGTTCAACATCGAGGATGCAGCGAATGTCAGCGAGGAACAGAAGTCTGTGCTGGAGAATATGTATTCATCGGATGTGTTTTACGATTACAAGGCAGTTCTGATTGACGCAGAACGGAATCTGATTGGATTTTCAGCCTATGGAAACGGTGCGCATTATCTGGTGTATGCATATGACAGGCAGGCCGGTTTTACCTGTAAGCTGGACCGGGAGATCAGCAATACATCCGGCAGTATCCGGGGCGTCTATGTAGATGATACGCTCTATATCATCGAGGGAAATGCGGTGGAGGCATATGATCTCACAACATTTGATAAGTTGGACGATATTGTGTTATAGTAAGAAAGAGTGGATCGCGGCCTGAACATTGGATCGCGGCAGTTTTACCAACATAGAAGATTACCAACATAGCGGGACTTAGACCCGGCCTAATACTTAGATACCAGGAGGAACAGATCAATGATAATCGACACACACGCGCACTATGACGATGAACAATTTGATACAGACAGGGAGACTCTGATGGATTCCATGAAGAAGAATGATGTTGGAATTATCATTAATTCCGGTGCATCGCTGGAGTCCTGCAGGAGTACGATCCGTCTCACGGAGCAGTATCCGTTTGTATATGGTTCTCTGGGGATTCACCCGGATCAGGTGGGTGAACTGAATGAGGAGAGCTTCTCGTGGCTGAGAGAACAGTGCGGGCGTGAAAAGATTGTGGCGGTCGGTGAAATCGGCTTGGATTATTATTGGGATAAGGAACACCATGACCTGCAAAAGCAGTGGTTTGTCCGTCAGCTTGAGCTTGCAGGGGAGCTGAATCTTCCAGTCGTGATCCACAGCAGAGAGGCGGCTGCGGACACAATGGAAACTATGAAAAAACATGGCATGGGGCTTGGCGGGACGATCCACTGCTACTCATACTCGGTGGAGATGGCGCGGGAGTATGTGAAGATGGGGTTCCACATCGGAGTCGGAGGAGTCGTTACATTTAAGAATGCGAAAAAGCTGAAAGAGGTAGTTGCGGAAATTCCGCTGGAGCGGATCGTTCTGGAGACGGACTGCCCGTATCTTGCCCCGGTTCCAAACAGGGGGAAGAGAAATTCTTCACTGAATATAAAATATGTAGCGGAAGAGATTGCCCGTATCAAGAATATCGGTTATGATGTAGTGGTGGAACAGACAGAGCAGAATGCGAGAAGTCTGTATCGGCTGGATGCGGAATAAATAATGATAACGGTTCAGAGCCAGACTATAAAATATGCAGTTTTATTATCTGGTTTGGAACCGTTACAGATAACAGGAATTAACAGGAGCGTGTATGAGAGAACCAACTTTGGGGAATCCCCAGAACACAATAGCAGTATTGCAAAAATATAATTTTTCATTTCAGAAGAAATTTGGACAAAACTTTCTGATAGACAGTCACGTGCTGGACAAGATCATTGATTCTGCAGAGATCACAAAAGATGATTTCGTGCTGGAGATTGGGCCGGGAATCGGAACTATGACACAGTATCTGGCATGTGCGGCCGGCCAGGTTGTGGCGGTGGAGATTGACAAGGCACTGATTCCCATTCTTGAGGACACATTGTCCTCATATGAGAATGTATCGATCATCAACAATGACGTGCTGAAAGTGGATATCGCGAAACTGGCGCGGGAGGAGAATGAAAACAGACCAATCAAGGTAGTGGCAAATCTGCCCTACTACATCACTACGCCGATTATCATGGGTCTGTTTGAGAGCCATGTTCCGATTAAGAGCATCACGGTTATGGTGCAGAAGGAAGTGGCGGACCGGATGCAGGTGGGTCCCGGAACGAAGGATTATGGTGCCCTCTCTCTGGCGGTACAGTATTATGCGAAACCGTATATTGTGGCCAATGTTCCGCCGAACTGTTTTATGCCGAGACCGAAGGTCGGATCGGCGGTGATCCGACTGGATCGCTACGAGGAGTCACCGGTGCAGGTGACAGATGAAGGGCTGATGTTCCGGATTATCCGCGCATCGTTCAACCAGAGAAGAAAGACGCTGGCAAATGGCTTGAAAAATTCGGCAGAGCTTGATTTTACCAAAGAACAGATACAGGCAGCGATTGAGAAACTTGGAAAACCCGCCAGTGTGCGCGGAGAGACCTTGACGCTGGAGGAGTTTGCGGAGCTTGCGAACATTCTGCATCAGTCTGCGGAGACGCTGCAATAGCTCGCAGGGAGGGAGACAATATGTTTACGTGTACATATAAAGTGGTGCAGATCGATGGCGATTATGCGTATTTGCAGCAGACAGGCACTCCGGATGCAGAGCCCAAACTGGTGGCCCGGGCATTGCTGCCGCCGGAGATAGAGGAAGGCTGCTATTTGTTGTATGAATGGCTGCAATATCAGATTGTTGACGAGCCACTTGCATAAGATAATATAGAAGTTGATATACTAGGAGACATAATATGGATAATATTTACATAGGATTACTGATTCCACTTTTAGGAACCGTGCTTGGCGCGGCGATGGTATTTCTTTTGAAGAATGATTTGGGAGATAAACTGAAGAAATCGCTGCTTGGATTTGCATCGGGGGTGATGATTGCGGCATCAGTATGGTCGCTGATCATTCCGGCGATTGATATGGCTGAGGAACAGAACCAGATTGCATGGGTTCCCGCTGCAGTGGGATTTTTGTTTGGAATAGCATTTTTGCTGGTGCTGGATATGATTATTCCCCATTTGCACACGACAGATGACCAGCCGGAGGGAATCAAGGCAAACTTAAGGAAATCTACAATGCTGGTGCTGGCGGTGACGCTGCATAACATTCCGGAAGGGATGGCGGTCGGTGTTGTGTTTGCCGGTGTGATAATTGGAAACACAGGAATTTCCATGGCTGGGGCCATCGCTCTGGCGGTTGGTATTGCAATCCAGAATTTCCCGGAGGGCGCAATTATCTCGATGCCTTTGCGAAGCGAGGGGCTCTCGAGAAAAAAAGCGTTTATGTATGGTGCTCTGTCGGGCGTGGTAGAGCCGGTTGCAGCTGTGATCACAATCCTGCTGGCAGACCTGATAGTTCCGATTCTTCCCTACCTGCTTTCTTTCGCAGCGGGAGCCATGATATACGTTGTAGTTGAGGAACTGATTCCTGAGTCACAGAGCGGGAAACACTCGAACATTGGCACCATCGGTGTTGCAATTGGATTTACGATGATGATGATTCTGGATGTGGCACTGGGATAAAGTACCAGATTTTAAAGGTACTGCTCCAACGTTTACAAGAAAAAGGCAGAGTGGACTGTAAGTGTCCGCTCTGCCGGGTACAATAGAAAAGAGGTAGAGGTACATGACGATAGACATTGAAAATAGTGTGCGCGCACAGGAGGCAATGAATCTGTTTCTCGAAGGCTACAATTGCGCACAGGCGGTGACTCTGGCTTTTCAGGATATGTATGAGGCCGATCCGCAAACTATGGTGAGAATGAGCTCCTCCTTTGGAGCGGGGATGGGAAGACTGCGGGAGGTCTGCGGAGCCGTGAGCGGAATGTTCATAGTTGCGGGGCTGCTGTATGGGTATGATGATCCGAAGGCAAAGGAAGAAAAGAAAAAACATTATGAAAGGATCCAGGAACTGGCGGGAAGTATGACCCGGGAGAACGGGTCAATTGTCTGCCGTGAGCTGCTGGGTCTTGGCAAAGGCAAGGACGTTCCGACTCCGGAAGAGAGAAGCCCGGAGTATTATAAAAAGCGCCCATGCAGGGAGTTGATCGGCATGGCAGCGGCTGTGATGGAGCAGTACATTAGGGAAAATCCACCAGAGTAGGAAGTGTGATGTGTTCCGGAACGGTTGCGGAAGTAACCCCGAATGCTCTGGAAGGAGGTAGCTATGGGAACGATATTGGATTACATGGACTGGCGTGGCGATCTGTCGTTTCGTCAGTCTGAATTTAATGAAGTGGATAATTTGATTCTGGCGATGCTCTCTTATGTTGAGCTTGACGGAATTGTCCCCGGAGTAGGGAAAAATGCATTTGTCACTGTAGAGCAGGCTGCACAGAGGTATTTTGAGGAACATACAGCAGAGGAAATCCGTGCTGAGATTTCGTTTACACATCTGTCGCCGTTTGTGCTCAGGAAGATGGGAGAGTGCCGCCGTTTTAAGAACGCGAAGCTGTCCAAGTATGTGAATCAGATCGATGAACGGCTCCAAAAGCAGTTTTCCGCGCTTCATATTGAATTGGATGACAAGAGCATATATGTTGCATTCCGTGGGACGGATGATACAATCATCGGATGGCAGGAAGATTTTAACATGAGCTTCATGACGGTTCCGTCGCAGACTGCTGCGGTGGATTATCTGAAAGCAACATTGAGAACTTTTGGAAAGAAGTACCGCGTAGGCGGGCACTCCAAGGGAGGAAATCTGGCGGTATATGCAGCTGTGATGAGCAGTAAACATGTGCGCAGCAAGATTCGGGAAATCTATAATAACGATGGCCCGGGTTTTACGAAAGCGTTTGTTGCGATGCCGGAGTACGAGGAAATCCTGCCGCGGATCTATTCTTTTGTACCGGAATCATCGGTCATCGGTATGCTTTTGGAACACAGGGAGGAGCGCAAGATTGTGGCGAGCGCTGAGACTGGGATCATGCAGCATGACGGTCTGACCTGGCAGGTGCTGGGGAATCATTTTGAATATAAAACGGAACGTACCAGGGAAAGTGTTCTTTTGGATGAAACACTGAAAAGCTGGCTGAGCGGGCTGGATGCATCGCAGCGTGAGTCCTGCATTAATTCGTTGTTTAGTGTACTGAGTGCAAATGGTGATGAAACATTGACGGATATTGCAAATGGTGGAATCAAGAGCCTGGGGGCAATCATGAAGTCTATTACTACCATGGACGAAAAGACGAAATCCATCATTAGTGAGCTGATCCGTATGCTTCGAAAGGAATACGGCAAAGAGGTTGTAACGCCTATCATAGAAAAGCTGGTTCCCAAAAGAGGGGGAGTCTCAAGAAAAAGCAGATGGGGAGAAAACAAAAATGGTCCGGACAACGGGGAGAAATCATAAATGTGGTCTTGTATATCTGTTCAAATACGATTATAATAAATGAAAATCACAAAAAACCGCACAAAAGAGGGAGAGGACGGCATTTATGAAGTTATTACAGGAGCGTATTCGCAGAGATGGAATAGTGAAGGATGGAAATGTATTGAAGGTGGACAACTTTCTCAATCATCAGATGGATATAGAGTTATTTAATGAGATGGGGAAGGAATTTAAACGCTTGTTTGAGGTAAACCGGATTGACAAGATCCTCACGATAGAAGCTTCGGGAATTGGGATTGCCTGTATTGTGGCGCAGTATTTCAACGTTCCGGTGGTATTTGCAAAGAAGAGCCAGAGCATCAACATCGACGGCGAGGTCTATGCAACCAAGATCGAATCATTTACACATAAAAAGGTTTACGACGTTATCGTGTCTAAAAAGTATATTTCTCCGGGGGAACACATCCTGATTATTGACGATTTTCTCGCGAATGGCTGTGCGGTTGCCGGACTGATCGATATCATCCAGAATGCAGGAGCCATTGTGGAAGGCGTGGGGATCGCAGTGGAAAAAGGATTTCAGCAGGGGGGACAGCTGCTTCGGGACAAAGGCGTCAGAGTGGAGTCACTTGCGATTATAGAGAGTATGGATGCGGCAGCGGGAACGATAGAATTTAGATAATGATTACCAGAAGACGGATGACGGTTTGTTGTCTGTCTTTTTTGTGCTTTACGCATCTGGGCATGGGCAATAAAACAGACCATATATTTTACCGAAGCTTCGAAATGAAGTGGCTGATAAAATGTATGGTCTGCGTTGGTGGATACTTCGGGTGATCTGCCGATATCCATGGGTTACATATTTACAGATATTCTTGTGAACATTATAGAGCTGTTCTGCTTAATGCTGCAGTATTTGTTGCATTTTTACAAACATCCCTGGCAACATTACTGTGGTTTGATATCTTTTGTCTTTTCTTTCTGGTCCGCTACAAAATTAGATGCTGTCATTTTTTCATAATCAGAAGCCGTTCCGTGGAGAGCCGGCTGGTTCACAACCACCTGCGGGAACGGAATGTTGATATGATTACGGTCAAAAATCAGCTTGATCTCCCGGTTCATATCGCGGGTGAGCTGGACACGCTTTAATTCCTGACATTGTGCGAGGATTCGAATCACAACGCACGAATCGGCAAGCGACACAACGCCGCGGTAGAATGGTCCGGACTCAATTTCAGGAAGACGCTCTTTCATAAGTGGCAGTTCACGTTTCAAAACGCTTTCCACCCGCTCCAGAGATTCGTTATACTCAATTCCCACGTCACAGAAGGCGTAGGAGTACTTTTTGGTCATGTTCACGACACCGGTGATATCTGAGTTATTGAAAATCTTAATGTCCTGGCTAAAATCTTCGATCTTCGTAGAGCGGATACCGATTTCCAGAACCGTTCCGCGGAAAGTTCCGATGGTTACAATGTCGCCGACCCGGAACTCGCCTTCAAAAACAATGAAGATTCCTGCGAGGATATCGCTGATCAGCGACTGTGCACCAAGGCCGACGACCAGAGACATCAGACCGGCTGAGGCAAGCAGCGTGGAGGTCTTAATTCCCACAAAGTTCAGGCAGTAGAACACGGCGCCGATCACAGACATGTATTTGATGAAATTGCAGGCCAGTCTGGCAACTGTCTCAGCTCGCGCTCCCATATTATCTACCAGAAGCGAGATGAGCTTCATTGTGACATTGGCAAGGATAATCGTTTCCAGCATAATAATGGCAATGTATGTGAGAGAGAAGATATTTGGTACTTTTTCCCAGTGCTTATGCAGGATATAGGAAATTACGGAGGTGCTGTCGTATGTATCCGCATTGAGGTACATGTACAGCAGAAGGTAAATGCCGAGCAATGCGGTAAACAGCGACATAACACGCCGGATTTTCTGCTCGGCGGAGAGATCGCTCCAAAGCGATTTGCTGCTCCAACGGCTTAAAACAGATTCAACACGGTATACCTTTCCACTTCCGGTTACAACGTCGAACATGCCTTTTGGCTCTTTGCGGGGCTGATCACTTTCGTCTTCAGGCTCATGCTGAAGCACCTTGCGTGGGTCTCCGATCAGGGAGAGGAGCGCAATGAACAAAAGAACAAAAAATCCGGTGCCGGTAATCAGCAGCGCAATCACCAGACGGCCTGAGGTGACGGCGGTTACCGGAACGACGATATAGATATAGTCGTCGTTGTACTGCATGGAGGAAAGAGAGCACTTCACGCCATCCAGTGTCTGATACCCGATATAGCTGTCGGATAGAGCATTCTTGTTCAGCCCGATTTTAGAAGCGGAACGTCCAATCCAGTCAGAATCCGGATAATATACGATTTTCTTTGTTTTTGAATCGACAGCCATTGTAAATCCATTGTTTTCCACGGCAATGTTTTGAAGCACATGCTCTGTCTGCACGGCACGCAGTCTGTTCTGCAGGCGTTCCGGCGAGATGGCGAGCTGAACCATGCCTTTGGCATCCTGGCGTTTGACGCCAATATACTGAATAAAGAGGTGCTCGGAGGAATCATCCGCCCGTGCCTCCTGGACCAGAGCGTCCTGATGGCCTTTTACCACATTCCAGAATGCATAAGATTGAGAAGAATCATCCTGACTGAGAACATAATCCTTGTTGATACCATTTGTGGCAACGCTGGCACCATCTCCGTTGAATACATAAATGTATTTGATCTGCGCCCGGTTGGCAATGGTCTGAAGCTTATCATCATCTATGAGCGAAGGATCTTTTCCGAGAATGTAAGCAATGTTGACAGCGCGCTGCTCATACTCTGCATTGTATTCCGCTGTCAGCTCCTCCAGCAATACCTGATTGGAATCAAATATCTCTTTAATGTCCGCTTTTTTGCTGGAATAATGCGCAAACTGTGTGGACAGTGCAGACAAAGACTGGAGATAGAAGGAGGCCCCCAGCATAATAAGCAGGCAGAGCAGGAAGAAGTGGGCGATCCGTCCACCTATGGTGCGGTTGAGATAGATTTTGCCTCCGAGATGAATGTACTCCATCTCCTCGTGGCTATCCATATATCGCTGATCCTGTTCGACGCGGATAAAATGAATGTAGATGATGACAATCACGGAAACCAGAAAGAATACCAGCACACCAAGCCAAACCAGTTTCATAATGGAGTCCTGAATCATGGATTTGGGGCGTACGGCAATAAGCTGGTAGCGCGGGTCAGCGGTACTTGTACGGCTCTCGCAATAAAAGTCTTTTCCGCCACTGGCTGCCCATCCTGCATAACCATCCTCCATGACAATGGGATCCACATCGGCTTCTGTCAGCGTTTTCCCGATGAGGCTTGCTTTGGGATGATAGGCGATGGTCTGATCGTCCACGTTGACGGCGATGATATAACCTTTGAGACCAACTTTGATTGTGTCCAGTGAATGGGAGAGTGAGGTGATCTCCTCCTGTTTGGCCTGGAGAGATCTGATATCGCGCGCACCGACGAGACGATACCCCGCGTCGATCTGCGAGACGTAGTAGCGCGTACTTTCAATCGTTGTCGCCTTTAGTGTAAGCAGGAAATCAGAAAGCTGGGAATTGGTGTTGAAATTTAGATTTTTTCCATTGTAGGCGGCGATGACATTGTGGTCGTCGTCGAGAACATACATCTCGGTCAGATCCCACTGCTTCGCCATGGCCTCCATATCCTGAATCTCATCGATGTTGAATTTGTAATAATAGGCTACTGTATCGACTTTAGCCTGAGAAAATGCGTCATATTTCGCAAGATCATCCTCCGCCTGCGCCACGTAAGATGTCAGTCTCTCTTCAGCGATGTCCAGCTTGCCGGCAGAATTTTCTTTCTGCTGAGAGATTGAGAAACGTGTCTGAGCATAGAGTAGAATAAAGAAGACCAGAATAAGACCGATGAATTCAAGAAAAATATCAAATGCTAATCGCTTTATGCGTTCTTTTTTACCGTACATAAAGTCCCCTCCTATTTTTGGCAAAATTGTAAAATCATTATAACAATTGTACCTATTTTATCGTGAAAAATCAACAATTATCGACAGGGATCAGTTCATTTTTGTGAAAATGTGTTATACTAATGAGCACGCTGATGCGTGTAAGAGAATGAATGTTCTGAAGCTGCGAAGCTGCTGGATGTTCACGGGCAGGCAGCAAAGTGGATTGCGAATGTCCGATTTACTTGTCTGTGTTAGGCTGTGGCATTTCTGAAATATACAAAAGAAAGATGGATAAAAGATGAAAAGTAAAGAAAAATATATGCAGAAGACGCTGGTGGTGTGGTTTGGGGCGTTGATATGCTGCGCATTGTGGGGGAGCGCATTTCCTTGTATTAAGATTGGATATGAACTGTTTGGAATCTCGTCGGGGGATACGGCTTCCCAGATTTTGTTTGCGGGCTGCAGGTTTACGCTTGCGGGGATTCTCGCGATTCTTTTGGGCAGTATTTTGAGCAGAAAGCCGCTGATTCCCCGGAAAGAGTCCTGGGGGAAAATATGCAGACTCAGTATGCTGCAAACTGTTTTGCAGTATCTGTTTTTTTACGTGGGGCTGGCACATACCAGCGGTGTGAAGGCTTCTATAATAGGGGGAGTCAATGTGTTTATTGCCATTCTTGTGGCGAGTCTTCTCTTCCGTCAGGAGAAGCTGACAGGACAGAAGGTTCTGGGATGTGTGATTGGATTCGCGGGGGTGGTGCTGATCAATTTGACGAAGGATGGAATAGATATGAGCATGAGTTTCACTGGAGAGGGCTTTATCTTCCTGTCAACCATTGCGTATGCATTCTCTTCGGTGTTTCTGAAACGGTATTCGGAACATGAAAATCCTGTAGTACTCAGCGGGTATCAGTTTGTTCTGGGAGGGGTTATCATGAGCATCTGCGGCGCGCTTGCAGGCGGGAGCGTGCGTGGCTTCAGCCCGGCTTCGGTGGGCATTCTGATTTATCTGGCACTGATCTCTGCGGTGGCGTACTCGCTGTGGGGGATCCTGCTCCAGTACAACCCGGTTTCCAAGGTGGCTGTCTTCGGCTTTATGAATCCTGTATTTGGTGTGATCCTGTCGGCGATTCTGCTTGGGGAGGCCCAGCAGGCAGCGGGATTCAAGAGCGTGATTTCACTGGTGCTTGTCTGCATCGGTATTTATATAGTGAATTATGTCAGAAAAGAAAAACAATAAGTTGGTTTAAGCCGTCAAATGCTGTATAATATTTCATATGAAGTGAAGAACGGGCCGTTCCGAAGGCGGAGTTGGCGAAGCGCTTGAACGGCGTGAGCCCGATGTGCGGCTTTGCTTAAAATGGGAACCTGTAAAAGCAAATACAATTCAAGGAGGAAAAGAGAAGCATGGAAAATCTAAAAAAAGTATTTAAAATGGTGGAGATGTTTTTTAATCGTGACTGGACTTTCTGGGAGAAGGTTCTGATGGTCGCAGACTGCATTTTGTTTGGAATACTGCTGGGGGCGATCTGGTCTCCCAAGCGTGAGAAATCCACGGCGTTCGGCAGCTTTAACAGTGGCAATGGATGCGGGAATATAGCTGATAAAAAAGCGGATGCTGATGACGAGAACGAGGAATAGTAGACAGGGTCGGGGAGAAGATGAGCAGAGTATCGAAATGTGAGGATTGTGCAAACTACGAGTATGATGAGGAGTGCGAATACTATGTCTGCCAGCAGAACCTGGATGAGGATGAGATGATGCGCTTTGTGCAGGGAGATTTTACAGAATGTCCTTATTATCAGACGAGTGATGAATATAAAATTGTGCGCAGTCAAATGTAAAGCTGAGAGAAGTCCGCGAGTGAGATGAAGCAGAGCGGAATCGAACGGCACTGCGGATGACATGATATAAGGGGCTGTCGCACTAAGTAATTAGTGGGCAGCTCCTTTTAGCGTCTTTCATAGCTCGTTTTGAAGCTCCGGACGCAATTGTGTAGACCCGTAAATTTGAAAAAAGCATTTGAGGAATAATAAAAAACGCCTTGCAATTTTATTTCTCTAAACCATCTCTTATATTTTTAAATTATGCTATTGACTTTACACCGAGTGTATAGTTTATACTTGAATAAGGTCGGATATGCCGTAGGCCAAATTCAAACAGGAAGATAGAAGTATGAAAGCAAGTTGCAGTAGTTTTACCTGCCGATCATCAGATGGAAAATATTTGTACAGAAAGAAGGAATCTCTTTGATTGATTTATTAAAGGATTTATTAAAAACATTCGTTTACGGCACACTTGAATTTTTTGCGGATATAACAATTTCAAACGGTACACGAGGGTTTATTGAGAAGGATAAAGACTCATCCTCAAAATGGAAAAGGATATTTCAAAGAATATGTTTTTTGATAACTTTACTTTTCATAGGATTCTTTTTGGTTTTGGGGCTTTTGGGATTTAAGCACAAAAACCTTGGCGAAGCATTAATAGCGGTATTAATAGCAATAGGAATAAGTTTCTGTCTTATTGTTGTGAAAATTGATGTAAAAGATAAAGGAAGGAAAAAATAATGAAATTATGTTTGAGGAAATTTGCAAGAAATAAAGAGCTGCACACCGCTGAATTTAATCAGCTGGTGCGACAGCCCCTAAAATATAACGTTCCAGAGCAGTCACTCTGAATTATCTGGACTCCCAGCGTCCGGATGCACCACAGGGGAGAACAAGCCCGTTTGAGCTGACGGGAAGTCCGATCTCCTGGGAGTCTACGGTACCGTTGTGTTTCTTCAGTTCGGTGGCCAGCATGTAAGTGAGAACTGCTGGTGCGAGTCCGGTCGTGTAGGAATTGACCAGGAAGAACAACGGATCGTCAGACAGTATGTTTGCACACAGTTTAATAAGAGGATGAATGGCATCCTCGATCTTCCAGATCTCACCCTTCGGGCCGCGTCCGTAGGACGGCGGATCCATGATGATGGCATCGTAGGTATTGCCGCGGCGGATCTCCCGCTCTACGAATTTCACACAGTCGTCTACCAGCCAGCGGATCGGAGCCTCGCCGAGGCCGGAGGACACTGCATTCTCTTTTGCCCAGTTTACCATGCCCTTGGAGGCGTCCACGTGAGTGACATTCGCACCAGCTGCAGCTGCTGCAAGCGTTGCTCCGCCTGTGTATGCGAACAGGTTCAATACTTTGACCGGGCGTCCGGCATTCTTGATTTTTTTGGAAAACCAGTCCCAGTTGGTTGCCTGCTCCGGGAAAAGTCCGGTGTGTTTGAAGTTAAAAGGCTTCAGGTTGAAGGTGAGATCCTTGTACTGGATCTGCCACTGCTGCGGAAGGTCGAAAAACTCCCATTCGCCGCCGCCCTTTTTGCTGCGGTGGTAATGTCCGTTCGGATGTTTCCACCCTTTTTCTTCCTTCGGCGTATCCCAGATCACCTGCGGATCCGGACGAATCAGGAGATAGTCACCCCAGCGTTCCAATTTTTCTCCGTTAGATGAATCTATTACTTCATAATCATTCCATTCATTTGCTACCCACATAAAATGTTCCTTTCTGTTGCTGGTAAAATGTACAGCAGTAATATTCTTACATTATTATATACGTTGTTTGCGCTTATACCCGATGCAGTCAAAACGGATATTCGCAATCCGCTTTGCTACTTGCTCATAACCTCATAGCAGTTATGCTACTTGTCGGCAGGAGTTTGAACTCCTACTGACACAAGCAAGTCCCCATCTCCCCCCCCACTTAGTGTTCTTCACACTTGAAGTGGGGGATTTTCTTGATGAGGTTAAAATGTCAACTGCGGTCGCGGGCATCTGCGGAGTACCAAGGTTCCTCCACCTGCGGCGGACCTCTTCCAGGTACGAGTTTAATATACATTTTCGCACAGAAAGTCGGGATTGTAAAGCACTGGAGGCAAGAAACGTTCATAGAGCAGCACTGGAGGGCAAGAAACGATCATGGAGCAGCACTGGAGAGCAAGAAACGTTCATAGAGCAGCACCGGAGGGCGAGAAACGTCCATATTAGCAGCGGACGTTGGCGGAGAAGTCTTACGGCAAAACGAAAAAAGCCATCGCCAATGCGACAGCTTCTTTCGTTTTGGTATGTCATTGAGAGGTTTTCTCGTTGCCACGCAGTTTGTATGTATATACAAATCTGGGGAATTTCCTTTTTAAAACAGATGCATCCGAAAAAAATCGTAAGTATCTGCACACGTATCAGAGTTTACCTCTGACACATGCTATAGGATGTATATATTAATTGGAGTTATCTCTGCAAGGCGGTTCTTGGGGAAAACTGTCGGCAGAGATTTAACTGCAATAGCAACCAATTGGTCAGGGCGGGGGAATGTGCCACCCGCAGCTTATAAATAAAAAAGACGGTTTCCGCATTGGAAACCGCCTTTGGTTTTTATAAGTTGAACATAATATACCACCGGAAAAGTGATGTGTCAATAGGAAAAGAGAAAATTATAAAATACATTGCAAAGTTGGCATAAAATCGCAGACTCGCCGGGGACGTGCCACAGCCAGCCAGATAAAATGTACCACAAGGTTTGCGGGTGAACCCGGAATATGTTATATTAATGAAGCTGAACACAAACACATAACCTTTTGACCCTGGTCTGGTATTATAATATAGAAGAAAGACAAACAAAAAGGATTGTACTGAAAAAAATACAATATTTCAAAAAAAAGGCTTGAAATAAAATTCCATATCTTATATACTAATAGGGCTGTGACATGATAGCGTTGAAGCGTGAGGTTGCTGCAAGACGAAGAATACTTTGGACTGCAGGTTTTCCGTGGAGCGAATGTCAAGTTAGGAAACTGGCGACAAGTCACTGTACGAATCAATAACGTCCACTGAAATGTGGAAACAACGTGTGAGTTACTCACGACACACACGGGAGAGTGTACAGTCACCGCTTGTCGTACTGATGTTAAAGTACGAAAAGGAGGCGACTTTTTTTATGGCAAGTCAAGTAATGAGAATCACATTGAAGGCATATGATCACCAACTGGTAGATGCATCTGCAAAGAAAATCATCGAAACTGTAAAGAAGAACGGAGCACAGGTGAGTGGACCTGTACCACTTCCAACTAAGAAGGAAGTAGTTACAATTCTGAGAGCGGTACACAAGTACAAAGACTCAAGAGAACAGTTCGAGCAGAGAACTCATAAGAGACTTATCGACATTATGACACCAACACAGAAGACTGTTGATGCATTATCCAGATTGGAAATGCCGGCTGGTGTATATATCGATATCAAAATGAAGAACAAATAAACCTGGAGCACTTGGTGAATCGAACTTCATTGCTCTCTAAAATGAGAGTAACACATTAAACAGACAGTAAGATCCTATATGTAGGATGATCGCAGAACAACGCGATCCGCTGTATATTACAGGAGGTAGTAATAATGAAGAAAGCTATTTTAGCTACGAAAGTCGGAATGACTCAAATCTTCAACGAAGACGGAGTATTGACTCCGGTAACCGTATTACAGGCTGGTCCTTGTGTGGTAACACAGGTTAAAACAGTTGAGAATGACGGCTATAGCGCAGTTCAGGTTGGTTTTGTTGACAAGAAAGAAAAGATTGTTAACACAGACAAGAACGGCAAAAAAGAAATCACACACAGACACGGTGTGACAAAAGCTGAAAAAGGACACTTTGATAAAGCTGGTGTTTCAGGAAAGAGATTTGTAAAAGAGTTCAAGTTTGACAATGCCGAGGAATACACACTGGCTCAGGAGATCAAAGCTGACATCTTTGCAGCAGGCGACAAGATTGACGCAACTGCAGTATCCAAAGGTAAAGGCTTCCAGGGCGCAATCAAGCGTCATAACCAGAGCAGAGGACCTATGACTCATGGTTCTAAATTCCATCGTCATGCAGGTTCCAATGGTTCTGCATCAGATCCGAGTAAAGTATTCAAGGGTAAAAAGATGCCGGGACACATGGGAAGCAAACAAATCACAATTCAAAATCTTGAAATTGTTAGAGTAGATGCCGAGAAAAACTTACTCTTAGTAAAAGGTGCAGTACCTGGCCCTAAGAAATCTTTAGTAACAATTAAAGAATCAGTAAAGGCAAACTAGTCTTACTAGGAAAGGAGGAACACACAGATGGCAAACGTATCTGTTTATAATATCGAAGGTAAAGAAGTTGGAACCATGGACTTAAACGATGCTGTATTTGGTGTTGAAGTTAACGAGCACTTAGTACACATGGCAGTAGTCAGCCAGCTCGCGAATAAACGTCAGGGAACACAGAAAGCGAAAACTCGTTCAGAAGTTTCCGGCGGCGGAAGAAAACCATGGAGACAGAAAGGAACCGGTCATGCTAGACAGGGATCCACAAGATCTCCACAGTGGACAGGCGGTGGAGTTGTATTTGCTCCAACACCAAGAGACTATTCTTTCAAATTGAACAAAAAAGAAAAGAGAGCTGCTCTCAAATCAGTTCTTACTTCTAAAGTGGCAGAGAATAAATTCATCGTGGTTGACGAGATCAACTTTGATGAGGTCAAGACAAAGAATTTCCAGAATGTATTAAACAACTTAGAGGTATCTAAAGCATTAGTAGTATTAGAGGATGGAAACACAAACGCTGAGATTTCTGCAAGAAATATCGCTGATGTGAAGACAGCTCACACGAATACGATCAATGTATTTGATGTCTTAAAATACAACACAGTAATCGTAACGAAAGCTGCTGTTGCAACTATCGAGGAGGTGTACGCATAATGGCAAATATTCAATATTATGATGTAATCCTTAAACCAGTAGTTACAGAGAAGAGCATGAATCTGATGGCTGACAAGAAATATACTTTCTTAGTTCATACAGAGGCAACAAAATCTCAGGTAAAAGAAGCTGTAGAAAAAATGTTCCAGGGAACAAAAGTAAAAAACGTTAACACGATGAATCTTGACGGCAAGAACAAGAGACGTGGAACGACAACAGGAAAGACAGCCAAGACAAAGAAAGCGATCGTTCAGCTGACAGAAGACAGCGCAGAGATCGAGATCTTTGAGGGATTATAAGACTTGCTGAAGGCAAGCAAAGCGCAGGCTGAAGCTTAGTCGGATCCCGTTCGGAGAACTTGGCGAGGTATTATCGAGCCTAGTGAAGCGAACATCCGCGCGAAAGCGCGCATATGATTGACTTTGAAAAACGAAATCAATCAAGAGTAACCAATAATACGGAAAGAAACCGTGACAATAAACAATCAACACGAAAGGAGTGACAATAATGGGAATTAAAACATATCGCCCATATACACCTTCCAGAAGACAGATGACAGGCTCTGATTTCTCTGAAATCACAAAAACTACTCCGGAGAAGTCTTTACTGGCATCAAAGAGCAGAACAGCCGGTCGTAATAATCAAGGTAAAATCACTGTAAGACACCGCGGAGGCGGCGCAAAGAGAAAATATAGAATCGTAGACTTTAAGAGAAAGAAAGACGGAGTTGTTGCAAAAGTAATCGGTATCGAGTATGATCCGAACAGAACAGCAAACATCGCTCTTATCAGCTACGCAGATGGTGAGAAAGCTTACATCCTCGCACCAGAAGGCTTAAAAGACGGAATGACAGTTATGAATGGTTCAGGAGTCGAGGTTAAAGTCGGAAACTGCTTACCACTTTCAGAGATTCCGGTAGGTACTCAGATCCACAACATCGAGCTTTACCCAGGAAAAGGCGGACAGTTGGTTCGTTCAGCAGGTAACAGCGCACAGTTGATGGCAAAAGAAGGAAACTATGCAACACTCAGACTTCCATCAGGAGAGATGAGAATGGTTCCGATCATCTGCAGAGCATCCATC
The DNA here is from genome assembly GCF_900142165.1 of Hespellia stercorisuis DSM 15480. Taxonomy (GTDB): domain Bacteria; phylum Bacillota; class Clostridia; order Lachnospirales; family Lachnospiraceae; genus Hespellia; species Hespellia stercorisuis. Next base: position 51,024 of record NZ_FQZY01000009.1, read on the forward strand.
GGTGTAATCGGAAACGGTGATCACAACCTGATCAACCTCGGTAAAGCTGGTCGTACACGTCACATGGGATTCCGCCCGACAGTACGTGGTTCTGTTATGAACCCGAATGACCATCCACACGGTGGTGGTGAGGGTAAAGCAGGAATCGGTCGTCCAGGTCCATGTACACCATGGGGTAAACCGGCACTCGGTCTTAAGACCCGTAAGAAAAACAAACAGTCTAACAAGATGATCGTTAGAAGAAGAGATGGTAAAGGTATCAAATAAATCAGTTTACAAGGAGGTTAGAACCTATGGCTCGCTCACTTAAAAAAGGACCATTTGCAGACGAAAGTTTACTGAAAAAAGTAGACGCTATGAACGCTGCAGGTGATAAATCAGTTATTAAGACATGGTCTCGTCGTTCTACAATCTTCCCGAGTTTCGTTGGACACACACTTGCTGTCCACGACGGAAGAAAACATGTGCCGGTATACGTTACAGAGGACATGGTTGGACACAAACTCGGAGAGTTTGTTGTAACAAGAACATACAGAGGTCACGGAAAAGACGAAAAGAAATCAAGAGTAAGATAATACATTTTGAAAGGAGGGTTCATCCATGGCAAAAGGACATAGATCCCAAATCAAGAGAGAAAGAAACGCTGTTAAAGATACAAGACCTTCAGCGAAAATCTCTTATGCTAGAATCTCAGTACAGAAAGCATGCTTCGTTTTAGATGCAATCAGAGGTAAGGATGTGCAGACAGCACTTGGTATTTTAGCTTACAATCCAAGATACGCTTCAAGTGTGATAGAGAAATTATTGAAATCAGCAATCGCAAACGCTGAAAACAACAACGGTATGAATGTTGAGAACCTTTATATTGAAGAGTGTTTTGCAAATAAGGGACCAACAATGAAGAGAATTAAACCAAGAGCACAGGGTAGAGCTTATAGAATCGAAAAGAGAATGAGCCACATCACTGTCGTGCTGAATGAAAGATAAGGAGGGACATAATGGGACAGAAAGTTAATCCTCATGGCTTAAGAGTCGGTGTTATTAATGACTGGGATTCTAAATGGTACGCAGAAGACAAATTTGCAGATTATTTAGTAGAAGACCATGCAATCAGAACATTTCTTAAGAAGAAATTATATAGCGCTGGTGTTTCAAAGATCGAGATCGAAAGAGCATCAGACAGAGTTAAAATCATCATCTACACAGCAAAACCTGGTGTCGTAATCGGTAAGGGCGGTTCAGAGATCGAGAAAGTGAAAGCTGAATTAGCACAGTTTACAGACAAGAAGTTAGTTGTAGATATCAAAGAAATCAAAAGACCGGATAAAGATGCTCAGTTAGTAGCAGAGAATATCGCTACTCAGCTTGAAAATCGTATTTCTTTCAGACGTGCAATGAAATCCTGCATGTCAAGAACTATGAAATCAGGAGCTTATGGTGTGAAGACATGCGTTTCAGGACGTCTCGGCGGAGCTGATATGGCTCGTACAGAGTTCTACAGCGAGGGAACTATTCCGCTTCAGACATTAAGAGCTGACATTGACTATGGATTCGCTGAAGCAAACACAACTTACGGTAAAGTTGGTGTTAAGGTATGGATCTACAAAGGCGAAATTCTTCCAACTAAAGCAACTAAGGAAGGGAGCGGTAAATAATTATGTTAATGCCTAAAAGAGTAAAACGTCGTAAACAATTCCGTGGTTCTATGAAGGGTAAAGCTCTCAGAGGAAACACGATTTCAAATGGTGAATATGGTATCGTTGCAACGGAGCCGTGCTGGATCCGCTCAAATCAGATCGAGGCAGCCCGTGTAGCTATGACTCGTTACGTAAAACGTGGTGGTCAGGTTTGGATCAAAATATTCCCAGATAAACCAGTAACACATAAACCTCTTGAAACTCGTATGGGTAAAGGTAAAGGTGCGTTAGAGTACTGGGTAGCCGTAGTGAAACCGGGACGTGTAATGTTCGAGATCGCCGGAGTACCAGAGGAAACAGCTAGAGAAGCACTTCGTCTTGCAATGCACAAATTACCTTGCAAATGCAAAATCGTTTCTAAAGCACAGTTAGAAGGCGGTGATAACAGTGAAAATTAAGACATTTGTACAGGAATTAAAAGGCAAATCCGTTGAGGAATTGAATGAAGAATTAGTAGCTGCTAAGAAGGAATTATTCAACCTGAGATTCCAGAATGCGACTAATCAGTTAGAAAATACAAGCAGAATTAAAGAAGTAAGAAAAAATATCGCTAGAATCCAGACTGCAATTACTGAGGCTGGCAGAGACTAAGCGTGATTGTCGAAGTATTTAACGAGGCCGGCACGATAGTCGTTCTTGGAGTTTAACAAAGCTTTTTGAGTTTAGCGAGAAGAACTTCCCTGGTGCTGCTCATGAATCAAGAGAAAGGAGATTTATCCGTGGAAAGAAATTTAAGAAAAACCCGTACAGGTAAGGTTGTAAGCAACAAAATGGATAAAACAATCGTAGTTGCAGTAGTTGACCACGTAAAGCATCCTCTTTATAAGAAAATTATTAAAAAGACTTATAAATTGAAAGCTCACGATGAAGCAAACGAATGCAACATTGGAGATACAGTAAAAGTTATGGAGACAAGACCGTTGTCAAAAGACAAAAGATGGAGACTTGTTGAAGTTATGGAAAAAGCAAAATAAAGTTTATGTTATTAAGCAAATATTTGAAGGAGGTTTACCTGCATGATACAACAAGAAAGTAGACTTAAAGTAGCAGACAATACAGGTGCTAAAGAATTACTTTGTATCCGTGTTATGGGCGGTTCTACAAGAAGATACGCCAGCATCGGAGACGTTATCGTTGCCACTGTTAAAGATGCAACACCAGGCGGCGTTGTTAAAAAAGGTGATGTCGTTAAAGCTGTAGTTGTACGTACTGTAAAAGGTGCCCGTCGTAAAGATGGTTCTTACATCAGATTCGACGAGAATGCTGCTGTAATTATAAAAGATGACAACAATCCAAGAGGAACTCGTATTTTTGGACCAGTAGCAAGAGAGCTTCGTGATAAACATTTTATGAAAATTGTTTCATTAGCTCCAGAAGTACTATAAGGAGGTGCCTAGATGTCAACAATGAAAATTAAAAAAGGTGATATGGTTAAAGTAATCGCCGGCAAAGACAAAGATAAAGAAGGCAAAGTTATTGCTGTAGATAAAAAAGCAAACAAAGTCTTAGTGGAAGGTGTCAACATGCTGACAAAACATACAAAACCAAGTATGGCAAATCAGAATGGCGGAATCATCCACCAGGAAGGTCCTATCGATGCTTCTAACGTAATGTACATTCACAAAGGTCAGGCTACAAGAGTCGGATTTAAGATGGATGGAGACAAAAAAGTACGTGTTGCAAAGAAAACAGGAGACGTTATAGATTAATTTGAGGAAGGAGGTCCATGACTTTGAGTAGACTGAAAGAAACATATCAGAATGAGATCGTTGACGCAATGATCAAAAAATTTGGATATAAAAATATTATGGAAGTGCCAAAGATTGATAAGATCGTTATCAATATGGGTGTTGGCGAAGCAAAAGAAAACAAAAAAGTTTTAGAGTCGGCTGTTGCTGATCTTGAGAAAATCACAGGACAGAAAGCGGTTCTGACAAAAGCTAAAAACTCTGTAGCTAACTTCAAACTTAGAGAAGGTATGGAAATTGGCTGTAAAGTTACTTTAAGAGGCGAGAGAATGTATGAGTTCGCTGATCGTCTGATCAACCTTGCACTGCCTCGTGTACGTGACTTCAGAGGAGTTAACCCGAACGCATTTGACGGAAGAGGAAACTACGCTCTCGGAATTAAAGAGCAGCTGATCTTCCCGGAAATCGAGTACGATAAGGTTGACAAAGTAAGAGGTATGGATATTATTTTTGTTACAACTGCAAAAACAGACGAAGAGGCACGTGAATTATTAAGATTATTCAACATGCCATTCACAAAGTAAAACAGGAGGTAAATCATGGCTAAAACATCTATGAAAATTAAACAAAAACGTCCAGCTAAATTCTCTACAAGAGAATACAGCCGTTGCAGAATCTGCGGACGTCCACATGCATATTTAAGAAAATATGGAATCTGTCGTATTTGCTTCCGTGAGTTAGCATATAAAGGACAAATCCCAGGAGTACGCAAGGCTAGTTGGTAAACAGGCCCTTTACACCGAGAGAAAGTACTTTTCACGGTGCAGCAACAAGGACAAAGAAGGAGGAATAAATTCATGACTATGAGTGATCCAATCGCAGATATGCTTACAAGAATCCGTAATGCAAACACTGCTAAACATGATACAGTGGATGTTCCTGCATCAAAGATGAAAATCGCAATCGCGAACATTTTGTTAGATGAAGGATATATTCAGAAATATGACGTCGTAGAAGATGGTAACTTCAAGACAATCAGAATCGCATTGAAATACGGTGCTGATAAGAATGAAAAAGTTATTTCAGGTCTTAAGAGAATCTCTAAACCGGGACTTCGTGTATACGCAAGCAACGAAGATCTTCCTAAGGTATTAGGCGGACTCGGAACAGCAATCATCTCAACGAACCAGGGCGTAATCACAGACAAAGAGGCTAGAAAGCTGAATGTCGGTGGAGAGGTACTCTGCTTCGTTTGGTAGGCACTGAACACTTGACGAGGTCAAGCGTCAGCGCTGTCCGAGTCTGGTGAGAAGGCCGTTCTTGGATCTTGGCGAGGCATTGTCGAGCTTAGAGAGAAGAACATCCTTGTGAAATGCAAGGTTGACTAAAAGACAAAGATAGATATTACACAAGCAACTGAAAACAGAGCAGACAAGCATCTGCTCCGAAAATCTAAGTTAGGAGGTACGGTATGTCACGTATAGGAAGACTGCCAATCACAATTCCTGCAGGAGTTACTGTAGAGATTGATGAAAATAACAAAACGACCGTGAAAGGTCCTAAGGGAACTCTTGTAAAAGAGCTCGCGCCAGAGATGGAAATCAAACAGGAAGGAACAGAAATTACTGTTTCAAGACCAAATGATTTAAAGAGAATGAAATCATTACACGGTCTTACAAGAACACTGCTCAATAACATGATCATTGGTGTTACAAACGGATACGAGAAAGTTCTGGAAGTAAACGGAGTAGGTTACAGAGCAGCAAAGCAGGGTAAGAAGTTAACATTGAGCCTTGGTTATTCTCATCCAGTAGAGATGGAAGATCCAGAAGGACTGGAGACAGTTCTCGAGGGACAGAACAAAATCACTGTTAAAGGTATCGATAAAGAAAAAGTAGGCCAATACGCAGCGGAAATCAGAGATAAGAGAAGACCGGAGCCATACAAGGGCAAAGGTATTAAATATGCTGATGAAGTTATCAGACGTAAAGTTGGTAAGACTGGTAAAAAATAATTAAGGAGAGTGTGAAAATGGTTAGCAAAAAATCAAGAACTAAAGTTCGTATTAACAAGCATAGAAAATTACGTAACCGTTTCAGCGGTACTGCTGAAAGACCACGTTTAGCTGTGTTCAGAAGCAATAACCACATGTATGCTCAAATTATTGACGATACAGTTGGAAATACACTAGTTTCAGCTTCTACTCTTCAGAAAGAAGTAAAAGCAGAAGTAGAAAAAACTAACAACGTTGATGCAGCAGCATACTTGGGTAAGGTAATTGCAGAGAAAGCAAAAGAAAAAGGAATTACAGATGTTGTCTTTGATAGAGGCGGCTTTATATATCAGGGTAAAATCAAAGCATTAGCAGACGCAGCAAGAGAAGCTGGTCTTAATTTCTAGAAGGGAGAACACATATGAATCAGGAACGTATTGATGCTAGTCAATTAGAACTAGAAGAAAAAGTAGTATCAATTAAACGTGTTACAAAAGTTGTTAAAGGTGGACGTAACATGCGTTTTACAGCATTAGTTGTTGTCGGCGACGGCAACGGACATGTTGGAGCAGGTTTAGGAAAAGCAACTGAAATCCCAGAAGCCATTCGCAAAGGAAAAGAAGACGCAGCTAAGAAGTTAATCAATGTGTCTTTAGATGAGAACGGCAGTGTAACACATGATGTAATCGGAAAATTCGGTGGTGCTTCCGTGCTGCTCAAGAAAGCTCCGGATGGTACTGGTGTTATCGCCGGCGGACCGGCTCGTGCAGTTATCGAGCTTGCAGGTATCAAAAATATCCGTACCAAATCATTGGGATCAAACAATAAGCAGAACGTAGTTCTTGCAGCGATCGAAGGCTTGAGCGCAATCAAGACTCCGGAAGCAGTTGCAAAACTCCGTGGCAAATCAGTAGAAGAAATTTTAGGATAGGAGGACTTCTTAAAATGGCAAATTTGAAAGTTACATTAGTAAAGTCTACTATCGGATCTGTACCGAAGCACAAAAAAACTGTTGAAGCATTAGGCTTAAAGAAAATGCACCAGACAGTTGAGCTGCCGGACAACGCAGCAACAAGAGGTATGGTACAGCAGGTTAGACATTTGGTAAAAGTGGAAGAAGCATAATTAATAGAATCTTATTGGAATAAAGTCAATAAGCAAGAAATAAGATAAGGAGGTAATATCATGGACTTATCAAACTTACGCCCGGCAGACGGGGCAAAGCATAGCGATAATTTCAGAAGGGGCCGCGGACACGGTTCTGGAAATGGTAAGACAGCTGGTAAGGGTCACAAAGGTCAGAAAGCTCGTTCAGGAGCAACAAGACCAGGCTTTGAAGGTGGTCAGATGCCATTGTATAGAAGAATACCAAAAAGAGGTTTCACATGCAGAAACTCTAAGACAATCGTTGGTATTAATTTAAGTGCATTAGAGGCATTTGAAGATGGCGCAACAGTATCTGTTGAGACATTGATCGAAAGCGGAGTTGTTAAAAATCCGAAAGATGGCGTTAAGATTCTTGGAAATGGAGAATTAACTAAGAAGCTTACTGTTCAGGCTAATGCGTTTAGTGCAAAAGCAGCAGAAAAGATCGAAGCTCTTGGTGGAAAAGCAGAGGTGATCTAATGTTCCAGACTATTCGAAAAGCATTTCAAATTGAAGACATCAGAAGAAGAATTTTTTACACATTTTGTATGCTTGTCGTTGTCAGACTCGGGTCAGAACTACCCACACCAGGCGTTGATCCAACATATATTCAGAATTTTTTCGCGAACCAGACCGGTGATGCATTCAATTTCTTTGATGCATTTACCGGCGGTTCCTTTACATCGATGTCAGTGTTCGCACTGAGCATCACACCGTACATTACATCTTCTATCATCATGCAGCTGCTCACAATTGCGATTCCAAAACTGGAAGAGATGCAGCGTGACGGTGAGGATGGAAGAAAGAAAATTGCGGCAATCACACGTTACGTGACGGTTGCGCTTGCATTGATTGAATCCACGGCGATGTCGATAGGATTTGGACGCCAGGGACTTCTTGTTGAGTATACCTGGTATAATGCAGCAATTGTAGTGCTCACGTTGACGGCAGGTTCTGCATTCCTGATGTGGATCGGTGAGAGAATCACAGAGAAGGGTGTCGGAAACGGTATTTCAATCGTACTGTTGATCAACATCATTTCCCGTGTACCGGATGATTTCGTTTCCCTGTTTGAACAGTTTGTAAAAGGGAAAACCGTTGCAAAGGGAGCTCTCGCAGCAATCATTATTCTTGTGATTGTGGTAATGCTTGTAGTATTCGTTATCATTCTGCAGGATGGTGAGAGAAGAATTGCGGTTCAATACTCACAGAAAGTACAGGGAAGAAAGACGTATGGCGGTCAGTCAACTCATATTCCATTGAAGGTGAACACAGCAGGTGTTATTCCGGTTATCTTCGCATCATCACTGATGCAGTTCCCGGTAGTTATCGCAAGCTTCCTCCAAAAAGGAAACGGCAGTGGAATCGGCAGCCAGATATTAAAAGGAATGAGCTCCAGCAACTGGTGCAATCCGGATCAACCGATTTATTCGATCGGGCTGGTAGTGTATATCATTCTGACAATATTTTTTGCATATTTCTACACTTCGATTACATTTAATCCGTTAGAGATTGCAAATAACATGAAAAAAAGCGGTGGTTTCGTACCGGGTATCCGTCCGGGAAAACCAACTGTAGAATATTTACAGAAGATTTTGAATTATGTAATCTTCATCGGTGCATGCGGACTTGTCATCGTACAGGTCATCCCGTTCTTCTTTAATGGAGTATTCGGGGCAAGCGTTTCCTTTGGTGGAACATCTCTGATCATTATCGTTGGTGTTGTCCTTGAGACAATCAAACAGGTAGAATCCCAGATGCTCGTACGTAATTATAAAGGATTCCTCAATGCAGATAAATCATCTTCTGGATTAAGCAGCACCAGCTTTTTAGGTTACTAGAAACTGTTTAGAATTAGCTCGTAGAATTTATACGGAAGTATGAAGTCTACGAGTTAAAGTGCTATATGGCACTTTGGACATTTGCGTAGATAATCTCTCCTTCGGAGGCATTACAAGTTATGGAGGTTAAGTATGAAAATAATCATGTTAGGCGCGCCTGGAGCAGGTAAAGGAACACAGGCAAAAAAAATTGCTGCAAAATACAGCATTCCACATATCTCAACAGGGGATATCTTCCGTGCTAATATAAAAAATGGTACAGAACTTGGTAAAAAGGCAAAAACATATATGGATCAGGGACTTCTGGTACCGGACGAACTGGTTGTTGATCTTGTTGTTGACCGTGTGAATCAAGAAGACTGTGCAAACGGTTATGTTCTGGATGGTTTTCCGAGAACAATTCCACAGGCAGAAGCGCTGGATAAAGCACTGGCTTCACTTGGACAGAAGGTTGATTATGCAATCAATGTGGAAGTCCCGGATGAAAATATCGTGAATCGTATGTCGGGACGCCGCGCCTGTGTTGGATGTGGGGCTACATATCATTTGGTATATGCACCTACGAAGGTGGAGGGAATCTGTGATACGTGTGGGAAAGAACTGATACTGAGAGACGATGACAAGCCGGAAACGGTCAAAAAACGTCTCGGAGTTTACCACGATCAGACACAGCCGCTGATTGATTATTATACAAAGCAAGATATTTTAGTCGAAGTAGATGGTACAATTGATATCAATGATGTGTTTGCTGCAATCGTAAAAATCCTGGGAGAATAAGAAGATGTCTGAATGCAAACCGGGAATGCTTGTCAGATCGCTTGCCGGTCATGACAAAGGCAGCATATATATCATACTTCGTGTAGAAGATAATCATGTGATTCTGGCAGATGGAAAGTACAAAACCATCTGCCGGAGTAAAAAGAAAAACAGGAAGCATATACAGATTATATGCAGGCAGTATGATATTGCTGCAATGAATGATGTAGAGATAAAGAAAACAATCAAAGATTATGAAATGGAAAGAGGATTAGGGCATGTCAAAAGCTGACGTAATTGAAATTGAAGGAACTGTAGTAGAAAAATTACCAAATGCAATGTTCCAGGTTGAACTGGAAAACGGACATCAGGTACTGGCTCATATCAGTGGAAAGCTGCGTATGAACTTTATCAAGATTTTACCTGGAGATAAAGTAACATTGGAATTGTCTCCTTATGATTTATCTAAGGGAAGAATTATCTGGAGAGATAAATAAGAGTACGGTACAGGCAAAAAAATATTAATATATGAATAGGAAACAGGTATTGACACCCGTATAATTGGGTGCTATAATGTTAAAGCGCTGTTTTGGAGAAAGTGCGTCCAAATATAGCCGGAAACGTAAGTAGAGCAAAGGATGGAAGGAGGATTTACCATGAAGGTTAGATCATCAGTAAAACCAATTTGCGAGAAATGCAAAATCATTAAAAGAAAAGGATCTGTCAGAGTAATCTGTGAGAATCCGAAACACAAACAGAGACAAGGCTAAATCTAGAGCACTTAGTGAGGTATCTCACGAACTTAGTGCGAAGATTGTTCAAGGGAACTTGGCGAGGTAGTTTCGAGCCTAGTAAATTGAACATCCTTATAAAAAGTTTATGTTTGTGACAAATTAGGCGGCTGATAGCATGACACACCAGGCGGTGTGGAGAGCTATTTAATATACAATACACGTAAAGTGTTCACTGTATATTGCTTAAAATACCCGGCAGGTCATTTGCGGTGCAACCGTTGTCGGGAAAGGGTATTCTCGAACCAGAGAGTGCCTGGGAGTTGTAAAATGCCAGACTCCCCAGTTTGGGACAATATTAATCAATAATTCAAAATGGAGGAAAGAACACATGGCTCGTATTTCAGGTGTAGACTTACCAAGAGACAAACGTGTAGAAATCGGTTTGACTTATATCTACGGAATTGGTAGAACAAGTGCAACCCGTATCTTAGCAGCAGCAGGAGTAGATCCTAACACACGCTGCAGAGATCTGACAAGTGATGACGTAAAGAAAATCAGTGAAGTGATCGATGAGACTCAGACAGTAGAAGGTGATCTTCGTAGAGAAATCCAGCTGAACATCAAGAGATTGAAAGAAATCGGATGTTACAGAGGAATTCGTCATAGAAGAGGACTTCCTTGCCGTGGTCAGAAGACAAAGACTAATGCAAGAACATGTAAAGGTCCTAAGAGAACAGTGGCGAATAAGAAGAAGTAGAACACTTAATGAATGCAGGCTGTTAAGCACAGCATGAATTTAGTGAGAACTTTGTTCGAAAGAACTAAGCGAGAGATTATCGAGCTTGGTGATAAGGCGTGTCTTTGTGAATTATCGCATGGAGGCGGCGATACCCCCGGGGTAATCGAACTACAACATTAATATGAAAAATAAAGAAAGTAGGTTAGTTTAATGGCTAAGAAAGTTACCAAAAAAGTGACAAAGAAACGTGTCAAGAAAAACGTTGAACGCGGACAAGCACACATCCAATCATCTTTTAACAATACAATTGTTACATTGACAGATGCTCAGGGAAATGCTCTTTCATGGGCAAGTGCAGGCGGTCTGGGATTTAGAGGTTCAAGGAAATCTACTCCTTATGCAGCACAGATGGCAGCTGAGACAGCAGCTAAAGCAGCATTAGTACATGGTCTGAAATCAGTAGACGTATTTGTTAAGGGACCAGGTTCAGGTAGAGAAGCAGCAATCCGTGCACTTCAGGCATGCGGTATTAACGTAACAAGTATCAAGGACGTAACTCCGGTTCCACATAACGGATGCCGCCCACCAAAACGTAGAAGAGTATAGTTTTTTTTATACGAACAAGAAGCGATGCGGATGGCGAATGTCCGCTTAATAATTAGGAGGTAGAACATGGCAGTAAATAGAGTTCCGGTTCTTAAGAGATGTAGATCATTAGGTATGGATCCAATCTATTTAGGAATTAATAAAAAGTCTAACAGACAGTTAAAAAGATCAAATAGAAAAATGAGCGAGTATGGTCTTCAGTTACGCGAGAAGCAGAAAGCTAAATTTATCTATGGTGTATTAGAAAAACCTTTCAGAAACTACTACAAAAAAGCGAAAAAGATGAACGGTATGACCGGTGACAATCTTATGATTCTTCTTGAGTCAAGATTAGACAACGTTATGTTCCGTATGGGACTTGCAAGAACAAGACGCGAAGCAAGACAGATCGTTGACCACAAGCATGTATTAGTGAATGGAAAACTGGTTAACATCCCATCTTATTTAGTAAAAGCTGGCGATACAATTGAAATCAAAGAAAAACACAAAGGATCACAGAGATATAAAGATATCTTAGAAGCTACAGGCGGAAGTATGGTACCTGAGTGGTTGGATGTTGATGCAGAAAACTTAAAAGGTTCTGTAAAGGCTCTTCCTCTCAGAGAAGTAATTGATGTTCCTGTTGATGAGATGTTGATTGTCGAGTTATATTCTAAATAATAGGATATAAGCCCATAAGGAGGGTCTGTGTAGTGTTTGATTTTAATAAACCGAATATTGAAATTACTGAAATTTCTGATGATAAAAAATATGGAAGATTCGTAGTAGAACCACTCGAGAGAGGCTACGGTACTACACTCGGTAATTCATTGAGAAGAATCATGCTCTCCTCGTTGCCGGGAGCTGCGATCAGCTCTGTAAAGATTGACGGAGTTCTTCATGAATTCAGTTCAATCCCGGGAGTGAAAGAGGATGTTACCGAGATTATTATGAATCTGAAAACATTGGCTATCAAAAACACTTCAGAATCTGATGAACCAAAGACTGCATATATTGAATTCGAAGGAGAGGGTGTTGTAACAGGCGCCGATATCCAGGTGGATTCTGATATTGAAATTATGAATCCGGAAACCGTTATTGCAACACTTAGCGGTGGTAAAGATAGCAAATTATACATGGAACTCACCATTACAAAGGGTAGAGGATATGTGAGTGCAGAAAAGAACAAGACAGATGATCTGCCGATCGCAGTTATTCCTATTGATTCTATCTACACGCCGGTTGAGCGTGTGAATCTCACTGTTGAGAATACACGTGTTGGTCAGATTACTGACTTTGACAAGCTGACATTAGATGTATACACCAACGGAACACTTCTTCCGGATGAGGCGGTCAGCCTGGCAGCAAAAGTACTTAACGAACATCTGAGATTGTTTATCGATTTATCTGAGGTTGCACAGGCAGCTGAGGTTATGATCGAGAAGGAAGATGACGAGAAGGAAAAAGTTCTCGAGATGAGCATTGATGAACTGGAGTTATCTGTCCGTTCATACAATTGTCTTAAGAGAGCCGGTATCAATACCGTGGAAGAATTGACGAATAAGACATCCGAAGATATGATGAAGGTTCGTAACCTTGGTCGTAAATCATTAGAAGAAGTTTTAGCGAAATTAAAAGAGCTCGACCTGAGTTTGAGTCAGGGCGAGGAATAAATCCCTGGATACTGATAATTATCACAGATAAGCCCGAAGTGCTCTGTGAGTCATTCATGCAGTAAGCCCGAAGCGCATGTCTGAGTGATCAAAGATGGAGGAATTAGAACAATGGCAAAATATAGAAAACTTGGCAGAACAGCAAGCCAGAGAAAAGCTTTATTAAGAAACCAGGTAACAGCATTACTGAACAACGGTAAAATTGTTACAACAGAAGCTAAAGCAAAAGAGATCCGCAAGATCGCTGAAGGCCTCATTGCTATGGCAGTTAGAGAAAAAGACAACTTTGATGAAGTTACTGTAACAGCTAAGGCTGCCCGCAAGGACAAAGATGGCAAGAGAGTAAAAGAAGTTGTTGATGGAAAGAAAGTTACTGTATATGATGAAGTAGAGAAGAAGATCCAGAAGGATCAGCCGAGCAGACTTCATGCAAGAAGAGAGATGTTAAAAGTTCTTTACACAGTAAAAGAAGTTCCGGAAAAAGCTGCAGGTAAGAAGAAAAATACAAAAGAGATCGATCTTACAGAAAAATTATTCAACGAGATCGCTCCAAAGTACGCAGACCGTAAAGGTGGCTACACAAGAATCGTAAAGATTGGCCAGCGTAAAGGTGATGCAGCTATGGAAGTATTGATTGAATTAGTTTAATCATAAACTTATGAAGAGATAATGTGCCATTGATGATGGCACATTGTCTCTTTTTCTTATCAGAGGGTTCAGAAACAAAAGTAAGATTTACTGAGATCGGGCAAGCCTGTGCATTAATCTGAACGGAGAGAAGTGAGACAGATTGCGAATGCCCGCTTTATTCAAAGATATTGTGCAAAATAAATAAGAAAATCCTACAGTGAGACTCGAAATGATCAAAAATAAACAACATTGACAAATTAATAACAAATCGTATTGACAATTAATTAACAATCTGATATTATGATTTTAGCTTAAAGCAGGGCATAAAAAACGATAGTGAAAACAGTAATCAACATTATTGGAGGAAAGAAAAAAATGGCTAAGAAAAAAGAAGCAGAAGTAGCAGTTCCAGAAATTATCGACAGCACAGAGGCACTCACAGCTAGACTGAACGCAATGAGAGAGGCACAGAAAGTATTCGCAACTTTCACACAGGAGCAGGTAGATAAGATCTTTTACGAGGCTGCTATGGCAGCAAACAAAGCTCGTATTCCATTGGCTCAGATGGCAGTAGAAGAGACTGGAATGGGTATCGTAGAAGACAAGATTATCAAGAATCATTACGCAGCAGAGTATATTTACAATGCATATAAAGACACAAAGACATGTGGCGTAATCGACGAAGATCCGTCATTCGGCATCAAGAAAATCGCAGAGCCTATCGGTGTAATCGCAGCGGTTATTCCGACTACAAACCCGACTTCTACGGCAATTTTCAAAACATTGATTTGTCTGAAGACACGTAACGCAATCATCATCAGCCCACATCCACGTGCAAAGGGATGTACAATCGCAGCTGCAAAGGTTGTTCTGGAAGCAGCAGTTAAAGCCGGAGCACCAGAAGGAATCATCAGCTGGATCGACGTACCTTCACTGGAACTTACAAACCAGGTAATGCATGAAGCAGATACAATTCTTGCAACAGGTGGTCCTGGAATGGTTAACGCAGCATACTCATCAGGTAAGCCGGCACTCGGTGTTGGAGCAGGTAATACACCTGTAATCATCGATGAGACAGCAGATATCAGAATGGCAGTAAACTCTATCATTCATTCAAAAACATTTGACAATGGTATGATCTGTGCATCAGAGCAGTCAGTTACAGCACTGGCAAGCGTATACGATGCAGTAAAACAGGAATTCCAGGCAAGAGGATGCTACTTCCTGAAACAGGGAGAGCTTGAGAAAGTTAGAAAAACAATCATCATCAATGGCGCTCTGAACGCAAAAATCGTTGGACAGTCTGCATTTACAATCGCAGCACTGGCTGGTGTAAAAGTTCCAGAAACAGCTAAGATCCTGATCGGTGAGGTTGAGTCTGTCAACATCGAAGAAGAGTTTGCACACGAGAAACTCTCTCCGGTTCTTGCACTGTACAAAGCAAAAGATTTTGATGATGCACTCACAAAAGCTGAGCAGCTTGTAGCTGACGGTGGTTATGGACATACATCATCATTATACATTCATCCTGCACAGACAGAAAAGATCGCAAAGCATGCAGCAGCAATGAAGACATGCCGTATCGTGATCAACACACCTTCTTCACATGGTGGAATTGGTGACCTTTACAACTTTGGAATGGCTCCTTCTCTGACACTTGGTTGTGGATCATGGGGTGGAAACTCTGTATCTGAAAACGTTGGTGTAAAACACTTGATCAATATTAAGACAGTAGCTGAGAGGAGAGAGAACATGCTTTGGTTCAGAACACCTGAAAAGGTTTACTTTAAGAAAGGCTGTATGCCGGTTGCGTTAGATGAGTTAAAGACAGAACTTCACAAGGAAAAGGCTTTCATCGTAACAGACAGCTTCCTGTATCAGAATGGTTATATTGCTCCAATCGAAGCAAAATTAGACGAGATGGGAATCCAGCATACATGCTTCTTCGAAGTAGCTCCAGACCCGACACTCCAGTGCGCACAGAAGGGTGCTGACGCAATGAAAGCATTTGCACCGGATACAATCATCGCTGTTGGTGGTGGTTCAGCAATGGATGCAGCTAAGATTATGTGGGTAATGTATGAGCATCCAGAAGCTAATTTCGAAGATATGGCTATGGACTTCATGGATATCCGTAAGAGAGTATTTAAGTTCCCTAAGATGGGCGAGAAAGCTTATATGATAGCAATCCCAACCTCTTCAGGAACAGGCTCAGAGGTAACACCTTTCGCAATCATCACAGATGCAGAGACAGGTACAAAATGGCCACTCGCAGACTACGAACTCCTTCCGAACATGGCAATCGTAGACGTAGACAACATGATGAACCAGCCGAAGGGTCTGACAAGCGCATCTGGTATCGACGTTATGACACATGCAATCGAGGCATATGTATCAATCATGGCTTCTGATTACACAGATGGTCTTGCACTGAAAGCAGTGAAGATGGTATTTGATAACCTTCCTTCAGCATACGAGAACGGAGCAAATGATCCTCACGCAAGAGAGATGATGGCAAACGCATCTTGTATGGCTGGTATGGCATTTGCAAACGCATTCCTTGGACTGAACCACTCAATGGCTCATAAATTAGGTGCATATCATCACCTGCCACATGGTGTTGCAAATGCAGTAATCCTGACAGAAGTTATGCGCTACAATGCAGCAGAAGTACCGACTAAGATGGGAACATTCTCTCAGTATCAGTACCCACATGCACTTGCAAGATACGCTGAATTAGGACGTTTTGCAGGATGCCAGGGTAAGGATGACCAGGAAGTATTTGAGAACTTCATCAAGAAATTAGATGAATTAAAAGACTTCATCGGAATCAAGAAAACAATCAAAGATTACGGTATCAAAGAGGAAGACTTCCTTGCAACATTGGACGAGATGGTAGAGAATGCCTTCAACGATCAGTGTACAGGAGCTAACCCAAGATATCCACTGATGAAAGAAATCAAAGAAATGTACCTGAAATGCTACTACGGTAAATAAATAGTAAACAGGCAGTAAAGTATAAGCTGCGCACATCTCATAAAAGGGATGTGCGCAGTTTTTTGGTATAATAGAAAAATCCTTGGAGTTCCTGTTATGTAAAAACATTCCGAGCGGGATGCATATTGCCGCAAGAGAAAAATGACCACAGGTGCGACCGCGGATAAGGAATCATGGATCCGGGAGTCAAGGATTATAAAAAACCATAAGCGTTAAATAATTAACAATATAATACTGCGTAAAAATATTGTTAAAAATTATTCAAAAAACTATTTACAAATGCTTCCGGTGGGTGTATTATGTCAATAACAAATAAAAACAACAGTTTTTCAGGAGGTAAAGGCCATGAAATTAGAAAAAAATAACATTATCGTTGAGCGCACATACAAACAGGTTTATCGTTGTGAAGAAGGCATCGCTAAAGTTTTTGACAAAAAGAAATATACAAAAGCAGATGTACTCAATGAAGCGTTAAATCAGGCAAGAATTGAAGAGACCGGACTGGACGTTGCACCACTGAAGGAAGTGTCGGAAGTAGATGGAAAATGGGCGCTCCTTATTGAGGAGAAAAAGGGAAAAACACTGGCGGAAATGATCGAAGTAGATCCGAAGAATCTCGCAAAATATATGAGTGATTTTGTAGATCTTCAGTTAGAAATTCACAGCAAAAAGGCTCCGTTACTGAACAAATTAAAAGATAAATTATCACGTCAGATCAACAGTCTGAAGGATTTGGATGCAACAGCTAGATACGAGCTTCTCACCAGACTTGAGAGCATGCCAAAACATGACAAGGTCTGCCATGGTGACTTCAATCCGAGTAACGTAATCGTTGCGAAAAACGGAAAGATGTCCGTTGTTGACTGGGCTCATGCAACGCAGGGCAATGCAAGTGCAGATGCAGCTATGACATATCTCCTGTTTGCGTTGAAGGATCAGTCTGCAGCAGATATCTATCTTGACACATTCTGCAAGAAGAGTGACACAGCAAAACAGTACGTACAGCGTTGGCTTCCAATCGTGGCGGCAGCTCAGCTCACGAAGGATAATGAGTTCGAAAAAGATTTCCTGATGAAGTGGATCGATGTAATGGATTATCAATAGAAATAAATTGACTATAATTAATAGCTGCCGTATTTACGGCAGCTATTAGTTTTTGTAAGGTCATATTAAATTACCAGCTCTGGAAAAATACATTCCCACCAACATCGATTCCGGAATGTCCGGTCCATGATGATAAGAAGTAATAGCAGTCACTGACTGATGCGAGTCTTGCACCATTTAACGCATCTTGGGCCACCTGGTAAGCCAGGTCGGTATTGCCGGATGCAAGAGCATTTTCAAGACGTCCGGTCATGGCTGGCTCGAACTGTCCCGGAGCAAATACGACTCCGCTGATGGTGTTCGGGAAAGCACTGCTGTTGACACGATTCATAATGACTGTTGCAACTGCGAGCATGTAATCATACTGCTGATAAGCTTCGCAGGCAAGAATTGCTGCAAAGACATCTAATTCGCTTGCATCCACGGAAATGGGAGAGCCGACATTTACTGAACCGGATTCACTTCCATCCACCTGAACACCGGAACCGCTCGCCGCGGCTGCCTCGGCCGCCGCAACTGCCGCAGCTTGAGCCGCGGCCTCCTCTGCAAGCCGTTGTGCTTCAGCTGCACGGGCATCTGATAACTGTGAATTGAAAGCGGCAAGATCGGTGGAAGTTTCTGCGGCCTTTCGCTCTAATTCAGCCTGTTTGTCCGTCGCATCATTCTGAACCTGAAGGAGGTAATCCTGCTGTGTCTCCAGAGTCTCCTGTTCTTGTGCGATAGCAGCCTGTGTATTCTGTAACTCTGTGATCATATTTCGGTCGTAGTCACTCACGTTCTGGATGAAATCAGCCTTGTTGAGAAAGTCTGTCATATCCTCTGCGGAACAAAGCATCTCCAAAAAAGATGAATCTCCGGTTTCATACATATATTTGATACGGGATTTCATGTCTGCGTACTGCTGGTCTTCTTTGGCGTGTGCGTCAGCCAGATCAGCCTGTGTTCTTGCAATCTCGCCGGAGACACTTTCAACCTGCCATTGAAGATTGTGGATCTCGTCACTGATTGACACTAATTCGGTGTTGATGTCCGATAACTGATTTTGTAAATTGGAGGTCTGATTCTCCAGATTCTGGACATCGGTTGCCTGTACAGATAGCGTGGAACCCAATAAAGCAAAAGTACAAGCCAGTGTGATACATGAACGTAACCTGCATTTTGTTGTTTTTTTCATGATTATTTTTCCTTTCTAAAAAAGTTTGCCTGTGTATTATACTACAAATTGCTTTATTAAGCAAATTTTGATAGAATGAATTATAAGTTTAGCCGTCTGCATTACAAAATGCGAAAGTAAATTGTAAAGGAAAAAGTGTAAATGATAAACTGCAGGAGATAAAATATGGAAGGAATCAGATAATGAAACGGAAAATAAAAATGATAGGCATGGATCTGGATGGAACATTGCTGACGACAAAAAAAGAATTACTTCCTTATACAAGGGAGATCCTTCGGAAAGCAATTGACCAGGGTGTGGTGGTCCTTGCCGCAACTGGCCGTGCATTGAGTGGTGTTCCACAGGAACTATTGGAGTTCCCGGGAATGCGGTATGTAGTGACTGCCAATGGAGCAAGAATCATAGATCAGCAATCAGAGAATATGATATTATATGAGAAGCTTTTGCCGTTAGAAAAAGCAAACCAGTTGTTGGATGTTTTTCGCAAATATGATACACTGTTAGAGGTATATTTTGATGGACGTGGATATGTGAGCAGAGAGCATCTCAATAAGCTGAGCCACTATGTGCCTGATCCATATATGGTAAATTACATATCCAGAACACGGACATCGGTGGATGATCTTGAAGCATTGATTCAGGAAAAGCAGGCACCGATGGACAAGGTGCAGGCGCTGTTTTATGATTTGAAGGAGAGGCAGACTGTACTTGATGAGATTGAACAGTGGAATGATGTCTCGGTTGCCCATGCACTGGCGATGAACATTGAGGTGAATGCCGGCGGGGTCAATAAGGGATCAGCGATGCTGAGACTGGGGGAGATGCTTGGAATCCGCCGCGAAGAAATCATGGCGTGCGGAGATGGAAACAATGATCTTGACATGCTGAAGACCGTGGGATTTGCGGTTGCGATGAAAAATGCAGAAAGTTCTGTGAAGGCCGCAGCCGATTATATTACAGGAACGAATGATGAGCAAGGGGTGGCAAAAGCAATCGAGCATTTTGTGCTCAGGTAGTTTGTACTCAGACAAGGAGGAGAGTATATGTTAGAGGCGTTAAAGGTAATCATACTTGGTATTGTGGAAGGAATCACAGAGTGGCTTCCAATCAGCAGTACCGGACATCTGATTTTGGTGGAAGAATTTGTTAAACTGAATCTGAGCGACGCATTTGTGGCGATGTTCAATGTGGTGATTCAATTGGGAGCAATTTTGGCGGTGGTTGTGATTTATTTCCATAAGCTGAATCCGTTTTCCCCGAAAAAGAGCGAGAAACAGAGGAAGCTGACGATTCAGTTGTGGATAAAGGTATTGATTGCATCGGTTCCGGCAGCGATTATTGGTCTGTTGTTCGATGACTTTATTGACGAACATTTTATGAATTATGTGGTTGTGGCGATCATGCTGATCGTGTACGGTGTATTGTTTATCGTCGTGGAGAAACGGCATGAGGGTGTGGAGCCACAGGTGAAACGGCTGACGGAACTGACAATTCCCATGGTGCTGATCATCGGCGTGTTCCAGGTGCTGGCTCTGGTACCGGGAACCTCCCGTTCAGGTGCGACGATTATTGGAGCACTGCTGATTGGAACTGCTCGAAGCGTTGCCGCTGAGTTTACATTTTTCCTGGCAATCCCGGTTATGTTCGGGGCGAGCTTTCTTAAGATTGTAAAGTTCGGATTTCATTTTACAGGAGGAGAGTTCGGACTGCTGATGCTGGGGTGCGTGGTGTCGTTTGTGGTTTCGTACTTTGCCATCAAATTTTTGATGGGATATATCAAAAAGCATGATTTTAAAGTGTTTGGATATTACAGGATTGTTCTGGGAATCCTGGTGCTGGCGTATTTTGGGATCACGTCATTGTTTTAAGACTGCCGTGCATATGGCAGGGAGCATCCAAAGCGTCAGGAAGGCATAAGAAGAATATAGAAGTGGCGAGGACGCAGCGGATTGTGAAATCGCCACTTGTTTTTTGCCCGAAACATGGTAGAATGAAAAAGTGTATATTTATACAGAGATTAGAAGTAAATTCAGAGGAGGAATTATATTATGAAAATGAAAAAGATTTTGAGTGCGGTTCTTGTGGCAGCGTGTGCCGTATCTTTGGCAGCATGTGGCGGTTCCGGTAAAGAGAGCGGTTCTGCAGCGTCAGGCTCCACATCGGCAAAGATCGAGACCCCGGATGATTTGGAGGGCAAGAAGATTGGTGTTCAGACAGGTACGACAGGAGATCTGTACGTCACAGATGATTACGGCGATGAGAGTGTAGAGCGCTACAACAAAGGATTTGAGGCAGTACAGGCTCTGACACAGGGGAAAATCGATGCAGTGGTAATCGATGACCAGCCGGCCAAGACATTTGTGGAGGAGAATAAGGGACTGAAGATTCTTGATACTGCATACACCGAAGAGGATTATGCAATGTGCTTCAAGAAGGACAGTGAGCTTGTGCCTCAGTTCAACACAGCAATCAAGGAATTAAAAGAAGACGGAACATTTGACCAGATTGTAAGCTACTATATTGATGGTGAAGAGAGCGGAGAAGCTGTTCGTTATGAGTCACCTGCGGATACAGACAGAAGCAAAGGATCTCTTGTGATGGCTACAAACGCTGAGTTCCCGCCATATGAGTATTATGAGGGGGATGCAGTTGTCGGCATCGACGCAGATTTCGCACAGGCAATCGCGGACAAGCTGGGAATGGAATTGAAGATCGAAGACATGGCATTTGACTCTATCATCACAGCAGTGCAGGGCGGAAAAGCTGATTTTGGCGCAGCAGGTATGACCGTGACTGAGGAGAGAGCAACGCAGGTTGATTTCACAGACAGCTACTATACAGGACGTCAGGTTATCATCGTAAAAGAATAATCGGGACAGTTTAGAAAAAAAGAATGAGAAGGAATGAAGATGCAGAATTTCAAAGATAAATTCGTCATGGACTTTATAACAGATGACCGCTGGCACTATCTGACAGATGGTTTGAAGGTTACACTTGAGATTACATTTCTGGCAGTAATTCTGGGTGTGGTGATCGGTTTTATACTGGCGGTTGTACGCTCAACCCACGACAAGACAGGGAAGATGAAGATTGCAAATGTAATCTGCAACATCTATATTACGGTGATTCGTGGAACACCGGTCGTTGTCCAGCTGATGATCATTTATTTCGTAGTGTTCGGAAGTATGGATATTAATAAAATATTGGTTGCAATACTGGCATTTGGTATGAACTCGGGTGCGTATGTGGCAGAGATATTCCGTTCCGGAATCATGTCCATCGACGCAGGTCAGTTTGAGGCCGGACGCAGTCTGGGGTTCAACTACAGACAGACCATGATGTATATCATTATGCCGCAGGCGTTTAAAAATGTACTGCCGGCTCTCGGCAACGAGTTTATCGTATTGCTGAAGGAAACTTCTGTATCGGGGTATATTGCATTGCAGGATCTGACCAAGGGTGGCGATATTATCCGAAGCCGTACGTACGATGCGCTCCTTCCGCTGCTTGCGGTCGCTCTGATTTATCTGGTTATGGTTATGATTTTCACTAAACTTGTAAGCATACTGGAAAGGAGGCTGCGTAACAGTGATCACTAATGGAGAAGTTTTGATTAAGGTAGAGAATGTGCATAAGATCTACAACGAGGGGCGTCTGCACGCCCTCAACGGAGTGTCAAATGAGATAAAAAAAGGGGAAGTTGTCGTGGTTGTCGGACCATCCGGATCGGGGAAATCTACATTTCTTCGTTCCTTGAATCTTCTGGAGACACCGTCTACAGGAAAGATTTATTTCGAGGGTGTGGATATCACGAGTAAGAAGACGGATATCGATAAACACCGCCAGAAAATGGGAATGGTGTTCCAGCACTTCAACCTGTTTCCACACAAGACGATTATTGACAACATTACGCTGGCACCGATCAAGCTCCTGAAAAAGAGCAAGGCGGATGCCGAGAAAGAGGCGATGGAGCTGCTGAAGCTGGTTGGGCTACAGGAGAAGGCAAATGCTTACCCGTCGCAGCTATCCGGCGGACAGAAGCAGCGTATCGCGATTATCCGTTCGCTGGCGATGGATCCGGATGTGATGCTGTTTGATGAGCCGACATCGGCTCTGGATCCGGAGATGGTAGGTGAGGTTCTGGAATTGATGAAGAAGCTTGCCCGCGATGGTATGACCATGGTTGTCGTGACGCACGAGATGGGATTTGCAAAAGAGGTAGGAACCCGGGTAATCTTTATGGATGCCGGGCAGATCAAGGAAGAGGGCGTACCGAAGGAATTCTTTGAGCATCCGAAGGAACCACGGCTTCAGGACTTTTTGTCAAAGATTCTCTAACGCATAGAAACAAGACCGGGAGTACACAAAAGGAATGCTGCTTTTGGGGGACATGGAGCTCATTTGGAGAAGAATGGGCGTGTAAGATACAGGGAGATGATAAATAAAAAAGAAAGGAGATTTTACAATGAAAAAAGGATTTTATGTTGCACTGGCGGCAGTTCTGGCGTTCTCTATGGCTGGCTGTTCGTCTAAAAAAGACACGAGTGGCTCGACACCGGACAAGAAAGCGGAGGCTGTTGGCGAGGTAGACGGCTCGTTGAAGAGCTTTACGAATGGAACGCTGGTAATCACAGATGAAAAGAAGGAGGAGTTGTCCTTCAAGATTACTTCAAAGGCAAAGTTTACCTGTAAAAATATGCTTGCCGGTGACAATGTAACGGTTATCTATGATGGGAAAATCCAGGGAACAAATACGGCAAATGCGGTTGTAACTGAAGTGGAGGACAAGGGTGGAAAGACGACGGAGGCAAAGCAGCAGGAAATTGTTGGAACGCTGAAGGCATATTCGAACAACTCCCTTACGCTGAAGACGAATGACGGAAAAGAGTATGTGTTCAGCATCGTGGGTGCAAAGCAGGTATATAAAAATGGTATTGAGCCGGGAAACTGGATCCATGTCATCTATACAGGGACGATTAACGGTACAGATACATCGGGAGTCAAGGTGGTAGAAATTACTGATGACAGTGACAACGTGAAGCAGGAACAGGCAAAGGTCGCAATTAAGGACGTCAACGAAGCGGTATGGGCGACGGCATCAGTCAATGTGAGGGATAACTACACTACAAACGCAAATGTACTGGGAACACTGGCGGCCAATGATGAGGTGACGAGAACAGGAACCTGTGATAATGGCTGGTCAAGAATCACATATAATGGGAACACAGCGTATGTATATGGAGATTATCTGACAACCACTGCACCGCCCGCACCGACACAGCCGGCACCGGCTGCTGCGAATCCTCAGCCATCTCAGCCAGCACAGCCTGCACAACCTGCACAACCGGCACCCACAGGTGATGCTGGAAACACTGCAGACGCGGGTGATGCTGGAAACACCGGAGATACTGGAGATGCCGGAGATACTGCTGATGCCGGTGACAGCGGAGACAACATGCGGGTAGACGGAGGCTATGTGGTTAGCCTGACAGCGGACGGAGTATTGACACTTGACATTAATAACGCGGACTATGCATTTAATATCACGAATGCACAGCAGAATTATACAAATGGTATTCTTGTGGGAAATGAAGTGACGATCACTTACACAGGGGATATCTCAGATTCTCTCAACGCGGTAGTGTATACGGTTACAGATGCGGACAGCAACACGGATAACCAGTCTCGGATTACCGGTACAGTTCAGGGTGCCAGCATGAACAGTTTTGAACTGGCGACAGATGACAATGCAATACTTGCAATTTCTACAGATGGGGCAACAATCAATGTGGACGGGCTGACAGAGGGAAGCCGTGTTACTGTGACACTGGATCTGAGCCAGACAGTCAGCGAATCTAACTTATTTTATGCGGCACAGGTTGATCCTGAATAAGCATATTCAACTTCAAGTGCGCGGAGCACGAAGTGATGGATTGAGGAAATATCTGCTTTATCGTGCAGAATAAAAAGTAAAGATTTTGGAGAACAGATACCAAATCTGTCATACAAAAAAGAGCGGAGTGACTGAAAACAGACACTTTGCTCTTTTTTGCAAATCTGCTATACTTGTGAGAAGAAAGTGAAAGGTATAGATGCATGAATTACGAGAGAATAAAAAAAGCAAAATTTATAGAGCGTCCCAACCGGTTTATTGCCCGTGTGGAGATTGAAGGTGTACAGGAAACTGTGCATGTTAAGAACACGGGACGGTGCGCAGAATTGCTGCGTCCGGGGGCGGAGGTCTTTGTACAGGAGAGCGACAATCCGGAGCGGAAAACAAAGTGGGATCTGATCGCTGTGAAAAAAGAAGGACGGATGATCAATATGGACTCTCAGGTTCCAAATAAAGTGGTGAAGGAGTGGATCGAGGCTGGGAATTTATTTCCCGGAGCATCATTGATCCGCCCGGAGACTACGTATGGAAACTCGCGGTTTGATCTCTATGTGGAAGTGCAGGGAAGAAAAATATTTATCGAGGTCAAAGGTGTGACACTGGAGGAAGAGGGCGTAGTCCGTTTCCCGGACGCGCCGAGTGAGCGCGCAGTGAAGCATGTGGAGGAACTGGCACAGGCGGTGAAGGCGGGCTATGAGGCCTATGTTTTCTTTGTTGTACAGATGCGCGGTGTCCGTTATCTGACGCCTAATATGGATACGCATCCGGCCTTCGGGGAGGCTTTGCGCAGGGCGAAAGAAACGGGGGTACACGTAATCGCTTATGACTGTGATGTGACAAAAGACAGCATTTCCATAAGGGAGAACGTGCCTGTGGTCTTATACAGCCCTGTGCTGAAGGAGGCGGTGGAACCGCTGGTGAAGTGGTATCGCGCAAACAGACGGCAGCTGCCGTGGCGGGAGAATGTGACGCCGTACCGTGTGTGGGTGTCGGAGATTATGCTGCAGCAGACCCGTGTGGAGGCAGTAAAGCCCTATTACGAGCGATTCCTGAAGACTCTGCCCACAGTGCAGGATCTGGCTGCAGCGAAGGAGGATACTCTGCTCAAGCTCTGGGAGGGCCTTGGATATTACAACCGTATCCGCAATATGCAGAAGGCGGCACAGCAGATCGTGTATGATTACAACGGAGAATTTCCAGAGAGCTATGAGGCTATCCACTCGCTTACCGGAATCGGAAACTATACCGCCGGGGCGATCGGTTCCTTTGCATTCGGCATTCCAAAGCCCGCCGTGGACGGCAATGTGATGCGGGTGTTCTCACGGCTGACGGCAAGCTATGAGGATATCATGAAAGCAAGTGCCCGGAGTATGGCGGAAAAGGCGATTGAGGAAGTAATCCCGGAGGATGCGGTGAGTGATTTTAACCAGGGCCTCATCGAACTCGGTGCCCTCGTATGTGTTCCGAACGGGGAGGCAAAGTGCGGGATCTGTCCCCTGGCACATATCTGCAGGGCGAGGGCAGAGGGGCTTGTGGGAGAACTGCCGATCAAAAAGAAAGCAAAAGACCGCCGCATTGAGAAGCGGACGGTTCTCATTTTCAAAGATGGAGAGTCGGTTGCAATCCACAAGCGGCCGGCAGAGGGGCTTCTTGCCGGGCTTTACGAGCTTCCGAATGAACTGGGGGAGATGACGAGAAAAGAGGTCATCGAATACAGCAGAACAATCGGACTGGCGCCGATACGTGTGAAAAAACTTCCTGCTGCGAAGCATATTTTCAGCCATATAGAATGGCAGATGACCGGGTATGTGGTACAGGTAGATGAGCTGGAGAAAAACTGCAGGGAGAGCATGATATTTGCCAGTCCCGCAGAGGTGGAGAAAGAGTATTCGATTCCGTCAGCATTTTCAAAATATATGCAGTATCTTAATATCGAAGTCGGAGCCGATCGGGCAGGGCGAAAAGGTTAAAAAGGGACAGAGCAAAATGTCAATTGGGGACGTAGTAAAATTGCAATTTTACTACGTCCCCAATTGACATTTTGCTCTGTCCCTTTTTAGCTTATCCCTTTCATTGTCAACTGAATCCGCTTCTTCTGCAGATCCACACTCATGACCTTCACGTCCACGATATCGCCAACGCTCACGACTTCGAGGGGATGCTTGATGTACTTTTTATCCGTGATCTGGGAGATGTGTACCAGACCGTCCTGGTGGACGCCGATGTCCACAAATGCGCCGAAGTCAATGACATTGCGGACGGTGCCCTTTAAGATCATGCCTTCTTTCAGATCCTTCATGTCCAGCACGTCGGTGCGCAGGATTGGCTTTGGCATCTCATCACGCGGGTCGCGCGCCGGTTTCTCAAGCTCCTTCACGATGTCGCGGAGCGTGATCTCACCGACGCTCAGCTCTTCGGAAGTCTTTTTGTAATCTTTGATAGTCAGTGACAATCCGGTCAGATTGCCTCCGGTGATATCTGCCGGTGAGAAGCCCTGCTTTGTCAGAAGCTTTTCGGCTGCTGCGTAGGATTCCGGATGAACACCGGTCCCATCCAGTGGATTCTTTCCGCCGGTGATGCGCATGAATCCGGCACACTGCTCGAAGGCCTTCGGTCCAAGCTTCGGCACCTTCAGAAGCTGTTTTCTGTCTGTGAAGCTTCCGTTTTCCTCACGGTAGATGACGATATTCTTTGCAATCGTGCCGGAGATACCGGAAATGTAGGAGAGAAGTGGAGCAGAAGCCGTGTTGAGATCCACGCCGACTTTATTCACACAATCCTCCACCACACCGGACAGAGATTCGTTCAATTTCTTCTGGTTCATGTCGTGCTGATACTGTCCTACTCCGATGGACTGGGGATCGATTTTCACTAACTCGGCGAGTGGGTCCTGCAGACGTCTCGCGATGGAGGTGGCGCTGCGCTGTCCCACGTCGAAATTCGGAAATTCCTCGGATGCCAGCTTGCTCGCGGAATAGACGGATGCGCCCGCCTCATTTACGATGATGTACTGCACCTTCTCCGGGATTTCTTTTAATAATTCTACAATAAACTGCTCTGACTCGCGGGAGGCGGTTCCGTTCCCGACAGAGATCAGGGTAATGTGATATTTGCTGATGATTTTCTTTAACAGATCCTTAGAAGCCTGGATCTTCTTCGGTGTAGTTGGTGCGGTCGGGTAGATGACCGTGGTTCCGAGCACCTTGCCGGTCGGATCTACGACGGCCAGCTTGCAGCCGGTACGGAATGCCGGATCCCAGCCAAGAACGACCTGCCCGGCAATCGGAGGCTGCATCAGAAGCTGGTGCAGATTTTTGCCGAAGACATCGATGGCGCCATCCTCCGCCTTTTCAGTCAGATCACTTCGGATCTCACGCTCGATAGCCGGTGCGATGAGACGTTTGTAGCTGTCCTCCGCCACTTCTTTCAGAATGGGTGTGGTGTACGGATTGTCGGAATGAATCGTTTTCTTTTCCAGATACCGGATGATATCCTCCTCCGGGGCCTCGATCTTGACGCTCAGGATCTTCTCTTTCTCCCCGCGGTTCAGCGCCAGAATGCGGTGGCCGACCAGCCTGGAAACAGGCTCCTCAAATTCATAGTACATCTCGTACACAGACTCGGCCTTCGGATCCTTCGCTGCCGAGATGATTTTTCCCTTTGCTGCGGTCTGTTTCCGAATCCAGATACGGTAATCTGCTTCATCGGAAATGGATTCCGCGATGATATCCTTCGCTCCGGCGACAGCTTCTTCGGGGGTGGCAACTTCTTTTTCCACGTTCACATACGCCTGTGCCAGCTCGATGATTGGTTTATCCGCCTTTTGCAGCGTGATGGTGGCAGCCAGCGGCTCCAGTCCTTTCTCCTTCGCAATGGTTGCGCGTGTGCGGCGCTTCGGGCGGTACGGGCGGTAGAGATCTTCCACCACGACCAGTGTCTCAGCGGCAAGGATCTGCGCCTTTAGCGCATCAGTGAGCTTGCCCTGCTCCTCGATGCTTCCCAAAACCTGTTCCTTTTTCTCTTCCAGATTGCGCAGGTAGAGCAGGCGCTCGTGGAGCTTTCTCAATTGTTCGTCGTCCAGTGAACCGGTGACTTCCTTCCGGTATCGTGAGATGAAAGGGATGGTGTTCCCCTCGTCTATTAAATTCACGGCAGCGTCAATCTGCCAGCGTTTTACATCCAGTTCTTCGGTCAGTCTTTGATTAATATCCATAAAAATATTCTGGTATAATACACTCAGGAATCCAGCAGCTATGAGTCTGTCGTGCTGCGCATTTAAAGATTCTTTCGTTATCATGTCGGGTGCATTATAGTTCCCTTTCTTTTTTCGTACGGTATGATTATACTAAATTTCGCGGAGGATGGCAACGAAAAGAGTACACTCTGTTTTTGGGTGGTATTTTATATAGAAAGGTGTTAAAATGAAGACAAGAAAAGAAACACAGAGACAGTCCGGCAGCTTTTCACCATCGCTGCCGGAAGAAAAAGAGCGAAAAAGGGAGTAAGATATGAGTGAACACATAGAGTTATCCAAACAGCAGCAAAAGTCTAAAAAGACGAAGGAACGGATTTTTCGTGCGGCCAAGACCATCCTGCAGCGGAGTGGCTATGATGAACTCTCGATAAAAAATATATGTGAGGAGGCGGGGGTGTCCAACGGCAGCTTTTATCATCACTTCAAGACGAAGGACGATCTGCTGTCCTACTACATTGAGGACCAGCCGAGCATCAACCCGGATCTTCTGGATCTTCCGCGCAACCCGGGGGAGGTCAAGATTGCCATCATCCGCGTATATCTGAATTATGTAGAGTACTGTGAGGAGCTGGGGGTAGAGTTTATGTCCGGTTATTACAATCCGAAGAATCAGGCGCTGAATCCGGCAATCCGGACAGAGCGGCCGTATCCCATTGTGACGGTACAGCATTATGTGGAGCGGGCGATTGAAGCCGGAATTGTAAAATGTAATGTCGGTATTGAGGCATTTACCACAGACATACGTATGATCGTGATCGGCAACGTTTTCGAGTGGTGTCTGCGGGAGGGCGAGGCGGATTTCCACGGGAATATGAGACGCTCACTGGAAAAATATCTGGACAGTACACTGAGCTGACCGTCCGCTTTACAGGGAAAATCATACAGGAACAAATGAAGGAAAGATAACACAATAACAGAGAGGGAAATGCACATGTACACTTTTATTGTGAACCCCCATTCGCGCTCCGGAAGGGGACGAAAAATCTGGGACCAGATAAATGCAGTGCTGATCGAGCGAAAAATTGTCTATGAAGTCTTTTTTACAAAATATCAGAAGCATGCCACAAGATATGTCCGGGAACTGACTGGTGACGGTGGCTTCCACAAGATCATCGTTCTGGGTGGGGACGGGACCGTGAATGAAGTAGTCAACGGGATCATAGACTATAGTAAGGTGATTCTGGGCTATATCCCAAGCGGGTCCAGTAACGACTTCGCCAG
This sequence comes from Hespellia stercorisuis DSM 15480, assembly GCF_900142165.1. GTDB lineage: Bacteria > Bacillota > Clostridia > Lachnospirales > Lachnospiraceae > Hespellia > Hespellia stercorisuis. The sequence goes on from NZ_FQZY01000009.1 coordinate 81,150, forward strand.
AGGCTATGGTCTGCCGACGGAGCCGCTGGCGGCGCTGGAGAATATTCTGGCAGCAGAGCACATCGTATTGATGGATGTGGGGGTGCTCCACTATCAGAAAAAGACCAGAAGCTTTGTGGTCAGCACCGGGCTGGGATTTGACGCGGCAATCTGCCATCAGGCGGTGGTCTCCAGGTTGAAGGTGGTGCTGAACAAGTTCAGGTTGGGCAAGCTCACCTATGTGGGAATCGCCATGAACCGTCTGTTTTTGGATGAGCCGGTGACCATGAGCCTGTCGGTGGACGGCGGTGACCCGGTGGTGTTTCCAGGGACCTATTTTATTGCAGTCATGAATCACTGCTACGAGGGCGGTGGATTTAAGTTTTGTCCGGATGCGAAGACGGATGACGGGCTGCTGGATGTGATCGTGGTGTCAAAGCTGACAAAGAAAAAGGTTCTGTTTCTTCTGCCGACGGCATTTAACGGGCATCACGTAAGATTCCGGGGTGTCGACATTTATCGGGGAGCCGACATCAGAATCCACTCAGAGAAGGCACTTCCGGTTCATACTGACGGGGAGCCAGTGTTCCTGCAGAGGGACATTTCTGCTACTGTGGCGGAGAAACAGTTGAGAGTAATTGTGGCAAAATAGGAGATAAAAAACATGTTACACACAGGCATTATTATTTTATTGATTATATTGACATTTCTTGGGGGATACTCATATATGATATGTCCCAATCTTAAGAGAAAAGAAAAATTTGCGCCATATATGCATATCGAGTGGGCACATCGGGGGCTCCATAATAAAGAGCAGATGATTCCGGAAAATTCCATGGCAGCGTTTCGCAATGCAGTCGATCACAATTACGGAATCGAATTGGATGTGCATCTCACGAAGGACACCAAAATTGTGGTCTTTCACGACGATGATCTGAAGCGGGTCTGCGGCGTCGACGGAACCATAGAAAAGCTGACTTATGAAGAACTACGGAAATATAGTCTTCAGGGCACTTATGAGAAGATTCCGCTTCTCTCGGAGGTCCTGGATTACGTGGATGGCAGGGTTCCGCTTCTGATTGAAATCAAGATGCAGAACCGCAATACCAGAGTGTGTAAGTATCTGAGACAGGAACTGGCAGGTTACAAAGGGGAATATCTGATCCAGTCGTTTAATTCGCTGGCAATCAGATGGTACAAGGTGAACTGCCCGGGGATTCTCAGGGGACAGCTGGCATCGAATCTGACGGCGGATGACAAATCGACACCTTATGTTCTCCGGTTTATTGTGAAGAATCTGCTGGCCAATGCATTCTGTAAGCCGGATTTTATTTCCTATAAGCTGAAGGACAGCTGCAATCCGTCGTTCTGGATCAACCAGCACATTTACCGTGTGCCGACGGCGGCGTGGACGCTGCGGACGCCAGAAGCGCTGGAAGAAGCAAAGAAGAGGTTTGAAATGTATATTTTCGAAAAGAATTATTAAGGTTTTGTGAACTGGATTGTTCTATTGAGAAAATAGTGCTATAATCGAATCGTTCTTGAGAAAATAAGAAAAACTATTAATATGTGGAAAGTTTTGCATATAAGGGGAGTTGTTCATATGAATAAAATTGGGGCAGCACTAAAAAAATACAAACATGCATGGGTTTTGCTCTATGTCTTTATTTATATGCCCTGGTTTGTGTATCTGGAGCGCCATGTGACGACCGGGTACTATATCATTCACAGTAGTCTGGATGATAAGATTCCGTTTGTTGAGTATTTTATAGTGCCGTATTGTTTATGGTTTATATTTATTGTAGTGGTCGTGGCGTACTTTTTCTTTACGGACGTTCCGGGCTTTTACAAATTAACGACATTTTTGTTTACCGGGATGACCATATTCCTGCTGATATCCACCGTTTTTCCGAATGGTCTGATGCTTCGTCCGACAACATTCGTCCGGGACAATGTATTTGTGGACATGGTGAAGATGCTTTATGCGGCGGACACATCGACTAATGTGTTCCCGAGTATCCACGTGTTCAATTCAATCGGTGTGTGCGTGGCAATTGCTCACAGTGACAAGCTGAAGGAGTACAGAGGGGTTCAGATTGCGAGTTACTGTCTTGCAGGGCTCATTATTCTGGCAACCATGTTCCTGAAGCAGCATTCAGTAGTGGATGTGATGGGTGCCATAGTGATGTCGCTGATTATGTATCAGGTCGTGTATGTGACCGAGACGAGAAAAGAGCGGAGAATTTCCAGACAGATGATCTGAAAATAATAAAGCGAGCAGGGCTTCTGTCATTTTAGAAGATGGCAGGGGCTCTTTTTGACCTGAAGGGCAGCGTAGCTGCATGATGTTCATGAGCAAGTAGCAGAGCGGATTGCGAATGTCCGCTTTACGGAACAGTTCTTGTGTCCGACAGGAGAAAAGCGTATAATGAATCTATAAAAACGACAAAAGAGGAGGAAACAAATGGACACATTTATGGTTACCGTGGCACTTATGGTGCTTTTTATAATTGAGGGAATCATCATAATCGCAACAAAGAAAATCCCCCGTATGGGAACAGACAAATATACAGCGGAGTCGATACGTGCCTATGCAGTGCCAAGAGGAATCACAATCATTCTTTTCTCGCTCTCTGTAATGGGATTTTCTTACGCACTGCGTAAAACAAGTTTTAGCAGGATTTCGTTGATTGCATTTATTATACTGGTTATAATGGTCATAGTGCATTTTGTTATCAAGAAAAAGATGTTGGTAAAAAAATAAGTCTTAATTCAATATGGATTTCAGGGGCTCCCTATCACCGGATAGGGGCTCTTTACATCTCAGGACAAATGTGAAAATCAGAAATGGAAGGTCTTGTGGATGGGGGCACTGCGGATAAACAACGATTATAGAAATAAGGAGCAGACAGATGATAAAATTAATTGCCTCAGATTTAGATGGTACATTACTAAATGGGGAACATAAAATTTCAGAGACTACGAAAGCGGCGATTAAGCGGGCAAAAGAGCAGGGAATCGAGTTCATGGTCTCGACTGGACGAAACTATAGTATGACAAAGGATGTGATGGCAGAGGCAGGGATGCGCTGCGCTGGAATCATGTCCAGCGGCGCGGAGGTCTGGTCGGAGGATGGAAGACTCGTGCGGAAGACACCGCTGACGGCGGCCAGCCTGATCGGGATTACCGAGATGGCAGACAAGTATCCGGTGGCAGTCCGGCTGTTCACCAGAGAAGGCGATTTCATGGTCGGTACATACGAGGAGATGGTGGACTCCATGATCGAGGATTTCAAATTCTTCCGGAAGACAGATTCCACGGAGGAGATTCAGTCCGATCCGATGTTTATCAGGCTGTTGGACAATATGCAGAATGTCGATTCGGTGGAGACCCTGATCAAAAATAACACATTTGTATATAAAGTATTTATTTTCTCGTCCAATCTTGAAGTAATTGAACAGCTGAAAAAGGATCTGGAGCATGTGGACGGAATTGCATCGGCGGCATCCTCTGAGAGCAATATCGAGGTGACTGATATTCGTGCACAGAAAGGCCTTGTGTTGAAGGAAATCATGGAAGAGCGCGGTTATACGATGGATGAAGTTATGGTGCTCGGGGACAGTCTGAATGATTATTCAATGATTTCTATGGACTACGGTGTGACGGTTGCTATGGGAAATGCGATCGATGAGCTGAAGGCCGTGGCGAAATATATTGCGAAGACGAACGTAGAGAATGGTGTGGCGGATGTGATTGACAGAGTGCTTGCAGATGATGGAAGCCTGGAGGAATTGAGAAATAACAGGTAAATTGGCTCTTGACAAACCGTGTAGATCTGCGTTACTATGCAAGTTATGGAGCAGATGCCATACAAAGCAGACTTTGTCTGTGGAATCTGCGCAAATTAAATAGCGAAAAGCGAAGAAGAGAACAAGTAGTGATGGCAGAGAACACACAGAAAGTAACCGGTTGATGAGAGGTGCGTGGGAAGGCAGTCATGAATACATCTCGGAGCTTCACACCGAAAGCGGAGCATATGTTTTCAGACATATATTTTCGGAACATTCATTTTATGCGTGTATGTTTTGTGCGAGTAGGCTGTGACGGAGCGGTTCACGTTAACGGACTGAGTTGTTTTGAATGTTTGGTTTTAACGAATTTAAGACAGACTCACAGAGATAAACATGCGAGAGTAGTTTATGAATAAAGGTGGTACCACGAGTTTTAGCCCCTCGTCCTTTTTGATAAGGATGAGGGGCTATTTTTATAATGAATAGGAAATATACCAAAACAATCTGGTCACAAAAAAGAGAGGAGATTACACATGAAAATTTACGACGAATTAAAAGCAAGAGGCTTAATCGCCCAGGTAACAGATGAGGATCTGATTGCAGACCTGATAAACAACGGAAAGGCAACTTTCTATATCGGCTTCGATCCGACCGCGGACAGCCTTCACGTGGGACATTTTATGGCACTCTGTCTGATGAAACGCCTTCAGATGGCAGGCAACAAGCCAATCGCTCTGATCGGTGGCGGAACGGGCATGATCGGAGACCCGTCTGGAAGAAGCGACATGCGTCAGATGATGACAACAGAGACAATCCAGCACAACTGTGACTGCTTCAAGGAGCAGATGAGCAGATTTATTGATTTCTCAGAGGGCAAGGCTCTGATGGTAAATAATGCAGACTGGCTGATGGATCTGAATTATGTAGATCTGCTGCGTGAGGTCGGAGCACACTTCAGCGTAAACCGTATGCTGGCGGCAGAGTGCTACAAGCAGAGAATGGAAAAGGGACTGAGCTTTCTGGAATTTAACTACATGATCATGCAGAGCTACGACTTTTATGCATTGTTCCAGAAATATGGCTGTAACCTGCAGTTCGGCGGGGATGATCAGTGGAGTAACATGCTCGGTGGTACGGAGCTGATCCGCAGAAAACTCGGGAAAGATGCCAGCGCTATGACCATCACACTGCTCCTTAACTCCGAGGGGAAGAAGATGGGCAAGACTCAGTCCGGTGCGGTATGGCTGGATCCAAAGAAGACATCACCGTTTGAGTTCTACCAGTACTGGAGAAATGTGGCAGATGCAGACGTACTGAAATGTATCCGTATGCTGACATTCCTTCCGCTGGAGGAAATCGACAAGATGGACAGCTGGGAGGGAAGTCAGTTGAACCAGGCAAAAGAAATCCTTGCGTTCGAACTGACAAAGCTAGTTCATGGAGAAGAGGAGGCGCAGAAAGCGCAGGAGAGTGCAAAGGCACTGTTCAGTCAGGGGAATGCGGCGGATATGCCGACGACCGAACTGACGGAAGAAGATCTGACCGATGGAAAGATCGACATTCTGACAATGCTCGTGAAGAGTGAGCTGGTTCCATCCAAGTCAGAAGCGCGTCGTGCAGTACAGCAGGGCGGAGTTTCCGTGGATGGAGAAAAAGTGGCAGACATCCACGCAGAGTTCGGTGGGGATGCATTTGCGGAAGAAGGGCTTGTTCTGAAGCGAGGAAAGAAGAATTTCCGTAAGGTTGTGCTGAAATAAACAGGATAGGATTCTGAAAGACTATGCAGGTAAAATGAGACATCGGGGGAATGATCGTTCCCCCGATGTCTTTATATACCTCGCTGTCTTTATTTCTTGACAGTCAGATACCGGTATGCTATCATAGCATCATTCACAGCATTTCAAGCTGTAAAATTCATACTTATCAAGGCGGCATCCGCCAATATTTTCAAGTCTTTATAATACAAAAAGGTATATTTGCTATTGCGGAAAGTGCACAGTGCCATGTATACTTAAAGGAGGAAAATGAATGACAAAAACGCATATGGGCAGAGTACTCCAAGTCGTGGATGACCGATTGGAATATGATGAACACGCAAAAAATCTGTTGAGCGATAAACTGGTGCTGGCCTGGCTTATGTCGAGTGCGGTTGAAGAAGTAAAAGGAATGGCAATCGGCGAAATCATTGGATGCATCGAACTATATTGGAAATGCTATGACAGAGTACTCTATGAAAAAGAGGGATCTGGCTGCAATAATAAAAACGGGGGAAACATGACGGAGAAAAAAAGATGCGGATGGGTGAATCTGAAGAATCCGCGCTATGTGCATTATCATGACGACGAATGGGGAAAACCACATTTTGAAGACGCATATTTTTTTGAAATGTTAATTCTGGAAAGCTTTCAGGCGGGATTGTCCTGGGAGTGTGTCCTCAATAAAAGAGAAGCGTTCAGAGAAGCATTTGACGGGTTTGATTATGAAAGGATCGCGGTTTATCCGGATGAAAAGCTGGACGAGCTGGCGCAGAACAAAGATATCATCAGAAATCGTCTGAAGATTCGTGCAGCAAAAAATAATGCGAAAATATTTATGGAGATTCAAAAGGAGTTTGGATCGTTCTCAGATTATATATGGGGGTTTACAGACGGAAAGGTAATTGCAAATAGAGATGGAGTTGTGAGAGCAACCTCTCCGCTATCTGATCAGGTTTCAAAGGATTTGAAAAAAAGAGGGATGAAATTTGTTGGTTCAACAATTATTTATTCTTATCTGCAGGCCGTCGGTGTCATTGACGATCATGACGAGGAATGCAGTTTTTACTAGAAAATGAGACTTCTTGCTCATAAGCAGCAGTAGACATAAGGTGCAGAGCCAAGTGGTGGAGCGAATTACGAAAATTCGCCAGACAAAAAGAAAGAGGTATGTATGCAGTGGTTGATGGAGCTAGACGGAAATATCCTGTTGTGGATACAAGACTATATACGGCATGATTTTATGGATGGATTTTGGAAAGCGATTACAGCTCTGGGCAATGCCGGGATTTTGTGGATTGCATTGACCATCCTTCTGCTCTGTATCCCAAGGACAAGACAAATTGGTGTGGCATGTGCGCTTTCGTTGATTATAGAGGCACTGCTTGTAAACGTAGTACTAAAGAATCTGGTGGCAAGAGTCCGTCCGTATGAGGTGATAGAGGGACTTCAGATTTTGATCGCAAAGCCCCACGACTGGTCATTTCCCTCGGGGCACTCCGCTGCATCTTTTGCGACTGCGATGGTTTGTCTGAAAATGGCACCGAAGAAGTACGGAGTTCCGGTTGTAATTCTGGCATCAATGATTGCATTTTCCAGACTGTATGTGGGGGTTCATTATCCGACGGATGTGGTGGCCGGAATCCTGATTGGCTGTGGGTCTACATGGATAGCCTGCAGGATTGTGCAGACGTGGATGACAGGAAGAGAGAAAGAAAAATGTAAGAGCGAATGAGAAGCGGGTCTGTTTTGATCAGTACTTCAAGGGAATCGGGGACATACAAAATTGATGATTTTGTATGTCCCCGATTCCTATATAAATACTTATCGGAAATGAATCCCCCTGTAAGTATCGCTGCAAGTATCCTCCTTACCCGTCCCACCCCTGGTGCGCGATGCTTCGGAAGTGGGGGGATTGCTTTAGGACCTACAAAATACGTCGTACGGAGATTCCGGCGGCACATCGTGGGAAGGAATATGCGCATCTTAGGGGCGATTTTTGACCGCTTACCGAAAATCCATTTACACCATCGTTATTTTATGTAAAATAAAGAGTGTGGAGAGGGTGCATATGAAAATACGAATTGAAATTGATCAAACCATAGCGGAGGAAGAGATTGTGATCCGCTGCCGGGAACTGAGCGAAGAACTGCAGCGCATACAGCGCGCGATAATTGAGGAAACGGAGAAGGGTGCCAGCTTTGTCTTTTATAAGAACGAGAAAGAATACTACCTTCCGTTGGACGAGATTTTGTTTTTTGAGACAGAAGGAAATATAATGTGGGCACATACGGCAGGTGACCTGTATAAAGTCAGGTATAAACTGTATGAACTGGAAGAACTGCTGCCGTCCACATTCATCCGGATATCGAAATCAACGATCGTGAATGTGGGACACATTTATTCTATTGAGCGCGGATTATCGTCAGTCAGTACCGTGCAGTTTCAGGGAACACACAAGCAGGTATATGTTTCCAGGCACTATTACAAATTGCTGAGAGACAGAATGGAAGAAAAGAGGTTAAGATTATGAAGAAGAGAAACTGGTTCTGGGGACTGTTTTTTATTATGGCAGCCGTATGTTTATTACTAAGCAGGATGGGATTTTTTTATTCGGTTGGAATATTCAGACTGTTTCTGACCGTTGCGATTGCAGCATGGCTGTTTGGAAGTCTGCGTCGTGCGGATGTTGTAGGAATTTTGTTTTCAGCAGCATTTCTGGGTATCACATACGCAAAAGAACTGCATATTACGGCAATCACACCGTGGCCGATTCTCGGGGCGGCATTGTTGGGGAGCATCGGGTTATCCTTTATGTTTCCGAAATTGAAAAATCCTTATTACGATCAGGGGAAAAGGCATTGGGATGGGGAGAATAAGGAGCATTTTGACACAATTGACAACGTAGAAGACAGCCACATTGAGTTTGACACTTCATTTGCCTCTGCAATCAAGTATGTAAATGCAGATAATCTCCAAACAATAAACTTGAACTGCAGCTTTGGGGCGATGAAAGTATTTTTTGATAATGCAATGATTCAAAATGGAAATGCCGTGGTGAATCTCAATGTTTCATTCGCCGGCGTCGAGCTGTACATTCCTAAGACATGGAAAATAGTAAACAATACCTACGTATCGCTTGGCGGAATTGAAGAAAAAAACCACGATCAGAGTACGGGGCTGCCGACGCTCACAATGACAGGAAGAGTGAGTTTCGCAGGGATAACAATTATTTATGTCTAAGGTCGGAGATGGCTGCGGGGTGGAACAAAACGAGATAAAACAAAATGAGATACAATATATCAATGATCCCCCGGGAGCAGCCGATACAAAAGTATATTTATAAAATAAAAACAGATATAGTGCAATGCTGAATGGAGTATGGCGTTCCGATAAAGGAGACCGCCATACTTCATTTAGCGCTATGCTGTAGTTTTGCGAAAATTCCCGGAGAAAATGCAAAAAACATTGACTGTAACCCTTGTTTACATCTTATACTTAAGGCAAAAGGAAGGAGATGCTGAATATGACGATAAAAGAAGTAGAGGAACAAACCGGACTTCCACGTTCTAACATTCGTTTTTACGAAAAAGAGAATCTCATAGACCCTTCGAGAAATAAAAATAACGGTTACAGGGATTATTCGGAAAAAGATGTGGAGAACATAACGAAGATTGCATATTTACGAACACTGGGGATTTCCATTGAGGATATTCGAAATATTGTCGAAGATAAAATGACGCTGCGTGATGCAGTAAAAAAGCAGGCCGCTGTTTTGAACAGTCAGATCACGGATCTGAATAAAGCGAAAACAATGTGTGAGAAAATGCTCAGTGAAAACGAGATATGCTTCGACGAACTGGCGGTTCAGAAGTATGTGGCAGAATTAGGGGTTTATTGGGATGAAAACCGGCCGGTATTCAAATTGGACTCAGTCAGCTTTTTATACATATGGGGGAGTCTTATTACGTGGGTGGTGATTATTTCCTTATGTCTGGGGACGGCTCTCCTGTTATATGGAAAACTTCCGGCAGAAATTCCGGTACAGTGGAGCAGAGGAACTGTATCTTCGCTGGCGGATAAAAAATGGATTTTCGTTTATCCGGCAGTCTGCATCATAATCCGTTTTTTTTTAAAACCATATATTTATGTGAGATTAAAAATGAATAATCTTTATGGCAGCATTATTGCAGAGTACCTGACGAACTATATGTGCTTTATAGCATTGTCAATCGAGATATTTTCCGTTCTTTTTATATTTGGAGTGGTCCGGAATATCGTGATACTTTTGCTGGCGGATACGGTTGTGCTTATTGGTTTGCTGGCCATTGGAATTATTAAAATGGATTTGAGGAGAAACAGGATACTGTGAGGCGGTGGCAGCACAGTGACAATTAGGGACAGACAATTGGACAATTGGGGACGTAGTAAAACTGCAGTTTTACTACGTCCCCAATTAATAATTACTCTGTCCCCAATTGCTAAATCATCCCCAATTTAGATCAGTTCCAGATATGCTGCCATCAGTTTCAGCGTGTTCATGAGCCCGTCCATGTGTGTTCTTTCCATACCGTGTGATCCATGGACACCCGGTCCGATCAGCGCAGCTCTCACATCATTCCCTGAACGCCAGAGTGCGGCCGCGTCAGAGCTGTAGCGAGGGTAGATATCCGTTGCGTAGTCGATTTCATGTTTGACGGAAAGCTGGATCAGCTCCGTTGTCATGTCGTAATCATATGGTCCGAAAGTATCCTTGGCGCAGATAGAAACCTGTTCTTCCTTACAGGTCAGATCATCGCCGACACATCCCATATCCACAACCAGCAGTTCTTCGATATCGGCTGGAAGAGTAGCTCCGCCGTATCCGATCTCTTCGTGGGTGGTAAAGCACAGGTAGGTCTTCTTCGCCGGTTTGAGATTCTCATCCTTCATGATCTTGAGCAGTGTGAGAAGCAGCGTCGCGCAGCCCTTATCATCGATAAAACGAGATTTTAAAAATCCGCTCTCCGTAAATACGGTCTTAGGTTCATAGCAGATATAATCTCCCGGCATGATACCGAGCGCCTGCACATCCTCCACGGAATGTACGGTTTCATCAATGCGGACAGCCATGTTCTTATCGTCACGAGGACGGTCAGAGGCATCCGGAAATACATGGATGGCAGGAGAGAGGGAGAGAATGGTTCCGGTATAAACCTTGCCGCTTCTGGTGTAGATGTTGCAGTATTCACCGTCCAGAGTTGGAAGAATCGGGGAACCGACAGCAGACATCATCAGATATCCCTCGGAAGTGATGGAACGCACCATCAGTCCAAGCGTATCAATATGAGAGGAGAGTGCAACGGCATGGTCGTTGTCCTTGCCGTCTACTGTCACGATCACATTGCCAAGATTGGTCTTCTCGGTATGATAGCCCAGTGCAGCAGCAATGTCGTACACGTGCTGTGTAGCACGGGTGGTGAAGCCGGAGGCACTGTCAATGGAGAGGAGTGCATGCGCTTCTTGTCTGAAATAATCCTGGTATTGTTCGAAATTCATAATAAAACCTCCTGATAATAAAATTTATTGTTGAAATTGTCGCCTGTGTATGATAAGATACACGCATAGTAGATTGTTAACAATTTACAATAAACGGGACGAAAAGTCAAGTTTATTCGTGTTATTTGCGGAATTAGTGGTTGGCTGTTATGTGTTCAGGTGTATAACGGATGAACGTATTAAGACTGGGTAAGGCTGCAGTTGGATACATTACAGTCAGGTGGGTTTCAGAGGCACAGCAGGTGGAGACAATGCGGCGGAAATAACCGTCAGGATTGGCAGTGCCAGATGCGTCACGACCGCAAGAATTTTAGACAGATAACGTAAGACGAGAGAAAAAGGGGATTCTGAAAGGAGAACAAGATGAAGACACTCATCACGAGCACAGAAGGATTAATATTTGTAGTATTTATCATGGTAGCATTTTCCCTCTGGCTTCAAAGATTCAAAGTTTTTAAATCACTGGGACCGGTATTGACGGTAGTTGTAATCGGAATTATTTTGTCGAACACCCACGTGGTACCTATTTCACACGACTTCTATTCAGCGCTTTCTACATACTGCGTACAGGCATCCATCTGTATCTGCCTGCTGAGTATGAATATGACAGAGCTGAAGAAGCTGAACAGACAGCCGGTCATCGCGCTGATTTCAGCAATCTTCTCCGTATGTGTCATAGCGATTATTCTGGGAATTATATTTGCACCGAGAATCACAGAAGGATGGAAATGTGCAGGAATGTTTGTTGGAACATACACCGGTGGTACACCGAACTTAACTGCAATTGCGACAGGCCTGGACTGTTCAAGAGCAACACTGGCGGCAGCCAATGCAGCAGATTATGTAGTGTCCACACCACTGATGGTCTTCCTGTTTGCTGCACCGGCATTGATGAAAGCATCTAAACGCTGGGGGAAATTATGGCCATATCAGTTTACAGAGGAGGAACTGAGCGATGGCGATCACGAGCCGTTGATGTCAGATAAGAAATGGTCGATCAAGGATATCGCATGGCTCCTGACCATCGGATTTGGAGTTGCATTTATCACTACAGCAATCGCGAAGAACATATTCCCGGAGACCTTCTGGAAAGCGGGAAGACTGCTTCTTGTGACGACGTTTGCTATCGGTCTGGCACAGTTAAAACCGGTGAAGAAGCTTCGGGGAAATCTGGATCTGGGACTGTTTATCTCCTTGTGTTTCCTGGCGACCATTGGATTTGCAGTAAATCTGCAAGAGTTTATCGGTTCCGCATTCATGATGACACTTTACGTGTTCTGTATGCTGGTCGGATGCCTCCTGCTCCACTTTGTGATCTGCAGAATATTTAAAATCAAGTACGAGTATGTGCTTCTATCCATGGTCGGATGTATCGTGGATGGACCGACCGCATCGCTGACTGCGGCCGGAGCACAATGGAAATCACTGATCAACGTTGGTTTGATCATGGGGGTCATCGCGGGCGCCTGCGGAAACTATGTCGGCATATTTGTCGCCTATGCCGTGCGGGCACTGTGTGGATTATAAGTTCTGAAGTGAACAGTAAGGCTTGCAGACATAGTGCTGAAAATTTGAGATTCATGTTTCCCATTTTGTCCTTATTGTGCTAAAATGTCTCTATAAGAATATAAAAATATAGAGTGGGAACAATTTATAAGTGAAAATATGACCGGACAGCTAAATCTAAGTGATGCAAAACATCCGTTTTACTCTGTTCGGTATATTTTTACTAATTGTAATGGTCTGCCGGAGCGAATATCCGGTGGATCAGGGTGCGAGGTAAGTGAGATTATGGGAAAGATACATCATCAGACATTACGGGAAAGAGTAGAGGAGGAGATCCGGGCGAAAATCGTCAATCAGGAGTTGCTTCCTGGAATGAGGATCGTAGAACAGGATATCTCCGAAGAGCTTGGTGTCAGCCGTGGACCGATCCGCGAGGCACTGAGGCAGCTGGAACAGGAAGGGATGATTGAGTATACCCGGAATGTCGGCTGCTCCGTGAGAAAGAATACGCTGGAAGATTTATACGAAATTTATATGCTGCGCTCGACATATGAGATTCTTGCGGTGAGAGCCTTTGGAGGAAAATTCACCGAACAGGAATTAAAGCAGATGGATCAGATTCTGGAGCAGATGGGACAATTAGAAGACGACTATGGAAGTCTGGACTGTTGTGATTATGAACTGCACAGAATTATCATAGAAAAGTCTGGATTTGAACGGTTGATCAAGGCTTGGTCTGATCTGAATTACGGGAATGCAATTCGTTTTTGTACAACTGAGGCGAGACGAAAAGATATCGTCAAGAGACAGTATTCCGTGCATAAGGTAATTGTAGATGTCTGTCGGACGGGGGATGTGGAGAAGATATGTGAGGCATTGAACCAACATTACATGTCAACCGTGAAACGCTTGATGGAAGAGCAGAACATTTCTGACAGCCGTTTCAGATTTTAGCATATATCAACAAATCAGCGATGAAAAGACCGGTCACAAATGTGGCCGGTTTATTTTGGTGCAGATAATGAGATAATGAAATTAAAATTCAAAAAGGGAGATCATCATGGAAAGAAAAAACAGATGGAAAGATTATAATGAAACACAGCTTCAGGATTTAAACAAGATTGTCGAGCGATATAAAACCTGCCTCAGTCAGGCAAAGACCGAAAGAGAGACCATAAGATTGTCAATTCAGATGGCGGAGGAGAATGGCTGGATATTCTGATTGGCAGCAGACCGATGTCTGGAACAGAGGAAGAAAAGGAATTGGTGAAACAGACCATTCTTTCTCTTTTGAAAGAGCAGTTCGATGTAGAAGAGGAAGATTTCCTGTCAGCAGAACTGGAGATCGTGCCGGCTGGCAAAGCACGCGCAGTGTTTGACAAAGAAAATGTCGGTTTCCAGACGGGAGAACTTGGAAAGGTTGATCTGGGAGGCGGCGGAACCATCGCATTCATCATGGCAAACTATGGAATGCACGTGATTGACAGTGGCGTTGCAGTGCTGTCGATGCACGCACCGTATGAGGTGACCAGCAAGGCTGACGTCTACGAAGCTTACTGTGGATACAAAGCATTTCTTGCAAATATGGAGTAAACAGAGGAAAGGATTGAGTGTGATATTGAGATGAAAAAGAAAACGCGCAAGACGATTCTGAAAGAATACGGAATTTTGACAATTGGGGCGGTTGTTGTGGCACTTTCGGAATATCTGTTCAAGTTCCCGAACCATTTCAGCTTTGGAGGAGTGACCGGTATTGCGGTTATTCTGAGTGGAATGCTTGGGGGGACGGCAAGTACTTATACATTTGTGATCAACCTGCTTCTGATGGTTCTGGGGATAGTGGTGCTTGGAAAAAGCTTCGGCCTGAAAACGATTTATGTGACCCTGCTGTTTAACGTTACGTTGGAGCTGGCACAGTATGTGTATCCGATGAACGGGACTTTGACGGAGCAGCCACTTCTGGAACTGGTGTTTTCCTTCATGATCCTGGCGGTCGTGTCCGCGATTTTCTTTAATATGGATGCGTCCAGCGGGGGAACCGACGTCATCGCCATGATATTGAAAAAGTACACGAGCATTTCGATCGGGAAGGCACTGCTTGTTACAGATTTTTGCATTGTACTGTTATCATTTTATGTGTATGGGGCCACGGTGGGGCTATTCTCGCTGGCAGGTTTTCTTGCAAAATCATTTTTTATCGACAGTGTGACAGAGAGTTTGAATATGTGTAAATATTTCACGATCATATCCGGAAATCCGAGGCCGATCTGTGAGTACATCCAGCGGGAGCTGAAGCATGGGGCAACTATTTACGGGGCAGAAGGGGGGTTCACCCATGAGGAGAAGACGGTGATCATGACAGTCGTGAACCGGGAGCAGGCGATGATGCTGCGAAAATTTGTCCGGGAGACGGATGAGAAAGCATTTATGATGATTACGAACAGCAGCGAGATTATCGGCGAGGGGTTCAGGGAGAGTATCTGATCGTTCGCAATCATGTCTTTGCTGGTTCATACATCCGGTACATCGAGAAATTCAGGGACGTCTCCCTAAGTTCTGGTGTACCGGAATATTGGCTGGGGCAGGAAAGAAAAATGGGAAAAGAAAACTAGGACAAAAAGCACTTTGCTTCATATGACATTCTGTGATATAGTAATAAAATATTCATTCGGAGTTCTATCCGGAGAATTTGAGTTATTCCGGCATTTCGCCAAGTTACCCTTTTATTTTGAAGTAGATACAATGGGAATCTCGAGTGGTTTCTGTTGTGTTTATTTCATCTATCACTTATAATGGAGGAAGAAAACATGAAGCAGAAGCAAGTACTTGAGATTATTTATGACGACAAGACAGTTAAGGTGAGACGATCGTGGTTCACCAATTTTCTTTATCGGATATTCAGGATAAACAGAAAGCATAAAGACCGACTGTTTATCAAAGTGTTCAGTGATAAAAATGAACTGTTGAAGCTGTATAATGCGGTAAATCATTCCTGTTATACAAATGCAAAGGATTTGATTATCACAACTTTAGAAGATGCAGTCTATATGGGCATGAAGAACGACTGTTCATTCCTGATTGGAAATTATCTGAACCTGTACGAGCATCAGTCAACTTTTAATCCCAACATGCCACTTCGGGGATTACTGTATTTTGCAGGGGTGCTGCAGGGGTATCTGGCAGTTAATCAAATGGATATTTATGGAGAAAATCTAATTAAAATTCCAACTCCGAAATATGTTGTATTTTATAATGGAACTGATACAATTGCGGACAGGGTCGAAATGAAATTATCGGACGCTTTTGAAAATCCGGGTGGGTGCATGGAATTTACGGCAGTCATGTTGAATATCAATTTGGGACATAATAAAAAGATTATGGAGCAATGCAGGTTGTTGGAGGAATATGCAATATTTATCGAGCAGATTCGTGGCTTTCAAAACAAGGGATATGATTTGGAGGATGCAATTGATGTGGCAAGCGAATACTGTATTGAACATGATGTGTTAAAAAAATTTCTTCTTAAAAATCGAAATGAGGTGAGACAGTTGATTCTTACGGAATACGATGCGAAAAAACATATGGCAATTGTTGCGAAAAATGCGTTGGAAAGAGGTCGGGAAGAGGGACGAAAGGAAGAAAAAAACAATATTGCACGTAAGTTACGAAAACAAGGTTTACCGGTTTCAAATATATGTGAGTTAACGGGATTGTCAGAGGAAGAGATTCTGCTGTTAGAGCAGGAAGAAAATTAGAGTATATTGTTAAAAATATTATATGTAAAAATCATCAAGTGGCTGCCGTACTAATAAAAATCAGTGCGGCAGCCACTTGCTTTTTCAATCCCCAATTATGGAAGAACTGTTTTATGAGATCAGATCATTCACACTGCAGGTACATCACGCTGTAAGGCGCCATCACGACCTGTCCGTTCATCTCAACTTCTTCTCCGGTCAGCAGATCCACAGCAGTTCCCTGCAATGAGCCATCTCCGGCAGAGAACTCAGAATCCCCGGCGTTGATCGCGACCAGCATCCGGTCGCTGTCCGTGCAGCGCTCGAAGAGTAACTGGTGATTGGTCAGAACCACATTGCGGTAGCTGCCGTTGCAGAGTGCATCGCTGTCCTTGCGGACGGCGATCAGCTTTTTGATAAAGTCAGTCAGCTCATTCGGCATCGGCTCCTCAAAGCACGGGCGCAGAGCAAAATCGTTATCCGGTGCTTTTTCGCCTTCCTGCCCCCATTCACTTCCATAGTAAATACACGGGATTCCCGGCATGCCCAGAAGAAGTCCGTAAGCCAGTGGAATATGCTTTTTGTTGGTAAGAATGCTGGCCAGCCTCGTTACATCGTGGTTGTCCACGAAAGTCATAAGGTGCTTGCCCCGGTAAATGCACCAGTTCTCAGAACCGTACTGGCGGTTCAGGGAGTGTGCGATCTCAAACATATTCATGGAGTTAAAGCTGGAGAAAATACCCTTATAGCACTCATAATTTGTGCAGCTGTGCAGCATCTGGTCATTTACAATGATGTTGTAATCGCCGAAGAGCACTTCCCCGATCAGAGCAAAGCCGGGTTTGATTTCCTCACAGTAGGTGTGCAGACGGCGCATAAAGTTGTGATCCAGACTGTAAGCGACATCCAGACGCAGACCGTCGATGTCAAATTCATCTACCCAGAATTTGACACATTCCAGCAGATAGTCCACAACGGCAGGATTCTGAAGATTCAGCTTGACAAGCTCAAAATGCCCTTCCCATCCCTCATACCAGAATCCATCGTCATAATTGCTGTTTCCGTCAAAGCTGATGAGGAACCAGTCCTTGTACGCAGAGTCCCATTTCTTTTCCTGCACATCCTTGAACGCCCAGAAGCCGCGGCCTACGTGATTGAACACGCCATCCAGAATAATATTGACGCCATTTTCATGGAGGGAGGCGCAGACCTCTGCAAAGTCCTCGTTCGTTCCAAGACGGCAGTCAATCTGCTTGAAATCCCTGGTGTCATATCCGTGGCTGTCTGATTCGAAAATGGGATTCAGAATAATTGAGCCAATTCCAAGATTGCCCAGATATTCGCTCCACTCGATGATCTTGCGGATACGGGGAACCGTGACCCCGTCATTCTCAGTCGGTGCACCACAGAATCCAATCGGATATATTTGATAAAAAGTTTCGTTGTAAGCCCACATAAAGTCTACCTCTTCCTAATAAGTATTTTACCGCAGCATACACGCGGTTCGGATATAAATATGTTACCATAAGCAGTGACTTCTATCTAGTTTTTCTTTGTTAATAATGGTATAATTACAGCATTACAGGAAATTGTGAAAAGGAGAACATAATGGAAAAATCAAAAGTTTATTTCACCAACATGAGAACTACACCGACCATGAATCTGCAGCAGAAGCTGACAAAGCTTATGAAAACCGCGGGGATGGGCGATATTGACTTCGAGAATAAATACACAGCCATCAAAATTCACTTCGGAGAGCCGGGGAACCTCGCTTATCTCCGCCCGAATTATGCGAAGACCGTGGTGGATTTTATCAGGGCTCAGGGTGGCAAGCCGTTTCTGACAGACTGCAACACGCTGTACGTAGGCGGACGTAAGAACGCACTCGACCATCTGGACAGTGCGTACGAGAATGGATTTTCTCCGTTTTCTACGGGGTGTCACGTTATCATCGCGGACGGACTCAAGGGAACGGACGACGTGGAAGTGCCGGTGACCGGCGGCGAGTACATCACCAACGCGAAGATCGGCCGTGCAGTCATGGATGCCGATGTGGTCATTTCCCTGACACATTTCAAGGGACATGAGGCGACAGGATTTGGCGGAACCTTCAAGAACCTGGGTATGGGCTGCGGCTCCCGCGCGGGAAAAATGGAGATGCACAGCGCAGGCAAGCCATACGTGGAGCAGGAAAATTGTATCGGCTGCGGTATGTGCACCAGAATCTGTGCGCACGATGCGGCAGTTGTGACAGACGGCAAGGCGACGATCGATCATGACAAATGTGTGGGCTGTGGGCGCTGTATCGGTATCTGCCCGAAAGATGCGGTCTGTCCGGCCAGCGACGAGTCAAATCTGATTTTAAATAAGAAGATCGTAGAGTACACCAAGGCAATCATAGACGGCCGCCCGAATTTCCACATTAATATCGTAGTGGATGTATCGCCTTACTGCGACTGCCATGCAGAGAATGACGCACCGATCGTACCGAATATCGGAATGTTCGCATCCTTTGATCCGGTTGCCATCGATCAGGCCTGTGCCGATGCGGTGAACAGCCAGCCGGTGCTGGAGAACTCGCTTCTGGCGGAGTGCTGCCATGAGGGACACGATCACTTCGGAACGATTTTCCCGGAGACGGACTGGACCACGACCATCTCACATGCGAAAAAGCTCGGGATGGGGAATCCGGAATATGAGCTGATCGAGATATAGCAGCAAACGAAGAGAACATCGACATGCAGCTGTGCTGTAAGAATTAAGAAATCATCTGCAGGTGATACAACAAGTCAGGGTTATGTCTGATACATAAAGATCAATCCGAAAAAATGCACAAAATCATGGAGACATTTTTTAGCAATGTGCCAAAAAGAGATGTTGTCCTTGATTTCGAAATTTACATATGCTATGATTTAGAAAATTGATTGAGACGGATTGTTACTGGTTGTTATTTAACGATGCAGGCAAAACCAACATTGAGGTAGAGAAATTCTATTTATATGTTGGTTTTTTTTTATGCAAATTTGAACATCTGTAAGTATTCCCCCACTTTAAGTGCGTAGAGCACTAAGTGGTGGGTAAGGGGGATGCCAGCTTCGTGCCTGTGCAGATGAAATTCGCTTTTAACTGTATTGGTTCTGCAAAATTCTGAGAGAGGAAATCAAAACACATGATCATTCAAAAGGTTATTAACAACAATATTATCGCTTCTGTGGATGAGGCGGGATGCGAGATCATCGTGATGGGCCGCGGGCTTGGATTCGGCGTGAAAGCCGGACAGTCCGTGGATGAGAAGAAAGTTGAGAAAATCTTCCGTATGGAGACGGAGGAAGAGACAAACCAGCTGGCAGACCTGCTGAACGAAGTACCGATAGAGCGGGTGGAGATCACGAATGAGATCATTGATTATGCCAACACGGTGATCGAGACGGAGCTCAATAAGACCATTTATATCACACTGACGGATCACATCAATTTTGCGATCGAGCGGTATCAGCAGAATATCCAGTTCGCGAATCAGCTCTGTTGGGAGATCAAGAGATTTTATCCGAAGGAGTACAAAATCGGGCAAAAAGCAGTCGAGCTGCTCAGTGACAGACTGGACCTGAATCTGGTGGAGGACGAGGCGGCATCGATCGCGATGCATTTTGTAAATGCGGAACTAAAGTCCGGCAGGATTGAACAGACGGTTCAGATTACAAAGATTATTCAAAATTCACTGACCATTGTGAAGTATCATTACAGAATAGAGTTGGATGAGACATCTCTCGACTATGCGCGTTTTGTGACGCATATGAAGTTCTTTGCACAGCGGATGCTGAATGGAACGAAGGTAGAGAATCTGGATGACAAGTTCTGTATGCTGATCGAGAGACAGTATCCGAATGATTACAAATGCGCGGGTAAAATCGCTGATTATATATTTAAGGAATACGGCTATCAGGTGCCGGACGAAGAAAAGATGTATCTGACCCTGCACATCAAGCGGGTCGTTCTGAGAAAATAAATGTCGTATTAAAGCATACTGCAGATGCTTTATATAAATGTGGGAAACCACAAGGATGAGGGAGATCACAGAAAAAAGTGGTCGACCATGAAATAAGGGATGCCATAGAAAATATGGCTGACCGCAGGAGAGAGGGATGCTGCTCAAAATGTGGCTGACCGTAGAATGAACTAAAAATGGAGGAATGAATTATGGCAAGTAAGTATGATGGTCTGGCTAAGATTATTATCCAGAACGTAGGTGGAAAGGACAACATCAACCAGCTGACACACTGTGTCACAAGACTGCGTTTCAAGCTGAAGGATGAGTCAAAAGCAAATACAGAGGTATTGAAAAACACAGATGGAATTGTAACAGTTATGCAGTCCGGCGGACAGTATCAGGTAGTAATCGGCAACCATGTGCCGGACGTGTTCGCGGTAGTATGCGAGAAAGCACATATTGCAGCCGGAGAAGTGGCGTCCGATGCGCCAAAGGAAAAGATGGGCATCGGCGCAGCGTTCATCGATATGATCGCAGGCGTGTTCCAGCCGATGCTGGGCGTGCTGTGTGCAGCCGGTATCGTAAAAGGTCTGCTGGCGCTCTGGGCATTTTTCGATCCGAACGCGTCAGCATCCGGAGCATATCAGCTCTGGTATGCATTTGGAGACGGATTCTTTACGTTCTTACCTGTTGTACTAGGCTTTAACGCAGCGAAAAAATTTGGCGGCAATCAGTTTACAGGTATGGCAGTAGGTTTTGCTCTCTGTTATCCGGCAATTACGGCGATGGCAGGTGCGGAGGCAATCGGAAGTGTATTTACAGGAACCGGACTGGAGATGTCTTACAGCTCCACATTCTTCGGCATTCCGATCATCATGCCAAGCTCCAGTGGTTATGCGTCAACTGTGATTCCTGTAATCGTGGCAGTATACTTTGCATGCAAGCTGGAAAATGCACTGAAGAAAGTGATTCCGGACGTTGTAAAGTTGTTCGTGGTACCGGTGCTGACATTCTTCGTGATGATGCCTCTGACATTCCTGATCATCGGACCAGTCACCTCTCTGGCAGCAAATGTTATCGGAGTTGTATTTACCGCATTGTACAGCCTTCCTGTAGTCGGCGGTCTGGTCGGCGGTCTTCTGGTCGGAGCATTATGGCAGGTATTTGTTATGTTCGGTGTACACTGGGGACTTGTTCCGATCATGATGATCAACTTTGCAACAATTGGATATGATGTGGTCGTTACACCTTACTTCGCAGCATCCTTTGCACAGACAGCGGTAGTTCTTGCAATTATTCTGAAGACAAAAGACAAAAAATTAAAAGATATCGCAATTCCTGCATTTATCTCAGGCATCTTCGGTGTGACAGAGCCGGCGATCTACGGTGTGACTCTTCCAAAGAAAAAACCATTCGTAATCTCTTGTATTGCAGCCGGTATCGGTGGTGCGATCATGGGACTGATGGGCTGTAAGACATACATGATGGGCGGTATGGGCGTATTCGGATTCCCGATGTTCATCGGAGGAGATTCTATGAGCAGCCTGATCTGGTGCCTGATTGCCTGCGCGGCAGCAATGGCTGCAGCATTTATCATGACATTTGTAAGCTACAAGGATGAGGAACCAAAAAAAATAGAAGTAAAAAATGATGCAAAAACAGCAGCAAATGAGACAATCACTGCACCGGTCAAGGGTGAAGTGAAGCCACTCACAGAAGTAGAAGATGACGCATTCTCTTCAGAGGCCATGGGCAGAGGCATCGCAGTCGTTCCCG
The DNA here is from genome assembly GCF_900142165.1 of Hespellia stercorisuis DSM 15480. Lineage (GTDB taxonomy): Bacteria > Bacillota > Clostridia > Lachnospirales > Lachnospiraceae > Hespellia > Hespellia stercorisuis. The sequence goes on from NZ_FQZY01000009.1 coordinate 103,216, forward strand.
CAGAGGGCAGAGTATATGCACCATGCGATGGGGAGATCATGGCATTCTTTCCGACGGGACATGCAATCGGCATTCTGTCAGAGGGCGGAGCAGAGATTCTGATCCACGTAGGTATGGATACGGTACAGCTTGACGGAAAAGGATTTACACCGAAGGCCGCACAGGGAGACAAAGTGAAAAAGGGTGATCTACTGTTGGAGTTCGATATTGAGGCAATCAAGGCAGCAGGCCTGTCCACGGTGACTCCAATCATCATCACGAACACAGCGGACTATGCGGATGTCGTTGCGACAGATGCGAAGACAGTCGTGCCTGGAGATAACTTGATCACAGTACTGTAATTCCGGGGGAAACCTGCGGCCTGATAATAGCAGTAAAAGTGATGGAATATGAAAACGGAAAGAGTAAGAAGAATCAGAATTGGAGGACAATATAATGAAAACATTTCGCGAGGATTTTCTCTGGGGCGGAGCAACTGCTGCAAACCAGTATGAGGGAGCATGGGATGTGGATGGCAAGGGCGCATCCGTATCCGACATGTGCACTAATGGTTCCCATACCGTACCGAAGAGAGTGACAACGGCCATCGAGGAGGGAACACTGTATCCAAGCCATGAGGCGACAGATTTTTATCATCATTATAAGGAAGATATCGCACTGTTTGCAGAGATGGGCTTTAAGACCTTTCGCATGTCCATCAACTGGACGAGAATCTTCCCGACAGGGATGGAAGAAAAACCGCTGGAAGCAGGACTTCAGTTCTATGACAATGTATTTGACGAGTGCCTGAAGTACGGAATCGAACCGCTGGTCACGATCTCGCACTACGAACTGCCGTATGCGCTGGTCGAAAAGTACAACGGCTGGGAGGGCAGAGAGTGCATCCAGTATTATCTGAACTACTGCGAGACGATCTTCAACAGATACAAGAATAAAGTAAAATACTGGCTGACCTTCAATGAAATCAATGCGGGAACGATGGCTTTTGGAAATGTGTTGTCGACCGGAACTATTCAGGGATATTCCGGTCCGATCACCGAGGTGCCGGACAGCGTCCAGGCGCGCTATCAGGCACTGCATCACATGTTCGTGGCGAGCGCGAAGGCGGTAAAGATGGGACATGAGATCAATTCGGACTTCAAGATCGGCTGCATGATCGCATTCATGACAAGCTACCCCTATACCTGTAATCCGACGGACATGCTGGAGGTACAGCGGGCGATGCGCGACAGCAACTGGTACTGTTCCGACGTGCAGGTGCGCGGAGCGTATCCGGCATTTGCGGAGCGTTTCTGGGAAGAAAACAACATCAGCCTGAAGATGGAAGACGGAGATCTGGAAGTGCTGAAAGAAGGAACCGTTGACTATTACACATTCAGCTACTATATGAGTAACTGTGTGACGCTGGATCCGGGTGCAGAGCAGACCGAGGGCAATCTTCTGGGCGGTGTGAAGAACCCGTACCTGAAGGCGAGTGACTGGGGATGGCAGATCGACCCGCAGGGACTTCACTATACACTGAATGAAATCTACGGCAGATACAACATTCCACTGATGGTAGTTGAAAATGGACTCGGCGCAGTAGACAAGCTGGAAGAGGATGGAACTGTCAATGACGATTACCGCATCAATTATTTCCGGGATCATATCAAAGAGATGGAAGAGGCGGTCAAAGACGGCGTGGATCTGATGGGCTATACACCGTGGGGCTGTATCGACTTAGTCAGCGCATCCACCGGAGAGATGGCAAAGCGCTACGGCTTTATTTATGTGGACAAGTACGATGACGGAACCGGCGATCTATCCAGAAGAAAGAAAAAATCCTTTGACTGGTACAAGAAAGTCATATCCAGCAACGGAAAAAATTTAAATTAAAAAAGGAGAATATTCTCCATTTACATGTATGTATGCCGAGGGTTATAATACGAAGTGCAGGACAAATAATACAGCAAAAGTTTAGACAATGGACCTATTTATATGAAGGGAGACAGATATGATACACAAAAAATTAAAACCATTTCCAAAAGATTTCTTATGGGGCGCTTCTACCTCGGCTTATCAGGTAGAGGGGGCGAACCTGACCGACGGCAAAGGACCTTCCTGCCAGGATGTGAAGAAGGTTCCGGAAGGAACATCCGAGTTGGATGTCTGCGCGGATCAGTACCACCACTACAAAGAGGACATTGCCCTGATGGCGGAGATGGGATTCAAGACGTACCGTTTCTCTATCTCATGGTCACGGCTGCTGCCGAAGGGAACCGGTGAGGTCAATCCTCTTGGAATCGAGTACTATAACAACCTGATCAATGAGTGTCTTAAGTATAACATCGAGCCGTTGGTTACCATGTACCACTTTGACATTCCGGCGGCACTGGACGAGATCGGCGGCTGGGGCAACCGAAAGGTGATTGACTGTTTCGTGGAGTTTGCGAAGCTGATGTTTGAAAATTATGGCGATCGTGTGAAATACTGGCTGACGATTAACGAGCAGAACATGCTGACGCTGGTCGGACCGTTGATCGGAACATTTAACGCGCCGAAGGACTGCACCAACGTGACGAAGGAACTGTATCAGCAGAATCATCACATGCTGGTGGCGCAGGCGAAAGCTATGGCACTCTGCCACGAGATGCTGCCGAATGCGAAGATCGGACCGGCTCCGAACATTTCTCTGGTATATCCTGCAAGCTGCAAGCCGGAGGACATGCTGGCGGCACAGAATTTTAATGCAGTGAGAAACTGGCTGTATCTGGATATGGCAGTTTACGGCGTGTACAACAATCTGGCGTGGGCTTATATGGAAGAGCATGATGCGGTGCCGGTATTTGCACCGGGAGATGAGGAAATCCTGAAGAGCGGACACCCGGATTTTATCGGATTCAATTATTACAATACATCGACGGTGGAATTTCCTGGAGCTGACGAGAAGGACGGTACTCAGAATGACCAGCAGAACGGCGGCGTGGAGGCAGGCTTCTTCAAAGGGTTTGCAAATCCTAATCTTCCGCGGACAGAATTTGGCTGGGAGATCGATCCGCAGGGATTCCGCGCAACAATCCGCGAGATGTATTCCAGATATCGCCTGCCGATGATTATTACAGAGAATGGTCTGGGCGCATACGACAAGCTGGAGGACGGCAAGATCCATGATCCATACAGAATCGAATACCTGAGAAAGCACATTGAGCAGATGCAGCTTGCAATCACAGACGGCGCGGAGATGATGGGTTACTGCCCATGGTCCGCAATTGACCTGATTTCGACCCACGAGGGTATGGTGAAGCGTTATGGATTCATCTATGTGGACAGAGAAGAGTTTGATGTAAAGAACTGTGACAGATACCGCAAGGATTCATTCTTCTGGTATAAGAAGGTGATTGAGAGCAACGGCGAGGACCTGACGGATTAGGAAATATCCGTGAAGCTACGAGTTGCCGGGCGTTCACGTACAGGAAGTGAAGCGGATCACGAGTGTCTGCGTTGCTGAAAAAGAGAACAGAGATAAAAACACTGACGAAAGAGAATTGTGAACTTTCGCCGGTGTTTTTTTATATCATAAAAAAAATTTTGAACTCCTATGATATAAAAACGCTTGGCGGGATTTGCACTGCACGCAAAAAGAATACGGAAACTCTTTGTTCTAAGCCTGACCTTGACGAAACCAGATGATAGTGGTTATACTTTGAGTAAGAGAACGGGGTGGAATATTCAGAGCAGCAAAGAAGCAGAAAGGGGTATGTGTATGAATAAAGAGAGCAGAAGAAAATGGCGCACGAAGTGGCTCAGACAGTGCACAGTGCTGGCGGTGATGACTGGAATTTTGTTCATTGCAGGCATGGCGGTGCATGCGCAGGAGCAGGATACACAAAAGCAGACTTTAACGACACAGAAACTGCCGTCGGTGGAAGTGAACAAGGCAATCACATCCTGTAAAGTGGACAGTCCGGATCCGGAGAAATACCTGATGGACGAATACAAGACAGAGTTCAAGGCAGAGGGCTGTACAATTGCAATTGACGATTCGTCACAATTTCTCACGATCGCAGGAACGCCAGCCAAGGTGGGGGATTATAAGTTCTCCGTAATCTGGGCAGATACTTCTTCGGAGGATCAGCCGGAAATCACAGTGGATTATGTGTTCCGTGTGCGGAAGATGAGAAATCTGACCATCAAGAAAGGACAGAGCGTGCCGGATAAAAAGACCTGTCTCGAGGGCGATGTGATCTCCATTGTAGCGGATGAACCGGAAGAAAATTATGATTTTGATGACTGGACCGGTGGAAAAGGCGGAACATTTGCGGATGAACATAATCCTTCGACAACCTTTACCATGCCGGATGCAGACACAACGATAACAGCGACATATAAAAAAGAGCAGACTTATACCCTGACGGTGAAGGATGGGACTGACAATACGGGTGGAGAGGATTACAGAGAAGGCGATACGGTATCGATTTCGGCGGATCCGGCACCGGAAGGCAGTGTGTTTAAGGAGTGGGAGAACGATGGCAGCGGCACGATCGAAGATCCTGCAAGTGCGACTACGACTTATACGATGCCGCCCAGTGACGCGACCGTGAAAGCTGCATATGAGAAGGCGCAGACGCTGGAATTTCAACTGTCTGTGGTAAATGGAACGGACAACACCAATGCCGGTCCTTATCAGGAAAATGCACAGATATCGATTTCAGCAGCCGAAGCGCCGGGCGGACAGACGTTCAGGGAGTGGACCAGCAGCAACGGCGGAAGTTTTGCCGACAGTGCACAGGAGAGCACGACATTCACCATGCCTGCAGGGAATGTGACTCTGACGGCAGCCTATGAGGCGGAGGCACCGAAGACTTATACGCTGACCATGGCAAATGGAACGGATAATACGATGGAAGGTCCGTACGTAAAAGATACAAAAGTATCCATCACGGCTGCGGCACTTCCGGAGGGGCAGAAATTCAAAGAATGGATCAGCAGCAACGGAGGAACGTTTGAGGACAGCAAAAAGGAGAGCACGAATTTCTCTATGCCTGCAGGAGATGCGACCGTGACTGCAACCTACGAAGCACTGCCAAAATTCAATCTGACCGTAGCAGGCGGAACGGATAACACAAAGGGGAGCCCGTATCTGGAGGGAACGAAGGTGTCCATCACAGCGGCATCGCCGGAGGGGCAGAAATTCAAGGAGTGGACCAGCAGCAACGGAGGAAGCTTTGAAGACAGCAAAAAAGAGAACACAAATTTCTCTATGCCTGCAGGAGATGTGACAGTGACGGCAGTCTATGAAGTCCTGCCCAAATATACACTGACCATGTCGAGTGGAACGGACAATACGAAGGGGAGCCCGTATCTGGAGGGCACAAAGGTATCCATCACGGCGGCCGCGGCACCGGTGGGAGAAAAATTCAAGGAATGGACCAGCAACAACGGTGGAACATTTGAGGACAGCAAGAAAGAAAATACCACATTTACCATGCCGGCCGGTCCTGTTATTGTGACGGCAACTTACGAGGCGCTCACTTACACGATTACGGCTGCGGCCAGTCCTCCAGAAGCAGGAACAGTTACCGGAGCAGGAAAAGTAATGTACCATACGAAGACGACGCTGACCGCGACGGCAAAGACCGGCTACAAGTTCAGTAAATGGACGGAGGGCAATCAGACGGTGGGAACAGAACCGACGCTGGCCGTGGAAAATGTTGACCGCGATCATGCCTATGTGGCAGAGTTTACAAAGACAGCGGGCACGGCATCCAGTGCACCGACGGGAGATAAGAACAATATCGCAAAATGGATCGCGATTATGGCGGTGGCTGTAGTCGGAGTGATCATCGTATTGATTGTGCGGAAGAAAAAAAGATAACATGCCAGATATTGGTGTGGCCATATGACCATCAGCAAGGATCCCTCACTTCAAGTGCGCAGAGCACGAAGTGAGGGATTCTTGCTGTAAATATAACTGTCTGTCATAGGAGTCCATACTGTAAATACAACTGTCTTGTCATATGAATTTACATGTGCTATAATACTCCACATGCATGAAAAGGAACACAGATAAATGGAGCATTCAGAGAAAAAATGAATGCCTGGGGACAAACGGTGGCAGAAGGATGCAGGTCTGCTTTACCGGGCATGGGAGGAACAAATGTCTATTCAAACAGAAATTGAACAGTTAAAGAAAGAGAAAAATGCAGTGATTCTCGCTCACTATTATGTACCGGGTGATGTGCAGGATGTGGCGGATTATGTCGGGGATTCATTTTACCTGAGCAAGGTGGCGACAAAGCTTGACTGCAGGTCTATTATATTTGCCGGAGTGGAATTTATGGGGGAGAGTGCTAAGATCCTGAATCCCGAGAAGCGGGTCTTCATGCCGGACAAGACGGCGGACTGCCCCATGGCTCATATGATTGAGGTGGAGGATATCGAGGAGGTGCGCGAAAAATACCCGGATGTGGCGGTTGTCTGTTACATTAATTCCACGGCGGAGACGAAAACATACTCGGATGTGTGCGTAACTTCTTCCAATGCAGTGAAGATTGTGAAAAATCTTCCGAACCAGAATATATTTTTCATTCCGGATCAGCATCTTGGCAGCTTTGTGGCACAGCAGGTGCCGGAAAAAAATGTGATCCTGCATTCCGGCTTCTGTCCGCGGCATCACCAGATTACGAGAGAACAGGTGCTGCAGGCAAAAGCAGAGCACCCGAAGGCTTTGTTTCTGGCACATCCGGAATGTCCGGAGGAAGTGCTTGCGGAGGCAGATTACATAGGCAGTACTTCCGGAATCATTGATTATGCGACAGAAAGTGACGAACAGGAATTTATTATCGGCACAGTCATCGGCGTATTTCATGAACTGAAGCTGAAGAATCCGGACAAGAAGTTCTACGCAGTCAATAGTGGTCAGGTCTGTGTCAATATGGAAAAAGTTACGTTAGATAAAGTGAAAAAAGTCCTGGAGGATGAGAGCAATGAGGTCTTTGTCTCTGAGGAGATTCGCAGAAAGGCAATGGCACCCCTGGAGCGGATGCTTGAGATGGCAAAGTGATGAGAAGTGAAAATGTGACGGTGGATAAGAAATTAAATGACAGTGAGCGGACCGATATCCTGATTGTAGGAAGTGGCTGTTCCGGTCTTTACTGTGCACTTCAGCTTCCGAGGGACAAGCAGATTTTAATCATTACCAAATCCAGCGTAGAAGACAGCGATTCATTTCTTGCCCAGGGCGGGATGTGTATGCTCCGTGATGAGTCTGATTATGAGAGCTATTTTGAGGATACACTGCGGGCCGGGCATTATGAAAATGACAGGCGTTCTGTGGAAATTATGATTCGATCTTCCCAGGATGTGGTGAAGGACCTGTTAGAATACGGTGCGGAGTTCCAGCGTGATACCGACGGAAGTCTGGCGTTTACCCGGGAGGGGGCGCACTCTGAAAAGAGAATCCTTTTTCATGCGGATATCACCGGAAAAGAGATTACAAGCAGGCTTCTTGCTCAGGTCCGGCAGCTTGCAAATGTGCGGATCATGGAGCATACAGCCATGCTTGACATCATCAGCGACAACACGACATGTTTTGGGGCAGTGATTGCACATCCGGACGGAACCGTCGGCAGGGTGTTGGCGAAGCGGACGGTGCTGGCGACCGGAGGAATCGGCGGATTGTATCATCACTCTACGAATTTCCGCCATCTGACCGGAGATGCACTGGCGGTGGCCCTGCGTCACCGGGTGGAACTGGAAAATATCGATTATATCCAGATCCATCCGACGACCCTTTACGCAGAGGAAGACAGAAGCTACCTGATTTCCGAATCCGTTCGCGGAGAGGGTGCAAAGCTCTATGATAAGAATGGGAATCGCTTCGTGGATGAACTGCTGCCGCGTGATCTGCTGACAGAAGCCATTTATAAACAGATGGAAATAGACGGGACAGAGTTTGTGTGGGAAGATCTTCGGACAATTCCGAAAGAGGAGCTGCAGACACATTTCCCGAATATCGTTGAGCATTGTCGGAAAATGGGGTATGATGTAACCAGAGAATGTATTCCGGTGGTCCCGGCCCAGCACTATTTTATGGGTGGTGTGAAGGTAGACTATGACAGTAAGACTTCAATGGAGGCATTGTACGCTGTGGGTGAGACCGCCTGCAATGGTGTCCATGGAAAAAACCGTCTGGCAAGTAATTCCCTTCTGGAGAGTCTGGTGTTTGCAAAGCGGGCTGCAAAACATATTGCGGACACGTGGGGGATGGAGCGTGAGTCAGGGATGACACAGTGTGCAATTCAGGATAATCTGCAGAAAAATGCGCAGGCAGAAACAGAGCAGATTCAGGAACACATCATGGCAGCAGTCAATCTGAAGGACTACAGGGATGCACAGGCTTTGGAATCAGCCTATCAGGAAGAGGTCCGGGCAGAGATTGCGCGTATAAAGCAGAGAAAGGATATAGGATAATGTTTGATCAGGTTACGATGAAGTTAAATGTCGACCCACTGATTCTGGGGGCATTAAAAGAAGATATCACAAGCGAGGATGTTTCCACCAACAGTGTGATGCCTCATCCGCAGGCAGGCGAAGCGGAGCTGATCTGTAAAGAGGATGGAATCATCTGTGGAATTCAGGTGTTTTCCAGAGTATTTGAACTTCTGGATGAGAAGATAGAGATTGAATGCTATGTAAAGGACGGGGATGCTGTGAAGAACGGACAGCTTCTTGCAAAAGTATCCGGTGATATCCGGACGATTTTATGCGGGGAGCGTACAGCGCTGAACTACATGCAGCGGATGAGCGGCATTGCGACGTATACGCACTCCGTGGCGGCATTGCTGGCGGGCAGCCGGACGAAGCTTTTAGATACCAGAAAGACCAGTCCGAACAACCGGATTTTTGAGAAATATTCGGTCCGTGTGGGCGGAGGGAACAACCATCGCTACAACCTGACGGACGGTGTAATGCTCAAGGACAATCATATCGGGGCAGCTGGCGGGGTAAAAAAAGCAATCCGGATGGCAAAGGAATATGCGCCGTTTGTACGTAAAATCGAAGTAGAGGTGGAGAATCTCACGATGGTACGCGAGGCGGTAGAAGCGGGAGCAGACATCATCATGCTGGACAACATGGGACACGAGGAGATGAGAGAGGCGATGCAAATAATCGCTGGACACGCAGAAGTTGAGGTGTCCGGCAACGTGACAAAGGAGAACATTGCCAGACTGGCGGACCTGGGGGTGGACTACATTTCCAGCGGCGCGCTGACACACTCTGCTCCGATTCTGGATATTTCACTGAAGAATCTGCATGCAGTGTAACTTTCCACTGAAGAATACGCATGCAGTGCAGTTTCCCAGTCGCAGCAGGGACTATTCATTTTACAAAATAAATTTGGAAGAGGGATAAAACACAGATGACCGGAAAAGAGAGAAGGAATCAAATCATACGCATATTGGAGAAGAGCGAACAACCGGTTTCGGGAGGCGCATTGTCGAGGATGGTGTCAGTCAGCAGACAGGTGATCGTGCAGGATATCGCGATCATCCGTGCCAACGGACATGATATCATCGCGACGAACCGTGGCTATCTGCTTCAGGCCGGAGGCGAGATTCAGCGGGTCTTTAAAGTGAAACATGGAGATGAGCAGATTGAGGACGAGCTTCTCGCTGTCGTGGATTTTGGCGGAAAAATCAAAGATGTGTTCGTTTATCATAAAGTGTACGGTGTGGTGAGAGCAGAATTGAATCTCAAGTCCAGACGTGACGTGATGAATTATATGGAACAGATTCACAGCGGGGAATCGACACCGCTGAAGAATGTCACCGCAGGATATCATTACCATACCGTGATTGCGGATAGTGAGGAGACACTGGATCTGATTCAGGAGAAGCTGTGGGAGCTGGGATTTTTGGCGAAGCTGCAGGATTATGAACCGGTAGAGTTTTAAGGATGCAGGAGCTTCCTGTATACTTTAAAGAGTAAAGGGAATTGACCAAAAAGAATACCTCAGGTAAATTTAGATTATTACTGACCGGGAAGTTGGTAAAAAATCTAAATCACGAGAGGTATCTAAGATGAATAGTAAAACAAGAAAGACAAAAAAGCAAGCAAGTGTAGTGAAATTCGAAATGAATGTTCTGTCAAAGGAAGAAATCGCTAAGCGGATTAAATCTATTGAAGAAAATCTCAAAGCATCAACGTGGAGAGAATTGGAAACACAAGGTAAATTTGCTAAGAATGACAAACTCTCTTTCATCTCAGATGAGATGCTTATAGTTGGATGCGATATAGGCAGTGAAACTCAT
>NZ_FQZY01000048.1 GCF_900142165.1 Hespellia stercorisuis DSM 15480
CAGTGAGGAAGGCGCACAGGAATATCTTACAATCATGAGCTATATTGGGACTGCTCATAAGCATGGAATAAATGCTTTTACAGCAATCAGAGAAGCCCTTTTAGGGAATTCCGATATCATCTTTAACTAATGGAGTTCTGAACAGTTACAAACATTAAATATATTATAACACCATTATCTCCAACAAAAAAGCTGTTTAAATTTCTCTAAACAGCATACTCCATTTTAGGAAAGCCGACAAATATCACATCGTACTGATCCATACCGTCCACCGTCCCTGCCATCGCGGGACGAAATACGGGATTATTCATTTCCATACTGCTGCCTCCGCCAGCTTCTTTGTCGCCTTTGCAGTCACACCGCTTGTCGAAAAATATGCTACTAAAATTTTTCTGTTCATAATCATACCTCCCTAAAATTCAATTATGCTCCAGCATAATTGCTGCAAGCGGCTGTCAGCTCTGCTGACATAATGCATCTAAGCCGCTCTGCAATCCGCCGAAGGCTATATCTCAGTGGGAGATTGACACCCACCACTGAGACCAGTTTGTTACTCACCACCTACTAGCGGTGGGAGTCATTCTTTCACTGAGATATACTATTAAATTTGCAATGAAAAACTAATTTATATCACCCGAAATGTTTTCCACTTTCCGGATTTCTGCCGCCAAATCAAAATAGCCGCTCGAACAACCCAATCGCAAACCATTGCAATGGCAATCCCAATCACGCCCATTTGTAAGATAACTCCCAAAAGCCATGACAACAGCAGGCGCACCGCTATTGTGGATATCACAGAAACATACATGGTAAATTTCACATCGCCCGCTGCTCGCAGCCCATTACTGAATGCACCTGAAAATGAATACGCAGCGGCATTGAACAAGTTATGAATCAGGACAAGCTGGATCACAAGCTGCTTCGTTTCCGGCTCCAAAGCATAGAAACGCATGAATAGCGGCGTTAGAACAAAAATCAACAGATTCCATGCTGACGAAAGCAAAAGCGTGATCCTTGTCAATTTCTTAAAATAATCATCTGCGGCCTTTATATCTCCATTTCCCATGCACTGTCCAATGACTGTAACGAACACTGGGCCCATAGCGATCCCAGCTAAAGCAGCCAGTGACCAAATAGTTTGTGCAACGCCATTTGCAGCAATCTGGTATGTCCCAAATAATGCAACAATACCGCTTAGTGCCACTTTTACCAGCTGGAAAACACCATTTTCCATTCCATTTGGAATGGCTATTTTTAAAATCTGTTTCATGAGATCCTTGTCCCACTGAAAAATCCACTTATAGCGATAGAAGACTTCATTTTTCTTCTGGAAACAGAGGACTGTAATCACCACGGCTGAAAATGTCCGGGCCAATAGAGAAGGATACGCTACACCTGCAACACCTTCATGTAATACAAATACACCAATAAGGTTTCCAATGATATTGATGGTATTGGACGCTATTGACAGATACATAGTTACGCTGGTTTTTCCCATGCTGCGAAAAAGGGCAGCACCAGAATTATAAACCGCCAATGCCGGATACGAATACGCAGAAATTCTAAGGTATGTAATACAGGCCTACATCACAGAATCTTCCACTTTGCCGAACATCAAACGGAGTATTACCTCGTTTCCAATCAGAACCAGCACTGCAATCAGAGTGGAGAAAATTGCAGAAAATAACATAAGCTGACTGGCCGCTTCGCCTGCAGCAGCATTCGCCTTTCTGCCGATATACTGACTGATTACAACAGCTCCTCCTGAAGCCAAGGCTGTGAACAAATAAATAAAAATGGTGTTAAACTGATTAACAAGCGATACCCCGGATACCGCTGATTCTCCTACATAGCTAACTACAAGTGTATCCGCAAGTCCGACCATCAGCACCAACATCTGCTCAAAAAACAGTGGCAAAATCATTTTCCTTAATTGCGCATTTGTAAACACATCTGTCTCCTTCCTTGCAGACTTTTTTATTAACTGACTTTTTGCTGCATCTCCTTTCTTTTTTCGATGTAAGTTTCCCTTAACGAGCATCCGGATCATTCATTTCAACGGTAGTACAGCTGTTGTTATCGTTGTAATCAAGGTCTGCGTCCGTGTAAGGATCTTCGGGAACAATCTCATAAATATCTGCATTCAGTCCATTTGCGATATGCTCCGCACTGTGGTTACATAAAAAAGCAGGTGCAGAGATCAAAACAATTGCTTTGTCTCTACACCCACATTATATTTTTTTACTCGCTTCATATCAAATACTTAATTTTTATGATTCACCAATGCCTAAAAAGCATTGCATGTGTTTAATAAATTTTTCGGTTGCCAAGCTAAATGGCTGTCCACGTTTCCATGCCAATACACTTGTTGCTGTAAGTGGGGCATGAGTGGTCTATATGTAATCTTTGATTGATCCCAGAAAGGGCACTCAAAGAGTGCCCTTTCTCAGATTATCCTTTAGTCAAAACGCTTTGACACATTTGAGGATTTGGAAGGAAAATGTTAATTGTTCTCCTTTTAAAAGATCCCCAAAAGTTCGCTGTATGCAGTAAGTGCACCATCTGTTTCTTTTGCAAGTACTTTCTTGGCAAGTAACTTTCCAAGCTGTACCCCTTCCTGATCGAAACTGTTCACATTCCATACAAATCCCTGGAACATGACCTTATTCTCGAAATGCGCAAGGATTGCACCCAGTGCTTCTGGTATCAGCTGTTCGCCTACGATAATGCTGGATGGTCTGCCGCCTGCAAAGTATTTATTGCGGTTCTCATCCTCTTTTCCACAGGCAAAGGCCATAATCTGTGCAGCCACATTTGCGTTCAGCTTCTGCTGGCTGGTGCTGTCCTGGATCACGATATCATTGTCCATCTGATTCTTCTTAAAGCCGACGAACTGCAGTGGAACGATATCCGTACCCTGATGTAATAACTGATAGAAAGAATGCTGTCCGTTTGTTCCCGGCTCTCCAAAGATGATCGGGCCTGTCTGGTAAGAAACAGGTTCGCCAAAACGGTTCACGCTCTTGCCATTAGATTCCATATCCAGCTGCTGTAAATGTGCCGGGAAACGAATCATTGCCTGAGAATACGGAAGAACCGCTGTATTGCTGTATCCAAGGAAATTCCGCTCATATACGCCGATCATGGCATCCAGCATCGCCGGATTCTGTCTGATGTCTTTGTTCTTCGCCAGAATGTCTTCCTCTGCCGCACCATTTAAAATACGGGCAAATATTTCCGGACCGAAGGTAAGGGAAAGAATTACCCCGCCTACCGATGAAGTAGAAGAATATCTTCCGCCGATATAATCATCCATATAGAAGGAGTCCAGATAATCCGGATTTCCGGCCAGCGGTGATGTCTCACTTGTAACCGCAACCATGTGTTTCGCCGGATTCAGTCCTGCCTTTATAAGGGCTTCTTTTACAAATGACTCGTTCGTCAGAGTCTCCAATGTAGTTCCAGACTTAGATACCAGTACAAAGATCGCACGTGAAAGGTCGATCGAAGCCAGCACAGCCGAACCATCATCCGGATCCACGTTACTGATAAATTTTGCTTCCATTTTCAGGGTGTTGTTCACTTTTGCCCAGTTTTCCAAGCTCATGTACAATGCGCGCGGACCGAGATCACTTCCGCCAATACCGATCTGTACCGCTGTGGTGAATTTCTCCCCAGCCTCGTTTACGATTTCCCCTGCGTGAACTTTTTCTGCGAATTCTGCAGCTTTTTTCTGCTGTGACACATAAAATTCTCTCTTATTCACACCGTCTGCAATTACATCTTCACCTAACTGTCCGCGTGTGAGCTGATGCAGTACTCTTCTGTTCTCACCTGTATTGACCACAGCACCGTTATATACCTGCTCATACTTCTCGATCAGTTCTGCCTCATCTGCAAGGCCCTGCAGCACGTCCAGTATCGTATCATCTACAGGTTCAGCCGCATAACTATATAACTGGCCAGCCCCCATAGGCAGCTGATATTCCCTGACACGTTTTGCACCATTTTCGCCAGCCATGAGCTCTTTTATCTCTACCGGTGAAATATTTTCTAATTTCTTGTAAGATTCCAATAAGTCAAAATTTTTCCATTCCATTTGCGTATACTCCTTTTATTGTTATTCCATAACATAAGTAACCATATTCAGTATACTAAAGCTGCCTGAATTTTTCAATTCTCACCTGCTCAAGTTTCTGCAAATTCATCTCTTCCTGCATTTCGCCACTTTATAAAAGCCTTTGCAATTTCCGTTATACTCTGCTCCCCGGCAGACCGGATCACTCTTCCCGCAGTCCAAGGATTCCTTCCACCAGAATATTGACATCGTCCAGAATATAGTCAAATGCTCCCGCCTGCACCATGTTGATCAAAACCATACCGATCGGAACTGCCAGAATCATCCCCAGCACACTGCTGATTTTGTAGCCCACATAGAGCAGAACCAATGTGACCAGCGGGTTGATTCCGACACTGTCACTGATCAGCTTCGGCTGCAGCAGTTGATGTACCGCCTGGGTGATCACATAGATTATAATCAGTATGATCGCCATCTTATAGTTTCCAATCAGCAGTTTGTAAAGGGCCCACGGTATCATTGCAGTTCCGGTTCCAAAAAACGGAAGGAAATCCAGAAACGCAATCAGCAGGCCCAGCAATACTGCATAACGCACGCCCATCATGGAGAATCCGGCAATCAAAATCACGAACACAATTGCCATAATTTTGAACTGTGCTTTAAAATAGCCGCCTACCGCATATCTCAGGTTATCGAATACCAGTCCCATTCTCTTGGCTACGGATGGTGGTGCCATCCGTTTAAACCAGGCAATCACCTGATCCCTCTGTACAATAAACAAATACGCCGACATGATGGATACGATGCACGAAATCAGAAAAGACGGCACACTCTTCGCCATGTTTCCCACCGCTGTAACGGTAGGATCACTGATCTTATTCAGAACTGTTCCGGCATACTGATCCAGGCTGTCCAACAGACTTCCCCAGCGCGCCTGCAGTCCTCCCGGAAGTTTTGAAAAGATTCCGTTCATACTGTCGCCAATCTGGCGAAGTCCGATTTCCAGCTGCTGATACAGCTCCGAAGAATTTCGCACCAGACTGACCATCTCACTGGCAATCCGGCTGATTGCGAAATATAGCATCACCACAATCAGCCCCAGCACCAGGATCACTACCAGTGCTGAGCCCAGTTTTTTTACAATTTTAAAATGCCGCTCCAGCCACTCAACCAGCGGCGATGCGATCATTGCAAGAATCCATCCGATTGCAAACGGCATCAGCAGGATCAAAAGCTTCCAACTGATAAACAGAAATGCTGCGGTCGCCAGCAGACTGAACATCAGGCTGACTGCAACCTGCCAATACGGTCTTTTATTCTCCATGCTACTCGCCTTCCATCTCTCCCAGCAGATTCTCTTCCACCAGTTTCCATATCTCATCACGTCCCTGCTTCGTCACCGCGGAGAATGGGATTACTTTCGTCCCCGGAATCAGACCCAGTCCGTCTTTTACGATCTTCACATTCTTCTGAATCTGACTCCGCTTTAATTTGTCCAGCTTCGTCGCGATAATAATGGGATTATACCCCTGTGACACCACCCAGTCGTACATCATCTTGTCATTCGCCGAGGGTGCATGTCTCATATCAATCAGAAGAAACACGGCGCGAAGCTGTTTCGATCCATGAAGATAGCGCTCAATCAGCTTTCCCCACTGCTCCTTCTCCTTCGGTGATACTTTTGCATATCCGTATCCCGGAAGATCCACCAGATATAACTCTTTGTTAATATTGTAGAAATTGATTGTCTGTGTCTTTCCCGGCGTAGCCGACGTCCTTGCAAATGACTTCCGATTCATCAGTGCATTGATCAGCGATGATTTTCCTACATTCGATTTGCCTGCAAAAGCGATCTCGGGCAGTTCATTGTCCGGGAGCTTACTTGTAATTCCGCAGACAGTCTCCAATTCCAGATTTTTAATTACCATTTTTCTCCTAACCTTACTTTTCCGTAAGTGCGTTTTTCAGAACCTCGTTCATGTGCTCCACCGGTATAATCTCCAGACCCTTTGTGATCTCTGACGCCAGCTCCTCCACATCCCGAACATTTTCCTTCGGGATCAGAACCGTCTTGATTCCGGCATTCTTTGCCGCCAGCAGCTTTTCTTTCAATCCTCCAATTGGAAGTACTCTGCCGCGCAGCGTCACCTCACCGGTCATGGCAAGATCCGCGCGCGCCTTTTTCCCGGTAATAGCAGAGAGCATAGCCGTTGCCATGGTAATGCCGGCGGACGGTCCGTCCTTTGGCACTGCCCCCTCCGGAATATGTACATGGATGTCATGTTTTTCAAAGAAATCTTCTGCAATCTCATACTGAGCACTCACAGAACGAATATAGCTGATTCCGGTCTGTGCCGATTCCTTCATCACATCGCCCAACTGTCCGGTCAACAGGATTTCTCCCTTGCCCGGCATCACATTTACTTCGATCTGAAGGGTATCTCCGCCCACGCTGGTCCATGCAAGACCGCGCACGATTCCCACTTCATCCGACGCATTGGCCATCTGGAAGGTATATTTCTCTTTGCCGAGATATTTCTCCAGATTTGCTTCTGTAATCGCCACTTTCTTCTTGTTTTCTTCCAGTATCTCTCTGGCGGCTTTCCTGCAGATATCACCGATCTTTCGCTCCAATTGTCTGACACCGGCCTCGCGTGTATAATTTCTTGCCATCTTCCACAGCGCATTTTTACTGATCGTCAGCTGTTGTGTTGTCAGACCATGCTTTTCCAGCTGTTTTGGAATCAGATGCTCCAGTGCGATGTGCATCTTCTCATTCTCCGTGTAACTGCTTACCTCTATCACTTCCATACGGTCAAGCAGCGGTCTCGGTATCGTCTGAAGGGTATTGGCTGTCGTAATGAATAAAACCTCGGACAGATCCAGTGGAACCTCCAGATAATGATCTCTGAACTTGTTGTTCTGCTCGCTGTCAAGAACCTCCAACAGCGCCGAGAACGTATCCCCTTTGTAATCTGTGCTCACTTTGTCAATTTCATCCAGAAGCATCAGCGGATTTTTCACCCCCGCCATCTTGATTCCGTTTGCAATCCTTCCAGGCATGGCACCGATATAAGTCTTCCTGTGGCCGCGGATCTCTGCCTCGTCGCGAACACCTCCGAGCGAAATCCTCACATATGGCTTTTTCAATGCCCTTGCCAGAGATTTTGCAATCGATGTTTTTCCTGTTCCCGGCGGTCCCACCAGACAGAGGATTGGACTCTCTCCCTTTTTGGTCAGCGTGCGCACTGCAAGAAATTCCAGCACGCGCTCCTTCACCTGCTCCAGCCCGTAATGATCTTCCTCCAGCACCTGCTTTGCAAATGCAATATCACCGTGTTCCTTACATGTTTTGTTCCACGGCATCTCCAGAAGCGTCTCGATGTAAGTTCGTGTCACACCGTTTTCTGCCGGAGAATTCATTGCGCTTTTGAATCGATTAATTTCTTTTGAAACTTTTTCCTTTACTTCTTTCGGCGCTTTCATTTTTTCAGCTGCTGCTGCAAACTCTTCGGCATCGGTCATCGTCGTGTCGTCCCCAAGTTCCTCACGAATAAGCTTCAGCTGTTCTCTCAGGATATACTCCCGCTGATGTTTATCCACACGCTCTTTTACTTTTTCCTGGATTTCTTCTTTGATATCCATAATCTGTACTTCATTGACGAGCTTGAACGCCAGCAGTTCGTAACGTTTCCAGAAATCGGTCTCATTCAGAATGTCCTGCAGCTCCTCGTAAAAAAACGGTGTGTTCGCTGCAATTTCATTGACCAGCTTCACAAGATCACTGATCTCAAGTATTCTCGCAACCGCCTCTTTTGACATCTTCACATTCTTTGACGCATACTCCACAAACATCTCTTTTAAGCCCCGCACCATGGCCTGCGTATTCAGGTCATCCGGCACCTCCAGATCAGCGTCATCCATGACATCAACTCCAACTCTCATATAAGGGGATTCTGTTTCGATCTCCCGAAGCACACCCCGCGCCTCTCCTGATACCAGTACACGCACGATGTGCTTCGGCAGTTTGATAATCTGTTTGATCGTTCCTACCGTTCCCACTTCGTAAAGATCCCCCTTCTGTGGATCCTCTGTGTCAATCTCTCTCTGTGTGACCATGAATATCTTCTGGTCTTCCACCATTGCCTCCTGCACTGCAGCAATTGATTTTTCCCGGCTCACATCAAAATGTACCACCATGCCCGGAATGATCGTCAATCCGCGGAGCGCAACCGCCGGCAGACTCTTATACTCTGTTTTCATATGTTCCTCCTACTAACTGTCCGTACAATTGAACAAAATTTCACTCGACTCATTGTCAGTACAACAAAGCGGGTACATGGTTTATCTCCATTGCACCCGCCTCGTAATTTTATGCACTTTCCGAATCCAGAAGTCCCTTTCGTTCTTCTCCATCGCATTCATACAGTGGCGAACCCGTTCCTTCTACTACTGCCTTCGTGATCCGACAGCCTTTTATCGTATCATCCGACGGAACTGTATACATCGTATCCATCATGATATTCTCCATAATCGCCCGCAGCCCTCTGGCTCCGGTCTTTCTCGCAAGTGACGTCTCTGCGATTGCCTCGAGTGCCCCCGAATCGAACTGAAGATCAACTCCATCAAGCTCCAGCAGCTTCTGGTACTGTTTTACAATTGCACTCTTCGGCTCTGTCAGGATGCGCATCAGCGCCTCTTTATCCAGAGTATCCAGCGAGACTGTCACCGGTACACGGCCAACCATCTCCGGAATCAATCCGAACTTCACCAGATCCTGTGGCAGAATCGCATGCAATAATGCACCGGTATCCTGTTCATGCTTCGCCGCAATCTCCGCATTGAATCCTATCGATTTTTTATCCATACGAGTCTCAATAATCTTGTCAATCCCCTCAAAAGCTCCACCGCAGATGAACAGGATGTTGGTTGTGTCTATCTGAATCAGCTCCTGATGCGGGTGCTTTCTTCCTCCCTGAGGAGGAACAGATGCAACCGTACCTTCGATGATCTTCAAGAGTGCCTGCTGTACACCTTCACCGGAAACGTCTCTGGTGATGGATGGATTTTCTGATTTTCTTGTGATTTTATCGATTTCGTCAATATAGATGATTCCATGTTCCGCACGCTCAATGTCTCCGTCCGCAGCCTGAATAATCTTCAGAAGAATATTCTCCACATCCTCACCGACATATCCGGCCTCCGTGAGTGCCGTCGCGTCTGCAATTGCAAACGGAACGTTCAGCACTCTGGCCAGCGTCTGTGCCAGCAAGGTCTTGCCGCATCCGGTAGGACCGAGCATCAAAATGTTGCTCTTCTGCAGATCTACCCCCAGATCCTTCTCGGCCATAATTCTCTTGTAATGGTTGTACACCGCTACCGAAAGAACTTTTTTCGCCTCGTCCTGGCCGATTACATAATCATCCAGAAATGCTTTGATTTCCTCCGGCTTCAGAAGATTGATATCCTCAAATGCAGCGGGTTCCTCAAACTCAAATTCCTCCTCGATGATCTCCGCACACACATCCACACACTCGTCGCAGATATATGCACCGTTCGGTCCGGCAATCAGCTTTCTGACCTGTGCCTGGGTCTTATTACAAAAAGAACACCTGATCAAATCATCTGTAATTCCTCTACCTGCCATACTTCTACACCTCTTATCCCATCTGTTTGACGGGAACTGCTTCTATACTTAGTGACTGGCGATAACCTCGTCGATCAGACCATACGCCTTTGCCTCATCGGCTGTCATATAGTTGTCACGCTCTGTATCCACCTTCACCACTTCTAAATCCTGTCCTGTATTCGCAGCTAAAATTTCATTCAATTTCTGACGAATACGAAGGATCTGCTCTGCGACGATCTGAATCTCTGTCGCCTGTCCCTGTGCTCCGCCGGAAGGCTGATGAATCATAATCTCTGCGTTCGGAAGTGCAAAACGCTTGCCCTTTGCACCGCCTGCAAGTAAAAATGCTCCCATGCTTGCCGCCATTCCCATACAGATGGTCGACACGTCACACTTGATGTACTGCATGGTATCATAGATTGCCATACCTGCTGTGACAGATCCCCCCGGGCTGTTGATATAAAGGTGAATATCTTTGTCCGGATCCTCTGCCTCCAGGAAAAGTAACTGTGAAACGATCAGGCTTGCTGACACGTCTGTCACTTCTTCTCCCAAAAATATAATTCTTTCTTTTAATAATCTTGAATAAATATCGTAAGAGCGCTCTCCACGACTGGTTTGTTCAATGACATAAGGTACTAAACTCATGCGTCATTCCTCCTCTACTCTTCGATAGCGGCATCTGTAATCAGTGTCACTGCATCCTGAACCGCAATGTCTTCTTTCATCTGATCTTTCTCACTGTCTCCCATGAACTCTTTTAATTTATCAACTTCCATCTGATAGCCGTCTGCCATCTTCTGTAATTCTTCATCAATTCTCTCATCAGAAACTTCGATGTTCTCAGCCTTCGCAACTGCTTCGAGAACAAGTCTTGTCTGGATGCGCTTTACTGCCTGTGGCTTCAGCTCTTCCATCATCTTCTCTGCTGTCAGACCTGTGAACTGGAAGTACTGTTCCATCGTCAGCCCCTGCTGCTGCATTCTCTGTGCAAAATTATCAGCCATCTGTCTTGTCTCTGTGTCGATCATCGGAGCCGGAACGTCCATCTGTGCATTCTCAACCGCTTTGTCTACAGCCTGATCTTCCTTCTTTGCCTTTGCCTGTTTCTCTTTGCTCTCAGCAAGCTTCTTCGCAACGTCTGCTTTATAATCGTCTAAGGTATCGAACTCAGATACTTCAGATGCGAACTCGTCATCTAACTCCGGAAGTTCTTTTCCTTTGATGCTGTGTACTGTACATTTGAATACTGCAGCTTTTCCTGCAAGTTCTTCAGCCTGATACTCCTCCGGGAATGTAACATTCACTTCCATCTCTTTGTCGATCTCAGCACCAACGAGCTGCTCCTCGAATCCTGGAATAAAAGAGCCGGAACCGATGGTCAGTGGGTAATTCTCGCCCTTGCCGCCGTCGAACGGAACGCCGTCAACAAATCCTTCGAAGTCAAGAGTCACTTCATCCTTGTCAGCAACGGCTCTGTCTGTCACTTCGATGGTTCTTGCATTCTTCTCAAGTTCTTTATTGATCTCTGCATCGATATCCTCTGCAGTTACTTCTGTAT
This sequence comes from Hespellia stercorisuis DSM 15480, assembly GCF_900142165.1. GTDB lineage: Bacteria > Bacillota > Clostridia > Lachnospirales > Lachnospiraceae > Hespellia > Hespellia stercorisuis. The sequence continues at coordinate 11,269 of NZ_FQZY01000048.1, forward strand.
CCATTTTATCAACTTTTAACCCTTTATATTCACCGAGTGTAACTTCCGGTTTTGTTGCAACTTCAGCAGTGAAGATAAATTCTTTTCCTTTTTCAAGCTGTACAACATCGATCTTCGGCTGTGATGTGATTGCCAGTTCGCACTCATCATATGCCTTGCCGTATGCTTCCGGAATCATTGCATTCGCCGCTTCATCATAAAATACTTCTGGTCCGTACATCTTCTCGATCATCTGGCGTGGTACTTTGCCCTTGCGGAATCCCGCAACGCTGATTTTTCCGCGCTCTTTTAAATATGCTGCCTGAAGTGCTTTCTCTACATCCTCTGCAGGAACCTCGATGGTAAGTTTTGCCATGTTATGTTCCATTTTTTCTACTTGTAAACTCATTTGATTAAATCCTCCTTGATTATGTTAACCCCCAAATACCTGTGTATTTTTCGGTTTGTGAACAGTCATATGCGGAACCATCCACATTTACAGTCATTGTATGAGTATAACACAAAGGCCGTGAAATATCCACCCCTTTTTACCCCAAAACACTAGGATTTTAGAGATTTTTAAGACTTTCCACCTCAGCTTTTCCCCGTGTTTTTGCTCCCTATCCTTGATATTGTTATTTTCCGGTGATACTATATTTTCAGCAGCTACTGCCGGTTTGCCGGCGGACAACACTTTTTCAGACTGATTCACACGAACAGAAAGGTATATCATATGGAAATCGAACGCAAATATCTGGTAAATGAAATCCCCTTTGACCTCACCCCCTACCTCTGCCGCCATATTGAGCAGGGTTATCTCTCCACGGAGCCTGTGGTCCGCATCCGGCAGGATAACGATAACTTCGAGTTGACCTACAAATCCAGGGGGCTCATGGTCCGCGAAGAGTACAATCTTCCGCTCACCAAGGAATCTTACCTGCATCTCCGCACGAAGATTGACGGAAGGCTCATCACCAAGGACCGCTATGTCATCCCCATGGAAAATGGTCTGAAAATCGAATTTGATGTGTTTCTCGGCGATCTCGCCCCGCTTCTTCTGGCCGAGGTCGAGTTCCCTGACGAGGACACTGCCAACGCATTCCTCCCGCCCGCATGGTTCGGGGAGGATGTCACCTTTTCCAGCAGATACCATAACAGCACGCTCAGCAGAGCATAGCGCGAAACCTGACAAAGGAAGTGCTGCCCTAAAACAATCCGTTAGATATAAAACAAGAAAAGCAACAAAATGTTGCTTTTCTTGTTTTAGTTTCGATTCGTTGCATAATTATCTATTTATGAGGAAAATTGATATAATATCCCTAATTTCACGGAATAGCGGTTTTCAGATTCCGCTTATAGCCGGATATTATTTTCTCATGAATGGAGGTGCGCAATGTCTAATTTACAATTGTCTAAGAATCTGCTTACACTGCGGAAACTGAATCATATGACGCAGGATGAACTCGGCGAGATACTCAGCATTTCCAGGCAGGCCTACTCCAACTACGAAACCGGCAAGCGCACACCAGATCTCGACACACTGATGACCCTCGCCCAGCTTTACCACATTTCACTGGACGAACTGGTCACACAGCCCGTTGGCCGCCGTATTGCGGAAGGAACTGTTCCGTATCGTCTCGCCATGGATATCGTGTCCGCTGACACGCTCTATCTAACCGCCGACGAAACCGAACTTCTCACAAATTACCGCGCCTCCTCCGATGAACAGCGCGCTCTGGTCTCCGGTTTCCTAAAGCCCCTCGCCTAAGCCAAATCCATCGTGCACGGCTACCATTGCGCGATCCATATCAATTTCATCCACCAGTACCGTGATTCGGATTTCCGAAGTAGATATCATATTAATATTGACCCCGGCGTTGAACAGTGCCTCGAACATCTTTGCCGCAACTCCCGGATTACTCATCATTCCGGCTCCTACTACAGAGAGCTTTGCCACATCGTCTTTATGTTTGATCTCCCTGATGGTCAGCGCATCTTTATTTTTTTCCAGAACAGCGATTGCTTCTTTCACATCATCCTCCGCAACCGTAAATGAAATATCTTTTGTTCCGTCTCTTCCGACTGACTGCAGGATAATATCCACATTGATGTTATTCTTCGCCAGCGTATTAAAGATTCTGAATGCGACACCCGGTCTGTCTTCCACTCCGATTGCCGATATTCTTGCTGTATTCCTGTCTGCAGCCACTCCGCTCACAAGCAATTTTTCCATTTTCACTACCTCCTTGACTAACGTTCCCTCTTCCCGATTCAGGCTGGAACGCACAATCAGTTGTACCCCGTATTTTTTTGCCATCTCCACAGAACGATTATGAAGAACCCGCGCTCCGAGTGAAGCCAGCTCCAGCATCTCATCGTAGCTGATCTCCTGGATTTTTCTTGCGTTTGGCACCACTCTCGGATCTGCCGTATACACGCCCTCTACATCCGTATAGATTTCACAGGAATCTGCATGGAGTGCTGCGGCGATCGCAACTGCTGTCGTGTCCGACCCGCCGCGCCCCAGCGTTGTATAATCCTCATACTTGTTGACACCCTGAAATCCGGTTACCACCACAATTTTTTTTGCGTCCAGCTCATGCTGAATGCGCTCGGAATCAATCCGCTTGAATCGTGCATTGCCATAGCGCGATGTGGAATGCATCTGCACTTGAAATGCATTCAGTGAAACCGCGGGAACTCCCAGCGCGTTCAGTGCCATCGCCATCAGTGAAACAGATATCTGCTCCCCCGTTGTCAGCAGCATATCCAGTTCTCTTTTGGTCGCCTCCGGGTTGATTTCTTTTGCCTTGGCGATCAGATCATCCGTCGTATCTCCCATGGCAGAGAGTACCACGATGACCTCATTTCCTTTTTTGTATTCTTCCACGCAGCGATTGGCAACGTTGAATATACGCTCCTTATCTGCAACGGAGCTGCCTCCGAATTTTTTTACAATCAGCATAATCCTCTACCTCTATTCCTCAATTCGAATCATGTGTTTGATGCCCGGAAATTCCTCTGCATTCTTCTCATAAGCACGTTCTGTCATTATCTCCGTCGTGAATCCGAACTCGTCCTCCAGTCCTTCTACCGTCACGATCTTTACCGGTCCAAACTCACTTTCCAGATGTGCCCTGAGCGCCTCCGGGTTTCCTCCAATCCGAACAAAATAGCGTTTTTCCGTATCTTTGATTGGAAGGAGCTCCAGCTTATCGCTCTTCCACATTGTCATGATATTGCGATGCAGATGCTTCGCCTCGTCCACCACATCAGCCACAACGGCACTGGCGGTCGGAAGTTTTCCCGCTCCGCTTCCGTAGAACATCGCATCTCCCAACACGTTGCCGTGTACGAAGATTGCGTTGAACACTCCGTTGACATTGTAAAGCGGATGGTCTTTGCTCAGAAGATACGGTGCAACAATAGCGTGCAGATGATCTCCGTGACGCTTGCTGGATGCCAGTAGTTTGATGGTCATGCCCATCTCTTTGGCATACATCATGTCCTCCGTGGTGATCTTTGTGATTCCCTCTGTGTAGATATCCTCAAAATCCACCTGCTGCCCCGAGATCAGGGATGAGAGGATTGCAATTTTGCGGCAGGCATCATAGCCCTCCACATCGGCTTCCGGATTGCGCTCTGCATATCCATTATCCTGTGCCTCCTTCAGCACCTCATCATAATCTGCTCCCTCATAGAACATCTTTGTCATCATGTAATTTGTGGTGCCGTTGAGGATACCGGTGATCTCTTCGATCTCGTCTGCCGTCATGGAGGAATTCAGCGGCCGGATAATCGGGATTCCGCCCCCCACACTCGCCTCAAAAAGGAAGTTGATGTTCTGTTCTCTCGCGATGGATAACAGTTCTGCTCCATGCTTGGCAACCAGCGCCTTGTTCGAGGTCGCCACACTTTTCCCTGCCTGCAGAGAACGTTTTACAAATGTGTAGGCCGGTTCGATGCCGCCCATAACCTCCACAACGATCTGAATGTCTTTGTCGTTTACGATCGTCTCAAAATCGTGTACTACCTTCTCCTGAATCGGATCCCCCGGGAAATCCCTCAGATCCAGAATGTATTTGACATTGAGTTCATCGCCGATTCTCTGGTTGATTCTGGCTCCGTTTGTATTGATTACTTCCACGACTCCGGATCCAACCGTCCCGTAGCCAAGCACTGCTATATTTATCATCTTCTTACTCCTTTATCTTTGTTTCTGAACTTTACCGCCACTTGAGATATGCATTGATAAATGGATCAATATTTCCATCCATCACACTGCTGACATTGCTGCTCTCTTCATTCGTCCTGTGATCCTTGACCATCGTATATGGCTGCATGACATAGGAACGAATCTGGTTTCCAAAATTAATATCCTTGACTTCTCCACGGATTCCCGCCATGTTCTCCGCCTGCTCCTGCTGCCTTAGTAAAAACAGCTTTGCCTTCAGCATCTGCATGGCCTTCTCTTTATTCATGTGCTGGGAGCGCTCATTCTGACACTGCACCACAATTCCTGTCGGAAGATGCGTGATCCGGATCGCGGAGGAAGTCTTGTTGATGTGCTGTCCGCCCGCTCCGCTGGAGCGGTAGGTATCGATTCGGATATCCTCGTCATTGACCTCGATGTCGATGTCCTCCTCAATATCCGGAATCACATCACATGATGCAAAAGACGTCTGTCTCTTGCCTGCCGAATTGAACGGTGAGATCCGCACCAGGCGGTGCACCCCCTTCTCGGACTGCAGATACCCATATGCATTTTCCCCATTCACCTCAAAGGTGATCCCCTTGATTCCGGTGATATCGCCGTCCAGATAGTCCAGGACTTCCATCGAAAATCCCTTCTTTTCCGCCCAGCGGGTATACATACGGTACAGAATGTTCGTCCAGTCACAGGACTCTGTCCCGCCTGCTCCGGCGTGCAGGGTCACGATTGCATTGTACCTGTCATAAGGACCTGACAGCAGCGTCTGAATCCGCAGCTCCTCGAACTCTTCCTCAAAAACGTCCAGCTCTTTTGACAGTTCTGCCGCACTCGACTCATCCTCTTCCTCGCTGCTCATCTGTATCAGTAATTCCATGTCTTCATAATCCGTCAGCAGCTGCTGTGCCTGCTTGACTGAGTCCTGCAGTCCCCGGAGACGGATCATCGTCTTCTGCGATTTTTCCGGATCATCCCAGAACTTCGGCTCTTCGATCAGCCTCTCTAATTCCTCAATCCGCTTTTCCTTGCCTGCAAGGTCAAAGTGAATCCCTCAAATCTTTCAGTGGCTCCTCATACGCTGCCAGTCTCGCTTTTAATTCATCCAATAAAACCACTTAATCACCTCTTTCTATTATATATTTATTGCCAATTCTTTATCTCAAGAAAGGCGTGGCATCTCTGTCACGCCTTCATATTCCCGCTTATGCCGGATTTCTTCCGCAGCACTGTTTGTACTTCTTGCCTGAACCGCACGGGCATGGATCGTTCGGATAAATCTTTTTCTCCTCGCGCTTCTTCGGTGCACGTGCAGCGCTCTCATCCTTGTTCGTACCGGTCACCTTCGCCACCTGTTCACGCTCGACCTTCTGTTCAATTCTGATATGGAACAGCATACGCACCGTATCCTCTGTGATCGCGTTTGTCATGGCTCCGAACATGTCGTAGCCCACCATCTTGTACTCGACAAGCGGATCTCTCTGACCGTAAGCCTGAAGACCGATTCCCTGTCTCAGCTGATCCATGTCATCAATGTGATCCATCCATTTTGCGTCGATGACCCTGAGCAGAACCACGCGCTCCACTTCACGCAGGTGTTCCGGCTCCGGAAATTCCAGTTCCTTCGCCTCGTAGGCCTTGACCGCACGCTCCTTCAGCATATGCTTCAATTCCTTCTGCTGGAGGTTCTGCACTTCTTCGATCTTCGGCACCTCCATCGGAATCGTTGCGTGGAGACTGACGTCCAGTTCCTTCAGATCCCACTCCTCCTGCGGAAGTTCCGGTGAGATGCAGTGGTCAACCGTGTTTTCCACATAATCTGTAATCATGTGGTAGATGGAATCTCTCATGCTCTTTCCATCCAGAACACTTCTCCGCTCTTCGTAGATAATCTCTCTCTGCTCGTTCATAACCTGATCGTATTCCAACAGATTCTTACGAATACCAAAGTTGTTGCTCTCTATCTTCTTCTGCGCCTTCTCAATCGCATTGGAAAGCATCTTATGTTCAATCTGTTCTCCGTCTTCCACACCCAGAGTGTTGAATACTTCCATCAGACGCTCTGATCCGAACAACCGCATCAGATCATCCTCCAGAGAAATATAGAATCTGGATTCGCCCGGATCACCCTGACGTCCGGAACGACCACGCAGCTGATTGTCAATACGTCTTGATTCATGACGCTCCGTTCCGATGATCTTCAGTCCGCCTGCCGCCCTTGCAGCGTCGTCCAACTTAATATCGGTACCACGACCCGCCATGTTGGTTGCGATGGTAACCGCACCATGCACACCGGCGTCCGCCACGATTTCGGCCTCCATCTCATGGAACTTCGCATTCAGCACCTTGTGCTGGATGCCTCTCTTCTTCAGCATCCGGCTCAACAGCTCGGAAATCTCGATTGTGATCGTACCCACCAGTACCGGCTGGCCTGTAGCATGAGCTTTCTCTACTTCTTCCACAACCGCCTGGAATTTCTCCTTCTGGGTTTTATATACCGCATCCTCCAGGTCGATTCTCTGAATCGGCTCGTTCGTCGGAATCTCAATAACGTCCATGCCGTAAATGTCACGGAACTCTTTTTCCTCAGTGAGTGCGGTACCGGTCATACCACTTTTCTTTTCATATTTATTAAACAGATTCTGGAACGTAATCGTCGCCAGTGTCTTACTCTCCCGGCGGACTTTCACGTGCTCCTTCGCCTCGATTGCCTGATGCAGGCCGTCAGAATAACGGCGTCCCGGCATGATACGTCCGGTAAACTCATCAACGATGACCACCTCTCCATCCGGGGTCACCACATAATCCTGATCGCGGAACATCAGATTGTGTGCGCGCAGGGCAAGGATCGTGTTGTGCTGGATCTCCAGATTCTCCGGATCCGCAAGGTTTTCAATATGAAAGAACTTCTCGACCTTCTTCACACCGTCCTCAGTAAGATTGACCGTCTTCTCTTTTTCATTGACAATATAGTCTCCGGTCTCCTCAATGTCCTCTCCCATGATGGCGTTCATCTTGGAAAATTCTCCGCTCGCCTCACCTCTCTGCAGCTGACCAGCCAGAATATCGCATGCGTCGTACAATTTCGTAGACTTTCCGCTCTGTCCTGAAATGATAAGTGGTGTTCTCGCCTCATCAATCAGTACGGAATCGACCTCATCGATGATTGCATACTTCAGCCCTCTCTGCACCAGCTGCTCTTTGTAAATGACCATGTTGTCACGCAGATAATCAAACCCAAGTTCGTTGTTCGTAATATAAGTAATATCACAGCTATACGCTGCTCTTCTCTCATCATTGTCCATGTCATTGAGCACAACTCCGACCGTCAGTCCCAAAAATTCATGAACCTGTCCCATCCACTCCGCATCACGCTTTGCCAGATAGTCGTTGACTGTGACGATATGAACCCCCTCGCCGGCCAGTGCATTGAGGTACGCCGGAAGTGTAGATACCAGTGTCTTACCTTCACCTGTCTTCATCTCGGAGATTCGCCCCTGGTGAAGAATGATACCACCTACCAGCTGGACACGGTAATGGCGCATCCCGAGTGTTCTGAATGCAGCCTCTCTCACAACCGCATAAGCCTCCGGAAGAATATCATCCAGAGTCTCTCCATCTTTCAGCCGTGCTCTAAATTCTTTTGTTTTATTCTTTAATTCTTCATCTGACAGTTCTTTCATCGCCTGTTCCATCGACTCAATCCTGTCCACAATCGGATAAACCCGTTTTAGTTCATTCTCGCTGTGTGTTCCAAAAATCTTCGTAATTAGACTCATAAATTTACTCCTTGTAATTTTACTTCTTGTAATTTTACTATTCTTCATTCTAACACTTACAGAAAATTTGTTCAACCAGTTTATTCTGTTCTTTCCTTTTGCTTCTTTGCACAAATGGAAAAGTATGCTATATTAAATGTAGTACTGTGATTTTTTAGCAGAGTACAGCGCCATTATTAGTTATTATCACTACAAGTATCTGTTGCAGGAGGAATATCATTATGAATATTGTATGCTTAGATTTAGAGGGAGTTTTAGTCCCTGAGATATGGATTGCATTCGCCAAGGCCAGCGGAATTCCGGAGTTGAAGAGAACCACACGCGACGAGCCGGATTACGACAAGCTGATGAACTGGCGTCTTGGAATCCTCAGAGAGCATGGCCTTGGATTAAAAGAAATCCAGGAGACCATTGCCACCATCGACCCGATACCGGGAGCAAAGGAGTTTTTAGATGAACTCCGCTCTATCACGCAGGTTATCATCATCAGCGATACCTTCACACAGTTTGCAACCCCGCTGATGGAAAAGCTGGGCTGGCCTACTATTTTCTGTAACTCACTGGACGTGGCAGAGGACGGCTCTATCTCCGGTTTCAGGATGCGTATCCCGGAGTCCAAACTGAACACAGTGAAGGCCCTGCAGTCCATCGGTTACGAGACGATTGCAAGCGGTGACAGCTTCAATGACCTGGGAATGATTCAGGCGAGCAAGGCCGGATTCCTTTTCAAGAGTACCGATCAAATCAAGGCGGACTATCCGCAGTTTCCGGCTTTTGAAGAGTACGGCGAGCTGCTGGACGCCATCAAAAAAGCATTGTAGTACAATAAACAGATCAAAAACGCCTGCACGGACGAATCCTTGCAGGCGTTTTTTCATCTGTTCTCATCCTTCGCGCCGTTATACCTCGCGATTTTCTCGTACGGTATCGCTCCGCCGAACAAATCCAACGCACTTCCTATCGTAAAATCCAGCTTTCCGCCGCTGGTCTCCTCGAACTTCCGCAGATCCTCCATACTGCCGATTCCTCCGGCATAGGTGATTGGGATTTTCCCCCAGTCACTCAGGAGACGTACCAATTCCAGTTCCACCCCGGACGCTTTTCCTTCCACATCCACACCGTGCACCAGAAATTCATCACAGCAGCCCGCCAGTTTATCCAGAACCGACTCCTCCAGTTTCACCTCGGTAAATGTCTGCCAACGGTCAGTCACAATATAGTAGTCCCCGTCCTTCTTCCGGCAGCTCAGGTCCAGAACGATCTTCTCTCTTCCCACGGCCTGCACCAGGCGCGCGAGATTCTCCCACTGGATCTTTCCCTCTTGAAACACATAAGAAGTCACAATCACATGGCTTGCCCCGGCACGGATATACTCCTGCGCGTTGTCCGCATGGATTCCTCCGCCGATCTGCAGCCCCTCCGGATATGCTGCCAGCGCTTTCATGGCCTGCGCTTTTGTCGCCTCATAATATTCCGAGGTCGAGGGGTTGAGGAGAATGATATGTCCTCCCATCAATCCATCCGCCCGGTAGCGCTTCGCATAATAATCTGCGCCCAGCTCCGATGCGAAATTTGTGTCTGCCTGATCTCCCTGATCCTTCAGGCTCCCTCCGACGATCTGCTTGACGGTTCCATTATGTATATCTATGCATGGTCTGAATTTCATTCTCTTCCCCCTCTTATCCCTGAGCCTCAGCCCATCCTAAACGCGCTCTGTTAAAGAACTTTCTTTTTTAATCTTTTCTAGTTTCTCTCTTAATATCTGTTGTCGAACACGCGGGTCGATTTCTTTTCACTGCGCGGCAGATCGCCGATCTGAACCGGCTTCACATTTACCGCAATACCGATCTTCGCCTTGAACGCTTCTTTGATTGACGCTGTCGCCTGTTTCTTTTCGACACCTTTTTCAATCTCCACAAACAATGTACAAACATCCTTCCCGTTCAGATGATCCAGCATAAACTGATACTCACTTGACGCCTCCGGAACGTCCTTGAGCATCTCCTCGATCTGGCTTGGGAAAATGTTCACGCCCTTCACCTTCACCATGTCGTCTGTTCTTCCGATCAGGGTGTCAATTCGCGGGAATTTCGAACCGCACTTACACTCGCCTGGAATAAATCTGGTGATGTCATGTGTGCGGTAGCGGATCAACGGCGCTCCCTGCTTACGGAGTGTCGTGATGACAAGCTCACCGCTCTCGCCATCCGGCACCGTCTTGCCGGTCTTCGGATCAATGATTTCAAAGTAAAGATAGTCATCCCAGTAATGCATACCGCACTCGTACTCACAGCTCATGGCAATCCCCGGCCCGTAGACCTCCGTCAGTCCATAGACGTCATACAGTTGAACCCCCAGTTCATTTGCTATTCTCGCGCGCATTTTCTCACCCCACCGCTCCGAACCGATGACGCCTTTTTTCAGATGGATCTTATCACTGATGCCGCGCTTTGCAATCTCTTCCGCCAGGAGCAGGGCATAGGAGGAGGTCGCACAAAGCACCGTGGATTTCAGATCCTGCATCATACGAAGCTGTTTGTCTGTGTTGCCCGGTCCCATGGGAATTGTCATTGCACCCAGGTACTCCGCTCCCAGCTGAAAACCGATACCGGCCGTCCACAATCCGTAGCCCGGTGTGATATGCACACGGTCGAGCGCTGTGATTCCGGCCATCTCGTAACATCTGGCAAACATTTTCGCCCAGTCATCCACGTCCTTCTGTGTATAGGGAATGATGACCGGAGTTCCCGTCGTGCCGGAGGAAGAATGGATCCGGACGATTTCTTCGTCCGGAACAGCCTGCAGGCCCAGTGGATACGCCTCCCTCAGATCGCCTTTCCACGTGAATGGAAGTTTCTCAAAATCTTCCTGAGACTGAATCTGTTCAATATTGATTCCCTCGAATTTTTCGCGGTAAAAACAATCCTTTGCCGTCAGTGTCTTTAAATTTTCTTTGATAAGATTGAATTGCAGCTCTGTCATTTTCATCGTCTATCTCTCCTTCGCACCCAGCTCCAGCGCCTGTTTGTTCATCACAAAGAACTGTTCTTTTCCGTTTGCCCTGATGGCAGTTTCCATTTCCTCCAGTGTCACGTCCAACGCGCCTGATGCGACGGCCGCTCCAAGCAGCGCCACATTCAGCACCCTGGCCGATCCGGCACTCTCGCAGATTGCATCCCCATCCACGACCACCAGATTCTGCACAGTTTTCTTCAGATATTCTATCATCTCAGTTCCCTCATACACCTGCCCGCTCAGGGTGGATGTAGTCGGCTTTACCGCCTTTTTATTTACGATCACCTGTCCGTCCGCCTTCAGATAAGGAAGTGCACGCACTGCCTCCGCCGGTTCAAATGCGATGATCACATCCGCGCTGCCATGTGGAATCAGAGGCGAATGTATCTCCTCTCCCATTCTCACATGACTGACGACCGATCCGCCGCGCTGTGCCATTCCGATGGTCTCAGATGCACGAACCTGCTGCCCCTTTTCCATCGCTGCATACGCGATCAGCTTGCTGGCAAGAACCACGCCCTGACCGCCGACTCCGCAAAGTAAACAATTTTTATTCATGGTTCTCTCCCTCCTTTTCAATCACAATTGCGCCGCTCGGACAGACCTGTGCACACAGTCCGCATCCAAAACAGAGTGATGGTTCAATGACGATCCTGCCGTCATTCACGGTAATTGCAGGACAGCCCAGCTGACTGACGCACGCCTTGCAATTGATGCAGTTCTCCTGCCGAACCACGTATGCCCTGGACGGCTTTGCGACCGCAATACACGGAGACTGGAACAGAATCACCCGCACGCCTTTTTCATCCGCCACTTTTTTCACGGCCTCCACGGCCTCGTCAAGCTTCAGCGGATCCGCTTTCACAATGTCCGCCACCCCGATACCGGTGAGGATCCGCTCAATGCTGATCCGGTTCGCTACGTCTTCCGGCTTCTGTGACGGATTCATCATGGTCACTCCGGTTCCGGGATGTGGCTGGTGTCCGGTCATAGCAGTCGTCGAGTTATCCAGCACCACCAGAACGATATCGGTTTGATTATAGACCGCATTAATCACCCCCGTGATCCCCGATGCAAAAAATGTAGAGTCTCCGATGAACGCAAAATTTACTGCATCCGGCTCTATAATATGCAGGCCCTGGGCAATGGTCACATCTGCCCCCATACACAGACAGGTGTCCACCATGTCCAGCGGTTTTGCATTTCCCAGCGTGTAGCAGCCGATGTCTCCACTAAAGACTGCTTTCTTTCCCCGCATTGCCTTCTTAACTGCATAGAAAGAAGCCCGGTGCGGACAGCCCGCGCAGAGTACCGGCGGTCGGATTGGGAGCTGTGGTGCCTCCTCCTGTCTCAAATTCGGAACAGTCTGCAGTGCCTCGTTTTCCAGATAGACTGCCAGATCAGCAGTCACGCTCTCCACACTGTTCTCTCCGGCAACCGCCGTATCACGGCTCAGTTTTCCCTTGATCACCGTAGACAGATGATATTTTCCCACGAGCAGGAGCAATGCCCGCTCGATCACCGGTTCCAGTTCCTCAAGGACCAGTACCTCATCGACCGACCGGAGAAATTCCAGCGCCAGTTCCTCCGGAAATGGATGGGGCGTTCCCACCTTCAGAAGCGGTACTCCGTCCGGGAGTACTTCTTTTATGTACGCATAGCTTACGCCGCCTGTGGCAATTCCCTTTTTCCCAGTTCCCTGCTCCAGTTTGTTTCTATTATAAGAAGAGAATACTTTGGATAGCTCCACATTCCGATCCTCAATCTTCTTGTGATTTTGAAAGGAAAGTCTCGGAAAGATCACCCATCTCCCCGTATCCTTCACAAATCCTTCCGGCTCCGCCACTTCAAGCTCCGGTAACAGCTGAATGCTGGCACGTCCGTGACAAACTCTCGTCGTCGGCCGAAACAGCACCGGTGTCTGGTACTCCTCCGAGTAGGCGAAGGCTTCACCGATCATCTCATACGCCTCCTCAGGTGAGGACGGATCGAACACCGGCAGTTTTGAAAACTGCCCGAACAATCTGGTGTCCTGCTCTGTCTGGGAAGAAATCGGTCCCGGATCATCTGCGGAAATGATCACCATGCCGCCCTTCACGCCGATATACGCCAGACTCATCAGCGGATCCGACGCGACATTCAGCCCCACCTGTTTCATCGTCACCAGCGTCCGCGCACCGGCATACGCCGCACCGGCACCGACCTCCATGGCTGCCTTCTCATTCACTGACCACTCCACGTGAATTTTTCCCGTATTATGCTTTGCCACTGTCTCCAGTATCTCCGTGGACGGAGTCCCCGGATACCCGGCTACCATACGCACCCCGGCCCGGATCGCACCCAGCGCAATCGCTTCATTACCCATCAATAATTTTTTCTTCATATGTATGAACCCCTTTCACACGTTATCTAATTAAAAAGTCTACCATAAACCTCATCGAAAATCCACTACAAATCCGATTGAGGGAGCGCCCGCAAAATCCAAAGGAATTTCCTATTGCATAAAAAAGACAGCCGTGAAATCTGCGGCTGCCTTTTGCCCTTAACGGGCTGTGTTGTTATTTTCTGTTGTATTTTCAGCGTTGTCGTTCAGGTTGTCGCCGGTATTGTCCGTGTTGTTGTCAGTTTTGTTGGTTTCGTTATTGTCTCTGGTGATGTCGTCCACGACCTTATCTGCAGCATCTGTGGTGTCATCCACTGCATGGTCAATGCCGTCTCCCACATCTTTGGCCGCATCGCCTGCCACGCCGTCCTTGGCCGCGGAGTCCTTCGTCGTGTCCTGACCGCTGGTCGCTCCGTTCACATTGCCTTTATCGGTCTTGTTTGTACTCCCGCACGCTGTCATTCCCATCACTACCGCTACGCATAAAATCAACACCAACCATTGTTTTACTTTTCTCATCGCAAATCTCCCTTTTCATAATATTTATGATAGTAATATTTGCAATAATTTGATTTTTATACATGTTTTTTTCTGCAATCTCATTTTGTAGCTGTTTTTCATGTTTTTATGATGTTAAAATGTTTCACTGCAGCAGGAAACTGCCATTCGTTCTACTTCTCGACAATCCGGCCGTCTCGGTACGCGATCAGCAGGTTTTCAAGATCCGCAATCTGTTCCTTCAGTTCTTTTCCGATATCAGTATCACCCACAAGCCGTCTCTCTCCCACCCGTTTTACGATGCGCATCTCCGAGTGGATGTCACTCTCCTTCTCAATTGCCGCCTCTGCGGACTCGAACGGATCATGCGCAACCAGCAGAAGTCCGTAGGAATTGTATACCAGCGTATAGCCCGCAATTCCGGTTTCTTTCTGATATGCCTTGGAAAATCCTCCATCAATGACTAGCACCTTGCCGTTACATTTGACAGGGTTCTCTCCGTTTTTCTGTTTCACCGGGACGTGGCCGTTGACGATGTGCGCGCCCTCTGTCGACAGGCCAAATTCCCGCAGGATTCCGTCCATCGCAGCCTCGTCCTCCACCAGTCTGTAATAAGGATTCTTTTTCTCCAGATGGGTCTCCTTCTCCGCCAGAAAATATCGTTCGAACGTAGCCATCTTGTCCTTTCCGAACAGCGGTGACATCGGATGAAGCCAGATGTACCACATCACGTCCTTTCCGCGTTCCTTTTCCCTGGCATCCATTGCGAAGAAGCCTTTTCTCACATAGCTGTCAAGCACTTCGTACAATTCTTTTCCCTTGTAGGTTCTGTTGAAAAGTCTGGTGCTTTTCAGGCTGCCGTCCTCATTGAGCGGGACGCATCCATGATACAGAAGATTATTGTTATATACCTTGTACAGACTCCCCTTCGTCAGTAAGAAACGCATGTGCGTCTGCAGTTTATCGCAGGTCAGGAATGCTCTCTCCAGACGATCCATGATCTCCTCTTCCTCTTTTGAGAGGACATACGGATGCTTCGGATCCACTGTCGGGAAATTCATATCTAACATTTTATACTCTTTTCCATCGATGGTAATTGTGCCCTTTTCCCAGTCTATGCGGTGCAGCAGATTACGGTCATCCAGCTTGAAGCCCGGATTTCTTTTTATGATCTGCCCCTCCAGCTTGAACTGAATGATGGAAATAGCCTTGTGTATCCGGAGGTTTATGTCCATCTCTGTGGCGTTGGCATTGTTCTCGGCCTTCAGTTCAAAACAGGTGCAGGGATCATTCTTATAGGCCGACAGCGCCAGCGTCGCCAGCGGAAGAAGATTGATTCCGTATCCATCCTCCAGAATATCCAGATTTCCATAGCGGGCACAGATTCTGATCACATTGGCAATGCATGCCTTCTGTCCTGCTGCCGCCCCCATCCAGAGCACATCATGATTCCCCCACTGGATGTCCAGAGAATGGTAACTCATCAACTTATCCATGATGATATGCGGTCCCGGTCCACGATCGTAGATATCGCCAACGATATGTAAATGGTCCACGACCAGTCTCTGAATCAGCTCCGAGATGGCTGCAATAAATTCCTCCGCACGTCCAATCCGGATAATGGTGCTGATGATCGCGTTGTAATAAGATTCTTTATCACTCATGTCTGATTTTTCTGTGATCAGCTCATCGATCACATATGCAAAATCCTTCGGCAGAGCCTTACGTACTTTGGAACGGGTATACTTGCTGGCGGCACGTTTTGCGACCTCGACCAGACGATACAGATTGATCTTATACCAGTCCTCCATATTTTCTTCCGTCTTCCTTACCTCCACCATCTTTTCTTTTGGATAGTAGATCAAAGTCGACAGAAGCTGCTTGTCCTTGGTGCTGAGCGTATTGCCAAACACATCGTCAATCTTGCTTCTCACAGAGCCGGATCCGTTCTTCAGCACATGGGCAAATGCCTCATACTCACCGTGGATATCCGTCAAAAAGTTCTCGGTTCCCTTCGGAAGATTCAGAATTGCCTGCAGATTGATAATCTCCGTTGCCGCTGAAGCGATGGTCGGATAAATGTCTGAAAGCCGCTCCAGATATCTCAATTCCATTTTTTTTTCGTTCTCGCTCATATCCCCCTCCTGTTATAACTGGATTACATCGCTCATATCATAAAGGCCTGCCTGTCTGTCTGCTAAAAACTTCGCTGCCTCCACTGCACCCTTTCCGAATATCGCCTTTGAGTATGCTGTATGCTTAAACTCGATTACTTCATCCGCACCGGCAAAGATCACCTCGTGCTCCCCGACAATCGAACCGCCTCTGACTGCTGACATTCCAATTTCCTTTTTAGTTCTCTTCTCACGAACCTGACTGCGGTCATACACATATTTATACTCATGATCCAACGTCTCATTGATAGAATCCGCCAGTGCGATTGCGGTACCGCTCGGAGCGTCCACCTTCTGATTATGATGTTTTTCCACAATCTCAATATCAAATCCGGCAGGAGCCAGAACCTTTGTCGCATTCTGGAGAAGCTTCAAAAGCATGTTGATACCAAGTGACATATTGGCCGATTTCAAAACTGCGACCTTCTTTGCTGTCTCCTCCACTTTCTTCAGCTGTTCTTCAGACAGTCCCGTTGTGCACAGCACCACCGGAACCTGCTTCTCCACACAGTAATCGAGCAGTCCGTCCACTGCTGCCGCATTAGAGAAATCAATGATCGCATCTGCTTTCACGTCACATTTTTCAATACTCTCAAACACCGGATATTCATTCGGCACCCCTGTGTAGCTGTCTACCCCTGCGACCAGCTCCGTATGCTCGTCATTTTTGACGATATCTGTGATCACCCGGCCCATCTTGCCGTTACATCCATGCATTATTAATTTAACCATGTTGCTTTCCTCCCTTTGTGCGCTTTTCGTGCACTCACTTACTTATAGAACAAAGAATATCCTATTGTATAAAAAAAGGATACCATATAATTGAGTTCAACTCAACCAATGATACCCTTTTTGTACATTCATTTTTTAACGCAGCCTCACTTTTATGCCAGCTTGATACCGTACTCCTGCATCGCTTTTGCAAGCTTCGCGGCATGTTCCTCAGACATCTCACAGAGAGGCATGCGCAGTGGTCCCACACCCATTCCCATAAGGTTCATGGCTTTCTTGACCGGAATCGGGTTTACCTCACAGAATAACTGATTGATCAGCGGCAGTGCCTTCAACTGAAGTTCACGGCTCCCCGTCAGGTCTCCCGCAAAAAACTTTGCACAGATATCGTGCGTATCCTTCGGTGCCACGTTGGCCAGCACGGAAATTACACCGATACCACCCAATGACATCAATGGCACAATCTGGTCATCATTGCCGGAATACAGATCTACTTTACCGTCTGTGAGCTGCATAATTTTTGCAACCTGGGAAATGTTGCCAGAGGCCTCTTTGACTGCCACAATATTCTCCACATCCTTCACCAGAGTCGCCACGGTCTCCGGTGCAATGTTCACGCCGGTTCTGCTCGCTACACTGTAGAGGATCATCGGCGCCTTGGCTGCGTTGGCAATCGCAGTATAATGTGCGACCAGACCAGCCTGCGTTGCCTTGTTGTAATATGGTGTAACCACGAGCAGACCATCTGCCCCTGCCGCCACCGCCTCTGTGGACAGCTCGATCGCCGTCTGTGTACAATTGGAGCCGGTTCCCGCAATCACCGGGATTCTCTTTTTCGTTCTCTCGACCGCAAACCGGATACAGTCCATATGTTCCTTTTCTGTTAAAGTGGATGACTCGCCTGTCGTTCCGCAGATGATGATGCTGTCTGTCTGGTTATTGCAGTGGAAATCGATCAGCTCATCCAGTTTATCGTAATTCACACTTCCGTCCTCTTGGAATGGTGTAACCAACGCCACTCCGGCACCTCTAAATATCGTCATTGTAATCCTCCTGACATCACTTATCGTTCTCATTTACTGCTACAAATTTTATCATTAAATATAAGCAATGTCAATGCAAGTTACCAACAGTTATTTCTATATAAAAGCCTCGTCGAGACATTCCAGCTTGCTCACCGATACCTCGTAGGCCGTCCGGGTCTCCGTCTCGGTCTCCGATATTTTTTTCAGATATTCCCGGCTCTGAATCCTGCCGAGCACCTGTACATGCTCGCCCACTTCAAAATTAGATGCATAGCGCGCGTTGCGCCCCCAGCAGATGCAGGGGATATAATCGGACTTTCCATACGGCCTGTTTACCGCAAGCAGCAGATCTGCGATTTCGCGCCCGAGCGGCGTCTTCCGATAGATCGGTGCCTTGCAGATATATCCCTCCAGCATGATCTGATTCGTCTTTGCCCCGTCCAGCTCCTCATCCACAAATGAAATTTCCCGGACAAAGACCGACAGCACCAGTCGGTTTTTCTGTTCTTCGTGCCGATTGTAGGAGCGGAACTGCCCGCTCACCATAATAAATTCTCCCGTGTAGTCCTTCGTCACATCAATGAGCCGCTCCGATACCATCAGCGGAATCCGATCATCCGAATTGCTCAGCCGCTTGACCAGAATATCCACCATGTAAAATCCTTCTCCAAACACCTCGTGGCTGAATAGGAATTGCGAGGCCACTTCCCCCATCACGGTTACCTGATTGTTTTCCATTACCTTATCTGACATAATTTGTAATTCTCCCTTCCTCTTATTCGTATTTTTGAGTCAATACTAAGTGTATGAGTCAATGTCCTGTTTTAGAACTCAATCTTGTCCGATTTTTTACGGGCAGTCATTCTGAATATCCGATTCATCCGCGCCGTATCAATTTTTTTAATTCCTTATAATAAAAATATATTTTGACCACAACATCATATTGTGCTAAAATATAGGGGTTGCAATGATATATATAGGAAATAAAGGATGATAAAAGATGAAAACAAAACGTGAAGATATTAGAAACATTGCTATAATTGCCCATGTTGACCATGGCAAAACGACACTGGTAGACGAGCTTTTAAAACAGAGCGGCGTATTCCGCGAGAACCAGGCAGTTGCTGAACGTGTCATGGATTCCAATGACATCGAAAGAGAACGAGGTATCACCATTCTCTCCAAAAACACTGCCGTATATTATAAAGATACAAAAATCAACATCATTGACACACCGGGACATGCCGATTTCGGCGGCGAGGTAGAACGTGTACTGAAGATGGTAAACGGCGTCATCCTCGTGGTAGACGCATTCGAAGGTGCTATGCCGCAGACCAAGTTTGTTCTCCGCAAGGCTCTGGACTTAAAACTTCCGGTTATCGTGTGCATCAACAAAATCGATCGTCCTGAGGCAAGACCGGACGCTGTAATCGACGAAGTGCTGGAACTGCTCATGGATCTCGGTGCATCTGACGAGCAGCTTGACTGTCCGTTCGTCTACGCTTCTGCCAAGGCAGGTGTGGCTGTACTCGACCTGACCGATGATGAGAAGAACATGGTTCCGTTATTCGAGACCATCTTAGACTATATTCCTGCACCGGAGGGTGATCCGGATGCACACACTCAGGTACTGATCAGCACCATCGACTACAATGAGTACGTGGGGCGAATCGGTGTCGGCAAGGTGGACAACGGTACCATCGCTGTGAATCAGGAAATGGTTGTTGTCAACCATCATGACCCGGACAAATGTCAGAAGGTTAAGATCAACAAGTTATATGAATTTGATGGTCTGAACAAAGTGGACGTCAAAGAGGCGACCATCGGTTCCATCGTTGCGATTTCCGGTATTTCTGACATTTCAATCGGTGATACACTCTGCTCTCCGGAGAATCCGCAGGCGATCGAGTTCCAGAAGATTTCCGAGCCTACAATCTCCATGCAGTTCATGGTAAATGACAGCCCGTTTGCGGGGCGCGAAGGAAAATTCGTCACCTCCAGACATATCCGTGAGAGACTGATGCGCGAGCTGAACACCGATGTCAGCCTGCGTGTGGAAGATACCGAGAACATGGACTGCTTCAAAGTATCCGGACGTGGAGAGCTTCATCTGTCCGTTCTGGTTGAAAACATGCGCCGTGAAGGATATGAGTTCGCAGTCAGCAAGGCCGAGGTATTATACCACGAAGACGAGAACGGTAAGAAGTTAGAGCCTATGGAGCTCGCATACATCGATGTACCGGATGAGTTCACCGGCGTTGTCATCGAAAAGCTGAGCCAGCGAAAAGGTGAGCTGCAGAACATGACTCCGACTGGCGGCGGCTACACTCGACTGGAATTTTCCATTCCATCCCGTGGACTTATCGGATATCGTGGCGATTTCCTGACCGACACCAAGGGTAACGGTGTCATCAACACAATTTTTGACTGCTACGCTCCGTTCAAGGGCGAAATCCAGTATAGAAAACAAGGTTCCCTGATTTCATTTGAGACCGGCGAATCCGTTACTTACGGCCTGTTTAGTGCTCAGGAACGTGGTACATTATTTATCGGCGCCGGCGAAAAAGTCTATTCCGGTATGGTTATCGGACAGAATGGTAAGACTGACGACATCGAGTTGAATGTATGTAAGACAAAGCATCTCACCAACACCCGTTCCTCCGGTGCCGATGATGCCTTAAAGCTCACGACACCGCGCATCTTAAGTCTGGAGGAGGCACTGGACTTCATCGATACAGACGAGCTGCTGGAAGTAACACCTGAATCACTGCGCATCCGCAAAAAGATTCTGGATTCCAGAATGCGCCGAAGAAGTACATTGAACTAATCTGTACCGAAGAAACACTGGAAAACAAACGGTTCCCCGAACCGTCACAAGGAGGAGCCCGTCATGTCAAAATACTTAAACGCATTTTTAAAACAAATGACAACCGCATTGGAATTTGTGATTTCACTGATTCTCACGGCTGGGATTATTATTCTCGTCGGTCAACTGCTCCTTTCATTTTTTCCGACCGCTTCCAGCCCGCAGCTGCCGGACTATGACAGTCTGATGAGCACCTGCTTTAACCTGATCATCGGTGTGGAGATGATTCGTATGCTGTACCAGCACACGCCGCACACCGTATTCGAGGTGCTGCTGTTCGCCATCGCAAGACAGATGATCGTCGATCACTCTTCCGCGTGGAACAACGTAATTGGGGTTGTCGCAATCGCCGGACTATTCGCCACCAGGAAATTTCTGTTCGTGGCCTTCGACGAATCCGAACGCATCATTTTCCGGGCCAGCCAAAAGGTTCGAAACGTTAACCGGCTGACCCACATCCACATCCCCCATGAAAATGAGGAGACACTGGGTGCGCTGCTCACCAGAAAACTTCTGGAAGACGGTCAGGAAATAGCTGTCGGAGCATGCCTGTACTTTTCAGACTTCGGTCTGCGCATTGTCAAAATGACAGAAGACAAAATCAGCACCATCGAATTGATCCGTTCCTTACAATAATTATAGAGCAACCGCCACACAAGGTGGGAACCCTAGAAATTTGAAGACTTGCCCTTACAGGCAAAGGGGCTGTCGCACTAGCTGATTAAATTCAGCGGTGCGCAGCTCTTTTTTTCCTACAGAAATGTCCTTTTTATTCCATTTCTGATTCATATTGATTTTTGGGCGTACTTGAACCAGACCTTCTATGAAAAGGTTGTTTTGAATTTTGATAGTTCAAAAATCATGCTGTTTTAAGTTCAAATAAATGCTGTCCTATTTTACCGGATTGTATTTTTCTGTGAAGTTTATTGATGTTATGAGCAATTGCGATCATGGTACTTTCCGCAAGGACATTCACAGTTCCGCGACACAGATATTTTCGAAAGGACATATCTTCTTTGG
>NZ_FQZY01000066.1 GCF_900142165.1 Hespellia stercorisuis DSM 15480
TTACCGAAATAATATCGCAAAACAGGTTTTAAAAATTCTCTGTTTTGTACAAAAATTAATTAGTTCCCCAAGGGGGTTCTGAACAGTTACGAAATTCCTATGTTTAATGTATGTATAATTACAGGCATCGTATTATCGATTAGTATTTTTCTACATAAGGAGCAAGAAAGCATAGAAAGAGACGAGATGGATAGTATATTGGCAACAATAGGAATTGCAATCCCGGGCAGTTTTTTAGGTGCTTTCTTATTTAACAAGATTCTTTTTGCTGAGGACAGTGGGATTTCACTAAAGTTGTTAGTTGAATATCAAGGAATGACCTTTTTGGGCGGTTTTGTGGGTGGAGTTTTAATCTTCGTATTGGCTCATAGATGCATATTTGAAAAAAGAGGATTATTGATGAAGCACCTTAATGTTTTGGCACCTTATTTAGTGCTAGCACAGAGTTTTGGACGGTTGGGATGTTTGTGTGCGGGGTGTTGTTATGGTAAACCGACCAGTTTGATTTTGGGGGTAAGATTTGTGAAAGGAACTCCCGCATATAATCATTATGGCAGCCAAAAGATATTTCCAATACAGCTTTTGGAATGTTTTTGTTTACTACTCATTTTATTTACGATCTATTTTATATCCTTGCAGTATAAATTTATAGCATATTTATTTTTGTATGGAAGTGTAAGATTTTTACTTGAATTTTTACGAGGGGATAATAGAGGTGACTTTGTTGTGAAATATCTTTCGCCGTCACAGTGTATATGTTTAATTATGATTTTTATTGCACTGGTGTCAATCATTTGGTTAACAAATAATCAAAAGGGAAGACGAAAACTTGAGAATGGATAGTTGTGGAAGATTTTGATGGAAATCAGACTGAATTTTATAGTATAGATTTTACAGAGGCTAATATGTCTGCCCTCACATTGATGCTGAATTATAATAGGAAAATGGCTCTGTGAATTTAAAGTAAATAGGATTAAGATAATTTGAAACACTAGAAAATCATTAATCGGAAGCGGAGAGAAAAAGATGTTCTGTACAAATTGTGGAAAAGAATTGAAGGAAGAGTGGAAGATATGTCCAAATTGTGGAGAACTCGTGGATCCTTCAGAAAAAGTAAATAAAGGAAACGTAAATGCGAGTGAAGAACTAGAACTAGAAGTGGAAAATGAAAATTTGAAAACTAGAGAAGACATTACGAATGAAAAAGCTGAAGCGAAACATAGTTTTCAGCAAAGTGATAGTACAGAATCAGAAAGGGAAGATTTTACAGTTGGAAAAACAAAAATAACAGGACGTTTTTTGCTGAAGGTTTTTGCATTGATTGCCATAGTCTGTTTTTTCTGTCCATTGTACATGGTGTCGTGTGCTGAACAAGAAGTGATTTCAGTAAGCGGTTTGGATTTGGTAAGGGGATTCTCCGTTATGGGAGAAGAAACTGATGGAAATCTAGTATGGATATATTTGCTGCTGTTACCAGTTGTTAGTTTGTGCGCTGCATTTATCAACAGAACTAAAATAAAAGAGAATGAAAAATGGGAGACTTTAAAAGCTAATAGTTATATTAATGCCATTTGTTCTGGCGCAGTCATATTAATAGTATGGTTTTTAACTACTACAATTGCTGATAATTCAAAGGGAACAGCTTTAGAGATCACCTTGCTATGGGCTTTGAAAATATTTGTATGTGTTAATATAGCATCGCTTATTATTGGGATATATCTAGCATACTTGGCGGAACAGAAAAAGAAGAAAAATGTCAGTAGGCAAAAAGAATTAGTAAAAACAATAGGAAAGGCAATCGGCGGTAGTATATTGTGCTTTGTTGTTGCACTGTTGCCGTTTGGAAAAGATTTTAGCCCGAGTACTAATTCAGATGATTATGTAGAGGACTATACTGTGGTAGAAGATGAAAAAGATGCGGAGGCTGAAAAAGATGCGGAGGCTGAAAAAGATGCGGAGGCTGTAAAAGATTATTCGGAAATTGATTTAGAAGATGTTTTTGGAGACAATAAGGCGGAAGAAAAATTGAAAAAAATAGGGTTTGAAGGAGATGATGAGTTAGAAGAATACACGCTGTTAGATGGAGATGTATATGTGAGTTGTACTGAAGGAAGGGCAGACACCATTAAGTTGACAGGTACTGGGGATAATATGCCGAGTATTCATGGGGTAAAAATAGGAATGAACATTGAAGAAGCAGAATCCTTATTAAAAGATACTTATACACCAATAGGAAAAATGGATGATCAAACGGCATATCACAATGAAAAATCCGGATTCGATATAGTACTAGACGTGGAAGATGTGAATATTATAGAAATTACGGCTATGCAACTATCTAAGGAAGAACTTCAAGAATATGTAGAGGAAACATACATTTTCCCAGATAGCGATAAAAGATATTTATCAGAAGATGAAGTTAGAAGTGTTGATGTTGATAAAATGTTATTGGGAAGAAATGAGATATTTGCACGTCATGGACGTATGTTTAATGATGCTGGTATTGCGGAATATTTTAAATCACAGTCTTGGTATAATGGAACAATTCCAGCAGAACAATTTGATTCTGACAGTACATTGAACGATTTTGAAAAAAAGAATGTAGAATTAATTAAAAAAGTAGAAAATGAAGTGAGTGGAACAAGTAATACGAGTGAACCTTTCATTGGTATGAATGGAACATATCAATGTGGCAGCAGTCCGGAATCAGGATTGATTAATGTATATGTAATTGATGAACAGAATATCAATATTGCAATTGGTACCCATGCGCAGCAAGGTATTTTAGGAGGTACTGGAGGTGGAATGGCGGGTACAATTACAAGTAGTAATACAGCGGTAGTAGATTGGGGAAGATGTATTTTTACATTGACGTGGAGTGAGATTGGAAAATTTGAAATTACTATTGAAGGAAGTTCAGGAATTTCTGAGATTGATACTATTACAAATGGAGTGGATTATGTAAATTCTAGTTATTATCATACATCATAGGAAAATCAAGAAATTACAATTGTATATTATTAAAGTGAAGTAAAGAATCAATCGGTGAGGTCATATTAGACTTCACCGATTTTTCTTTTATAAAGCAAGGAAAGGAGGTGCGTGATTTGGGGTGGGAAATCTTAGTAACGGTTAAGCACATCGGAAAAAAGGTACTTGAAGCTATCGTAGAATTGTAAGTAAGGGAGGTGTTACAAAATGAATCTTGGAAAAATCGCTGTGTTCCTGATTGGTACTGCAATCAGTCTGTATGAAATTCTTGATAATGATTAGCAGCAGAAGGAACAAATCAAAATCTGAAAATATTGAAATGAAAAGGAGGATGCTATTATGGCAGCCAATGTAGAAAGTATGTTTTATGTAAGAGAAACACCGTGGCACGGACTTGGAACGAAAGTGATGGAAGCACCGTCTTCAAGGGATGCATTGATTCTGGCCGGATTGAACTGGAAGGTGATACAGGAACCTATTTACACGGAAACAGAGGAATTGATTGAAGGGTACAAGGCAAATGTCAGGGATTCTGACAGAAAGATGCTGGGTGTCGTGACAGACAGATACAAGGTGATTCAGAATCAGGAGGCTTTTGAATTTACAGATGAGTTATTAGGTGAAGGTGTACGATATGAAACTGCAGGATCGTTACAAGGTGGCAGAAAAGTGTGGATGTTGGCGCACATGCCGAGAGAATACATCATTGCAGGAGAACATATCAGTCCGTATCTGTTGTTTTCCAACACACATGATGGGTCAGGAGCAATCAAAGTGGCACTTACACCAATTCGTGTTGTGTGTAACAACACATTGAATCTTGCGCTTAGTTCCGCGAGACGTACATGGACAATGAATCATATTGGGAACATTAAGGAGAAGATGCAGGAAGCAAGAGACACGCTATTTATGGCAGAGAAATATATGGAGTGTCTAGGAAAAGAGTTTGAAGTTCTTCGGTCAAAGAAAATGACAGATAAGCAAGTTTTGGAATACATTGAAGTTCTACTTCCGCTTGAAGATAATTCAACACCGCAGCAGGTAAAAAATATGAAACGTCTTAGAGAAGATATGAAGAGCAGATACTTTGATGCCCCAGATTTACAAGATGTAGGAAACAACGCTTATCGTTTTATCAACGCTGTTTCCGATTTTGCAACCCATGCAGAACCACTTCGGAGAACTGCAAATTATAGAGAAAATCTCTTTTCGAGAACGGTGGAAGGAAATCCACTCATTGATAAAGCTTATCAGATGGTCTGCGCTGCATAGCACGAAGCGATATAAAATAATACAGAAAGATGGAGGCGGGAAATCTATGAAAAAATTAGTGTCAACTTTAGGCATGGCGAAAGAGGAATGGTTGCAATATCGTAAAAGGGGAATCGGTGGCTCAGATGCTGGAGCGATATGCGGATTGAATCCGTATCGAACAGCTATGGAAGTATATCAGGAAAAAATATCGGATGATATTGACGATCTTGATAATGAAGCAATGCGTCAGGGCCGAGAATTTGAAGAATATGTTGCACGAAGATTTACAGAATTATCAGGAAAGAAAGTTCGCAGAGCAAATGCAATGTTCTGTCATGAGAAGTATCCGTTTATGCTCGCTGATGTTGATCGGTTGATTGTTGGTGAGAATGCTGGACTGGAATGTAAAACTGCCAGTCCATATATGGCAGACAAGTGGAAGGATGGAAATATCCCGCTGTCATATCAGTTACAATGCCATCACTATATGGCAGTTTGTAATACAGACGCATGGTATATAGCTGTTTTGATTTTTGGGAGGGAGTTTAAATTCTGCAAAATAGAACGGGATGAGGAAATCATTGCAGATTTAATTAGGGTGGAAAAGAATTTCTGGGAAAATCATGTTTTAAGTCGAAAGATGCCTAGTCCGGACGGCTCGAAGATCGCAGATAGTGTTATTGCTGAGTATTACAATAGAGCAGAGTCTACGATTATTCCTCTGACCGGATTTAATGAGAAACTGAAACGTCGGCAGGAACTGCAGGAATTAATCGGGAAGATGGATACAGAGAAACGCTTTATCGAGCAGAAGCTGAAAGTGTTCATGGGAACTGCAGAAGAAGCTGAGAACGAACAGTATCGGGTAACATGGAAGAATATTCAAAGCAATCGACTAGATGAAAAGCGGTTGAAAGTTGAGAAACCGGAAGTGTATCAAGAGTTCTTAAGACAAAATAACAGTCGGAGATTGGTGATAAAGGCGGCATAGCAATCGAAGCTGAAGTGGGAAAAACGGAAGTTATAAAAGAACTGAATATATTGATTTGCAGAAAAGACAGGTAAGTAGCTTGTCTTTTCTGTATTTATAAGGAGAGATGACAATGGCAGATATAAAAGAAGAACTGGCTAAGAAAGTAGCCGAAGGTACAGAAGATAAGAAAAAGCTTACAAAATCCATGAGTATTGCAGATTTAATTAAGGCAATGGAACCCGAAATAAAGAAAGCATTGCCGGAGGTGATTACACCGGAACGATTTACAAGAATGGCATTATCGGCACTGAATACTACACCAAAGTTGAAAGAGTGTACACAGACTAGTTTTCTGACAGCGCTGATGAATGCTGCACAATTAGGGCTTGAGCCGAATACGCCGTTGGGACAGGCATATCTGATTCCTTACAAAAACAAAGGTAATTTAGAATGTCAGTTTCAGATTGGATACAAAGGCTTGATTGATTTGAGTTATCGAAATCGTCAGATGCAGATTATTCAGGCACAGGCTGTGTATGAAAATGATGAATTTGAATATGAGCTTGGTTTGAATCCTGTGTTGGTGCATAGACCTGCATTACAAAACAGGGGAGCGGTGAAATTGTTTTATGGAATTTTCAAATTGACAAATGGCGGTTTCGGCTTTGAGGTGATGAGCAAGGCTGATATGGACGCCTATGCAAAGGAATATTCGAAAGCATTTGATTCTTCGTTTTCTCCATGGAAGAGCAATTATATCGGAATGGCAAAGAAGACGGTAATCAAGCAAGCCATAAAATACGCTCCGCTAAAAACTGATTTCAGAAAGGCACTATCGACAGATGAAACAATAAAGACTGAGTTCTGTGAAGATATGAGTGAAGTGCAGTGTAAAGATATCTGGGATACAGAATATAAAGAGCGCAGTGCATAGGAGAAATCAGATGATAAAAGAGATTTACAATCGGGTATATACGCAAACAGAATATGGTAAACAGAAAGAAGCAGAAGTTAGTGATGAAGTGTCTAAGTTATTGGAAGAAAATGGAGCAAATCCAGCATCGGAAGATAGATTGGAAGAATTGCTAAGTGCAGCTGCAGGAATTGGTATAGATAAAGGTTTTCAAATGGGATTGGCGTGGTGGATTCAACTTTTAGCAGAATTGATTTGTAGATGAAAGGAAAAGATATTATGATGAAATATAATGAGTTCAAGAGAGTGTTGTTAGCGGAACTGAAAAGAAGAATTGGGTGGGAAACAATGATTCAAATTCAGCATGTGAAAAAAATCAATCAGGCACAGAAAGAGGTGTTGGTCATATCTAAAAAGGAAGAATGTATTATTCCGAGGATTGATCTGGACGGTCTATATGAAGATTATAAAACACATGAAAATATTGAGAAGATAATTCAATATATCTATTGCATTATAGTTGAAAAACCTCAGAAGATAGGCATGTATTTGGAAAACGAATGGGAGCAAATCAAGGATAAAATAGTGATAAAAATGATTAACAAAGAGTGGAATGCGGAGTATATATCAGAGATTCCACACAAGGATATTCTGGATTTGACAGCAATTTATCAAATTGTGTTAGATCAGGATAAATCACGAAGAGTGACTCGTGTTGTAACCAATGATATGTTAGAGCAATGGGGCGTGACAGAGGAAGAAATACATGCTGCCGGAATGAACAATTTGCGGAGAGAGGATTTTGCTATGAGGGATTTGCTTGGAGTTATATCACAAAAATTGGAGATGGATATGGAACTAGACCCACATAGTCCGATGTATATTGTTACAAATGAAAAAACAGGGTGTGGTGCAGATGTCCTATTTTTTCAGGAACTCTTGAAAATTTATGCCGAATACTTGCAAAGTGATTTGTACATACTGCCAAGTTCAATCTATGAGGTGATAATAGTAAGGAAAGCGGAATCGCCAGATGTTTCGGAATTACAGCAGATGGTCAAGGAAATTAACCATTCTCAGGTAGATGAAGAAGAGCGATTATCTGATTCGGTCTATCTCTATCGAATGGGTGCTTCATGTGTTGAACTTTTAGCGGATATGACAGGTGAGAAGAACGTGGCGTGACATGCAGGATAAATTACTGACCAAGAAAAAGAGATATAGAAAAGGGGGCGCGTTCCAAAATCCAAAAAGAGTGTAGTTGTGATTTTGATAGAGGCCGAGTAATAAATAGAAATAGAGAGCAAAAGAGTAGTGGGTTCATTAAAAGATTTAAAGTTATAAAATATAGAATTTTAGCAGTCGTACATCAACCTGTACATCAACGGTAATAGACTTAGTAGTATTCAGTGAGACATAATGGAAAAAGAGTGGATAAAGGGGGACTCTATGGACTTAGTGGTATTCTATATAATTTGTATTTAAGACTTAGGATCTAGTGGGGCGACCCGTGCAGGTTCAAGTCCTGTTATCCGCACTAAGAAGTCCTGATTCCTCACTCACGAGGGGTTGGGGCTTTTTTTGATAATAAATGATGAAACGAATAAAATTGAGTTAACTGAATAGAATAATGCAAGAAAAGAATTAAATCAGTTTAAAACGATTGAAGTTATTTTGCAAAAATGTTATGATAATAAAAAACATGGAGGGAAAATATATGGTTATCAGAGAACAGTATCTTTTGCGAATTAGACCTTTTTATGATTCGGAGATGGTAAAAGTGATTACCGGAATCAGACGCTGTGGGAAATCTACACTTATGAAGCAGATTATGTCTGAAATCAGTAAGAATAAAATTGCCGGGGATCACATCATTTATATTAATTTTGAAGATTACCAGTTTCGAAAAATAAGTAATGCAGATGCGTTGTATCGTTATGTGGAAGCACTGATAACGGACGATAACAAGTATTATCTGTTTATTGATGAGATTCAGAATGTGGATGAATTTGAATTAGTGATCAATTCGTTTCGCTCAACGCATAATATTAGTATTTTTATCACTGGCTCTAATTCGAAATTACTGTCAGGAGAACTGGCGACACATTTAAGCGGTAGAACGGTGTCGTTTCGCATTATGCCATTTTCCTTTCGGGAATTTTGTGAATTGAAAAATGGATACGAAGATGGGATGGCGAAAGAACAACTTTTGGATGAATATATGAGGTGGGGCGGATTTCCGATTGTATGTAAGGAGACAGAAGAGGAAAGTAAGGAAGTATTACTTTCCAATATTTATGATGCTGTCGTATTGAAAGATATTATCATGCGAAATAAAGTTGCTTCACCGGCTGCACTCGAAAAAGTATTGGAATATGTGATTGCAAATTCCTCGCTCACAATTTCGGGAAATAATATAGCCAATGTAATGAATGAAGAAGAGCAAATTGTATCGGCTCCAACCATTTATGATTATTTGAGATATATGGAAGAGGCTTGCATCTGTGACAAGGTTTCAAGATACGATATTCGTGGAAAAAAGGTGTTGGCGTATGAGGAAAAGACATATGTATGTGATCTGGGCTTCTTTCATTTGAAAAAAAACAGAATAAAAGATGAGTATAATTATATTGTTGAAACGCTTTGTTACAATGAATTGATTGCTAGAGGGTATAAAGTTTATATTGGAAAAACATTTAAGGGGGAAGTGGATTTTATTGCAAAAAGAGGGCAGGAAAAATTCTATGTTCAGGCTGCGTATATGTTAAGTGATGAAAAAGTGGTTGAAAGAGAGTTTGGCGCGTATGACAATATAAATGATAATTATCCCAAATATGTAATTACTATGGATCGAATTATGATGTCTCGTGATGGAATTATTCATCTGAATTTGATAGATTTTCTTATCAATGATATAAGATGAATAATATAAGCACTTGACTGTACGGAAAGGGGTGGCGATATTATGTTAGCCGTAAATTATACAAATCTTAGAGATAACATGAAGACGTATATGGATAAAGTGACAGATGATTACGAGACAATAATTGTAACTAGAAAAGATAATAAAAATGTCGTAATGCTGTCTGAAGAATCATATAATAATCTAATGGAAAATATTCGTGTTATGGGAAATAAGGCTAATTACGATTGGTTAATGGAATCAAAATCACAACTTGAAAATGGAAATTTAAGTTTGCATGGACTTGATGAGGCGGATGCCGATGAATAAATTGTTTACCGATAATGGGTGGAAAGGTTATGTCTATTGGCAGACGGAAGACAGAAAGACATTAAAAAAATTAACGCTTTACTTGAAGATATATGCAGAAATGGAAATGAAGGGGTAGGAAAGCCGGAGGCGTTATCTGGAAATTTGGCTGGATTTTGGAGCAGAAGAATTAATGATAAAGACAGATTAGTTTACAAAATAGACATGGACAATGTCTATGTATTGGCTTGCAGATATCATTGTAGCGATAAATAAACAACAGAAGGCTTATCCTAGCTATTCAGATGGATATAGAAATATCCGGGGTTAGTTTTTTGACTCTATTTTACTTTGACCCTAGCATCATCATGATAAAAATGTTATTGACTCAACAATAAAATAAAAGCATAATGAACTAGTGTACTGACACATTCATATTCTGACTAATTCACTTGTCTATTTGTCCAGCAGACTGCGTTGTCATCAATCGACGATGCAACCGCATCGCCTCTTTCTTCCGCCTTGCTGCTGAACAAATATCCTGCGCGAATAGTTCAGAAATGAACATGTCAGTGCACTAGAAATGTTTTAGGAAAAACATAGAGTATGATTGGTGAAGCGGAGTACAGGGAAGGATAAACAGGTAAAACATGAACCAACGTGAAAAACAAAAACTGGAAACAAAGAAGAGAATCTATGAATGTGCTTATAAATTATTTGACGAGCAGTCTTTTGATGCTGTGAAAGTTGCAGATATCGCAAAAGAAGCAGGCATATCGGTAGGGGGTGTCTATTATCATTTCGCATCAAAAGACGATATTATAGATTATGGATATTTGGCATTTGACGAGAAATTGCAGGAACATTATCACAAGGTGAAACCAAATGATGGAAAAGATGCAATTCTGTGTCTGGTACGTTATCAGGTGCAGTCGGTTATCGATATGGGACCACATCTTACCAGCATTACGTTTAAAAATCAGATGGAAAAGAAAAATGAATACCTGTATTCGAAAAAGCGTTTTTTATATAAGATGCTTTTGGAGCAGATTGAGGCGGTCGGGCCGCTGGGAAAAACTCCGGATGTGATTACGGACCAGATCCTTCGTATCGTCCGTGGAAGCATCTATGATTGGGCGGCGCGAAAAGGGAGCTATGACTTGATGGCAGCGGTGAATGATGAGATGGATATGATTTGCAGTTACCACCAATTGCAGAAATAAGTGCATAGATGAATTGACAATTAACAGATTTTTGTCTTTGGTTTAGATTTATTAACTGACTCTTGTTGACAGTTCTTTTACAAAGGATTATAATTTCACTATAACCAATTCAGTGAATCGATTCTAGTAAGGAGGTCATGAAGTATGAGCAGTTATTCAAATTTGTTTTCGCCTGTCAAAATTGGCAATGTAGAAATCAAAAACCGCATTGCAATGATGCCGATGGGAGTTTTCTCACCGAGACTTATGAATCAGGACGGAAGCTACACAAAAGATGGCGCTGATTATTACATCGAGCGGGCAAAAGGAGGCACCGGCCTGATTATTACCGGTCTTGTTCCACTTCCACCCGGTCACTTGCCGTCAATTGTAAACAATGTTGAAACCTACGTAGAAAATCAGCGGTATTTGGTAGATGGATGTCATAAGTATGGCGCGAAGGTGTTTATTCAGATTTCAGCGTTGTCAGGGCGCTCCAGCACCAATCCGGCTGATCCGGCGCCGTCTGCATTGCCCAATGTATTTGATCCGTCGCAGAATAATCGGGAGATGACGGTGGAAGAGATTCACAAATACGTAGAAATGTTTGCAGCCGGAGCGAAGGCTGCGAAGGATGCCGGGATTGATGGCGTGGAAATCCATGCGGTGCATGAAGGCTATCTGCTGGATCAGTTCACAATTGCAGCGTTCAACCATCGTACAGATGAATATGGCGGAAGTCTTGAAAACAGACTGCGTTTCCCGACAGAAATCGTTCAGGCAATCAAAAAAGCATGTGGGGAAGACTATCCGGTATCCGTAAGGTATAGTGTGTACAGTAAGACCAAGGGATTCAACCGCGGCGCACTTCCGGGCGAGGATTATGAAGAGTTCGGAAGAGATATAGAGGAGAGCAAAATTGTTGCCAGAAAGCTTCAGGAGGCAGGGTACGATATGCTCGACTGCGATAATGGAACGTATGATGCGTGGTACTGGCCGCATCCACCAGTATATATGCCGGCGGCATGCAATCTCGAGGATGTTGCGGAACTTCGAAAAGCAGTCACTATTCCGGTGATCTGCGCAGGTAGATTTGATGACCCGGCGCTGGCAGACCAGGCAATTGCAGATGGAAAGATTGATATGATGGGGATGGGACGTCCACTTCTGGCAGATCCGGACATGGCGAATAAATGGATGGAAGACAGAGAAGACGATATCCGCCCATGTATTTCCTGTCATTTTGGATGTCTTGCAAGAATCTTCCAGATTGATTATGCGACAAGAGGCACGAAAGACATCAGTTGTGCATTGAATCCGAGATGTGCAATGGAAAATCATTACAATATCACACCGGCGCAGAAAAAGAAAAAAGTTGCGGTAGTCGGCGGTGGAATTGCAGGCATGGAAGCAGCCCGTGTGTGTGCTCTCCGGGGACATGCGGTGGATCTGTATGAGAAAACAGGAGTGCTTGGCGGCGTGTTTATTCCTGCGGCGGCCTTCTCATTTAAAGAGCACGACCGCAGACTGATCGAGTGGTACCGTAAGCAGATGAAAGACACCGAGGTCAACGTATTGTTGAATACAGAATTTGTGAAAGAAGATGCCGCGAAGTACGATGAGGTGTTTGTTGCGACAGGCGCCACAGAAAACAAGCTGAAGACCCAGGGCTTTGACAGCCCGCAGGTGAGATATGCAGTGGATGTTCTGATGAATCAGGATATTCATGATCAGAATGTGGTGATCGTTGGCGGCGGGCTGACCGGATGTGAGATCGCGTATGATCTTGCAATGAAGAATTGTAAAGTTACCATTGTAGAGCAGCTCCCGGAGATTCTGAATGTAGAAGGTCTTGCAAAAGCAAACTACGATATGCTTCGTGATATTATTGATTATTATGATGTCAAGGTCATGAAGAACTCGACCGTTGAGAAGTACGAAGATGGAAAGGTATCTGTTCTGGAAACTACATACAACACTCCGAATATCAATGAGCGTGCCATTACAATTTCACTGCAGGGAATACACAAGATTGTAAAAGAAATACCTGCGGATACAGTTGTAGTTTCTGTCGGATACACGGAAAATCAGGAATTGTACCACGCAATCCAGGCGGAGAACGTACACTTGATTGGCGATGCGGATCATCCGGCCAATCTTATGGCGGCAATCTGGGGTGCGTATACGACGGCGTTAGAAGTATAAATGATAATCTCACGCATGATGGCGAAAGGAAGAAATACCTGCGTTAGGGTGCTGAATTAGAAATTGTACTGAATTTAGAACAATTTTCCCTATTACACAAAAAAATATTATGTGATAGAATGACTGCTGATTGAGTGGTAGCCGTACATGTGAAAGCCAATTTACATGTACGGCTACTTTTTTTGCAAAAAAGAAAGGAGTTATTATGAATCAGAATCGTTATCTTGCGGAGGAGAAAATCAGCACATTGATGCTGAAGTTTTCGATTCCATGTATTATGTCACTTTTAGTTTCGTCATTATATAACATTGTAGACCAGATCTTCATCGGAAGAGGTGTAGGATATCTGGGGAACGGCGCAACCAATGTTGTATTTCCAATTACAATTATTGCACTGTCTCTCGCGCTGATGCTGGGGGATGGATGTGCCGCATTCTTAAGTATCTGTCAGGGGAAAAAGGACAGCGAAAGCTCTCACCGGAGCGTCGGAAATACGGTGCTTGTTATGGTCGTTATCAGTCTGGTCATGACCGCTGTATTCGCTGTGGCGAAGGGAAATATTCTGGTGGCATTCGGGGCAACCGAAAACAACATCGCTTATGCGAGCGAATATTTTGACTATATCCTCATCGGAATTCCATTTTTTATCTTTGGAAATGGAATGAATTCGATTATTCGTGCCGATGGAGATCCGAAATTTGCCATGTTGTCCACCCTGGTTGGTTGTGTGATCAACGTGATTCTTGACCCGATTGCCATCTTTGTACTGGGATGGGGAATGAAGGGGGCAGCTCTGGCTACGATCACAGGACAGATTGTGACTGCGCTGCTTGCTGTTTATTATCTGTTCCACAGTAAATCATTTACGTTGAAAAAAGAAAGCTTTCAACTTCGCAGAGCGCTGCTTGGAAAAGTGGTTCCGCTTGGAATCAGCAGCTTTCTGACCCAGATTTCTATCGTTGTAGTGATGGGAGTCATGAATAACACATTGGTTACCTACGGTGCCCAGTCAGAATACGGTGCGGACATTCCGCTGACGGTTGTGGGAATTGTGATGAAGGTGTTCCAGATCGTGATCGCAGTTGTGGTCGGAATTGCGGCAGGCTCACAGCCTATCGTGGGATACAACTATGGAGCGGGAGAGTTTGGGCGTGTGAAAAAAATCTATGCAGCTATGGTGAAAGCAGAGATCGTGGTCGGACTTGTCGCTACATTTCTCTTTGAGGTATTTCCACTCCAGATTACAAGTATCTTTGGAAGTGAAGATGGACTCTACAATGAATTTGCAGTTCTGTCATTCCGTATTTACCTGTGTACAATGATATTGTGCTGTGTCCAGAAAGCAACCAGTATCTTTTTACAGTCTCTGGGCAAGCCGGTTCATGCACTTGGGCTGTCTCTGCTCCGTGATTTTGTACTGAGTGTGCCGTTGATCATCCTGCTTCCGAGATTTATGGGAGTGACAGGTGCGCTGTATTCTGCACCGATCGCAGACGTGGTATCGATCGTCGTCGCAGTGGTTATGATTGTTGGCGTGTTTAAGAAAATGCCGGTGAAAACGGAAGAGAAAAAAACCAGTGGGAAAAAAGCTGGGATTGTCGTGGAAGCGGCAGAGACTATATAAAAAGAAAAACAACAAGAGCCGGCAGCTGATCAATAGCTTGCCGGCTCTGTGATTTCTTCATCATAGATGCGCTGCATCTGTATTGGTTGACGTTTTTCTCCAGCTATTATAACTTGACAAATTTGCCAACATCTTATCAAAGCGGAACATGCTCTTTTATAATTCGTAATAATAAGGGCATATATTTTCATAGTGTCCATCTTTCATACGAAATCCATTGGGTATAACACCGAGCTGGACAAAACCTAACCTTTCATATAAATGTCTTGCATGAGTATTTGATTCAACAACCGCATTAAATTGCAGTACTCGAAAATCATAATTTTTCCCTTGCAGCAAACAGTCATTCACAAGTTTTTCCCCAATATGTAACCCTCTGGATTCTTTGTCAACTGCGTAGCTTGCATTGCAAATATGTCCGCATCTGCCCACATTGTTTGGATGTAAGATGTATAAGCCACATATTTTCCCGTTCTCAGTATTCTCGGCTACACCACAGTAAGTTTGACTCTCAAAAAACAACGCTCCTGTTGTATCTGTCAGAAAATCCTCTTGTGGAAATGCAATCCCATCATCAACAACTGCATTCCATATTTTAATCATTTCTTCTAAATCGTCTTTATTATATTTTCGAATCTTGATACTCATTTCAATATTCATTAGTTTTTCTCCTACAGTTTCAAATTTGTTAAAACCATTATATCATTTTTGGAAGTTGCTGTCATTCTGACTTTTCTGGATTTAATTGTTGCCCAAATCATATGTATTTAAAGCAGATTTCTATAACAGCCGCTCGCAGCAATTATGCTGGAGCATAATTGAATAAATTGCAAAAAGGATACGAAAGTGCAATTTCTGGAAGGACACAAAGCGCAGGCGAAGCATTTAAAAAGACTAGGGAGAAACTAATGCTAGATTGAGACGATAAAAAGTGGAAATGGACTTCTTTTTCTTTGGGGAATAAACGATAAAAAGAATAAAATCAATTACCGACCCTGACGAAAAGAAACAGAGTAATTTTAACGTTACTCTGTTTCTTTTCGTATTGTACTTCTCCGCCTTACCTTCTGGGCATACAAAGCCTCATCCGCCTTCCCCAGAACCTCGGAAATAGAGATGTCCTGGCTGCATACAAACTGGTGCTGCCCCATGGACAGCCCGATATAGTAATCTTTTTCGGAGGTCTGATTAAAGTCCTCGCATGCGGCCTGGATTCCGCCAATGATTTCCGCTGCGGTATGCTCTTCGCATGGATAAATCATTGCCACAAATTCATCACCGCCGATGCGGCCCACGATGCCGCAGTCCTTCAAAGCTGTTCTGAGCGCTTTTGCCGCAAAATGAATGGTGAAATCCCCTTCCTTATGACCAAAACAGTCGTTGATCTCTTTTAGATGATCTACGTCCGCAAAGACTAATACAGCATTTTCGCCGGAATGTTCTTTGTTCAGATTCATGGCACTCTCGAGAAAACCGCGGCGGTTCAGACAGTGCGTCAGTGTGTCGTATTCGGAAATATAATTCAGCAGTTCGTTCTTCTCGCGGATTTCCCGTACCAGTTTTTCCAGGTTGTTCTGTGTGTTCTTTTGTTCCCTTGAGAGCGCGCGGAATTTCAAGGCATTTCCAATCTGCATACTGATTAAGTGCGTCAGGGCCAGAGAGGGAGGTTCGATTTCCGCAATCAGGATTCCGAACTGCTCTTCACCTGAAAACAGGCAGAATATACTGAGTGCAAAGGGCGTATCACCGCGGTGAAACGAACCGATACCGTTTTGTGTCGAGAGTACGGGGCGCTCATCTTCTTCAAAAGAGGTGATCTGATCGCCGATGTGAAAAGCAGCCAGATACATTTTCTGCGGACAGGTCCAGGGCTCCTGTTTTTTGTGCACGATAGGTTCTTCAAACAGGTAGAGATAGGAACTTTTGCAATGGAGAGCCGGAAGCTTGGCCATGGCAGAGTGAAAGAAATCCTTTTCATTTTCGATATGATTCATCATGTCCCGGGAAATCAGAGGCAGGAACCATGTCTCGTTTTGAAAAACGTTGTATTTCTGACTGCTTTTCTGCAGGGCGTGTGACAGTATGGTGCTCTGTATCTCTTCTTTGAGAAGGGACAGCGTCTCTGCATCGGAGGTGGCAGAGAGGGCGTTGAGGTAGCTGCAAAAAGCATCCGAAAGCATGGTGGATGGAATATAGGAAATCAGATCACTGTCCAGAAAATGCTTTAGCTGAATCAAAAACGGGTCCCAGCAGGAACGGTCTGCGAAATCGTACTGCAAAAGAGCACGGAGTTCTCTGGCGGAACGGAGTTTTACATCCTGATTGAAATCGAATCCGAAAATCATATCGGTAAACCGGTCTACATCGGAGAGGGTGGCACATTTTCTCAGCGGGGTGTTGCAGCCGCAGGAATTTCTGAATTTGACTTCCGCGGGGACGATGACAGAGTGGGGCGGCTTTTTGCGGCACAATTCCAAGGCACCGATCAGTGCCATATAGCCCATATCACAAGCATCCTGTAAGACAGTAGTGAGCGGCGG
Source organism: Hespellia stercorisuis DSM 15480 (assembly GCF_900142165.1). Taxonomy (GTDB): domain Bacteria; phylum Bacillota; class Clostridia; order Lachnospirales; family Lachnospiraceae; genus Hespellia; species Hespellia stercorisuis. The sequence continues at coordinate 16,914 of NZ_FQZY01000066.1, forward strand.
ATTCAGAGATTGAGATGCCGTCCAGTCATCGTAGCCGGTGACGGCAAGATCCCGTCCGACGACGATTCTGCGCTTCTCACACTCACGGTAGACTGCGTGAGCCATGACGTCGTTCGCACACACCATCGCCTGCATATGTGGAAACTGATCCAGAAGGCGATTGATCTGAGGAACCACGCATGAGGAAAAATCCCCGTATGCGATGCGGGATTCATCAAAAGGAATATCGTATTTTGCAAGAACATCCAGGAAACCTCTCTTGCGCTCGATGGCATCGGTATTGTCCGCGGGTCCGGAAAGATAGGTGAAATCCCGATAACCGTGATCCCTCACCAGGTGTTCAACCAACTGGAATATGCCGTGATAGTTGTCGGAAATAATGGAACTTCCGGTCATTGTCTCGTCCGGCTCCTCCAGAAGAACATAGGGGATGCCTGAAAATTTGTTCAAAAACGCTGTTTTATTATTTTCTTCCAGAAAAATGCATAGGCTGCCGTAGGAGATGATCAGTGCATCTACCCTGCCGAGCCGTGCATAATCATACACGATATTGAACTGGTAATCATAATCATCCGTTGGATTCTCCCCAAAATAGGAACGATAGTAATATCTGCTGTGGATTCCGAGAAAAAACAGCAGGTTAACATTCAGCTTTTTAGAAGCTCGGTAAATACCCTGCATCAAATCTAAGGTGTGCGGGGAGTTGGCGTTTCCGACTAAAACGCCGACAGTAAAAACTTTATCCATAAAAATCCCTCTTGTCTGTAAAATATAGTAAAAATGTCTGAAATTATGTCAGTAAAAGCCTAAAATATATAAATATTATAGCATGTGCGCGGTAATTTGCATATACACATTTTGCTATAGCCTGAAACTATGGTGAGACGAAAAGAATAAGTATTATCCTATATCAGGCCTTCGGTGTTAGACTGTGTGAAAGAAACATGTTCCATACAAGGCGGACTGGAGCAAAGAGTAAAAAGTCTTCGGTTTTGCACAAATATAAATGAATTATAAGGAGATAAAATTATGCGTACTTCAATTATTGGTTATCCCAGAGTCGGTGCATTGAGAGAGCTTAAGTTTGCCACTGAGAAATATTTCAGAGCGGAGATATCCGCGGATGAGCTGCAGAATACAGCCAGGGAGATCCGGAAAAAGCAGTGGAATATCCAAAAGGATTCCGGTGTGGACTTTATTCCGTCAAACGACTTTTCACTATATGACAACATGCTGGATACAGCAGTTTTATTCAATATTATTCCGGAGCGGTATGTGGCTTTGGGCGTATCTGCGTCTGATACCTATTTTGCAATGGCAAGAGGATATCAGGGAGAAGCGGGGGATGTGAAAGCGTTTGCGATGAAAAAGTGGTTTAATACGAACTATCATTATATGGTGCCGGAAATTGATGATAATATCGAATTAAAGTTGGCTGGCACAAAACCGTTTGATGAGTACGAGGAGGCAAAGGAACTGGGGATTCAGACGAAACCGGTGGTGGTTGGTGCGTTTACGTTCTTGAAGCTGCTTCGCTATGTTGGCAGCAAAACGGCAGAAGATTATACAGAAGCGGTAATCGGGGCATATTCGGAGCTGCTGGCACGGTTCAACAATCTTGGTGCGGAGTGGGTTCAGTTTGACGAACCTTATCTGGTACACGATTTGAGTGCGGAAGATATTTCCCTTTTCGAGAAACTGTACAGCGGGATTCTTTCTTCTAAAAATGAAGTGAAAATCCTGCTTCAGACTTACTTTGGAGACGTGCGCGACTGTTACCGTAACATTCTTGCGCTTGATTTTGATGGTGTGGGCCTCGATTTCGTGGAGGGGAGGAAGACGCTGGATCTTGTGACGGAAAATGGTTTTCCAGAAGGCAGGCTGCTTTTTGCCGGTGTCGTAAACGGAAAAAATATCTGGAAAAATAATTACAAAAAGACACTCAGCATATTGGAGGAACTGAAGAAAAAAGAGATTGACACAGTGATCGGTACTTCGTGCTCACTGCTTCATGTGCCTTATACGCTGAAAAATGAAACAAAACTGCCTGAAAAGTATACAGCACATTTTGCATTTGCAGAGGAAAAACTCACAGAGCTTGCGGCATTAAAAATGTTGTCGGAGTGTGATTGGACCGGGGCCGGTGTCCTTCAGGAAAATGCCGCGCTTTTTGTGGACAGACCGGATTGCAGAGATGCTGAGGTTCAGGAGCGGGTGGCAAAAATCGACGAGAATGATTTTGTAAGACTTCCTGAGTTTTCAACCAGAGAGGCGATTCAGAAGGAATGGTTTCATCTGCCGCCGTTTCCGACAACGACCATCGGATCATTCCCGCAGACTGCTGATGTAAAGGCAAATCGTACTGCCTTTAGAAAAGGTGAGATTACGGAGGCGCAGTATATCGCATTTAATCGGCAGAAGATTGCCGCGTGTGTGGAACAGCAGGAAGAAATTGGTTTGGATGTGCTCGTCCACGGAGAGTACGAGCGGAATGACATGGTGGAGTACTTCGGGGAACAGTTGAACGGCTATTTGTTTACAGAGAAGGGGTGGGTGCAGTCCTATGGTACGCGCTGCGTGAAGCCTCCGCTGATCTGGGGCGATGTATCCAGAATCAAACCGATGACGGTGGAGTGGTCGACTTATGCACAAAGCCTCACCGAAAAGCCGATGAAGGGAATGCTCACAGGTCCTGTGACCATCCTGAACTGGTCTTTCCCACGTGAGGATATCTCCCTGAAAGAGAGTACCTGCCAGATTGCTCTGGCAATCCGTGACGAGGTGCTTGATCTGGAGGCGAATGGTATCGGGATCATTCAGGTGGACGAGGCGGCACTCCGCGAAAAACTGCCGTTGAGAAAAAGTGACTGGTATAGTGAGTATCTGGACTGGGCTATACCCGCATTCCGTCTGGTTCACAGCGGCGTAAAGGCGGAAACACAGATTCATACGCATATGTGCTACAGCGAGTTCACGGACATTATCCAGGCAATTGATGATATGGATGCCGATGTCATTACTTTTGAGGCGTCCCGTTCTGATCTGCTGATACTGGATGCCCTGAAAGAGAATGATTTTAAAACCGAGGTGGGCCCGGGCGTGTATGATATTCATTCACCGAGGGTGCCGTCTATACAGGAAATTAAAAGCGCATTGGATAAAATGCTTAAAAAAATCAGTCCGGAAAAGCTTTGGGTGAATCCGGACTGTGGATTGAAAACGAGAGGAACTGCTGAGACAACCGCAAGTCTCGAAAATCTTGTGGCGGCAGCAAAGGAATTGAGAAATGAAAACTGTTGATTTGTTTGGAAAAAAGACGGTATTGTCTTACGAGGTGTTTCCGCCCAAGGCAACATCTTCTATTAACAAAATCTATGAGACACTGGACGAATTACAGATGCTGAACCCTGATTTTATCAGCGTCACTTACGGTGCCGGTGGTGGCGGAAATGCGCACAAAACCTTTCGTCTGGCCTCAATGATCAAGGAGTATGGTGTAGAAAGCGTGGCACACCTTTCTTGTATCAGCTCGACAAAAGAGGAGATAGAAGAGGCACTTGTGGAACTGAAAAAGAACGGTGTGGAAAATATTCTGGCCCTACGCGGAGATATTCCGAGCGAAGGGTATGCGCCGGGAGATTTTAAGTATGCGTCTGATTTGATTGCCTTTATCAAGTCACACGGAGACTTTAATATTATCGCTGCCTGCTATCCGGAGGGACACATTGAGGCGAAGAGCAGGGTGGAGGATATTCAGAATTTAAAGATTAAGGTTGACGCCGGGGTAGATCAGCTGATCACACAGCTGTTTTTCCGAAACGAAGATTTTTACTCCTTCTCAGAACGATGTCAGCTTGCAGGGATCAACGTTCCCATTGAGGCGGGAATCATGCCTGTGACCAATAAAAAACAGATAGAGAGAATGGCCACTCTCTGCGGCGTGAATGTACCGAAAAAGTTTGTTACGATGATGGATCGTTACGGGGATGATCCGATTGCCATGCGCGATGCAGGGATCGCGTATGCCGTAAATCAGATTGTTGATCTGATTGCACACGGGGTAGACGGGATTCATCTTTATACCATGAACAATCCGTATATTGCCCGGAAGATATATGAGGCAATACACAGGCTGATATAATCGTGTGGTTTCGCCCAGTGTTCCCGCCCCTGCGCGCATTACACTCTGATAGCCCAGACTGCATAAAAGTGGGGGCTGTCGCACTAGCTGATTAAATTCAGCGGTGCGCAGCTCTTTTTTTCCTACAGAAATGTCCTTTTTATTCCATTTCTGATTCATATTGATTTTTGGGCGTACTTGAACCAGACCTTCTATGAAAAGGTTGTTTTGAATTTTGATAGTTCAAAAATCATGCTGTTTTAAGTTCAAATAAATGCTGTCCTATTTTACCGGATTGTATTTTTCTGTGAAGTTTATTGATGTTATGAGCAATTGCGATCATGGTACTTTCCGCAAGGACATTCACAGTTCCGCGACACAGATATTTTCGAAAGGACATATCTTCTTTGG
>NZ_FQZY01000078.1 GCF_900142165.1 Hespellia stercorisuis DSM 15480
AAGCCTGCAAATAAAAAGTCAAGGCTAAATTGAAAGAACATTGAAAATTTTATACAGGTTGAAAAGTAGGCATCAAAATAAGACCACCACATCGTGCTGGTCAAAAAATGAGAGTTTTGGATTAGTTTGATTCTGGAAGAGTTGAAAGATATTCGTTCACTCGACCATAGTAGATGCGAAGAAATTTATTCGCACCAGCTGTCATGTAGACATAGTAGGGCTTCCCCTGAGCACGCTTCTTATCAAGAAACATATAAACAGGGTCATCCTGAGGCATGGTTTTGATAAGGGCATCCATTACCTGAAAAAGAGTTTTTCGCAGGTCTGCAGAACCTCTTTTTGAGGTTGGAACACTTTTCTGTGCATAGGTTCCAGATTCATTTACACCGGGATCAACGCCAGCAAATGCAGTTAATGCACCTTTACTATGAAAGCGAGTCACATCACCGATTTCGGCGATAAGCTGCGGGCCCAGTGACGGACCAACACCTTTCATCTCCATAACGATTGGGTATTCTGGAAGTTTAGCTGCAGTTTCATTCATAAGAGAGCGAAGACTTTCCACTGTTGCTGATGCACTGTTAAGCTGGTCGACAGCTTGTTTGATAATAAGCTTAGTTACTTCATCCTTTGGAAGTACAGGAACAAGCTCCTTAGCAGTTCCATAAATTTCCTCAGCTTTGGCTTGGCTGAAGTTGTACTTGTTTCGTTTGCACCATTTCTGATAATGGTCAGTAAATGCAATTAATGACATTTTACGAACACAGTCAACGTGCCAGTAAGTAGATGCAAAATCAACCCATTTCTGACTGCCATCACTACGTGCAGGACTATCAAAGTAGGTGTTAACACCAGGGTAGGTCTGGTCAAGGATGCCGATAAGATTATTCTTCATAGCCGTCTTGTGCTTCATATAAAAGCCAAACTGACGGTTCATGGTTTTTAGCTGATTGCGTAATTCATCCATGACACTATACTGTTTAAGGTTTTGCCATTTGTCAAGAGCATAACGGGCAATCTTAACAGCATCTGCTTTGTCAGATTTTACTTTGCGAAGTGAATCATTATCAAAGTCCTTAATCAACTTGGGGTTAACAGCACTGACAAAAAGATTTGCTTGTGCTAACTGATGAGCAAGGACTTCATAGTAACGTCCCGTATGTTCCATCACGATGCGCGATTCACCTTCAACAGACTTGATTTGTTCTACAAGTGCATTGATATCACTGGAAGTGTGCTTGATTTCAAACGGTGTGGAAATAATTTCTCCATAAGGGCGGAGAATTGCAACCATACTTTTACCTTTAGAAACATCGATACCTACTGCGTTCATATATTTGTTACTCCTTAAGATTAATTACAATGGATAAGTACCAGTTTTACTCATTACCTATTCAATCTACTGTGGGATGACACGAACGAACCAATAAAGGCAGTTCAACCTGCATAAAACGAATGCTGCGAATGAGGAGCTGGTTATCAGTCTTATTTACGGACGCGAAGTCCAAGAAAGGAAGCCGATATACCATTGCTACCTACATTCTAACAGCTTAAGTAACAAGATGGATAATTCCTTACTGGTTGTAAGGGATATTAACCATAAATACATTGTAGTAGAAAGGAACTTTTTTATGTACGCAGATTATCATTTACACACCTATTACAGTGACGATTCCGATTATCCCATGGAGCAGCTGGTCCTCGATGCCATTTCCAAAGGGCTTCAGGAAATTTGCCTCACAGACCACGTGGATTACGGGGTCAAAGATGACTGGACCGGATCCTCGGACATTTATCACCCGGAGGAAAGGGCCGCGCTCCCCGTCATGAACGTGAACTATCCCGCATACCATGCCCAGATTCAAATGCTGCAGAAAAAATATGCCGAAAAAATTGTTATCCGCGAGGGAATGGAGTTTGGAATGCAGGTGCACACGATCCCCGAATACCGGAAACTTTTTTCTTCTTACCCTTTTGATTTTATCATTCTTTCCTGTCATCAGGTGGAGGACAAAGAGTTTTGGAATCAGGATTTTCAAAATGGCAAGACTCAGGAAGAGTATAACCGGACATATTACGAAGAGATTCTTCAGGTGATCCGCCGGTATAAGGATTACAGTGTACTCGGACATCTGGATATGATTACGCGTTACGACCAGGCGGGTATTTATCCGTTTGAGAAAGTGGCGGACCTTGTCATCGAAATTCTCAAGCAGGTCATCGCCGACGGAAAAGGTATCGAGGTCAACACCTCCTGCCACCGTTACGGACTGAGCGATCTGACGCCGTCGCGTGAAATTTTGAGGCTGTATCGGGAACTTGGAGGCACTATCGTGACCATCGGAAGTGATACACATGAGCCGTCGCATCTCGCAGCTTATATCCGGGAGACAATGGATGAGCTGAAAACTCTGGGATTCACCTCGCTGTGCACTTATCAGAATATGGTCCCCGCATTTCATGCATTATAAAAAGGAGCAGAAACTATAGTTTGTTAAAAAAATAACTGGGGACGTAGCAAAGTGACACTTTGCTACGTCCCCAATTGCTCAATTGCCCTGCCCACGCTATTTTTTCTTTATAATCGTTTCCACAAAATTATCCATAAACGGCTTGCCGTTCAGCGTCCTTGCAATCCTGCAGTTCTTATGTTCTCTCATCGCGTATTTATTAATCTGCATTCCCGTAAATGCGATGGTCTGCCCACGCGTCAGCGTCCCGCTTGTCTCTACATCCACAAATACTTTGTCTGTGTAGGTGCAGTAGGTCTCGTCAATGGCTGCCGCCACCGTGATCACATCGTCCATGGGGAAACCTCCCAGTTGAAAATATTCCCGCCAGATGTCTATATATATTGGAAATTTTTCAATGATATAATCTGCCACGTTCCCGCCTCCACCGTGCCGCATATCCGCCAGATGGTCTCTCGTCATCATCCCGTCCGCATAGCGGTTGTTCTCGCACACATCCAACGGTATCAGGGTAATGTCAAACGCGGAGTGGAACACAGCCTTTGCCGCTTCCGGGTCCGCAAATATATTGTACTCCACCACCGGCGTGATGTTTCCATGAATGGAAAAGCATCCTCCCAGCACATAAATTTCTTTCGCAAGCGCCGCGATCTCCGGCGCCTTTTCCAGTGCCAGCGCAATGTTGGTCAGAGGGCCTGTCGTCACCAGCGTGATCTCATCCGGGAAACGGCGGCACATGTCGATGATATAATCCACGGCGTGTATATTCTCCGGCTTCTGATCTGGTTTCTCTGCCGGTTCGTTGAACTTATCCAGCCGCTCACCGAACTTCCACCGCAGTTCTTCGTCAAAGTTCACCGGGTCGCCATCGCTCTGGCTGACTCCGATGGGCTCCCCAGCCCCCGCATATACCGGAATGTTTTTCCCTGTCAGCGCAACCGTATTCAAGGCTACCCAGGTTGCCTGCTGCAGGCTGCCGCTGGCTCCCAGCACCGTGGTGACCCCCAGCAGTTCTGCCTCTTCATTCAGTGCCGCATACAACAATGCCAGGATGTCATCCCCCGCCGAATCAATGTCCAGAATTATCTTTTTCATAGTCTGCCTCCTCCTTTTTTGCTCTTCTATTCTACAAATCTCTTCAGCAGCCTATACACTCCCGGCCGCACCAGCTGCACCGCCGGTCCTGTCATAAATGCCGCCAGCACAGTTCCGACTCCCACCGTTCCTCCGAGTACATAACCGATCACCACAAAACTGACATCACCGATCACCCGCACCTTCTGGTACGCAAACCCGGATTTGTCACTGATGATCTCCGACACCAGATCGATTGCCCCGACACCGAGATCCGCGAAAATGTACACCGCGATTCCCACTGCCATGATAAACAGACCTGCCACAAGCATCAGAAGTTTCACGATCAGCACTGGCTCCCGCCTGATGCAGATGTCCAGTATACTCCGCACGAAATCTGCCGTGTATCCAATCCCGAAAATTGCAAGGAACGAGGAAATATTGATGTAACGGCGATCCACAAGAAATACAATAAACAATATCACCACATTCAGGAGCGCTGCCGCACTTCCGTAGGATATGCCTGTCACATTTCCGATTCCCAGCTCGAACACGCTGGCAGGGTCTACGCCCATTCCCGTGTAGAGAAACAGCGAGACGCCCACTCCACAGAGTATCAGCCCTACTAATGACATGACGACCCGCGCTCCCAGATTTTTATTTTTCTGCTTCATTTTTCTTTGTCCTTATCTCTTTATACAGTCATAATTTCCGCGCTCATCCCTGCAGCCTGCCCATCTAGCCGCCGCAGACTGCCTATCTATCCGCCACAAGCTACCGGTTCCTTCGCCGCAGCGTATCGGTTCATCCGCCGCCTATCGGTTCATCGCCGCAGCCATCCGGTCAATGGCCTCCTTCAGCACCGAGCGCGGTGACGGAACACAGATCCGCTCAAATCCTTTTCCCAGATTTTCGCAGAACATCTCCCCGCCCTCCAGTATCACTCCGGCTTCGTCATAAATGCGGTGATGTATCTCCTCCGGCGTCATCTCGTAATCCCGCAGATCGATCCACAGAATATACGTCCCCTCCGGTCTCCGGCACTTCGCCTTCGGCATCTTCTCTCTCAGAGACTCTATTACAAAATCAATATTTCCGTCCAGATAATCAATCAGCTGCTCCAGCCACTCCTCGCCCTCATCATAGGCGGCAATCGTAGCCGCGATGGTAAATGGAGACGGAAGAATAAAGGGCAGTGACAATTCGATCCGCTTTCGCAGTTCTGGATTCTGAATCACCAGATTGGTCGCGTGAAGCCCCGCCAGATTAAAGGTCTTATTGACTGCTGTGGCCGCAATAATATTTTCCGGATCGGCCAGTGTCAGAATCGGATGAAATTCCTGTCCTCTGCGAGTCAGATCACCGTGGATCTCATCTGCAAATATAATCACACCGTTTCGCCTGCAGACATCAGCAACCCTGCGCAGCTCCTCATCCTTCCAGATGCGGCCCACGGGGGCGCTGGATTACAATACTTCCAAGGAGATTCTGAAGCTGATCGAGACGGTCAACCAGAAGTATGGCAACACCATTGTCATGGTCACGCACAACGATGCGATCAAGCACATGGCGGATCAGGTAGTGCATCTGAAAGATGGAATGATTCGGAAAAACTATCACAACGAAGACAAGATTCCGGCACAAGAGCTGGACTGGTAGGAGGAGCGGATCATGAAGAATCCTTTACGCAAAAGGCTCTTGCGGGAGCTCAGAGACGAGGCGGGAAAGTATGCTGTGATTTTTTTGCTGCTTGTCGCCACCATTGGATTTGTATCCGGGTTTCTGGTAGCGGACGGCAGCATGCGGACCATCTACGACGAAAGCTTTGAAAAATATAATATAGAAGACGGATATTTTGATGTCAAATCCGAGATGACAGCGGAGGAGAAGTCTGCCATCGAAGAAAATGGCATTACAGTCTATGAAAATTACTTTAAAGAAGAGGCTCTGACAAACAACAGCACACTCCGCATTTACCGGAACCGGGAGGATGTGGATCGCGTGTGCCTGATGGAGGGGGAATTTCCCAAAAAGACCGGCGAGATCGCGGTCGACCGCATGTATGCGGAAAACAACGAGATCGAGGTAGGCGACACCTTAAAGAGCGATGACAGAGAGTGGAAGGTGACCGGCCTTGTGGCGCTGTCCGACTACAGCTGTCTGTTTTCCAACAACAATGACACTATGTTTGACGCGGTAAAGTTTGGTGTGGCGGTGGTGACGGATGACGAGTTTAATACATTTAGCAGAAAGACACTGCGGTATCGGTATGCCTGGACCTATGACGCAAAGCCCGCGGATGAGCAGGAGGAGAATAACCGGGCGGAAGATCTGATGAAGGCCATGGGAAAGACCGTGACGCTGGAGAGCTTTGTCCCGCAGTATCAGAATCAGGCCATCAAATTCACCGGGGAGGACATGGGAAGTGACAAGGCGATGATGACGGTGCTGCTCTACATGATTATCGGGATTCTGGCGTTCGTGTTCGGAATCACGATCAGCAACACCATCTCGAAGGAGGCCAACACCATCGGGACGCTGCGGGCGTCCGGTTACACCAGAGCGGAGTTGGTGCGCCATTACCTGTCGCTGCCTCTGATCGTCACTGCGACCGGTGCCCTGCTGGGAAATGTGCTGGGCTACACGATGATGAAAAATGTGGTCTGCGGGATGTATTACGGAAGCTACAGCCTGACAAAATATGAGACGATCTGGAGCGGCGAGGCGTTTCTGAAAACTACGGTTGTCCCATTTTTCATGATGCTTTTGATCAACCTGCTGATACTGAATTACAAGATGAAGCTTTCGCCACTCAAATTTATCCGGCGGGATTTGAGCAGAAGAAAACAAAAACATGCGGTCAGACTGAGTGTGCGATGCCCGTTTTTTGCCAGATTCCGGATGCGGATCATCCTCCAGAACATGAGCAATTATGCCATACTGCTGGTTGGAATCACATTTGCAAATCTGCTGCTGCTCTTCGGGCTGGCGCTGCCGGTAGTGCTGGATCACTACCAGGAGGAGGTTGAGCAGAATATGCTCAGCTCTTACCAGTATATGCTGAGCGTTCCGGTCAGTATCATGAGCGATGACAGCAAGCTGAGAAGTATGCTTTCCATGCTGGAATTTTCCAAGTCGGTGGAGACGGACAATAAGGATGCGGAAAAGTTCAGTGTCTATTCTCTGGACACGACCGACGGACCGTGCGACAGTGAGGAAATACTGCTGTACGGAATCGAGGACGGCAGCCATTATATCCCGCTGGATGTGAGCGGCTCCCAGGTGTATATTTCCAAGGGATATGCAGATAAATACCGGCTGGGTGCCGGAGACAAGATCACGCTTAAGGAAAAGTACAAGGGCGGTGAATATACATTTACCATTACGGGTGTCTACGATTATATGGGATCGTTGTCTCTGTTTATGAATCAGCAGCGGTTAAATAAGACGTTTGATCTGGATGACGATTATTTCAGCGGATATTTTTCCGATACTGAGATTACGGATATCAATGAGAAATACATTGGTTCCGTAGTAGACCTGGATGCACTGACTAAGGTGTCGCGCCAGCTGGATGTCTCCATGGGGAGCATGATGTATCTGGTGGATGGATTCGCCATTTTAATTTTTCTGGTGCTGATCTATCTGCTGTCCAAGATTGTGATTGAGAAGAACGGGCAGTCGATTTCCATGGTAAAGATCCTGGGGTACGGGAATGGCGAGATTTGCCGGCTTTATATCCTGTCGACTTCGATCATGGTGGTGATTTTTCTCCTGCTGAGCATGGCGATTGATTACGAATTGATAAAGGTCATCTACCGGGTAATGATGATGGAGAGCATCAGCGGATGGATTGAGTTCTACATAAACAGGGCGGTATTTGTGAAGATGTTTGGGCTGGGAATCGTGGCTTACGCTGTGGTGGCGGTACTGGAGGTGCGCAAGATCCGTCGGGTGCCGATGGATGAGGCTTTGAAAAACGTGGAGTAAATGTGCAGAGATTCGAAGAAGAGGTCAGGAAAGCTGACCGAATCTCGCACCAAGACTCGCGAGTGAGTCTTGAAATAGAATAAACGGTGAGTACAGATGGAATAGACACACGTGAAAGTGTGGACTTGGTGCGGGTGGAAGGAGACGGGGAAATGAAGAACAATAAAAATATTCCGATAGGAGTTGTGTGTGGTGCACTTGTCGTGTGCACGGCTGCATATGCGGGAATCCGGGATTACACATCCCGGACTGCAGAAAATGCGGTGACCGTTCAGGCGGCAGACACTGCGGATGTAAAGAATACCGCAGATGCCGGTGTGACAGCAGATACAAAAGAGGTAACAGCTGCCGGGAAAACAACGGAGAAGGCGGTCGCGAAGACAGCGGAGAAGGCAGTGTCGGAGACCACGGGAAAGACGGACGGGGATTCTGGTATGATCTATCTGAATGCAGATGCAGAAGGGAACCTGAAAGAGGAAGATACCAATGCGGATGCACCAGTCGCTGTGAAGGTGAGCTATTATCTGGAGGGAAAGCAGATGACACCGGAGGAGATTGCAGGAAAATCCGGGAAGGTCAAAATCCGGTTCGACTATGAGAACCTGGTGTCGAAGACGGTGGAGGCAGACGGACAGCAGGTGACGGTTAAGGCTCCGTTTCTGGTAATCTCGGCGGTGATGCTGCCGACAGATACATTTTCAAATGTGTCCGTGTCTAATGGAAAAGTTATGGAGGATGATGACCAGAGCATTGCGGTGGGAATGGCATTTCCGGGACTCTATGAGAGCCTGCTTCTGGGAAATCTGGATGCAACGAAGGACATAGATCTGCCGGGATTCGTGGAGATCACGGCGGATGCAGCTGAGTTTGAACTGGATTTCACCGCCAGCGTGGCGTCACCCGTCGGGTTTGGCGAGATGGACAGCACGGATTTTGATGACATCGATCAGATGATGGACAGCATGGATGAACTGGGGGATGCCTCAGATAAGCTTGTTGCCGGAACGGGAACGCTGCTGTCTGGAATACAGACATTCCAGACAGCAATGACGGCCTACACTGGCGGCGTAGATCAGCTGAACAGCGGGATCCAGACCATCAATGCCTCCCTGGCAGAGGTATCCATGCCGGATGCAGACAGTATGTCTTCTGTCACGTCGGCAGCCTCCGCGCTGACGACAGATGCGGCAGCACTGGGACAGGAGATGGAGAAAATGCAGGGAAGCTTTGCAGGTCTGCAGACATTTGCACAGAATGTGGGCGCATACAAGATGGCGGTCGACAGTGCCCTGAACGGGGCGGCCAGCGCTCTTGAGAATGCACAGACCGCGGTGGAGAACGCAGATCTTGCGGCGACCCAACAGGCGCAGGAACAGGCGGAGAGCGTGCTGGAGGCAGCGATGGATGCCAATCCGGATCTGACTGAGGAGGAAAAGCAGGCGGTCAGAGATGCGGCAGATTACAGTGCAGTCACAGTCACCGGCGCTGCAGGCGATGCGTCGGCAGATATCGCAGAAGCACAGTCTCAGCTGGCAGCGGTTCCGGAGATGGATATCCCGGATCTGACGGTGGATCTGTCCGGTCTGACGGCGACGCTGGCAGACATGGAGACTCAGCTGAACGTACTGGCGGGATTTTCTGCCGGTATGTCAGGGCTGAACGATGGAGTGGATACACTTACGACGGCGCTGCAGCAGCTGGAGGCCGGTGCGGGCCAGCTCGCGGAGAATAACAGTCAGGTCACGAGCGGCCTGCAGGCGTTGGTGGATGGCACGAGTTCGCTTTACACAGGGATGCAGACATTTGATAAAGAAGGAATCCAAAAGCTCCGGGAGCTTGCAGGCGAGGATCAGCAGAACCTGATCCGACGCGTGAAGGCCGTGCGGGAGGCTGAGATTCAATACAAAGGAAAGGAAGACGGAGCAGCACAGAAGAATTATGTAATTGAGACGGACGCAGTGGAGAAAAAATAATGTCCCCGCTTCGAAGTGAAGCGAGATTGGTGGAAAACATCTTTGCTACAGCAGGAGATATAATGTACTATGTTCATAGAAGCGGGCAGGGCTTCTGAATAAAAATGAAATGTACTGTTGTATAATAGACAAATATAAATTAGAATATAAATATTCTATGCATTTGTGTCGGAGAAAATGAACATGACATAGGAACTATATCTATAGAGAGTGGAGAAGGAAAGATGAAAAAAGGAAAACCGATAGCACTTCTGCCGATAGGCGTATTTTTTGTACTATATCTGGGATTGGGGATTGTGTTTGAGTATGTGATGAAGATCCCGATGGGATTCTATAATATCCCGATCGTGATTGCATTTCTGGTGGCGATTCTGGTAGCCTGTTTGCAGAACCGGGGACTGCAGTTTGATGATAAGCTGACAATCATGGGGCAGGGGATTGGAGATAAGAACATTATCACGATGCTTCTCATCTTTCTGGCGGCGGGAACCTTCGTGGGTGTTGTCGGGAGAAGCAGCGCGGAGAGTGTGGCCTACTTTATGCTGTCGCTGATTCCAGCGCGGTTTGCGGTTGCGGTACTCTATGTGGTGGCATGCTTTGTATCGACGGCCATGGGTACCTCGGTCGGGACGATTACACTGATCACACCGATCGCGGTTGCGGTTGCACAGGCATCGGGCTTCAGTCTGCCGCTGTGCATTGCATCGGTTATGGGCGGAGCTATGTTTGGGGACAACCTGTCCTTTATATCGGATACCACGATTGCGGCCTGCAATGGACAGGGGTGTGCGATGAAGGATAAATTCCGTGAGAACTTCTGGATTGCGTTTCCGGCGGCAGTTGCCACATTGGTGCTGATACTTGTTCTGTCGTTTCGGACAGAGTTAAACGGCAGCGTGAGCAGTGCTTATAATCTGGTACAGGTCATCCCGTACCTTCTGGTTCTGGCCGGGGGAATTGCCGGAGTCAATGTTTTTCTGGTACTGCTGATCGGAATCGTGTCCGGTTCTGTAATCATGCTCGCCGGCGGCTATACTGCACCGGTAGATCTGTTGGGCAGTATGGGTTCCGGTGTGACAGGAATGTTTGAGACCTGTATGGTAGCGATCCTGGTGGCTGCGATGTGTGCGCTGATTCGCGAGTACGGTGGCTTTGATGCGCTTTTATCGGCAATTCACAGAGTGTTTAAGGGAAAAAGAGGCGGACAGCTTGGCATGGGGCTACTGGTAGGAACCATGGATATCGCGACGGCCAATAACACAGTGGCGATTGTGATGGCCAATCCCATCGCGCGGGAGATGGCGAAGGAATACGATATCAGCCCGAGGAAAGCGGCGTCACTTCTGGATACATTTTCCTGCATTTTCCAGGGGATTATTCCTTACGGAGCACAGATGCTGGTGGCAATCTCTGCGGCAAATGAGCTGGGGTTTGAAGTCTCGGCATTTGAGATTATTCCGAATCTTTTTTACCCGGGAATGCTGCTGGTCAGTTCACTGATCTTTATCTTCGTGCTGCCCCAGAAAAGTGGAAAAAGGATCTGACGATAAAAAGGATTGATTAATTGGCAGGAATCTGATATGATGGTCGACGGAGCCAAACCCGGAGCATTCTCAGCTGCGGTGTGCTCCGATTAGCATAAAGAGATGACAGAAAGGACCGGAATTATGAAGACTGTAAAGATTAAGTTTGATTCGATTGAAGCCGCAAGTGATTTTGTGAAAATCGTTGCACAGTTCAAAACTAATTTCGATTTGATGACGGAAAGACGTGTGATAGATGGAAAATCTATCCTTGGAATATTGAGCCTTGACCTGTCACGGGTACTTGACCTGCAAATCGAAGAAGAAACAGATGAGATTATGGATGCAATCGCTCCATACGTCGCTTCAAAAGAAGCATCTGAAAAACGAGCATAGAGATCAGAATGAAAAAGTCATGATCATGGGAATCGCCATGATACCTCAGGAAGAGAAAGCGTGTGCTTTCTCTTTTTTCAATACAAAAAGAAGAGGATATGTTATACTATGAGCAGAATATTGAGGAGATAAATGGAAAGATGAGGAGGCGGCAAGCTGGATTTGCTGAATGCCCGCTTTGCTCAGGAGTCCTGTGAAAATGCCAGATAGAGGAGAGATTATGTTAGACAGAGTGAAATTTACGGAGACCCTCCAGTTAGTTGCGGAGGTAATGAAAACTACATCCGAGCCGATGGAACGGGAGGAAATACTGGGTTACTTTAAGGAGATGGAGCTGACCCGGGAGCAGGAAGAGATGGTAATTGCATATTATGAGCAGCCCCGGGAAGATCCGGCCGCAAGTGATCTGACAGAATCAGATAACGGATATGAAGAGGTTGGAAACTCACAGATTCTTCAGATGTATCTGGAAGAAATTGAATCCCTTCCGAAGTACACGGAGCAGGAGGAGAACGCCCTCTACGCACGGCTGATCGCCGGGGAGGAAGTCGTTGTGAAGCTGCTGTCCGACTGCTGGCTGCCGCGTGTGCTGGAACTCGCAGAGAAAAGAGCAACTGCAAAGGTGAGTCTGGAGGATGTGATCCAGGAGGGGAACATCGGCCTGTTTTTAAAGCTCGAGGAACTTCTGGGATGTGAAGAAACCACAGATTTCCAGAAAGAGATATCCGATGCGGTTGAAGAGGCGATGTGGTCCTATATTGCGGAGAGTGGACTGGAGGAAGATGGAAATCACACGGTTTTGGGCAAGGCCGCGCTGGTGTCTGAGGCGAAGAACCAGCTCACGGGAGAACTCGACCGCGAGCCGACTGTCAAAGAACTGGCGGAGTATACAAAGATGGACGAAGAGGAATTGCAGGGGATTCTGGAGCTGGTGCGTGGCACAAGCGGAAAGTAGCCGACGTACTGGTTAGAGACGGATGGAGCCTGCGAATTAATAAAACAGGGAAACCTCATCAACCGTCTTGCGTTTTGGCATGTCCGGTTCGATATCTCCGTAGCCAAGACCAATCACGCTGACCACAGCTTCTTCCGCCGGAATCTGCAGAATCTCCTGCAGCATATCGGCATCGCGGATTCCCATAACAAGCGTGGAGAGCCCGAGCTCCTGTGCTTTCAGCAACAGATTCATGCTGCTGAGCCCGCAGTCATAATATCCCCATCCGTTGCCGAGCTCGTTGTCAGGTGTCCCGTTCCGGTCAAAACCGGCGCGGTTCTTGACGATGCTGGTGACGATGAGAACCGGCGCATCCTGTACATTCTTCTGGTTAAAAGCGGGGAGCGTCTCCCGGACCTTCTGAAGCATCTCCGGAGACCGGATAATACGATATCTTGGCTCCTGCGCATTCTTCCATGATGGAGCGAGGATGGCAGCCTCGATAATTGCGCGGATATCCTGTTCGTTTACCGCCTGATGCTTATACTTTCTGATACTTCTTATGTTTTCCATTGCTTCCTGTAAGTTCATGCTCATTTCTCCTTTTTGATTTGATGGTTTTTGATTTTTTTTGGTTACTGAAATTGCCTTGCGGTGACAAATACTTTTCACAAGACGGTGTGCATCATGAAATATGTTTTTAAAGAGCTTTTACAAATATAAAGTGATCTTTTTCAGAACGATCTGCATCAAATCTGAAATCCAGCCGGTCGAACTGCTTCATTTCCAGATGCTTTTTGCCTGCTCGTAATCCCACGTCATCATGTAGGAAAGAAGTTCCTGCGTTTCCTCAAGAAACTCCGGCAGATTGCGGCAGGGAAATGAGTCGGTGTCAGTGTTCATTTTTTGGGCAGGAGAGATGACGATTCTCATAGCTTTTCTTCCCATTCTTTCTGTCGAAAGCCAGTGAGAACGAAGTCGTCACCAATCACGAGCGGACGCTTCACCAACATTCCGTCTGTTCCGAGAAGTGCGTACTGCTCTTCCTCGTTCATTTCCGGGAGCTTGTCTTTGAGCGCCAGCTCCTTGTACTTCATACCGCTGGTATTAAAGAATTTTTTCAGTGGCAGGCCGCTCATCTGGTGCCATGATTTCAGATCATCAGCAGAGGGGTTCTGCTCTTTGATGTCGTACAGGTCATATGCAATGCCCTGGGCGTCGAGCCAGGCTAACGCTTTTTTGCAGGTGGTGCATTTGGGGTAACAATATACTTTCATTTTGAATCCTCCATTTTCATTTGTTCAGTAAAGCGGATTTTTGTGGATTGAGACTGTTTTACAGCTATGCTTTACTGATAATAGTTAAATTATAACACCAACCATGTCTTAAGCAAATACAAAATAAGGGGTAATATGTTACTGTTCGCACGCAAGCTTGACACCTGCTGTCAAGCTATGCGTCAATCAAGAAAATATAACCATGAGCCGGTCCAATCATCGAAGATGATTTAAAAATGGACCGGCGACGTTACTGAAACAGATTTATCTGTGAAAAGTAACGGCGATATCTGAAAATAGTGTGAAATAACGAGTTACATTTGCAATTTTCAGGCAGAGTGCTATAATAGGAGCATATCGTTACGAGGCGCATTCATTGCAATGCCAACTTATCCTGCCGTTTCAGGGCACATATCTTAGCACTCAACAATTCAATCCACACCCCCAACGTTATAAAACCACAAGACAGGCGCTTTATTTTTATGCGCGGAAAGAGGTATATTATGACAACATTAAAAGCAGAAAAAAGAGATTTGAGTAAAAAGGCAAAGGCACTCAGACGCCAGGGTATGGTCATCGGGGTCGTATATGGCAGAGAGATGAAAGATAACATTCCGATTCAGATATCCGCAGTTGATGCGACACGTTTTATGAAAGACCACAGCAAAGGGAGCCAGACAATGCTGGAAGTAGACGGACAGAGCATAGACGTCCTCTTGAAGGACACGGATTTTGATCCGACGACACATCAGTATTTGAGTGTGGATTTTCAGGCACTTGTCGCAGATGAGAAAGTTACAAGTACAGCACCGATTATTTTGGTAAATGAAGACAAGACAACCGGATTTCTGACCCATAACCTGTCAGAACTTTCCTATAAAGCGCTGCCATCCGCGCTGATTGAAAAGGTTGAAATTGATATCGAAAAGATTCCGGTGGGAACGAATCTTCTGGTAAAAGATCTGGAAGTTGCTGCCAACAAAGATATTGAAATTCTCACACCGATGGATACCTCGGTGGTTCACATCGCAGAGCATCAGAAACATGCGGCTGCAGCGGAGACAGAAGAAGCGGCAGAGGGCGAGAGCGCAGTGGAGGCTTAGAGCTTATTAATAAAGTAAGAAGAACTATCCGGAGATGCCGGTCAGAACAGACAGTTACTGTTCCGACCGGCATTTTTAATTATGTGCTTTTTTGTGCGGGATGATTGATGAACGATCACTGTGAGCATACCATGTGAACGGCAATCGTAAATAGAGAAAGCCGGAGAAAAGAATACATCCCACTTTACAGAAAGGGGAGGTATGGTGTAAACTTGTACAAGTAGAAAAAGCTGATGAAGACGAATAGATTGGAAGGCAGATCGATGAGACGAATTTTCATAGACTTGGAATTTTGCGAGACAAGTACAGCATACAAACGACAACGGAAGATTTCCCAGCATGAGGTGATAGAAGTTGGCGCCGTCATGTTAAATAAAGAACATGAGATCATCAGCAGATTTGATCGGATGGTGCGGCCAAAGTATGGGGAGATCAACGAGTTTATTACAGATCTGACCGGGATCACCAACGAGATGGTCTCTGGGGCAGATACATATGAGGCAGTGATGGACGAATTTCTGGAGTGGGTCGGCGAAGACTGCGCGAAGGTGTATTCCTGGAGTAATATGGATATCACCCAGCTGCAGCGGGAGAGTGAGCAGAAGAAGTACAGTAATATGAGGCTGGAGCACCTCTATAAGAACTGGGTGGACTTTCAGAAAAAATTCGGGCAGATGCTTGGTGTGCGCCAGGCTATTTCCCTTGACAATGCGGTCAACGGAGCCGGGATTCTTTTTGAGGGGCGCGAGCACTGTGCGCTGGCCGATGCGGAAAATACAGCAAGACTGTTCCAGCTTACACAGGACAAAGATGAGTTTGACAAGACAGCGGATCAGATCCGGAGACTGGTGAATCCGAAGGAGACACTGACGGTGAACCTCGGAGCGTTTTTTACACCGGATATGCTGGAACAGCTGAACGTCGGATAATGATGATAGAGAAAAAGATAAATTACAGGATGGTAAAACGGCGTCTGGAAGAATCCCCGGTATAGGGGAACAACTTCCGGACAGCCGTTTTTTGTTTATATTGTTAGAACTGTGCAGCACCTGTAAAAAAGGAGTATGGCTGTTAATTTTGACATCAATTTGCCGATTTTCACATTATTGGTTGTCAATTTTGTTATAAAGCTTTAAAATTAGTGCAATTATTGTAATCATTTAGAACCGTCCAACCTTTATCAGTGAAAGCGAGAACGATCATATGAAAAAAGAGCGCAGTCTTATCTATCTCGGATTCCTGCTACTTCTTGTCTTTTTGGGAATCTCCGTATTTACATTTTATCAGAGTAACAAGTACATTGAAAAAGGGTATCTTGACTCAGAGGGGAGTGCTGCGGAAAATTTTGCCGTGCTCACCGCATCCAATATTCATTTGACGGATGAAGAAGTGGAGACGCTGAAGTCGTACTCCTATGAAGAAATGCAGCATTCTGCCGAGAATGAGGCACTGTATAATATGATGGACAACGACAGCTTTGCCAGCAAGGTGGACTATGCTTACGTTATGGTGCATTTGGATCCCGATGAGGTGAAATACAAGATTACGGAGGAGAACAAAGACCGTTTTAATGCGAAAATCGGTACGAATCTGGATATCATGTGGCTTCTCGATGTGAACGTGGACCCGGAGAATCAGAACGAGGAGGATCATCAGGATGAGTTGGAACGCTATTCCTACTATATAAAAGAGGATGCGGTGATTTTGGGCGAAGCGCCCTCCTATACGTTCAATGCCAGTGAGTGGGGCGATCACATCTGCGGATATTCGCCGCTGTATTCCGAGGAAGGGACGTATATCGGTGCGGTTGGAGTAGAGCTGCGAACCCATGACTATAACCAGTATCGAAACGGTGCCATGTGGGCGATGGGAATATTGCTGCTGGTGTCTACGCTTACCCTCCTGGCCCTGTTCGTCTTTTTATATTTTAAATACAAGAAACTCCAATACGATAAAATCTATACGGACTCCTTGACCGCTTTATATAACAGAAGCTATTATAATAACCAGTTTATTAAACGAATGAACAATAGCCGGGAAAATGAACCGTTCTTCGCGCTGATGATTGCGGATATTGACTTCTTTAAAAAGGTTAATGATACTTTCGGACACGAGGTGAAGGATGAGGTTCTGATGGAGATGGGACTGCTCCTGACGGAGGTGTTTGGGAGGACGCGTGTCATTCGTTTCGGCGGAGAGGAATTTGTAATTGGTCTCTGGGTTGACAACACGGAGTTGATCCGGAAACAGCTGGACTTTCTATTTGAGAAAATTGCAGGTCAGAAATTCAGCAAACAGCAGATAGATATCAGCATTTCTCTCGGGTGCAGCTACTACGAGACCGATGACCTTACCGGATGGCTGGTATCGGGGATGCTGAAGGCGGCGGATTATAATCTCTATGAGGTGAAAGAGAACGGCAGAAAGGATTATCGTATTGTCCGGTACAATGAGAATGAAAAGTACCAGAAAAAGTAATTTAAATCTGCTCAAAATATGATTTTTCTTGTGCATTATCCATACTATAAGCACGCTTATCTAAAAAATAACACCTTATAATTTGTGCAAACCGCACAAGTTTTAAGGCGTTATAGAAATAATTTATCATCACATTTCACTAAAACAGCGTTGAGGAATAAAAACTTTTCGCAATAAAATAACCAGAATCTAAGCAGGAGTACCTCTTGTGCGGTAAAATATAAGTAACAAATTTTTCGCACAGGAGGTTTTTACGAATGACAAAGAAAGAAAAACGTGAACGAAAGAAACAGGACCGTGGAATAGTTGATTTTATGATGGTTGCAAATCATTTCTTTCATTATTTACAACAATGGATCTCGGAAATGAACGATCCAAGAGATTCAAGTTACATCACGTATTCGCAGACTGATCTTGGGTATATGGCGATTCTCAAAAATATCTGCGGACAGCATACAATGAGAGAAATG
>NZ_FQZY01000049.1 GCF_900142165.1 Hespellia stercorisuis DSM 15480
ATATAAGATTGTTCTTAGGCTACTGAGCCAGAGGTATAAACCAGCCATCCCGAAGGGGATTGCCCTTGAGGGGATGGAAAAACAATGCTACACTATGTGGCTTGACGAAGAAAAAGAAGATTGTTCTTGAGTTCTTCGCCGTCGGTGATAAACGAACAGCATTGCTTTTCCATCCGGTCAAGGGTGGCGTAACAAATCAATACATTACGTGGTGTCAATCCCACGAAAAAAATGATTGACCCTAAAAAAATAAAGCAGCTCACTGTAGAATACGGTATTTTACTGGAATGGAGGGATAAAGAATGCTTCAAATATTTTCTAAAAAAAGTAAATATACAGCAGAAGAGAAAGAACTACTTCAAGAGATAAGAATGCTCGACAAACTTGGAGGAGCTCTTTTGTCAAAAAAATCAAAAATAGTGGAAAAGCACTGCAAATTTCTTTTCGATGAGGTAATAAGTAAGGGCGGCGGACGTAATGAACTCATAAATATTGTATTAAAATATGAGCTGCTTTCAATGAACTCATATGGTGACTGGTTAACGCAGGCAATAGACAGCCATGATATGCAATCCTTAAATGATGTGATTTTTCAGGAAGAGCGCTATTCTTTACTGCCTGGCGGCCCCTCTGGTTTCGATCATTGCTGGTTTGCCTGGCCGATACTGGATGCCATAGCTTGCGGTGATTATGAAACATTTGAGAGAAGATTGCCCCATGAGCTTGGCCTAAGTAAGAACGGGTATCCATTTTATATCCATGTCACAAATATGCTTATGGCTTTATGGTATCAGGATGAAGCAATGCTCCATGACGCTTTGCCAAGGGCAGAAAAATTCACTACAACGAAACATATTATATGGGAAAGAGCGATAGTGAGCTTTCTGTGTGCACTCAGCAGACACGATATTTTGGCGATGGAGACCGCATTACAAACGTTGTGCGATCATTATAATAGAAGAAAAAGCAGTCGAGAAACGCATAAAGAGAAAGAGACATTGTGCGTCAACGCCTATGGCTTACTAATGTTAGCGTACCGTATTGCTCCTGAGATAAAAATCAAATACCCAGACAGCAAAAATTTCATTAAGGAATTTGCAGATTGGCGCATTCAAAATAAGGAGCCGGAGTTGAAACTCTATCATACATACCCGCCAGAAGGTGACATATTCAACAAATTATTAATGGCACCTGTAGCAATAGGCCGTATAAGTCAGCCATATCTAAATGATAAGGATTATGAAAAAAGAATTCAGAATGTATGGCTCGTAGATGGTGAGCGGATGAGGGATGAATTTATACGAAGCCTTCAATCTTAAAAATGCTCGGTAGGTTTATCAAGAATGTATTGCATATTTTGGGAGGTGTGCCTATGAGACAGAAAGCATTATTGAGAATAGCTTTTATTGAAGGGGTAAAGAAAGAGAAGAGATGCTGCATATGGGCTTGAGCAGGCGGTTTTTGAGATGTGTCTGCATAAATATGGTTTATATCTAAAAAGCAACTTATTTAATGCGGACATTTTTTGTGGATGTTGTCGCTTAAATGAGGGGCTTTTTGTTGATTTTGACAAAAATAAAATTTATTTTGGAAAATCTTTCCGGTTTGTGGTTTTGATTTACGTTTTGCTTATAGAAGGAGACGAATTCAAACTCAAAATTACAGATGGAAGGGGGAGCGTCAATGTCGGCTCCCTTAAGCGAAAATACAGAAAATACATATTTAATTGAAATGTTTGACAGCTTCAGCAAAGTAGTTTTAAAGAATGAACTGCTGGATTTGTTAAGAAAACGAAAAAATGACTATAAAGAAAGTGTTGCGTCAGAGAAAACGCAGTATCTTTTTGAACAGCAGGAGTATGTGGATACCTATCCTTCCGATAGCTTTTATCTGGAAGGCATTGAAAAAACGTATCACTGTAACATTTATGATGCTCGTCTTTATTATGCAATGAAAGAACTGCCCCTGAAAAAGCGGACAATGCTTATAATGAATTATTGGTATGGATTGACGGATGTAGAGATTGCCAGATATTTTGAAGTAAGCACAAAAACTATTTATAACTGGCGCAGGAACGCATTTAAACGAATACGTTACCATTACGAAAGAGGAAGCCCTTAAAATAACTATGAAAAAAACAATTTTGACGCTGGATATCATTTTCAGTGCGGTACAAGGAGAAGCGAAAGCACAGAGAATCATCCTGCAGCATTACGATAAGTATATAAACAGCCTTGTGACTACCGTGTCGGAAGATGAGAATGGAAACAAGTATTATCAACTTGATGAAGATTTAAAAATACAGCTCCAATATAAATATTTGGAGGGAATTAAAAAGTGGAAGGTAATTGAAAAATGATTACAGAGGATTTATTTGATTTTGCTTATATCCCTGATTGGTATGAGCAATTGGAAATATTAAAGAAAACAGCATTGCCGGAGGCCTGGTCATTTAAAAAGCCACAGTATACATATAAAAATGAAAAAACCCCAATTTTAGAGAGATATATACAACACGTTTTTCACAGGCAGACATCCAAATACAATTTAGCAAAAGAAAAAAGGCAGGCAGAGAAATATCTCTTCATAAATACTGAATTAGCATGTTTTCATACGGGACTTTACAACCAAAGGTATAAAGCAATCTATGGTGTATTTTCACAAAACAGGAAACCGGAATCTACATTTCGGTGGTTTTTTCAGGGATTTGTGGATGAGATGTCACCGTACATGATGCAGGTGGAACCTCTGCCCTTAAAGCCGACCTATGATATGGCGCAGTATGGCGCCCAATACAACCAGGGATGGAAGATACGGGTAAATGTGGAACATATTTTAAGTGATAAAGAAAACTTGGAACGGATTCCCCCTAAAATCCGCAAGGTAAAAAATCTGCCGCTTCTCTTAGAAATGGGAGTGGAGTATGCAAGAAGGAAAGCATCTGTGGATTATACCATAGTAGTTCCGCAGCTATATCGAGACAGAGTACAGTTTTTATTGCCGATCTGTCTCACAAACATGGAAAAGGCGGATCTTGCAATGGCAATATCTACTATGGATGGCTATTATTTAGGACATACATGTCTTACTTTGGAGATGGCATACTTAAATGCAAGAATGCTTGGTAAACCAGCAGCCCCGTGGCTAACATCCCTGGTCAAGTAAATAGACATGGGAGGTAAATACGTTGT
Source organism: Hespellia stercorisuis DSM 15480 (assembly GCF_900142165.1). Classification (GTDB taxonomy): domain Bacteria; phylum Bacillota; class Clostridia; order Lachnospirales; family Lachnospiraceae; genus Hespellia; species Hespellia stercorisuis. Next base: position 3,192 of record NZ_FQZY01000049.1, read on the forward strand.
TTAAAGCAATTTATCAGTGTGATAAATGCAAAGGCAGGCTCTTTGACCTGCTGGTAGAAAGCGGAGAAATAGAAATCAAATGTGGAAAATGTAAGAGAATCGTAACCATTACGGTAGAAGAATTATTTGAAATGATTGAACGTTACCGTAAAGAAGACAATCATACTTAAGTATGATCAAAGAACCCCTTTGAGGGTCAAAAATGCAGCAAGACTGCATGAAAAAACCAAGGATAGTTTCGTCATGATTTGTTTGGGGATCTAAAATATAGGAATGTTTAGAGGCACCAGTGCAAAGGGAACAAGACATCAGCGGTTGTTTTAAAATCGGAAATCCATAAGTAATAGGGAAAGGAAGATGGAAAAACAAGCTGGAAAGGTCTTTTCCTTACTGGTGCAGTTTTTTTGTGTAAAAATGGCGAAAGGATTTAGCGAAAGGAAACATTATTTCATCCCTGTGGAGAAAAAGCTCATTGAAGTTACACGTGAGGTTTATATAGCTTATTACCAGGCAGAACGCAGGGAACGGTATTTAAAAGAACAGGAAAATAAATATGGTGTCCTTTATATGGGCATGACAGCCGAACAGTATCTGGAAAAAGGCTCTTACCTGCGGGAAGAGACAGAAACAGATGTGCAGGCAATTGATAAAGTGTATGTGGAGTTTTTGATAAACAGGCTGGAGGAAAAAGAAAAGGACGTTTTTCGTCTTTACTGTCTGGAAGGTTATTCCTTAAGAGCGGTGGCAGACAAAATGGGAATCCATTATTCGAAAGTGAGACGCATGTTAAAACGTATTCGGGAAAAATTAAAAGACCAGTTGTGAAAAGGACGGTATGAATACAGAAAGATAATTTTTTCTTGAAATGTGAAACAAAGTGACACCTATATAGGCTTTATATATAGAGGGATATTTAAAACATATTCCAAAGGCGGCATATGCGGCCCCTGTTCTTTGATAACTTCATATCAGCACTATGGGTACGTTCCTGTAGATAGAAGCGTGATAAAGAAAGCGCGAGGACAAACAATACCAGCACTGCCATAAGTAAAGGAGCAGTAACCGGATTGTTTCGAGCGATTATTTTCATTTAAAACAAAGCCGTGGCTGGCTTTTTGCCATGATCATCTACAGGAGATAATGATACGTGTCTCTGTAAGTAAATGCAGAAAGGTGGACTTTGGGTTGTAATCAGCAAGACCCTTGGAATACCTGCGAACGGTTTTTTGCCAAAAGCCTGCCCATAGTGTTCCCTTTTTTCCAAATAGGAAGATAAGCATTGGGGGTACGGGTGTAAATACAATGACAATATCAATGAAAGAAATAAGAAAGTTGATATCAGATACATACGGCTGTGGGGAGACTTATAGCCGTATTCATGTGATATCAACAATATCAAAACAGAAGAAAGGAGGAAAAAACATGCCTTATAACATACGTTCCAAGCGGGCTCATGAGGAGATAGAATATATTTTCTGTACATTGCTTCCCCAAAATGGACTTTTCGTACGGGAGGAACAGATTCGGTTAAGCCATCAGATGTTGGATACTCTTTTATATAAGCAGATTGCGTTATGCGATGCAGGGGTAGGCATTGGAAAGACCTATGCCTATCTGGTAGCCTGCATCCTTATGCGAAAATATGCATCCATGATGGGAGAGTCCATAGTAAGCGGTAGCCATACCGTAGTCGTATCTACTTCCAGCATTGCCCTACAGAAAGCAGTGTTAAGGGAGTACATCCCTTTTCTCTCAAAAATCTTACAGAATCATAAAGTGATTGCATCACCGCTTCGGGCAGTAGTCCGAAAAGGAAAAGAACATTTTGTCTGCGATTACAGGCTGGAACAGCGCATTGCGGCAGTCCGGGAAAAGCATAAGAATCCAGCGCAGAGAAAGGCACTTCTTTCTTTAAAACGTCATAGCGATATAGATGAGGTGCAGGGCATCAGCGGATTTGACCGGAAACTGGTATGTGTTCCGAAGTTCTGTCCAAGAGAGTGTCCGGGCAGGAAGGAATGCCGCTATCAGAAGTATCTGGAACAGGCAAAGAAGCCAGAGGTATTCATCCAGATCTGCAACCATAATTACCTGCTTGCAGATGCCTTGCATCGAAGCAAAGAGTACCGTCCGTTACTATCTGATTATAAAGCACTCATCGTGGATGAGGCTCACAAGCTGCAGGAAGCCGCCATGCAGATGTATGGGAAGTCTTTCAGTCAGGAAAGTGTTTTGGAATTGTCCTCTTTTCTGATCAAGGAGCATCAGAGCAGAGAGGCTGGCAGGATTCGGGAAGTATCGGAGAATCTGCTATTGTCTTTAAAGGAATTATATCCGCAGATGGAATCCGGTAGAATCCGCTTTGTGGCGACCAGAGAAAGCAGTCTTTTATTTGCTCCGGTCATCACAAAGTACAGGCAGGTCAGAGAGCAGCTTAAAGGGAGTGTTTCCAAATGGGTACTGAACAGGCTGGAAGAAACCGAAGGAATCCTCCGTGTGTTTCAGAAGTCGGATAAGAACCACATCCTCTACCTGCAAAGGGGAAGAGGAGAATTTCCTGTGTTATGTACCGCAAGCAGGGATATCCCTCATATCCTGCATGCTACCTTATGGCAGGGGAATACCCCAGCCATCTTAACCAGCGGCACCCTAAAGGCAGGGCAGGGATTTTCAAGGACAAGACAGATCACTGGGCTGGAAGGAAAAGAAAGGGTCAGGGAGTATGTGGCAGAGTCCCCATTTCAATACCGGGAGAACTGTCTTTTATATCTTCCAAAGAATTTAAAGAAGGTAAAAAGAGGGAGCAGAGAGGAAGTCCTTATGCTTACAGAGCAGATTCATTCCCTGATTCGGGCGACCAATGGGCATACGCTGGTACTGTTCACGTCCTACTCGCTAATGAGCGGCGTATATCAGATGCTGCGCGACTGTCTGCCCTTTGACCTTGTGGAAGTCTGGAGGCATTCGCAGGAAGAAATCGTGCGGTTTAAGTCGCTAGAGAACGGAGTGCTGTTCGCAGCCGGTTCCTGTTGGGAAGGTGTGGATTTTCCGGGTGACATGGTGTCTTCCCTTATCATCGTAAAGCTGCCCTTTGCTGTTCCAGACCCCATCAGTGAAGCGGAGCAGGAGAAGTACGATACGTTGGAGGCATATATCAAGTCCATCATCGTGCCGGATATGCAAAAGAAGCTGCGGCAGGGATTTGGACGAGCCATAAGGACAGAGCAGGACACCTGCGTGGTGTCGATTTTAGATCACAGAGCAGTGGTAGGTGGGCGGTATCATAAAGCGGTCATCAGCGCACTACCAAAATGTTTGATGACGGATGATATCCGGGAGGTGGAAGCCTTTATCCGAAGGAAGAAGAACACAGATTATTATGGGAAATAGGCGGTTTCCGGCATTGTTGGTAGTGCTTCATTTTGGAAGATATTCCGGCAAAAGTTCAGTGGTTATTCAGGCGGTTTTAGGGCAGTTTGGAATTGCTTTGCTGCCCCGTAGTGGGTATACTGTGTATAGCGTCAGAGAGGAAAAGAGGTGGAAGCGAGATGAAGAATTATGAGGTGGCGATGCAGAAAGAAGCATCCAAGAAATACTATTACATCCGTAATCTGGAGACCATGTCCATCGAGAAGCTTCCAACCCAATATCTGATGCATATGTTCAGAGCCAATCGGTCACCGAACACCATACGACGAAGTGCCTTTGCCATTGGGTATTACTTGGAATATAGTAAGGAACAGGAAAAAAGCCCTACATCCGTATACATTCTGGGATACGAACAGCAATATGATTTTTTCATAGGGTTCTTAGAATGGCTGCGGATGGGAAAACATAAAGAGAATATGGATAAAAAACCAAGAAATGGAACCTGCAATGCATACCTAAAGGATGTGTTCAGGTTCTATCTTTTTGTGGAGATGCAATATCAGCAGTTTGGCGGACTGAATGTCCTGTCCTACAATCAGGTGACGATAGCAGATGCAGTAGGAGTCAAGCGGACATTGCGGTCAAAGGCATTTAAAGGATATCTAAAGGCAGAAGAAAGGAATGTCAGGGCAGCCCAGACGAACGAAATCATCACCATTTTGGAAGCATGTACGAACATTCGTGATCAGGTTCTTATCCTGCTGATCTCGGAATCGGGATACCGGATAGGCGAGATCCTTGGAATCGACTACACAAAAGATATTGATTATGAAAAACGGATGATTCGTGTGGATTTTCGAGATGATAATGCGAATGATGCCAGAGCGAAAAACGCAGAGGAAAGAGAAGGAAAGATCAGTGAAGAAACCTTTGAATTTCTGCAATATTATATTGCTGAATACTGGGATATCCTGCAGCACCAGAATCACCTGTTTGTCAATATCAAGGGCGATACCAAAGGGGAACCATTAAAGGCAGACAGCGTATACGATATGTTCACCCGTATGGAGAACAAAACCGGAATCCAAATCACGCCACATATGCTCCGGCGGTACTTTGCAAATACCAGATGGGAAGCAGACTGGCCATTGGAACTGATCAGCAAGGCACTCGGTCACAAGCATTTAGATACCACAATTCGATATTTGAATGTCATGGATAACAAACTGAAGGATGCAAGCAGAAAATTTTACGAGCAGAATTCAGATATCTATGGCATTAAGAACTTTTTATAAGAGAGGTGATGCAAGATGCCTGCCTACCAAATGTTGCGGGCAATATCGCAGGAATATGAATCACAAAATTATGAGGAACTGCAAGAACAGTTAGAGAATGAAATTAATGCCTGTACAGAGGTAGAGAGCAGTTATCGAAATAAAGTCAAGAAGTTCATGCGGCAGGTTTTGGTATGGCACATTAGTGAAATTGATTATTCTATGCGAATGGAATATGAAGTGTTTTTAAAGTCCGAAGTCAAGCCTGTTTCAATAAGTATGTACTTAAAAGGATTTGACCGAATCAAGCAGCATTCTATCAGGGAACAGATGCGGACGCTGGCCGGGAGAGCGGCAAACCGTCTGGAATATCGAAATCAGATATTATTTCTTCCATACCATCCAGATCAGGAGTTGGCGATGCTTTTTGATAAGGCGGGCAAGAAAAAAGATCTGGTATGGGATTTTAGCAGACAGGCTTCGGAGAACATGAAGAAACAGGTGTATACCATCCTGCATTATATTATCAGGCAATACGATAAGGTGAAAGTACGACATGGACATATACAGGCACTCCAAAGGTTTTATGATTTCTGCGTGGAAGATCAAGTGGAAGATATTGAGTATCTGGAATTAGAGCAGGTGGAAGCGTTCAAAAGTACATTATATGAAGCATCAGAACCAAGGAAGATTAGCTGCATTATCGATATCAGCCGAAAAGCACTTTTTATGGAAGCAGCCGAAATTCACTGGGATGCCAATGTCTGGTATATGGAACGATTTCATTTTGAAAAAGGAAGGGTGAATCCTGCCAATCCTGTTGGAAGTTTTTCCTATCTGGAAGTAAAAGATAAGCGAAATAGAAAACTCCTGCAAATGTACTGCAAATATGGGCTTGGTATCACGAATCTCTCGATTGGAAACTTAAGAGGGGAATTTATAATTGTGAGAAAGTTCCTTACTGAACTGGAAGAGAAGACTTCCGATAGCGTATGTGAAATAACTGCTGATATTATGGACTGGTATTTTAAAAGAATGGATGGCAGAGAAATTCAGGCAGAGACATATAATAAGCAGGTTATGGCGATTCTACACTTTTTTGATTATCTAAGGGTGAAAGAAAAAATCACAAAACTTCCATTTTGTGAACAGTATTATTTGAAGAAGACAATAGCAAAGCATCATGACAGAAGCGTAGAGAGTAGTGCCAGTGAGGAAATCATGGAAAAATTATATTTATTTCCAGAGCATTTAAGGCTGATGTATCTACACTTATGGGGAATCGGACTGCGTGCCAGTGAGGTGTGTACCTTAAAAGGGGATGCTTACTATGTGCAGGGAAGAGATGCCTGGATACAAGTCTACCAGATTAAAATGAAGACTTATAAACGGATTCCAATCCCAGCATCTTTGTATAAACTTATGAAAGTGTACAAACACAAGCATGACATACAGCCGGAGGATTATATTTTTCAAAACAGCAAAGGTGGACCCTTCCAGTATGGTACGTTTCGGAATCAGATGATCAAACATTGTGAGAGCAATGGAATCCAAAATGGTGATTATATGTTTCAATCACATGATTACAGGCATACGATAGCTGGTGAATTTTACAATAATGGCGTCTCTATCCAAGGGATACGTGACTATCTAGGACATGCATACGAGGAAATGACCTTGCAGTATATCGACTATATGCCAAGAAAGATTAATAAGAAAAGTGAAGAATTATTTAAGAGACCGGGGAATAGCCTGGCCACATGCCTGAAAAAGAGGTGAGACATTGGAACATAAATTATATCTTAAAGAAATGGACTGTTATAACGAAGCATCGAAAGAACAAAAAAATAAGATTCCAAAAGATGCCTGCTTTGATCTGGAACTGCTTCCAGCAATACAGATGAGAAACGAATTGGAATCTTTCATAAAGGACAGAACACAGAAATTAGCCATTTCTACGATAATGGATGAGAGAACGTTATATCATCAATTTTGTCGGTTTATCAATAAACGTGGGAAAAGGGCAAAGAGCTTGTCAGACAGACCGAGAGAAAAGTGGCTGCAGCAGTTAAAGGGATGGATGCTGGAAAGTGGAATCAAACTCACCCAATCTTCAATCAGTGTTTATGGCAATGAATCAACATACTGTGCACCACTGATTCTCTACGTGGAGCGTGTATTAGATTTTTTAAAGCCAGAAGATGATATGGAAGAAATAGAGAAGGATATCTGGCAGTTGGATAAACTGGAGATTTCGGTGAATTTGAATCCAATTAAAAATTTTAAAACACTTAATTTTACGAAGATATATCAACCGGATATTCGTAATGAGGTCAAAAAGGGGATTTATCTGAATCTGAGATTTGAAGCCATTTCCTGTATTGCAAGGGAACTGACTGCAATGAGGCGTCTGTCACGATTTTTGAAAGAAAAGTGTCCTGAGATTGAATCCTGCTTAGACATCAATCGGGAAGTATTTGAAGAATATCTGATTTATTTAAAGACAGAGGAAACATCGACGAAACATTATCATTCGGAATTAACCAGACTCAGAGCGATTTTTGACAGCATCGGAAAAAGTTATGGATGGCAGCATTTGGAATCCCTGATTTTAACGAGAGACATACCGCCTGCATCGAAAGCAGAGTTCAAAGCATACTCAGATGCAGAACTGAAAAGGCTGAATGCAAGTATCGTAAAGTTAGATGCACAGACTGCCAGAACAATGATTATCCATCAAATGCTGGGGCTGCGTATATCGGATACTCTTACGCTGCAGACAGATTGCCTGTATAAGAATGGCGAGGAAGATATGATCCGGATTCGGCAGATGAAGACGCATACTTTTGAAAAACCGATTAGCGCAGAAGTAGCAATGCTGATTGGGCTGGCTATCGATGATACAAAAAAGAAATATGGAAAAACCACATACATATTCGTGGACGAAAAAAACATTCAGAGACCACTGCAATACAACACTTTACAGCAGAAGATTGTGTCCATGATAATGAAAGAAGATTTGCGGGATGACGAAGGTAGGATTTTCGGTTTCGGAACGCATTTATACCGACATTATTATGGAATGAAACTAACGGAGATGCATCTTGATGACTGGACAATCGCAAGACTGCTTGGACATAGCAGCTTGAAAAACGTCAAGTATTATCGAAAAATGAGCAATCAAATCATGGCAGATGAGACGCGCCGAGTCAGACAGAAACTATCAGATATCATAGAAGGAAATTTAGATGGTTGGGGTGAAGAATATGAAAAAATACGACAAGATGCTTGCCTTGAATAAAGAGCATAGCGAAGAAAAAATCACCAGAGCAAAAAAAGCAATCTTTAGGATGATGGACGAAGGAGAAAAAGTAACGGTTCCAAAACTTATGGAAAAGACTGGATTATCAAGAGGATTCTTTTATAAGAATCAGATTGTCAGAAAAGAAATTGACAGAGCCATGCAGCAACAGGTTGGAATGGTAGATCCTAAGAGATACATCGGAGACATGGCATTGAAGAAGAAAATCGAGATCATGCAACAGCAGATGCATGGTCTGGAAGTGGAAAACGAAAAACTCAAGAAAGAAAACAAAAGTTTGAAAAAGGCACTGGATCGTAAAGAATTGGATATGGTGAAGAATCTGTAGATTGAAAGTGGAAAATAACTGATGGCTGGCAGTCATGCGTTGGGCGTGTGGCTGCTGGAGTCGTTGAAGATATAGAGAAAGATTTTTTACATTAATATTTCATAGAGATAAGTTAAATGGTATGATAGATATGAAGTAAAATCTGTAATCATAAAATGTGAGGACAAGTCATGAAATGTAAATTTGAGTATAAAGAGCTTCAAGAAAAATATGGAATTAGCATTGATTATCCGGGAAAGGGAAAAAAGTCATTAAAATCAAAGCTGATGTTATTTCTTTATAATAATTATAAAAAATGGAGAAAGCGGACTGAAAAAATTATTCCATTGACAGAAAACGAACAAATATATCAAAGTTTTTCTTCAAAATCTTATAGACAAAAAATGACATATAACAATGCACCTTTGGAGAGTGATACATCATTTTATAATATTCAATATATCCATATGTTCGATTTTATACCAAAGGAAAGTATGGAGAAGTTTTCAAATGAAATAAATGCATTTAAAAAAATACACGCATCTACGAATTTTACAATAGGAGAAGAAGATAAGGTTTTGGATTTGAAATCTTTTATTCCAAGCGAATTTGTAATGCCTACATATAGTTTTGGAATAAAATCATCATCACCATTGTATCAGTATGCTACGGGAATGTATATTGGCTTTCAAGAATTAACAACATCATTAAATACGGTTATCTATACATTGTTTGTGAATAAAGAATTTGCCGATAAGCTAAATACATTTTGTACTGACAATATTGAGGATTATTGTGTTATTGAGGGTAAGAATCTAAAATGGTATGAATTTTATAAAATGGGTATGGCAGAACATGCGGGGAGTATGTACAAACAAAATTTTTTGGATGAATGTATCAAAAGTCTAAAATGGAATGTCGCTAGAATTATCAAAAAAAACATTACCTTATATCTAACTAGGAAAAATGAAATTCTTCCAAGCATGATTGTATACCAAACAAATATTGAAGCAAATAGCAATTCTGAATTCTGGAGAAGTGTTAACGTAGAAAGTCCACGATCTTGCGACTTTACCAAAAGTGGATGTGCATGTATCAACTGGTCAAATGAGATGAATAGTATTGATTACATATATGGAAATGGAAAAAGGCAGAGTATGGATCAAATGATTTTGCCAATGGATATTAGATACTTTTATTCGCAATATTTAGTAAGAGATACAATTATCAAACAAACATATTCGCGAGTAGAGGAATATATGGAACAGTGTGATATATTCAATAGAAGACAGACGAAATTAAAAAGTTGGCTAGCTTTTAAAGCGGAAGTTGAAAAGGAAATACTATATTATAAAAGATTTTATAATGAACAAAAGGAAAAAATGTATGACAGTTCCGAATTTAAAGAAATGTTTTTTGAAAAGCCAGGCGAAGATAAAAGTATGACAGAACGATTATTCGAAACACAGGAGGAACGTGCTAATGAGGCATACGATGTTTTGGTGCAGATTCTTGGTTACATTGACACGAATATAGAATATAGAAATTCTGTCGAAAACCATAAGATTCAGGCAAGAACATTGATTTTTACTTTCTTGTCAATGATAGTTGCAACTTGTGCACTGATTGTAAGTTGGATATCCAGTGAGCAGATTCAGAAATTTATTTCAGTTTCAGAAAAACTAAAGTCAATATTTGTAGTAATTGGTATAGGATTTATAGTGATAATGATAATAGTAAAAATAGTAGTATCTTTGTTTAGAAAGTGAATAAATAAACATAAAAGGCAGGGAGAAATTCCTGCTTTTTATGATGGGAAAGGTACACAATACACTGGTTTGTATATTGTAAGAGCCAGTGTTTACAAGCGATTCCAGAGGTGAGCCCCAGTTTATTGATGAAGCAACAGCTTTCACCGACCCAGAGAATGAAGATAAAATTCAGCAGTCTATCATGGCTCTTACAAAAGGAAAAACACTACTTGTTATTGCACATAGGCTTTCTACAATACAAAATGCAGACCAAATTGTATTACTAAAAAATGGTCATGTAGACGCTATTGGCACACAAGAAGAACTCTTACAAAAAAGTTCTCTTTATGCCGATATGTGGAAAGCTCATATTGGTGCTAAATCATGGGCGGTATCAGATGAACAACAGGAGGTGATTGCTCATGTTTAGAACAACTAAGCGAATTATTCAATGGTGTGGTGAATACAAAAAAAGATTGTATTTAGGATTTGTATGTGCTTTCTTCGCAACATGGTTTGGTGCTGCCCCTACAATGGTAGCTGCCTATACTTTAGGAAAAGCGATTGATAGTGCTAGACAAGGTTTACCATTTGATAAAAATTTAATTGGATTATCTTTTGCGGCAATCGTTATCCTCGTCTTGTTACGTTATTTCTTTTCTTATTGGCGTGCAAAATTACAAGAAAGTATTGGCTATGAAATTGCCGCAAAACAGAGAATTAAAATTGGAGATATTTTAAAACGTGTATCACTTGGATATTTTCAAGAGAATAGTGCTGGAGATATTTTAAGTACAGTGACAACAGAATTATCATCTCTTGAATATCAAGGAATGAGAATAATCAATGAGGTTGTCAATGGTTATATCAATGTTGTTGCCATTATTTTGTGTTTAGGTTTCTTTAGCATACCTGCGGCATTAGTAGCGGCTGGTGGTGTGGCTTTATCATTATTATTCTTACATGGTGTTTCCGTTCAAAGTGAAAAAAATGCCCCAGTTAATGAAAAAGCTGTTGAGGAAATGTCAGGAGCAACCATTGAATATGTCAGAGGACTTCCTATTGTTAAGTCTTTCGGTCAAGAGGGTGCTTCAATCGCAAGTATGAAAAAAGCATGTAATGATAGTAAAAATATCAATATCAAAATTGAAAAAGGATTTACCCCATTTAACTGTTTGCATTTATTCTCATTAAAATTAGCGTCAGTTGGTTTAGTATTAGTTACAGCTTATATGACTTATAACGGTCAAATGGAACTTCCTATTATGTTGATGTTTTGTATGTTCTCTTTTACTATTTTTGGAAGTGTTGAAGCAGTCAATGATTCTGCACATGTATTAGGTGTGATTGATTCTGCTATGGATAAACTTGAAAAAGTTGAACAAGCAACTTACATAGACCAAAATGGTACTGATATTACTTTAGCAGCTTATGATATTGAGTTTAATCATGTATCTTTTGGATATGATTCCCGTGAAATTTTGCATGATGTTTCATTCAAGATTCCACAAAATACCACAACAGCAGTTGTCGGACGTTCTGGAAGCGGAAAATCAACTTTATGCAATTTGATTGCAAAATTTTATGATGTTAATGCTGGAACAGTCAAAATTGGTGGAAGAAACGTAAAAGATTTTACTTGCGATTCTTTGCTTCGCAATATTAGTATGGTATTCCAAAATGTTTATTTGTTTCATGATACTGTAAAAAACAATATAAAATTTGGAAATCCTAATGCAACAGATGAAGAAATTATAATTGCTGCAAAAAAGGCACGTTGCCACGATTTTATCCTGTCGCTGCCAGATGGTTATGACACTATGGTTGGTGAGGGAGGTTCTTCTCTATCTGGTGGAGAGAAGCAACGTATTTCTATTGCCCGTGCTATTCTCAAAGATTCACCGATTGTTATTCTTGATGAAGCGACAGCAAGTATCGACCCAGAGAATGAGCATTTAATTCAAGAAGCGATTAGTGAGCTTACACATGGGAAAACAATCATTACGATTGCACACCGTTTAGCGACTATCCAAAATGCAGATAAAATTCTAGTTGTTGATGATGGAAAAATAGCTCAACAAGGTACACACAGGGAACTCATTGAACAAGAAGGTGTTTATAAGCGTTTTATTGAAATTAGAGAAAAAGCAGAGGGTTGGAATATTGACAAGGAGCTGGTGACTTCCGTATGCTTTTTAGTACCTATATCATTTTAGGCTTTTTGATAACTGCAATTACATTATTCCAGTCATTAGGAAAAGCTTCAAAAGCAAGTGTACTTGTTATCTTGCGTCAGATTGCATTATTTATTCCAATGGCAATTTTATTACCAAAAGTAGGAAATCTTGGTATTCATGGTGTTTTCTTGGCTCCTGCTTTGACAGACGGTATTATTTTCATTATTGGTATATTATTGGTTCTTTCAGAATTTAAAAATCTTACAAATTTAGAAAGAGAAAAGAGGTAAATATAATGAATCAAAAATCAAATAAATTACAAGTTAAAGATTTAGTCACAATCGGTATTTTTTCGGCAATCTATTTTGTTATTAACTTAGTTGTCATGATAAGTGGAGGAATCACACCTCTATTATGGATTTTCATGCCGCCTATTCTTAGCTTAGTGTGTGGTGTTATTTATATGCTACTTGTTGCAAAAGTGCAAAAGACGGGTGCAGTTCTTATTATGGGATTGATTACAGGTATTATTTATGTAGCAACAGGTCAATTTACGTTGGTACTTCTTGTTACTTTTGGATTGGCTTGTATTGTGGCTGAAATTATCCGTAAGATAACTGGCTATAATAATTTTAAAGGCAACTTACTTGGTTATGCTTTTTTCTCACTTGGTATGGTAGGGTCACCACTTCCTATATGGTTATTCAGAGATAGTTTTTCTCAACAAATGGTTACACAAGGAATGCCTGCTGATTATGTTGCAACTATGAACGCTGCAACTCCTGTACGGGTATTAGTAGTCATGGTTGTTGCTACATTTCTTTTGGCTTTTGTTGGCGGTCTAATCGGAAAAGCTCTACTAAAAAAACATTTTGAAAAGGCTGGAATGGTATAAGAATGAATGAAACAAATTCTAAAGGAATAAGACTTGACCCACGAACAGAATTGTTGCTTCTCATTATTGCCAACGTCGTAGCATTTACATATTCTGCACAGTGGATTGAGTTTGCTGTTATAGGCATACTTGCATTATTGCTGATATGCTGTGGTTGTATAAAATCAGCATTAAAGTGGATAGTATTTTTTATCTGTCTTGTTGGAATACAGTATTATGTAATACCGATTCTACCTAAGATATTAGTTATTATGTTTTCTGTTCTAACTGTGTATATACGAAAATTGTTTCCTTGTTTAATGATTGGTGCATTAATTTTAAAAACAACACCTGTTCGCTTTTTAATTATCTCACTTAGGAAATGGCATATACCACAGAAAATGATTATTCCGCTTTCAATTACCTTACGTTATTTTCCAGCTATCAAAGAAGAACAACGTCATATCCGTGACGCTATGAAATTAAGGAAAATAAGAGGTTTTAGCAGAAAATTAGAATGTATGGTTGTTCCTATGCTTATGTCGGCAACAGGTACAGCAGACGAATTAAGTGCTGCTGCAATAACCAGAGGAATTGAAAATCCTATTGAAAAAACTTGTATTGTAGATTTAAGATTCCATATTCAAGATTATATCTGCTTGATTGTAGGCTGTATATTTATCATAGCAGCAAATATAACTTATTAGAAATTAAGGGGAATCCAAAAAATGATAACTTATTTGGATTCCCTGTTTAAAGGAGGAAATTTTTTGATAAATATTGAACAAGTCAATTTTTCTTATCAAGGTGAAGAAACACATGGAAGTCTAAATCAAATAAATATTCATATCAAAAATGGCGAATGTATTCTACTTTGTGGAAAAAGTGGTTGCGGAAAAACGACTATTACTAAACTCATAAATGGATTGATTCCACATTTTAATCAAGGTCAACTAACGGGAAAAACTGTCGTTGATGGAATGATAGTTGCTGATACACCTATGTACCAGCTTTCGGAAAAAGTCGGTTCTGTTTTTCAAAATCCAAAATCTCAATTTTTTAATATTGATTCAGATAGTGAATTAGCTTTTGGACTAGAAAACAATGGTATAGCTCCTGATATAATTCGTCAACAAGTTAATAAGACAGTTCACGATTTACATATTGAAAATTTGCTACATAGAGATATATTCACTATGTCTGGTGGAGAAAAACAAACATTAGCATTTGCTTCTGTATATGCAATGAATCCAGAAATTTACGTTTTAGACGAACCATCAGCAAATTTAGACAGAGCTTCTACACTAACTTTAGGAAAACAATTAAAACATATAAAGTCACAAGGAAAAAGCATTATTGTTGCTGAACACCGATTATATTACCTAACGGATATTATTGATAGAGCAATATTTATTGTAGATGGTAAAATCATAAAAGAATACAGCAGAGAAGAATTTTTGAAATTAACAGATGAGGAACGTCATCAAATGGGGTTGAGGACAATTTATCAAAAAAATCCACCATATACCATTAAATCAGATATTGACGGGGAATTACAAGTTAAAAATCTGTCTGTAAAAGATAAGCAACATATTATTTTTGATAATGTTAACTTTAGCGTATCTTCTGGTGAAATATTAGGTATTCTCGGAAGCAACGGAACGGGCAAAACTACACTTATGCGTTGCTTGGCTGGATTGTTAAAGGAGCATAGCGGAGAAGTTTTACATCATGGTAAAAAACTATCATTAAAAGAACGTAATGCTATCTGCTATATGATAATGCAAGACGTTAATCATCAGTTGTTCGGCGAAAGTGTTTGGAGTGAATGTGAACTTTCACGTGATGAAAAAATAACAGACACGGAAATTGAAAATTCATTAACCTTTTTTGATTTGCTGGACTTTAAAGATAAACACCCTATGGCTCTTTCAGGCGGTCAAAAACAAAGATTAGCGATTGTTACAGGCATTGTGGCAGGTAAGAAAATTCTAATTTTTGACGAGCCAACAAGCGGTTTGGATTATGACCATATGTGTATAGTAAGTCAAACTTTAAAAGACCTTGCAAAACAAGGACATATTATATTGGTGGTTACACATGATATGGAGTTTTTGGAGATGACTTGTAATCAAGTTGTGCAAATTGGTGGTAATTATTTTTAAATAGTAGAAGATATAAAAATTATTATATAGATAGGAGGCAAAATATGAACTTCGAACAAGCTGTTGTGTTTCCAATTATACAAGGGTTAGAAATTTTATTTTTCAATAAAAGATATTCAGAACTAGAGCAAAAAACACAGTCAAAATTAAAAGACATTTCTTCCACTATTGTTATACAAAAAAGTTTAAATAGTGATTTCTGTATTATTTACCAGCTTAAAAATAAGTTGCCCAAATCTTTGGCACGACATGGTTGCGATATTGTACTTTTAGTGAATATAGAACTTCTTTGTGCTGAAGATATGCAGACATTCCCCGATACTTGGGAATTTGTAAAAAATATGATTGAGATTTTTAAATTGGGAACACATTTCTGTGTAATAAAACTTTCAGAAAAAATGAAGTATATTTTTGAAGAACTGGCGGAAATACCGCTTCCCCCTACTATGTTTAGATTCTATATGTTATTAAAAGCAATAGAAATATTCGTATTGCTAGGTGAATTAAACCTATATAGTTCTCAAGTACATTTTTACCCCTATAAAGGAGTTTTAGAATAAAAGGATGATAATATGATACTTGGGAAATCATTAGAAGATTATTTAGAAGCAATACTTATACTCAAAAACAAAAAAGGAACGGTTCGTTCTGTTGATGTGGCTAATTATATGGGGTTTTCTAAGCCTGGTATAAGTCATGCGGTAAAAGAATTGAGAATACATGGATTTTTAAAAATGGATAATAATGGTCTATTACATTTGACAGAAAGTGGACAAGCTGTAGCAGAAAAAATCTATGAACGACACTGTTTTTTTACCCAATATCTTATTGATATAGGGGTAGAACCAAAGCAAGCTGAATCGGACGCTTTAATATCCACGCTGATGCCAGATTTGAATGTGATGGTGAAGAAATCGTCATACACCGCTATTTTCTCAATCATTCGCCTGACCAGCGTTTCATCAAATGCCGTGAGTTCTGTAGGCTGTGCTTTAATGAAATCGTGAAGCTCTGCAATTCGGTTTATCTGCTCGTCACGCTGTACACCTTCCACTTCGGGTTGTTGTTTCAGTTCCCGGAGTCGGTAGATTTCATCAGCGATGGCATCGCTGTTGGTACTAACACGGCAGTACGCTGCGACTCGGAGTTTTGGCTTTTCTTCTGTATGAACATTGTTTCCAACCTGTTTTCTTGCAGGAATAGCCATTATATTTTTAGCTGCCATTATCCATCAGCTCACATTCAATCAGGCTGTAAATATATTCTGCCTGCATAAATGGTTCTTCATGATGCTCCACGATTGGCTTCATAGAAAAACCTGCTTCTTTTGCGGCAGTAGTCAGGCTAAGATCTGATAAATAATTTTTCAAAAATTTTTGGACATGGGCGGAAGTTACCTCATCGGGCATTGCCTGTCTATTTTCAATTTTATATCCGTAAGGGGGATGTCCCATGCGAATTTCATCCTTAAAATGCAGTAATTTGATGAGTTCTGCTGCAATGGCGATATCTCCAGTCACCATATGATTTAGAACTTCGATTTCTGTACGGTAACCGTCTGCTTGCATCATAAGCTCATTTTTTTCTTTGTTGAAAAGTGCAGGGTAAAGATAACTTTGTGCCATTAACCGCATAAGCGTTTTTCGTTGTTCGGTATTTTTAAGAAGCTGGTTTTCCAGTTCTTTGATTTTCAGTAGGTTGCTGTCTTTTGATGTTGTCCGTAATGCTTCTAATAACGGCTTCAGAATGAGCTTGCGTTCAAAGAGGAGCTTGTTCATCATCGTGATAAAGGCAAGCTCTATGGTACTTTCTTTTACATAAAGCATGGAGCATTTATTTGTATCAGAAAGATGGGGGTTGCAGCACCATGCTGGATATTTTTGATGCGTACTGGAATGAATGCGACGTCTAAAGGTTGCTCCACATTCGCCACATATAATTTTACCGGAGAGTGCATAACGCTTTTGATATTTTTCATCGTCCTTTGCGATGCCTTTTTCTTTTGCCCGTTGTGCAATCATTGCAGCTGCTGTCACGAAGGTTTCGTGGCTCACAATTGCCTCATGATGATTTTGCATCATGTATTGGTGTCTTTGCCCGTTGTTTTTGTGACGGTTGAATCCTGAATCGGTGTAGGTCTTTTGAAAAATCACATCACCTGTATATTTTTCGTTTGATACGATGCCTCGGATGGTAGAGGGGGGCCATGCCTGTAAGAATCTGGGCAGCGAAGACCCAGAGTACATCGTTCACGGCGAAGATATTATGGTGAAATTTACTGCGCTCCAAAGTGCCAAAGTGCCAGATTCCAAAACACCAAACCGCCAAAGTGGCGGTTTGGTGTTTTGGAAATTACAATGCATCTGCAAGTTATTGAAAAAATTAGAAACAATCCGCATATAACGCAGAAAGGCTTAGTTTCTGAGACCAATATTCCGCTGAGAACAATGCAGAGAATCATGAAGGAATTACAAGGAAGCGGTAAAATAGAACGCAAAGGTGGTAAGCGATATGGATATTGGGAAGTCCACGAAGAATAAACGGAAGTTTCAGTTGTAAAGAAATACTTGACAACTGATGCAGATGAAATCAGTAGATATGTTTCCACAAACGGACAGAGTCAAAATGTGAAAGTCGGATAATCTGACATTCATCTGAAGCTCTCGTGCCATGTGGAGACTATAATGTTGATACAAAGAGCAGATACGTAGAAATCCTTAACTTTAGGCACTTTTTCAAGCATATGGTGTTCACTGGCGACGGTGAAAAATGCAGAAATAAAGTCATAAAAGATTACATCAGTGTTTCGGTGGTAGTCGACACAGAGTGTGAGAACACAACAGAATAAAGTTTACGAGAGGGGTACTGAATGATAACAGTATCCCTTTGTTATGTTTAGGTGTTCAAATTTGAGCGTCTATTTTTTTACCCAAAATGGAAGAAGAATTAGCAATTATGAAAAAGATTATGAAGCGATTGCTGACAGGTGTACTGTCCTTCATATCCGAATTTGAAGGAACTTAGAAAATTTGAATTCAGATAAGATAATTAATCTGCTTCATGAGAATCACGAGAACGGTTATAGAGAGTCTGTATTTCTTCCGGTAAATGCTCTGGCATCATTTCTTTAATACGGTCTTCGTTGCCGTCTGTGATTGCCTGCTCATAATACCAGCACTTAAACTGAATCATTGCCATATGTTTTTCAAGTTCCTGGAGTTCTTTTTCCAGGACTTTTTTCTGTCGTTCAAACATTTCTTTTCGCTTTAGATAAGTAGATGGGCCTTCCTGACACCATTCCATAAATTGTTTAATATCTTTGATTTCCATGCCGGATGATTTCAGGCAATCAATCACATGCAAAGCTTCAATTTCTGCATCGGAAAATTTGCGTATTCCGGAAGCTCGTTGGATGTTGGGGAATAATCCTTCTTTATCGTAATAGCGCAGCGTGGAAATAGGAAGATGGAACATTTTTGATACTTGTCCGATTGTAAACATGGTATTGCCTCTCTTTTTTATCAAATAAATTATTTTAAATTTTAAACAAAAACACTTGACCTAAAGTTAGGTTTAGGTTCTATAATTTATTATAGCAGAAGCAAATCATGTACGCAAGAAGGAGATAAATAAAAATTATGATGAAAACAGCAGAATTAAAATTGGTAAATGAATGGGATAAAACATTTCAAAAAAGTGATCAAGTGGAGAACAAAAAGGTGACTTTTATCAATCGTTACGGCATTACACTGGCGGCAGATATGTACATTCCAAAAGATGCAGAAGGTAAAATGCCAGCAATTGCAGTTTGCGGACCATTTGGTGCAGTAAAAGAACAATGTTCCGGTCTTTACGCACAGACCATGGCAGAACGAGGCTACCTGACGATTGCCTTCGACCCATCCTTTACAGGTGAAAGCGGCGGAACACCGAGATATATGGCTTCCCCAGATATTAACACAGAGGATTTTCAGGCAGCAGTAGATTTCCTTTCCGTTCAGGACAAGGTAGATGCAGATAAAATTGGCATCATCGGTATTTGCGGCTGGGGTGGAATGGCATTGAACGCTGCAGCAATTGACACCAGAATCAAGGCGACTGTAGCTTGTACTATGTATGATATGACCCGCGTCAATGCAAATGGGTATTTTGATGCGGAAAACAGTACTGATGCAAGATATGAAAAGAAAGTAGCCATGAATGCTGCAAGAACAGAAAACTATAAAACAGGTAAATATACTCGTGCGGGAGGCTGCCTGCCACTTCCCGTGGATGAGAGCCTGCCTTTCTTTGTGAAGGACTACAGTGCTTATTACAAAGGTCGTGCTTATCATGAGCGTTCTTTAAATTCAAACGAGGGCTGGAACACTGTTGGTTGTATTTCTTTTATGAATCAGCCAATTTTGAAGTATTCAAATGAAATCAAGAGTGCCTGTCTATTGATTCATGGTGAGAAAGCTCACTCATGCTATTTCAGTAAGGACGCTTTTGAAAATATGACAAAGAATAGTGCATACGCAGATAATAAAGAACTTATGATTATTCCGGATGCAGTCCACACGGATTTGTACGACAACGTGGATGTGATTCCGTTTGAAAAAATTACAGAGTTCTTTCAGGAGAACCTGTAATCATGATGAGACAAGTAATAGAAAACAAGCAATTCGATGAAGAAAGAGCCTTATACCATTCCGTGGAATGCGATATTAGAAACTGCACTTTTGCAGGAGTACAGGATGGTGAATCTGTGCTAAAGGAATCAAGAAATATTGCACTTATGCATTGTACATTCTCTCTTCGTTATCCCCTTTGGCATGTAAAAGGTTTTTCCTTAGATGATGTCGCAATGGATGAGAAAACCAGAGCGGCTATCTGGTATGCGGACAATGGAGTCATTCGCAATTCTACAATGGAAGGCATCAAAGCCATAAGGGAATGTAATCACATAACCATTGAACATAGTAAAGTAGTGTCCCCAGAGTTTGGGTGGAAATGCAGTGATATTAGGCTGTCCGATACAGAAATTATATCAGAATATCTTTTCATTGACAGCAGAGATGTGAAACTCAACCATATCAATATGAGTGGCAAATATTCGTTTCAGTATATGGAAAATTTGGAAATTACAAATTCTGTTCTTGATACCAAGGATGCCTTTTGGCACAGCAAAAATGTTACAGTAAAAGATAGTGTGATAAAGGGAGAATATCTAGCATGGTTTTCAGATGGACTGACCTTGATTAACTGTAAAATCATTGGTACGCAGCCGCTTTGCTATTGCAAAAATCTTAAGTTGATGAACTGCACCATGCAGAACACAGATTTGGCTTTTGAATACTCGGATGTAGAAGCCGATATATGTGGGAATGTAGAATCCATTAAAAATCCCAAAACCGGAACCATTACAGCGGATGGTGTTGGCGAAATTATTCATGACAATCCTGTCATGGAATGTCTGGGCCGGGTGGTGATTAGAAATTAGACACATAGTAAAAAGATGTAACGGTTTTTTTATCAAACATTAAATAAAGGGAGGTTCATGTAAATGGCAAAGAAGGTACTTATCATTTCCTCTAGTTTACGAGGAGGAAGTAATTCGGAAATACTGGCTCGTGAATGCGAGAAAGGTGCAAGAGAAGCAGGATTGGATGTGGAATATGTCAGCCTGAAAAACAAGCAAATCGGGCATTGCATTGGTTGTCTTTCCTGCCAAAAAACAGGCGTCTGCGTAATCAAAGATGAGGCTGTAGAAATTATGCAAAAGGTGAAGGAAGCAGAAACGATTGTTTTTGCTACGCCAATCTATTACTACGAAATGAGTGGTCAGATGAAAACACTGTTAGACCGAATGAATCCTCTGTTCCCAACGGATTATGCATTTCGTGATGTTTACATGATTGCGACTGCAGCAGATGAGGGCTCTGCCACATTCCAAAAAGCATATAATGGTCTGCTTGGCTGGGTAGATTGTTTCTGTAAAGCAAAACTATCTGGTCTTGTAGAAGGTGGCGAAATTGCGAATCCTAACGATGCGGCAGATCACACGGATGTAATGAAAAAGGCTTTTGAACTGGGAAAGAATCTATAAAAGACACAAGACACTTGAAAGGAGAGACACATAATCATGGAAAAAATCGTACAGACAGCAGGAAAAACCGCACTTGGAGCGTTTGCCCCTGAATTTGCTCATTACAATGATGATGTGTTATTTGGAGAGAACTGGAATAACCAGGATATTGATGCGAAGACAAGAAGTATCATCACTGTTGTTGCTTTGATGTCTTCTGGAATTACGGACTCTTCGCTAAAATATCATTTACAGAATGCAAAAGGCCATGGGGTAACTAAAAAAGAGATAGCAGCAATCATCACCCATGTGGCATTTTATGTTGGTTGGCCAAAGGGCTGGGCAGTTTTTAATCTGGCTAAAGAGGTATGGAATGAAGAATATGTCGGAAATGACGCAATGGCGGCCCATGCAGCGTCTATGATTTTCCCAATTGGAAAACCAAATGAAGGGTTGGAAGCAGTTACGGATGAACAGTATTTGAAACTGTAAAAAATATATAATCCTGAATTATTAAAATGGCTATTTTGACAGCAGTAAGGCACACAACACGTTTAAGTGTTATGTGCCTTATTTACATATTGAGAAATCGTGTGATTTCAACTATAATGAGGTGGAAATGTTCGGTCAAAGAAGTCCGACATATTCCCACAAACGGGTGCTTGTAGTAGCGGCATTTACAGATATCTGTGCGGGAACATTTGCGTATGATGCGGCAAATCAGGAGAATCTTATCGGAGCGCAGGCAGGAACGGCATCGGTTTTTTTGTATACAGAAAGCATGCCAAATTGCTGGTAGCTACTATTGTGGGTGTTGGCCTTTTGTTCCTGTGTATCTATGTGGGTTATGCATTTCCTGTTTTGAAACTTTCGAAGGTGCGCAAGCACAGTATTTGTTTCCGATTCTGTTTATTACAGTTGCCTGTGGTTCAATTTCCGGATTTCATTCTTTGGTTGGATATGGTACTACATCCAAGCAGGTAAATAACGAAAAAGATGCGCAGCTTATCGGTTATGGTGCTATGCTTATAGAGGGCATTGCGTACATGATGAGCAGCTTTGGTTTGAAAGAATCTGTAGGGGTGGTATTTTTAACACTGTCCTTCTCCGCCTTTGCGCTGACTTCCCTTGATACGGCCACAAGGATTGCCAGATATATGTTTCAGGAGCTGGCGGGAAAAGGACAGAAGGAACAGCAGCCATTCTGGCAGAAGACACTGCAAAAACCTATGGTTGCTACACTGATTACAGTAGGTGCTGCCATTGCTTTGCTGGCTTATGGTTACCAGAATATTTGGCCTATTTTTGGCGCATCTAATCAGCTTCTGGCGGGGATGGCGCTGCTTGGTCTTACTGCGTGGCTTGCAAGAACGAAAAGGCCAGTATTGCCCATTGCTATTCCAATGGTGTTTATGTTCATTGTCACATTGACAGCACTCTTTATGATAGTACGTAAATATCTTGCTGGAGGAAATTTCCTGATGGGAGGTATGGCTACTGCATTGCTGCTTCTGGCTGTGGTTCTGATTGCTATCACAATTAAAGCCTTCAAGTCAAGAGAACAGCCGAATAAAAGTATTAAAAAAATAAAAGGAATGTTTTATTTGGGCTGAGGAATGATTATTGCTATATCAGAGATCCTCTTATGAGCGTTCTCTGATATTCAATCCGGAATATGAGTTTATCGGCATATTTGCAGACCGGGGAATCTCCGGTTTCAGCAGGAATATGGCAGTCCAGTTTTTTTTCGGATATGAACTTTTTAGGGACGGAGGAGAAACGATGACATGGGTACCTTATAACAATGGGAACACAATTGGCACGAAAGGCTCGGAAAACGGAACAATTCTTTCGGATGAAGAATTTGGTGGTTCGGTCAGAATAACGGTGGAAGAATGCCCATCATATTCTGCTATCACCTGTGGCGTTTATGGTGCAATGGTGCATACTGCTTTTTTTGATAAGAAAGACAGTGAAGAAAAATACAAATCCATGAAAAGAGAATTAGAAGAGTTTATTCTTTTGGACACAACTGACGAAGAAGAGTGTGCATTTTATGATGCATTTACAAGTAAGTATTAGTTGAGACCTCGAAATATCGGTGTCGAGGGGAGTGGACGTGTTTCCTATCGAGGATTTTGAGAGGGTCGAAGGTGTAAGGATTTGCAGCTTGATGAGCTTGATATAATAGGCAAAAGGCACCTTTTTCAGGCACATGATATTCGCTGGTGACGGTGAAAAATGCAGAAATAAAGTAATAAAAGATTACGCCAATGTTCCGGCGGCAGTCAATATAGTGTGTAGGAACACAACAGAATAAGATCTACAACAGGGGGTACTGAATAAAAACAGTATCCCCTTAAATTTGCGATAGATCTAAGGTGAGTGCTTACGATCTAAGAGGAACTACAACCACCCAAGATCATTCCACTATTGACATATGTACGAAATCGGATATAATAAAATGTATGAAATCGGACAAGGAGATGAAGATATGCACTATTTAGAAGCAGAACAATATACACATTTAGCAGGAGAAATCAACTCTCTATATCATGAGGCCGCTGTGAAAATGGGGATTTCAGACAGTGTACAAAATATTTTATATATTATTTCCGAGAAAGAAGGACAGTGCCTCCAAAGTGAAATAAGCAAGATGACCGGTATTAGCCGTCAAACAATCAATTCCGCAATTCGCAAATTAGAAAAAGAAGGAATTGTGTATCTCAAACAGGGAAACGGAAGGAATACAATTGTTTGTTTATCAGAAAAAGGGGAAAAATTTGCATCAGAAAAAATCTATCCCTTATACGAAATAGAAAATAAAATTTGGAATGAGTGGACTCCAAATGAACGACAGCAATATTTAATTCTTACCAAAAAATATCGTGACGGACTAAAAAAATACTTAAAGGACATTTTGTAAGTGAGGAGCAAATGTTTTTGAAGGGAGGTGGCTTGATGCTGACAGCAATGAACTAAGGGGATTTATCACATCGGATATTGTCCCCTATTTCGCCATAGCGTACAAAATGGTTGTCATTAGCAGCCGTTTTTGTTGAGCAAACAAAACATTATGAAAATAAGAGGACAATTTAATATGAAAAAAACACAAAAATGGAAATCACAATTTATTGTTGTAGCATTAGGACAGGCAATCTCAATGCTAGGTAGTCACGGCGTACAATTTGCATTGATCTGGTGGCTTGCTGAAAAAACATCATCCCCCTTAATGCTCGGAATAGCAGGAATCGTTGCGTACCTCCCAATGTCTATATTCAGCCCGCTGGCGGGAATTGCGGCAGACCGCTATAACCGGAAGTTTATCTCGATTTTTTCGGATATGGCAATGGGTGTGGCCGCACTGATTTACGCAGTGCTGCTGTTCTTTTTCGACTTGCCTGTATGGACTGTATTCGTTATGCTTTGCGTTCGTGGTATTGGCAGCACTTTTCAGCAGCCTGCCATACAATCCATTATTCCGCAGCTTGTACCGAAAGACCAGCTGGTAAAAACAAATGGGTGGATGCAGCTTTTAAATTCAGGATCATTTCTGCTTGGCCCGGTTATCGGAGCGGCTTTATATGCTATCTTTCCGATGTCAGTTGTTTTGATGAGTGATGTGGTGGGAGCTATTTTAGCAAGTGCTGCATTAGCAGTTGTAAGAATACCGGAACTGGCAAAAACGAAAGATGAAAAGCAGCACTTTGTTACCGAGATAAAAGAGGGGCTGCAGGTATTTAAGGAAGATAAAAAGCTGTTCTATATCATAATTGCAGAAGCACTCTGTATGTTCTTTTATGCACCCTTATCTTCCTTTTACCCGTTGATGACCAGTGATTATTTCAATCTGCCTGCAATGTACGGAAGTGCGGTCGAATTATCCTTTGCAATCGGTATGATGATATCAGCACTCCTGTTTTCCAGCATTTTGAAAGTGGAACGGAAAATCAGAGTTTCCTTTATCGGCCTGTTTGGAATGGGGGCTGCATCTTTTGTCTGCGGTGTGATACCGCCGGCGTATGTTGGCTGGTTTTTCTTTGCGGCAGTCTGTATCTGTTTAGGTGCAGCGGGAAATGTTCACACAATCCCGCTGACTGCTTATATGCAGGAAACGATTGCTCCCGAGAAAATGGGGCGTGCTTTTTCGGTACTTACGCTGATTTCTTCTGTGACTATGCCCGTGGGTCTGCTTTTTAGCAGTCCGATAGCCGAAAAGGTGGGGGTAAATGTCTGGTTTCTGGTATCCGGGTTTTGTATGATTATACTTACTACATTTGTTTTCATCTATTATATTCTTAAACACGGGGTCAAGGGATGAAGTAAGATATTCCCTGTTTCTTCTGAGCCTGACCATGTCGGTGATGAACGGCTATGAACTGCCGGGATTTCATTTTATACCGGGGTGCTGATAAGTAATGTGTCATATTTCCAGAATACGCATAAGATAAAGAAGGAAGAGTGTCTGGATGCAGAACTATTATCACGTACAGCTGCTCTGACTATTATATAAAATATCTTGAAATATGAGAGGAAAATTTTATGCCAGACAATTTGAACCAAACCCTTAACGAGGACCAGACCTGCCCGGCAATAGGGTATCAGTCCGCTTCTATCTGCGTACCAGTTACAGTGACTCCATTTGCAAAAACAGGTGCTACCAGAACAAAATGCTGTGGGAATCCTGTAGTGGTTCCTGGGCGTAACGTTTGTGACGGAGTCAAAAACGGTGCTTGCTCTTTTACGATCAGCCAGGATATCTGTGTTGCGGTACCCGTGGATTTTGGCGCGGTGGCCACGGTTGGTGATACTTTTGTAAGATGTAACGGCGCATCTTCGGAGGACATTTGTACTCACTGCGATAAAATTGACGAATCTGTCACACTGGAAATTCCAATAGATAAAGTACGCTAATGAATAAAGAGCATACGCAGGAGTCCTGCGGCCATCAGAAAGAGTGTTCTACCTGCACAAGTGTGACTTCTCATTATGCAGCTGTGAGTGTTCCTTTAAAATTACATCCATACGCAACGGTTGGGGAATTGGAAATGGAATGCTGCGGCGAGCCGGTAATAACGCTGCGGCCAAGTCAAGGAACAAATAGCTCTTGTGGATGTGAACTTACGGTCACACAGACCATTTGCGTCCGAATCCCATTGGAATATGGCACAACTGCTGATGTTGGAGAAACCAGTGCAATATGTAAAAGCAAGCCGAACTGTGGCGGCGCTTCACACAAACAGAGTCAGTAAATCGGATACTCAAATAAAAGCAACAGGGGGCAAAACACAGCTCCCTGTTGTTTTGCGCTATGGGCTTTGAGCCGGCGAGAGTTGCTCGGAAACAGATGCTACAACTATATTACAACGATGTTACGTCTATGCTACATTCTGTATACATACAAATGTTGACCGACTGGTCTGTTTGTGATACAATGCAAATCACAGACCAACTGGTCTGCTTATGGAACAATGCGAATGACAGACCTATCGATCTGTTTATGATGTGAGGTGAATTTATGAAAAGGGAAGAGAAAAACGCGATTTCTCGGCAGCGGATTTTGGACGCTGCATTAAAAGAGTTTTCGGAAAAAGGATACGGCGGCGCTTCTTTAAATACGGTTTGCGCTGAGAATGCCATATCCAAAGGCATTATCTATCATTATTTCAAGGATAAGGACGAACTGTACCTGCTGTGCGTGACCGATTGCTTCAATACGCTGACGGCATATATGAAAGCCATGCAGGAGGATGTGTCGGCCACGATTGAGCGGAGGCTAAGCGCGTACTTTGATGCGAGGCTGCGATTCTTTGCGGAAAATCCGCTGTATCTCGGTGTCTTTTTAGATGTAGTTCTGAATCCTCCCGCTCATCTGGCCATGCAGATTGCCAATGCACGGGATGCCTTTGACGCGCTGAACATATCCGTGCTGACCGCACTGTTGGAGAGCGCGCCCCTGCGGAAGGGCCTTTCTGCGGCTGCCGTAACAGAGGATTTCAGGATGTACATGGATTTTTTTAACGCACGTTTTCGCGTGGCACTCGCCGATGCTGTTACGCCTGAAGATGCGCTGCGTGAACATGAGGAAAGGAGTCACCGCCAGCTCAGCATTTTGCTGCATGGCGTGTTGGAACATCAAGATGAAAAAGACTGATACTGTGAATAAAGAATTACTGCTCTCCACCACTGCTCCGTCCAAAGCTATCACAAAACTGGCAATCCCTGCCACGCTGGCATTGCTGGCAAAAGCTGTTTATAACATCGTGGACACTGCCTATATCGGTATGTTGGGCAGTGATATCGCTCTTGCGGCGGTGGGCGTTACACTGCCGCTGCTGCTCATTATGGTGTCTGTGGAAAACATCTTTGCCGCGGGCGCAGCCGTACTGGCCGGTCGTCAGCTCGGCGCGAATGACAAAGAAGGAGCAAGCCGCACCATCACCACTATCGTGGGCCTTTCCATGGGAATCGGCGTTCTGCTTTGTGTTTTGGGCATCTTCTTCATAGAGCCGCTGCTGCGCGCGTTCGGCGCGTCCGATGCGGTTCTGCCACAAGCAAAAGACTATGCATTCTGGATGTTCATTGCCGCGGTTTTCAATCTCCCGGCGCAGAGCCTGAACTGTGCCGCCCGGGCGGAATCCTCCGTGAAAATATCGACCATCGCGGTAACGGTGGGTGCGGCACTCAACGTAGTGCTTGACCCCGTGTTTATGTTCTCGTGGGGGCTTGATATGGGTGTTGAGGGTGCATCTTTCGCAACAACACTTTCGCAGTGTGTAACCTTTGCAATCCTCGCATGGTTTTATCTTCGTGGACACTCCATCATCAAGGTGAAACTCTCGAGTTTCCAGCTTTCCGGGAAAATGGTTTGGGCTGTTGTGTCCATCGGCATTCCAACAGCGGTCATCCAGATTTGCCTTGCCGTCGCAACCTCCCTGACCAATATTGCCGCAAAGCCTCTGCCGGACGCCGACCTCATCATTGCCGCTTACGGCGTGGTGCAGCGGCTGATTTTGATTGGCTGTTATGTGATCATGGGCTTTATGCAGGGATATCAGCCTGTCGCGTCCTATGCGTTTGGCGCGAAAAACGAGGAGCGGTTTCATCAATCCGCACGTTTTGCCCTGCGGGGATCGCTGCTGCTGACGGTAATCGTTGCTGCGCTGTACATCATTTTATCCAGACCTCTCATCCTGCTGTTCAACCGCAACCCGGCGGTAATCGAATACGGGCGCTGGTTACTGATTTCGCAAGTGGCGCTGTATCCGGCCTTCGGGCTATGCTACATGATGACGATTACATTCCAGACCATCGGCTCATCAAAAATGGGACTCCTTCTCTCTATGATACGCCAGGGGCTGTTCTATGTCCCGTTCATTCTGACGATGCCCGGGATGCTGGGAGTAACAGGCGTCTATCTCTCACAGCCTTTCGCTGATATATTGACGATACTGGTATGCATATTTCTGGTGAAGCCAATGAAACGAATGGCATCGCAAAATATACAGGAAAAGTACTGAAATTACCGGGGGAAAACCGGATAGATTTTGGGGTTATTCTGAAATCAAATTGTGCAGCGGCAACACATAGAAATGAATTGACTTTTGTCAGAAAAACTCATATTATAAACTAGTAACTGTTCAGAACTCCATTAGTTAAAGATGATATCGGAATTCCCTAAAAGGGCTTCTCTGATTGCTGTAAAAGCATTTATTCCATGCTTATGAGCAGTCCCAATATAGCTCATGATTGTAAGATATTCCTGTGCGCCTTCCTCACTGCGAAAACATCCTGAGACCTTGGTTTTAACCTTAATCATGCGCAAATCACGTTCCGCAAGGTTATTATCAAACGGAACACAGAGATTCTTTATAAATAAGCAGACTGATGCCTTGTAATTCACAAGTCTGTCAATTAGATTTAGTACCTTGGT
>NZ_FQZY01000013.1 GCF_900142165.1 Hespellia stercorisuis DSM 15480
CGCTCTAACAAGCGTGAGAAATTAGACTTCAAATTAGAAGACGGCAGACACCGTTCATCTAAGATGTGGTACTGCCGCCTCTATCACATCCTGATGTTACAGCATCTGGATGCATGGGATATGCCTTTTGAATCCACCCTCAAAAAGTTGATTCTACAAGCAGCATAATCCTAAGATTATTATATCTCATTTTTTCAAACATAGCGACAGTTATGTCTATTTCCTGTACCCATTTTTACGTTCATGGATAATATTTACTTTTCAAAGTACTATACCAGAGTTTCGCTGGCATGATCACTCAAGATTCCGAGAGATCATTATCCAAAGAGAATGTTTTTGAGAGATTACTGTCACGGACTTTATCACCATTTTCATTCTGGAAGGTGATATGCTTCTTGCTTTCAGACCATGTGACAGACCATCCTCTTTCCTGCATATCTCTTATAAAATCATTTTTGCTACAACAGTTTTCTTTAACTTCAATGACAGCTATTACACAATCTACAACATAACTCTTTTTGTCATCATGCTGGAATAGATTGTATTTATCCTTACTCCATGCAGTAACCTGACCTTCTTCAATTGCTGTACCATCAAAATGCTTACCTTTCTCTGTAATAGAAAGTCCTCTTTCTAAACAAAGACTATTGGTATACTCTTTCTGGTGTTCCAAATCTCTTTTTGTCTGATGAAGTTTTAACCCATCAATATAGGATACAGAATTGGTAACGATATGAATATGAAGGTGGTCTTTGTCCTGATGAACCCCAATTAAACTTTGGTGGTCTGGAAAGAATTTATCTACAAATTCTTGACCAATTTCAAGACACTGTTCAGGAGTAATGCTTTCATCCTTGTGAAAACTAATGATGTTATGAGCATACATTCTTCCTGTGTCCTTATTCCATAAACGCTTTTCATCGAGAAACGCATTATAGACATTATCCCAGTTAAGGGTATCAGAATTATAAGGACCCGTAATGGCTACATACCCTTCATGAACCTTTTGGTCTTGAAGAACATATTCAATTACATTTCTCATCGCTCCGTGCGATTTTGTTGATTTATTGACGACCTTATTAACAGCCATAATTCTTCACACTCCTTTCGATAGTGGCTAATTTCATCAGAGGCTTTTATAAGTTCAGTTGTGGTAGGTAGAATACCCTGACCATTTGCGACATGAGCCATCTGATTAACATTTGTTGCAAGCCCACGAAGCTGTTTAACCAAATCAGCAAAAGTTTTACTAATATCCTTTTGAACAGCAATTTCATCAGATGATGTTATGGTAGAGCCTTGTATGGAACTTATGATATAGGCTTGCTGAGACAAACCAGATTCATCAACTTTATCTTGTAAAGATTCGTATTCGATATCACTCATTCTGATAGTGACAGCTTTGTTTCGTTTTCTTTTTACTTTTTTATCAAGCATGTGTATTACCTCCATTGATAAGAAATTAAACATAATGTGTTACATTGGATTGCAAATCATTTGTTACATAGAGTGATGCACTGTATGTAATAAAATGATTATGAGTTGCTAGGGTGAAACCATAGCCGATGGATGCAAGGGGCGAGAAGACCTTTAGCAAAATGGTGGAAGATATGAAGGAAGGTTCAGTGAACCTTTCGTAATATCGGGAACTATTTTTGCGTGCCTAGTGTCGAGAGAGTAGAACTCTTTCGTGGGGGTTCCAAGGGGGCAAAGCCCATCTGGCAAGTTTAACGAAAGTGAAAAGCCGAAAGGCTTTTTACTGAGTGGTGCGTTATGGCTTGCCATAATGCGAAACTTGCCTAACTACTCCACACAATTACACTGGATTCGGAAGACTCAGGGGAGTGGTTAGTGGTCTTGCTTATGGAAGGAAAGGAACGGAATTATTTAATGGGTTCTCCCTTGCGGAGAAGTCATTAAATGATGCAGTGGATTGACTTACATAAGCTGGTTTGAAGGAAGAATACGGAGATGGAAAGGAAAGACGGAAGGTTGTTTTTATAACCTTTTGTCTTCCTTGTAATCAAAGTATCCTGACTGAAAACCAAAAACGAGGATATGCATTATATTTCAAATTCAAATTTGATGCGACCGGAATTGTAGTCATCCATAAATCTACGCAAAGCATATCCAAGTGTGACAGTCTTAAATGGAACATTCTTATTGAACTGCTTCCATTCTTTGGCTACAGATTTATCAATCATATAGGACTGTCTTGATACAGTATCATCAGATTTACGCATCTGAATGGTGACTGGTTTAATGGTAGCTGTAGGGGCATCAGAAGTTTTGTGCCACCCATTCTCATAACCTCTGTCCTTTAGAACAGTGGTAAGATACGAATAAGAAAAATCACAATTCATATACTCACCGAAGTCATTGCCAGTGTGTCCTTTTGAACTTTCGACTAAAGAAAGAAGCTCTCTGTCCGATTTCTGCTGTAATTCTTCTTTTGTCATTCTTGGTGTAACACTGTCTGGTGCAGTGCCTGTAATATTGTTGTTATTGTTTTGTGTATCCATAGTTAATACCTCCGTTGTATATAGTGATACTGTGTGTGTTGCACCCTATGTAAAACACCGTATTTGCAAGTGTTTCACATAGGAGGTTACTAATTATTCATAAGCTCTTGAAGCTTATCTTCAAGCATTTCTCTTGGAAGCATATTAGCTTGGCGAGAGTTACGACCAGCATTTTTCCAGTCGTTAGACTTCCATGTTTTTGTGGAAGTGTTATGAGAGTTTATCCAATCATCTCTGTCGCTACCTTGAAGCTCGTTAAGCATTGGAATATTCCAGAAACCAGCTCTATGACCCATGATGCACGAATTGAGGATAGCCCAGTCCATATCACGGACTTTGATATTGGTGCTTTTTGCATCAGTTTTGAACCAGAAGATATTCCAGTCATCCATAGTACGAAGACAGGAGACAGTAGCTTTACGCTGACGATACTCCTTAAATTCTGCAATGGTTCTGAATGGAACAGTGGTAAAATTGGCGATTTCATATGTCACACCCTCGATTGTGATAGTGCTTATATAAAAGCTGTCTCTATCGGGTTTACGCTTCATATCGAAGTCCATACGAATGTGTTTTGTGGTTTCTTTTACAACAAAATCTTTACCCTGAACAAGTTCTTTAAAGGTAGTCCATTCACTGTTCTGATAATCAACTGTTCCAGTACGCTTTAATACCTGAGTCATTAACCAAAGTCTGTCCTCGTAAGAATCGGATGGATAACCCGATTTAGTGCTGTTGTGGGCACAAACACCTTCATATTCCTTATCATTGAAAATCATCGGATTAGTCTTGCAATAAAGGGAAACATTACCACGGGTAGTAAAGTTCACAAGGTCATTCTGACAGTGCTTAATTTCCCATATTTCAGCATCTTTCCCATTGGTCAAGAATAATCTTGACTGTTCCATAAAAGGTCTAAATCCATATAAATCAAGAGATTTAAGGGTGTTCTCAGGAACATCAGAGATAAATCCATCGGTAGTGACAGAACAAGTCATATATCCAAGGTTATGACATTGATTCTGTGCAGCTAAGAGTTCGGCACGAACTATGGAAGTAATCATGCAAGCTGATACTGGATTAGTTATTGAGGAACACCCCAAATCTTCCATAGCATCTTTGTAAGCCGTCCATGATAATTTCTGAACCACATTTTGAGCATTTTTTCCGTAACCACTATTAACCATTGTCTTTAAAATCAATTCTTCCAGCGATTTCTTACCATGTTCTGCTTTTGCTCTATTTCTATCTTCCACAAGCTGTTTAACAGCAGTTTGAAGTGAGTAAGACATTTTTCCGTTGTCAGGATTGATAATGCTATTAAGAACATATCCTCTTTCCACAAATATTTTTGCCCCAAGCTGTAACGCAAGGAACAATTCGGGTCCACAAGCATATACACCATCCATACCATCAGATGTGCTAGGGTAAGTTGGAATCCCTTCGACATTAACTGGAATACATGGGTATTTCACATCTAAAGGAAATTCAAACCTTACATAAGCGAGCATCATAGTAAGAGGAGCATAACCACCGATAATAGGAACAACGAAGTCTTGCAATGTTAGTTCACGGTTGATGATTTCGGTTCTTATAGGGTTTTCCCAATCTACATCAGAAACAAGACACATAGCTGTTGGATAAGCGTTTTGAAGGTCATAATCGAATGTTGTTTGAGAAAAATATCCGATATCAGAGCTGGCATTATATCCACCGTGATAAGCCTGAGATGCATAATACTGAATGGTATTTGCTTTATCTGATATTGGCTCGAGACTTGTGCTTTCGATATAGCCAGGTCTATCGGTTCTTGGTACAAGACCGTGTCCTACTGTTTCAAGACCACGATATTTACGGTTAAATTGTTTAGTGTTATCACACCCAAGATATTCCATCATTACACCTCTCATTACGTTCGCAGTAGCAGATGTAACTGTTACTGGTGGCTTGTTATTGTAGCCATAGAGAGCTGATTCATATAAAAGAGTTACATTGCTATCATTGGCTGCATATTCAAAATAGGCACAAGGGTCATTCATAAGAAGCCTGTCCATATGTTCAATGTCACCCTCATTAAGTTGTATCTTTTCCCATCCGATAGTTTTACCAAGAGCTTTTAGTGATTTCATGCCAGCTGGTGCATGACACATGGTATCTGCTAATTGAAGGCTGATTGGATAAGTGTGAGTATGGCGATTTCTCGTAAATTTAGGATTCACACTTTGAGCATAAGTCTTTGTGGGTTGTAAGTTGATTAGTCCACCTTGAACCTCGGAACAAAATTTCAAGATATCCTTACTGTATTTTCTGCTTTGGTCAAAACCAGAGACATCAACTTTCCCAGAGTGGCAAAGGAGAACTACTGGAATGTGCTGAGTCTTAGACCAGTCATACTTTGTACGAGACTTTTTACCATCAGGGAACAGATGAACACTTTTCTTCATAGCTTCATCATTTGTATCAAAAAGAGTAGTTTCAAACTCCCCAGTCAATTCGTTTTTACCAGTGATATCTTCGTATTTTCTAATCTGACGAATATCTGTAGGTTCTAATGCAAGGCTGTCGAGGATTCTTCCAACTGCAAGTTCAAGACTGAGACCGTAATTTTCACTCTTTCTGATAAAAATAAATTCCACAAGGTCTTCACCATCAATGAGAGAAAACTGCCATGAGAGGATGTTTCTGTATGATTGACCGTTGTCAACCATGTAGTACCACTCACTATCAAATGCAATTACAAGAGCTGGACTTTCAGTTCTTGCAGATGCAAGTGATGGATAATTTGAAAAGCTAGAGAGTGTAGGAAGGTTTTCTGAACCTCTGGTAATTGGAAGAATTGGGGATGGTGTCAAATCTTTCTGTGGGTTTCCCATAGGGGCTTTTGACACCATCCTTAAAAGTGGCTCTGAACCATTGATTTTACTGGTGTTTTCACAACTTGTGATTTCAAGCACATTTGGCGATTTTTTTGAAATATCGCCATTTTGTGACACCAAATCAGAGAGTTTTCTTCTTCTTTGGTAAAGGTCAAATCTGTAGTTATAATCAATTTCCGATGATTTCCCCACACTGTATCTTTTCCATCCAGTAGAAGTTACTGCGGAAGATACAATTGCAGTGACTTCTGAAAGATTTAATTGTTTTGCTGATGTTCCATCAATCATATCTATCTCTCCTAATCTGTCAGGAGATAACAGCGAACTGTAATCTCTTGCATTTGATTGGGATTTCTCTTAGTGGGAGAGGATTTTGTATAGGAAAAAGATGTAAGAAACACCTTGTTATTGGTGTTGTTAAGATGCGAATACAAGACATGATGGCTCGCTCTCGACCGGACATGCCAATAGTCCAAGAGACATGCTGAGCCGTCTGGAGACCATGGTGCTGATGGGGATGGAGCTTCCACTGCCGGCCATCCAGAGACAGATTGCCTCGGGAATCGACATCATCGTGCATCTGGGGAGAATGCGGGATAAGAGCCGGAAGGTTCTGGAGATAGCGGAGATACTGGGATACGAGAACGGAGTGATCCGAACACAGACATTATATGAGTTTCGGGAAGAGAAAGGAGTACAAAGAAATGATACAGAAAATATACGGAATACAGGAAATGCCGAGAATGCAGAAGATACAGGGGGCACAGCACGGCCGGAGGTTCCAGAATATGCAGAAAAAGCGGAGAGAGCCGAGAACGCAGCGGACGCCGCGGAGGGGAGAATGCATGGACAACTTATGAAAATATGTGAACTCACACAGAAAGAAAAGCTACTGGCAGCAGGATATCAGGAAATATGAATATCTTGAGGCCGTCGGAAAAGGGATGCTCCTTCTGGTCAGCATTGCCTGTCTGTTTTATGATTCTGCAGCCGCAGTAATCATCCTGTTGCCGTTTCTGGCATATTACCTCTGGGTTTGGAGAGAACAGTGTATCAAAAAGAAAAAAGAAGAATTTCGGATGCAGTTTAAGGAGAGTATGACTGCGATGTCTTCCGCGCTGAACATCGGTTATTCAGTGGAAAATTCAATCAAGGAAGTACTGAAGGACCTGAAGCCGCTCTACAGACCGGAATCTAGGATTATCTGCGAATATACGTACATGGTTCACCAGCTGAATATGAATGTACCATCGGAGGTGGTGCTGCGTGAGTTTGCCGATCGGGTGGATCAGGAGGATGTGGAGAATTTTGTTACCGTTTTTGTGACGGCAAAAAAGGCGGGCGGAGACAGCGTAGCGATCATTCGAAACACGGTGAAGATCATCTGCGACAAAATAGACGTGAAGCGGGAAATACAGAC
This sequence comes from Hespellia stercorisuis DSM 15480, assembly GCF_900142165.1. GTDB lineage: Bacteria > Bacillota > Clostridia > Lachnospirales > Lachnospiraceae > Hespellia > Hespellia stercorisuis. Next base: position 6,819 of record NZ_FQZY01000013.1, read on the forward strand.
AATGATGGCAGCAAAACAGTTTGAGTTTAAGGTGATGACAGCCGTTCCGCTGGGAATTATCGGCTACATGAGATTGAGCTTTGCAGAGTTCATGAGTGCATTGTACGGAAATGTGATCGGTGTTTCCGTGATGACGGTATGCCTTCTCCTGTACGCTGGGGCATACTGGATGGGGAAGAGAATCGTGGATATTGAGATATAACAGAAAGAGGGAGCGACGTGAAGACAGAAAAAGCCTGGTGGAGGAAAAAGGTTTACAGGCAGGCGGCTGCGGTGCTGGTTGGAACCATGACGCTTGCACTGACGCTGACTGCAGCGGACAGCAGAAACCGCCTGCCGGAGGATGCACAGGGGAGAAGCCAGATCGAGAGAAACACACAGGGAGGCGGAGAAAAAGAGGTGAGTCTGGATGCGGAGGTTGAGACCGGGGACGGGAAAAAGAAACTGGAGGAGATTGCCATTGCGGTCGGTGAGCGTCAGTATGAGGAAGCTGAGATAGAAGAAGTGCTCGGAGAGGCAGGCGTGGAACTGGAAACACAGATTCTTGGACAAAACAAAACATTGGATGAGGTCCGTTCGGATCTGGAACTGCCTGCCAGGGTTCCGAACACTTCCATCGAGGTATCCTGGGAGCTGAGTAATTATGAAGTGATGGATATGCAGGGGAAGCTTCAGAGCGAAAAACTGACGGAGGGAGGAACAACGGTAGAATTAAGTGCACTGCTCACATATGAGGGGCAGCATGCGATGCACAAATTTTCAGCGTGTGTGTATCCGCCGGTTCAGACAGCGGAGGAGAGGTTGAGAGAAAAGGTGCTGGAGGCGGTGTCCGCCGATGAAGAGAAGACAAAGACAGAAGCAGCGGCGCCCCTTCCAAATGAGGTGGATGGAATGGCGGTTACGTGGAGCAGACCAAAGGAGCAGAGGGGACTGGCCGTATTGCTGATCGGAATTGTGCTGGCAGGGCTGGTACTGGCTCTGGATAAGCAGAATCGGGTGAAGGCTGTGCAGGAGAGAAAAAAACAGATGATGGTAGATTATCCGGAGATTATCAACAAGTTTACCGTGCTTCTGGGAGCCGGCATGACTGTGAAGAATGCGTGGACCAAGGTGGCTGCTGATTATGAGAACCGGTCTGATAAAAAGAAAACACGGTACGCATACGAGGAAATGATCTATACATTTCACGAGATGCAGGGCGGTGTGACGGAGGCGGAAAGCTATGAACGGTTTGGCAGGAGATGTGGAATAACGGCGTATGTGAAGTTTGGCGCCCTGCTCTCACAGAATCTGCGCAAAGGTTCAAAAGGTCTGGCGCAGCTGCTTACGATGGAGGCGGTCAACGCCTTTGAGGAGCGGAAAGGACTGGCCAGAAGGCTGGGGGAGGAGGCCAGTACAAAGCTGCTTCTCCCAATGTTTCTTATGCTGGCGATTGTACTGGTTATCGTGATTGTGCCGGCGTTCTTTTCCATGCAGATGTAGTGCGCAGGATTTCTGACGGCAATGAATGAGAAAGAAAGTAAAAAATATGTGAGAAAGAAAGGCGGAGTGGAAGGTATGAAAATAATGCAAGAAATGACAAAGATAAAAGATAAATCGAAACAGATGGCATGGAGAACCGTAATCAAGACAAAAAATGTCTGTGCAAGAGCGGGAGAACAGGTGAAAAATAAGCTCCAGGATGAAAGCGGAATCGGAGTGGTTGAAGTGATTCTGATACTGGTGGGAATATTAACCACTTATTATAGGGTGAGTATAAGGTGTATGAAGTAAAAATATGTGGATAAATAGAACTGGATATACAGTGTGAGGTGAAAAGTGTATATGAAGTCAAAAGAAAAAATGACAAAAAAGATTGTATTGATTAGATACTACAATGTAATATTTTATTTGTTTTTTGAAGCAGGAATAGATGATTTAAAGAGGCAAGTGCTAAAGTTTTTGAAATATTAGCAAAAGAATATTTCGAATATGAAGAATAATATAAACCTTTAGTTATCATATTGTAGGCTATAGTAAAAAATGTCTGAAAGGAGAAGAGTGTTTGAACGATTATAGCCGAAAGTCCATTATGATTACACAAACTGATCTTAACTGTTTGTTTTAAGTAGACCTCGATTAAGAAGTTAGCTTTTCATCAAGGGATCTGTGCTTTAACGCTTACGATGAAAAGAAAGAGAACTGGTTTATATCCAGATAGAATATAGACCGGTTCTTATTTTTTAAGATGCTATTATATATAGTGAATATTTTGATCTTGAAGTTCATACGTTCCATGATTAAGGAAACCAATTGACAATTATGCAGAATATAAGAAATTTTACCAATGTAAAGTTAACTTGCATTTCGCAAGTAGGATCTGGGGTTGACATTCGTTCGATTTCTCATGATTATAATCAAGCTAATCAATCGTTGTTTTCGTTCTGGGATACCGATTTCCATATTATTAGAATTATGATTTCTTAAGGCGAGATATTCACATAGGAAGTCGGGGAATATTGAACTATAACAAGCAAGAAAAGAATGCATTGATATCGGTATGAAAGATTTTTGCAAGTGCAACTAATTCCGATACCTTAATATTCATGCGATTTGTTTCCAGTTTGGCATAGGTACTTTTGGTGATAGAAATACCCATAAGATTTAACTTCGCGATTACCTCGTCTTGAGTCATATTGTTTTTATATCGAATTGCTTGGATATTTTTACCAATATCCATATCTGGTCTAATCTTTTGCATAATGATGAACTCCCCTTATAAAATGAAAAGTTTCGTAATACAGAAACATATATATTGATTCTAAAGAGTTTAAATTTTATAATGTTTCGTAATAAGGAATTATTTTTAACAAGAAGAGGTAAAAGTATGATGGATGTGGAGCAGGAAAAAAGAATATTTTTTAATTTATGTGGTAAGAGGGATCGAGCGTTATTGTCAGGTAAAAAAAGAATGACATTGGGAGATATGGAACGATTGACATATCTTACAGAGTTCTTTGAATTGGAGAACTACGGAATCGCCTTATGGAAAGAATTTGGTGATGATGTAAAAGAACCGTTGGAAGCGATGATGAAAATGTTAGATGAACCGGAGTGCATAGAAGATCGATGGCTTGATGATGAAGCAAAAGGGGAAAAGTGGCTGTTAGAATTTCAGGAACTGGCATTAACGGAAGAATACAGGGAATGGATTCGAAATTATATCGATAAAAAATATGAAGAAAGAGGATTACCATATCCGACAGGAGCAGACTTCGATTAAGAGGTCTGTTTTTTTCTGGTCTTTTGGGAGGTGATAAGAGGTGGAAGTAAGTATTTATGAACTCTTGGCGGCAGCAAGAGAATCGGCTAAATCCGATTATATAAAAGGAGACAGCATTTTGTGTGAGAAGAGATTTTATCCAGATACCCATTACATGGTGGAAATGGAACTGCTAGAAAATGATAACAGGCTGGGAGAAAAGGGAGATCATATACGGAAATTTCTGACAGAACTGGAGTATCTTCCCATTTTACAAAAGCAGGAAAAACATCTCATAAAAATAAAAAGACAGGCAATTGTTCAAAAAGGAAACTTGCGATATATCCCTCCCTCGGACAGGCTGGACCGCCGCCGGGAGAGGGCTCTTTTATAACCGGCTGGGAAGGAACAGTAGTGTTCCTCTGGCGATAGTGGTATAAAAAAGCCAGATTTTCCGCAGGTTTTGGGACGCTGGAATATGGAAAAGTGTTCACGAATGGCACTTTTGCAACAATCCGTTGCAGCAGTGAAAGCATTTTTGACCTTACGTTATACAGAAAAATGAAAGGGTGTGATTGTGATAATCATAGGAATTGATCACGGCTATTATGCAATAAAAACAAGACAAGTGTCTTTCCCAAGTGGAATTATCAAGTATGATTATGAGCCGTATACCATGCAGAATGTTCTGCAGTATCAGGGAAAGTATTATGTCTGCGGTACAGGGAGGCAGACGCTGGTAAAAAACAAAACGTCCAATGATAATTATTATCTGCTGACGTTGGCAGCCATTGCAGAAGAAATCAAGCATCGGAAAGCGGAACGAAAGACAGAGGTAATTCTGGCTGTCGGACTTCCGCTTTCAAGTTTTGGAAGAGAGAAACAGGGATTCAGGGAGTATCTGTTGCGGAAAGAGCAGCCAGTGCGATTTTTATATGAAAGTGAGTTATATGAGATAACAATAAAAGATGTGAAACTGTTCCCACAGGGATACTCTGCGCTTGCTCTGCATCCAGAATATCTGAAGAATGAACCGTCTGTTCTGCTTGTTGATATTGGTGGCTGGACCGTTGACCTTATGAGGCTGGACAATGCTGTTCCCAATGCAGCAACGTGCAGGAGTCTGGAGCTTGGAGTGATCCGATGTATTGATGAGACAGCAGAACAGGTGCGTAGAAATACCGGACTGTCTGTGACAGAAACTCAAATTGAGCGTGTGCTTCGAGGGGAATCTTGCAGTATGGCAGAAGAGGCCAGACGGATCATACAGGAAAACGGACGGAAATATATAGAAAGAATACTGTCTGCGGTGACAGAATCCGGGTTTGATCTCCGGGCAGTACCAACCGTATTTATGGGTGGAGGCTCTGCAATTTTAAAACGCCACGTGACCGCACAGGACGCGATTTGCCGCCCCGTTTTTATAGAGGACGTCCATGCCAACGCAACAGGGTACGAACGGATTGTAGAGCAGATGTGGGCGAGATGACACGCCCTGTGTATTCGTTCCGCCCGAACCTGAAAAATCCAGAACACCAGAGGGCATGGGAGAAATTTCAAAGTGTTCCAGAAGGGCAGAAAAGCCAGTATCTGGTTCAGGCAATTCTGGAAAAAGAGGATCGAAAATGGCTGGAAGAAGTCATTCAAAAGACGATAAAAGAAAGTGTTCGGGAATTAGGAATATGTGGCACTACGGAACAATCGACAACGAAACTATCATTGGAAGAAATACCAGATCAGATGATGGATTTTCTATCTCAAATGGAAAATTTGTAAAGGGGGTGAGGCCTATGATTGCACGATACATACATTGTTGGATCTGCTAGGGGTAAGACAAGAAATGCATCGTTATCTTTGGTGGGTATTGTGAATAGCTTTCCATGCGGCTTTGGAGTATGTTGTGTGTAGCGAAAGAGAAAGGAGAAAAGTTATGGCAGAGATGAAAAATATCTGCGGAAAGATTCCGATGGACTTACATGAAAAAGTAAGAGAAGAGATTGAACTCACAGAAAGCAGCACACAAAAATTTTTACAACAGGTCATTGAAGAACATTTCAACAGACTGGAAGGAAAAGGAGAAATAAGTATGGGAGCAGTAAGAACAGTAGCAGTACAGATATCAGAGGAATTATTCCAGAGATTAAAAACAGTCATCGCAAAAAAAGGCATGAAACAGAAAGACTTCTTAATTCAGATCATCGAAGAGGCACTGGAAAAGGCAGAAGCCGAATGGCAGAACAAAGACAGCATGGAAGAAACGGAACCTGCAACCGGAGAATCTGGAACAGAAGAGACTCAACCGGACGAGGAAAACGAACCGAGCGAGGAAAGCGAACCGGACGAGGAAAACGAACCGAAAGAAGAAAGTGAACCGGACGAGGAAACTCAACCGGAAGAAGAAACCAAAGCAGAAGAACCAACAGAATGGTAACAAACAGATACAGAGAAACCAACAGGCGGTATGAGAAAGATCATGCCGCCTGTTTTTATCAGCAAAGGAGGTTGATAACCGCAACCATTCAATTTTTTGATCTCTTTAGCGGAATCGGCGGATTCCGAGAAGGCTTAAGACGTGCAGGGGGATTTACCTGTGTCGGACACTGCGAGGTGGATACTTATGCGGATAAGAACTACCGATTGCTGTTTGACACAGAAGGGGAGTGGTATTGTAGTGATGCACGAACAATTGAACCAGAACGAATGCCGGATTTTGATCTGCTCTGTGCAGGATTTCCTTGCCAGGCATTCTCTATCGCCGGAAAGCGAGAAGGATTTGCTGACGCAAGAGGAACTCTCTTTTTTGAAATTGCCCGGATTCTTGAAGCTAAAAGACCCTCGTATTTTATCCTTGAAAATGTTCCCGGTTTGTTATCGCATGACAAAGGCCGGACGTTTTGCACCATCCTCAGTACGCTTTCTGAACTGGGGTACCATGTCGAATGGAAAGTGCTTAACAGCAAGGATTTCGGAGTCCCCCAAGCAAGAAAACGGGTGTATATTGTCGGATATCTTGATTTCCGATGTGCCGGAAAAGTATTACCTGAACCAGAAACAAATGGAGCAGCTCTTGTTCAAATCCGGGCAGGAAGTCAGGGAAAAAGAGTCTACAGTCCAAAAGGATTAAGCTGTACCCTGACGTCACAAGCCGGAGGAATGGGTGGAAAAACAGGATTATATGATGTAGGTGTTCCAATCAAAGAGAATACAAAGCTCGGCTACAAACTTGCAAGAGAAGGGGACAGCATCGATCTGGGTTATGCGAATCTCAACAGCAGGAGAGGAAGAGTCGGACACCAGATCGCACATACCCTGACAACAGGTGTTCAACAGGGAACGCTGCACTTTGTCGATCTTTCACCTCCGCCGGTGGTAACGGAAGAATGCAGAAGCCTGAATACCAGACAATGCGGTGTCCACAAATATAAAGGAGAATGTTCTGGTGTATTAGCAGAGGATGGAGCAAGAGCAGTCTTAACACCAGCAAAAGAGAATGTCCGGCAGAACGGCAGACGCATGAAGGAACCGGAAGAACCAATGTTCACGATTACTGCAACAGATCGTCATGGCATCTTGTATCACGGAAGAATACGCAGGCTGGTTCCAAGAGAGTGTCTGCGTCTGCAGGGATATTATGACTGGCAGATCGATAAGATCATAGACTGCACATCGGATGCACAGCTATATAAACAGGCTGGGAACGGGGTAACTGTTACGGTGATCGAAGCAATCGGAGCACTACTGCGAAAGGCAGATGCGGAGCGAAAAGAACTGGAACTGTCTGAGAAAGGATAGTGTCGGTGATGATTGGAATTCAGGATCAGTACTTTGGTACGGAAATCGAGATGACAGGGATCACCAGACAACGGGCTGCCGAAGTTGTAGCAGAACTGTTCGGGACAGAAGCCGTTTATGAAGGTGCGTATTACGGAATATGGTCAGCGAGAGATCGGGAAGGAAAAAAGTGGAAGTTCATGTCTGACGGAAGCATTGATACACAAAGAAAATCAGGTGGTCGAATCGTATCAGCAGATGGAGAATATTCAACAGAGATGGTATCACCGAAATTATCCTATGATGAAATGGGAAAATTACAGGAAGTTGTACGCTGTCTGCGGAGACATGGAGGTTTTGTCAATGAGTCCTGTGGTCAGCATGTTCATGCAGATGCGGCGAACCATACACCGCAGAGTCTGAAAAATGCGCTGACCATTATGTACGCAAAGGAAGATATCCTGTTCAAAGCATTAAAAGTGCAGGAAAGAAGAGCAAATAGTTATTGCCAGAGGGTGCGACCGGATGTATTAGAGAAAATCCGAAAAATACCAAATAGATCAATCACTATGGACCGAGTAAGAAATGTCTGGTATGGAGGTAGGGATGGAAGTCATACCCATTATGATCATACCCGTTATTATGCGTTAAACCTCCATGCTGTATTTTCCAAAGGAACATTGGAGTGGCGCTGTTTTGAAAGTACCCTTCATGCAGGAAAAGTGAGGGCGAACATTACACTGGCACTTGCGATTTCCGCACAGGCGATCAATCAGAGATCCACCCAGATGAAAAAGACACCGATCTCAGAAAACCCGGCGTTTACATTCCGAACGTTTTTGTTGCGGCTCGGATTAATCGGAGAAGAATATAAGAATGTACGGAAACACCTGCTGGTAAATCTGGAAGGTGATCTGGCATGGAGATACGACAAAAGCACGTATGAGTGTCTGAAGAAAAAGCAAAGGACGGAAGACGTCAGATCGAGGTGAGAAAAATAGAAGAGAGATATTATTTTGCTTATGGCAGTAACATGAACCTGGGGCAGATGAGATTCCGCTGTCCGGATGCAGAAGTGGTTGGAAATGTCCGGCTGGAAGATTACCGGCTGGCATTCCGTGGCAGAGCTCCGGGAAATGGCGTTGCAACTGTGCTTCCGGAAAAAGGAAGCTGTGTGGATGGAGTCTTATGGAAAATCACAGAAGCTTGTGAAAAGAATCTGGATTTTTATGAAGGATTTCCGAATTTTTATGGGAAAGAAACCATTCAGGTAAAGGATCAGGCTGGAACTGCAAGGGAAGTATTCGTATACACGATGAACTCCCCTCATAAGGATGTTCCGGCAAGACCATCGAAATTTTATCTGGATGGAATTCTGGAAGGATGTCTGGAAAACGGTTTACCGACAAAGGCAGTGATGGAGGCAGTAAAACGCACCAGACAGGAAATGAAAAAAGCAGAAAAGCAATATACAAGATAAATGTTACCGCAGAGGGAGAGCCTTCTGCGGTATTTTACTGAACAATATATTTATTATAGGAAGGGAACACACATGAAGGTGAAGAATTTAAAAACCAGAATCGCAGCCTTTGGACTGGCTGTCCTGATGGGCGTCAGTACCTTAAGTAGTGCCAATGCGTTTGCTGCCGAACAGACGGATGTGGGTCAGGAGGTACAGGCATCCGAACAGGCAGTTACGAGTCAGAAAGAAAAGGCAGTTACGGCAGACGATATCACGAAAGAGATTTCGGATGAAACATTTGCAGTGGAAACCAGTATGGAAGGAATCCATTATGATGCAGAAAAAGAGGATGTTACGCTTATCAGCATCCAAGATGAAAATGGTGGGGAATACCATCCGGACAAAGCCGGAACTTACATTGCCTCTTACATGGTTGTACCAAAGGATCAGAGTGACAGCTATACCATCAACCGAAAGGTGATCCTGACGGATACGGAAGGTCAGGCACATGCACAGGACAATGGTGGGGAAAAGCAAAAATCAGATACAAAATCTGAAGATGATTCGGACTCGCCTGTGCAGAACTATACCGATGTAGAGATCGAGGCATCCGGGGAAGATGCATCTGCACAGGCAATCGAAGAACTCAAAGAGGATATTGAAGAAGGAAATGTCATGGTACTGTCTGCGGCTGAAAGAGCCACAAGCAGCGGTTCAACAGTCACACTGACAAAAGGAAGAACGATCTATTATCCAAGTTATCTTGGAAATTATCTTACTTGTCTGTTTACCGTAAACGGAAAGATCGCATACTGTCTCCAGTCCCAGAAAGCATCCCCACCGAGTGGAAGTTATGTGGCACAGGTATTGGACAGTAACAAGAATCTGCAGAAAGTCCTTTACTATGGCTATGGCGGGGCAGGAGATCTGACAGGAAGTTATCTGTCCGGGAAATCAGAGGATGAAAAGTATGTGTATACGCATATTGCAGCCAGCTACGCTTACGCAGGAGAAGCCGGATTTACAGGCTGTAATTACAATGACCTTGTAAATGCAGGGGTGATTGCATATATCAATTACCTGTTCGGGCAGGAAGAACCGCCAAAAGGGGAACTGAGCCTTTCCAGTACGAAACTGAATGCAGTAAGGGATGGAAATCTCCAGAAAACACCAAATATCACACTGTCCGGGGATCACAGAAATTATGTGACACTCAGTGTGCCGGAAAATGTCACCGCACATAACCTGACCAAAGGAACAAGTGTGACAAATGGAAAGATCCAGATTTATGGCGGCGATACTATTTATCTGTCGGCAGATCTGTTGCTGACAGGCAGTTATGCTTCCGGCAACTTATACGGTTCTGTCGGAAAGACATGGAGAACGCTGGTGCTGACGACCGGAGATTCCAAACAGGATATCGGTGTATTTGAAAGCGAAACAGCAGCTCCGGTAAGCTTCAGCGTACAGTGGCTGAATATGACACGTATTGAGTTGACGAAGAAAGATATCAATACACAGAACCCACTATCTGGAGCAGTTTACGGTATTTACACCGATAAGAAGTGCGAAAATCTGCTAATGACGATGACTGCAACCGGAACAGACGGAAAAGCAGTCAGCGATTATTTTGATGCCGCACTCAAAACTGTGTATGTAAAAGAAGTGACTGCACCGACCGGATATAAACGGAATCAGGAAGTCTATCAAGTGGACGTTGCAGCCGGAAAGACATTGACGGTAACAGCAACGGATGAGAGGGTCACTGGAAAAGTAAAGATCGCAAAGATTGATAAGGAAACATTTGCATTCCAGCCACAGGGAGACGGCACTCTTCGAGGTGCGGTGTATGGTCTGTATGCCAAAGAAGATATCGTGCATCCGGATGGAACAACAGGGGTGCTGTATAAACAGGACAGCCTGATCGCACAGGGAGTCATCGGTGATGATGGAACACTGGAGTTCTCAGAATTATATCTTGGAGAAATGTATGTAAAAGAGATCACTCCGCCGGAAGGATATACGCTGGATACTACAAGATATGAGGTATCCGTAACCTATGAGGGACAAGATGTTGCAGAAGTGACAAGAGACCTTACGGTAAAAGAGCAGGTGAAGAAACAGGCATTCCAGTTGATCAAGATCAGTGAAGATGGAGAGCAGACAGAAACAGACCTGTGTTTCCTGCACTACTTTGATACAATGCACCATTTTCTTCTGTCGGCGAGCTTTCGTTAACGAGCAGGGTATCGTTAACGAGCACGTAGGATGAAAGAGCTGTCGTATCAGAGCACTCCATGTCTGTCCGAAAATTTTAGTTTTTTTCCCATGTTGAGTAAATCACATTACGACGTTTAAAGGCTTCATAGCCACCTTCCATAATGTCAACAATTTGTTGATGAGTTTCTTTAGAGTCAATCGCCTTCAATCCATTCCTCTGGATTAAAGACAATAAGTGTGTGTAAACCATTACTACCTTCTTTGATGGAAAGCTCAACACCTGGCAAAATGAGGATGTCACGTTTTTTAGCTTCTTTCCGTAAAGCTTTATATTCCCCAATATCGAATTTGTTGTGGTTTGTTATTATTCCGATCCTGATATTGTGTGATTCCATCGCGTTTAGGTATTCAACGATGAAGGAATTGTCTTCGCCATCAAAAGAGAATTCTTTGTCACGATGAGTGTGCATATGGAAATCTACCAATACGGTTTCTGCTCCATTACCAAACATTATTACCCTCCTTGTTAAGCCATTCGTACATCTATAAGTATTTTCCCTACATAATCACTGTCATCCATAAACAGCACACGATTTTCGTTCCAATCCGCAATTGTCGAGACTTGCTCTCTGATTTCAATCATTCTCATGTGCGGCGAACGACTGCTCGATTATCTTCATTACATCGTCCAGCCCGTCTAAACCGTCCAAGTACAGCTCTACATCGCCGTTACCCCATTTGCCGATCCCTGTTACATCCTTGCACAGCCCCTTTGGGTCAGCGATTTCAGAGAATTTCATATTGACGGAAATGCGAAGTCTTGACTTCTGAATGATTATATCCGTGAAATTCGTGTCCATTTTATAAGCAACATATAGTTTTTTAAATTCTCGGCGAACAGCGGTACCGAGATTCATAATCCGTGTGTTCAACTTTTCAAACAGCATAAGCCAGAATGTAAAGTTAGGCCTGCAATACCGTTACCAGCAGGGTGAAATCCAAATAAACTGTTCACGGTTCCTTGGTTATATCAAGAATGAAAAAAAGAAACTTATCATTGTTCCAGAAGAAGCCGAAGTCGTAAAACGCATATACCGGGAATACCTCGAAGGTGCCAGTATGCTAAAAATAGCCCGTGGCCTTGAGGCTGATGGTATTCTGAACGGCGCTGGAAGAGAAAAATGGCACACCAGCAACATTAACCAGATATTGCGGAATGAAAAATATATCGGCGATGCCCTCTTGCAGAAGACCTATACTACTGACTTTCTCACCAAGAAACGAGTAAAGAACCACGGCATTGTTCCTCAGTATTATGTAGAGAACAGCCATGAAGCCATCATCCCGCGTGAATTCTTCATGCAGGTGCAGGAGGAGCTCATCCGCCGCCGCATCGTCCATACTAGCCCAAACGGAAAGACCAGAACCTTCAGCAGCAACCACGTGTTTGCTCAGATAATCATCTGCGGCAAATGCGGTGAGGTTTTTCGCAGGGTGCATTGGAACAACAGAGGTAAGAAGTCCATCGTCTGGCGCTGTGTCAGCCGCTTAGAAAACACAGGCCTATTCTGCGACGCTCGAACGGTACTGGAGAGCACCATTGAGCAAGTGCTTGTTACCGCTATCAATCAGACGCTCTGCGACAAGGACTCTTTCCTTATTACTCTGCGGGACAACGTCGCAACCGTCATAAATCGTGAAAGCGACAAGGCCTTGTCGGATATTGATAAGCGGCTGGAGGAACTGCAAAATGAGCTTTTGAAGCTTGCCACCTCCAACTCGGATTATGATAATGTTGGCGATGAGATTCACCGACTGCGTGAACAGAAGCAAAATATGCAGGTTGAGAACGCCAACCGTGATGAACTCCGCAAAAGGATAGCCGATATGAGCACATTCCTGCAGGAACAGCCCGCTGCCATCACTGAATATGACGAGTCCCTTGTCCGGCGGCTAATTGAAAAGGTCACTGTCCATGAGGACAAATTCACCGTGGAATTCAAGTCCGGCGTGGCTGTGGATATTGATGAATAAGTCTGGAAACAATTGAGGCACTCTACGAAATTAGGCGTAGGGTGCCTTGGCTATTTTAATGTGTTCGTAGACGAGTTGAAATTTACCATCCTCCAGTCTTTTCACGCTGGACACGCCTGTTTCTCAGGCAATTTGGTCCACAAGTAATACGCATATACAACCATGATTACCGATTGAATCATTATCAATGTTACCTCTGTTGTTCCCTTCGCCACTGAAATCCAATTAATAAAGTCGTATAAAACGTGCCATATAATTACTGGAATAATGCTCCTTGTCAGTATCACAATTTCTGAAGCAATAACACCAAATATCAATGCATTAATTATGGTAAGCGTAACGATGATAATTCCTGTCCCTGAAAAGCTCACAAGAGAAAGCCCATTGAAAGATGTGTTTCTTAATATATATCAAGTTCGTTGTAATCTTTTTCACGGATCAAAGGCTATGGATACCCCGCGTGATATTGCTCTTGTCTCTACCAGCGCAAATGTTCTTCAACGCTTTTTGGGTAGGTGGCTGGAGAAAAACGGAGGGCTAAGATAATGGCAAATAAAGAGTTCTTCCCACTTCGCCCCGAAACACAGCCAATGATCTACGCCTATGAGGACAGCAACCCCGAATACCGGGGCTTGCTGAAAGTCGGCTATACGGCAATCGGCGTCGAACAGCGCGTGGCACAGCAATACCCCACAAAGCGTCCGGATGGAAAGATTCCCTATCGCATTGTGTTCGCAGAATCAGCCATGTATGCAGATGGCGGCAATTTTAGTGATCACGATATTCACCGCGCCCTTGCAAGGCGTGGTTTTCCGAGTGAAGGCGGCGAGTGGTTCCGATGTACGGTCAAGGACTTACGGGCAGCCTACATTGCCGTTCGTGACCGTGTGGAAAACATCGAAAACCGCACGCGGGATTTCTCCATGCGGCCCGAGCAGAAGGAAGCGGTCAGCAAAACGATCGGGTATTTTAAATCAGCGGCGAAAGAAAAAGGGGTGCGCACAGCCAAGTTCTTATGGAACGCAAAGATGCGTTTTGGCAAAACCTTTGCCTCCTATCAGCTTGCAAAGCGCATGGGACTTTCAAAGATACTCATTCTGACATTCAAGCCCGCCGTTCAAAGCGCGTGGGAGGAGGATTTAAACACCCATGTGGATTTTGAGGGGTGGCAGTTCATCAGCCGCACATCGGATTTGACATGGGAGGCTGCCGACAAGTCCAGACCGATTGTCTGCTTTGGCTCATTTCAGGACTTTCTGGGCACCAACAATTCCGGAGGAATAAAAGCAAAAAACGAGTGGGTACATACGACGAACTGGGACTTGGTGATCTTTGACGAGTACCATTTCGGCGCATGGCGTGAAAATGCAAAAAAGCTCTTTGAAATGGGCGACGAGGACGATTACGAAGCCCTTGATCTTGAAAAATACGCGAAGGATGAAGAAGGCAACGCTATCAACGAATCATGGTTGCCCATCACCACGCCACGTTATTTGTACTTGTCGGGTACACCGTTTCGAGCGATCAACTCCGGCGAATTTATTGAAGACCAGATTTATAACTGGACATACTCCGATGAGCAGAGGGCAAAGGAAAACTGGACGGAGCCGCCAGATAATCCCTATGCTGCTTTGCCGCGCATGGTGATGATGACCTACAAGATCCCCGACAGCATACGGCAGATTGTCATGCAGGGCGAGTTTGACGAGTTTGACCTCAACGTGTTCTTTTCCGCAGAGGGCAAAAACGATCAGGCGAAGTTCAAGTATGAGGAATACGTTCAAAAATGGCTGGACTTGATTCGCGGCGCTTATCTCGGCACAACGACGGATGATTTGAAGCTCGGCGCGAAAAAGCCGGAAATGCCGTACTCAAACAGCCGCCTACTTTCTATTCTAACACACACGATATGGTTCTTGCCAAATGTGGCGTCGTGCTTTGCCATGCGGAATTTGATCCGGCAAAAGAACAATACGTTTTTCCACGATTATACGGTCAATGTCTGTGCCGGAAGCGGCGCGGGTATCGGGGTGGAAGCGCTTGCGCCGGTGCAGAAGTCTATGCGTCCCGACCCTCTTCAATCAAAAACCATCACGCTGACCTGCGGCAAGCTGACAACCGGTGTGACAGTAAAGCCGTGGACGGGCATTTTCATGCTCCGCAATCTTTCCAGCCCCGAAACGTATTTCCAAGCCGCATTTCGTGTTCAAAGCCCATGGGAAGTGGATGTTGATGCAGGCAAACGCGAGATCATGAAGCGCGAGTGCTATATCTTTGACTTTGCTCTTGACCGAGCGCTCAGGCAGATTGCCGATTACAGCTGCAGGCTCGATGTAAACGAGGGCAACCCGGAAAAGAAAGTCGCAGAGTTTATCAACTTCCTGCCGGTCATCGCTTATGACGGCAGTACCATGAAGCAGATCAACGCAAGCGATGTGCTGGATATTGCAATGGCGGGAACGTCGGCGACGCTCCTTGCCCGGCGCTGGGAAAGCGCTTTGCTCGTGAATGTCGATAATGACACTCTGGCTCGTCTCATGGCCAACGAGGACGCGATGCGAGCATTGATGAATATTGAGGGTTTCCGTAGTTTGAACACGGAGATCAATGATATTATTATTGCTTCAGAAAAAGTCAAAAAGGCAAAAGCCAAAGGCGAAAAACTGACGCCTAAGGAAAAAAAGGAGCTTTCCGCCGAAGAAAAGGAATACAAGTCCAAGCGCAAGATCATTCAGGAAAAGCTCATTAAATTTGCTACACGCATTCCCATATTTATGTATTTGACGGATTTCCGCGAATATAGCCTCAAAGATGTCATTACGCAGCTTGAACCGGGATTGTTCAAACGGGTAACAGGGCTGGACGTGAAGGACTTTGAGCTGCTTGTTTCTCTCGGCGTATTCAATGGCGGTTTGATGAATGACGCGGTGTATAAATTCAAGCGGTATGAGGATTCAAGCCTGTCCTACACCGGTATTGATAAACACGCAGGAGAGGCCGTCGGCGGCTATGATACCGTTCTGACAAGAGAAGAATATGATCGTCTCTTTGGTTCTCAGCAAATTTCCGTATCCGAAGTAACACAGGCGTTTGACGATCTGCCGGACACGGATAACGATCGTTTTGAAAGCGACAACGACGAGGATGCGGTCGATCTGCCACCGGTGCAAAAGGCGGCGGCACAAAGACCCTCCTCGTCAATCAAGCCGGAACCTGTGCTGTCGCAAACAAAACCGGCTATCGCAATGGCTCCTTCCTCGCAGATTGGTGATTACTCTTTTGTGAAGCCTGGCTTGACTGTGCATCATAAAACCTTCGGTGAAGGTAAGGTCGTGAAGATCGTTGAGGACAAACGCGACGGCAAGATTATCGTTGCATTTGGCAAAGCGGAGAAGATGTTCCTGTTCCCGGGAGCCCTTCAGGACGGCTTTCTAAGAGTTGATTAATACACGGGAGGTAGCAAAATGGCAGTGCGTGGAAAAAGCATAAATCTCTTTCTTATGGATGGAGAAGCCAGCGGCCGCATAAAGTGCACACTGGCAAATTGGACAGGAGTCGCCTATAGAATCCCACGCACTGCTTTGGATTTGTGTAAAGAGCGCAACGACCTCAAACAAAGCGGTGTCTATTTCCTTTTTGGTACATCAGACCAAACCGGAAATAACGTTGTATATATCGGTCAAGCGGGTGCTCGTAAAAATGGAGAAGGCTTGCTTTATCGCCTGCAGGAGCATAAACGCAATCCCGATAAGGATTATTGGACGGAAGCTGTTGTATTCACTACCTCCAACAACTCCTTTGGCCAAACGGAAATAAGCTATCTGGAAAATCGTTTCTGCGGACTTGCGCTTGCCGCCAACCGCTATGATATAAAAAACGGAATCAATCCAACCCAAGGTAACATCACTGAAGAAAAAGAGAGCGAACTTGAAGAGTTTGTAGATTACGCACGCATCGTCATGGGGACGCTGGGACATAAAGTTTTCGAGCCGCTTATTTCTGTATCAGCTATTTCAGGCTCCGCTCCAGCACATAGCGCTCCGTACCACAATCGCAGCGGCAGTGCCACTTTTTCTCACCCTTCGGCGTTGTGATAAAATCATCCAAAACCGTCCAGCGTCCGAAGCGGCTGCCTGCCATATCGGCGGCAGCCTCATTTTCCGGGCGGCCTTCCGCTTTAACTTCCTTCATTGTCGCCGCCGCCTTTCATTTCATCCAGGCTGGGCCAGGTATCATGGTCAGCACCGGACAGGCGGATCACAATGGAAGAGATAAAGACAAACGGGATCGCCAGTATCATCAAAAACGTATCCTTCATCTTTTCTGCAAATTTCATCGTCTTTTCCTCGTTTTAGCGCATGGAGCAGGGCATATTCTCAAAAGGACAATCCATTCTGCCATTTTCGCTCTGGTACTTTTCATTCTCTGCCATGATTTGCGCGATCATCTCCGGGGAGCCGGTCAGCTCTCCGGTTTCAAAATTCTCCATGACGATCATGGGCTTCACATAAGGTTTCTTCTGTTTCGTTTCCATCGTTCAATCCTCGCTATTTGAAAAAATAAGGCAAAAATGCCAATGACCGGAACCCAGTTCACCCTGAACCGGATTCCGGTCAAAGAACAACCTATTGTCATTGTGCATTTTCGCCTTTTTTGCGGCGGTACCAGAGCAATAGCACGATTAGTGCCGCTCCGCTGACAGCCGCCAGCGCCCCGTACAGGGCAATATGAGATTCATCACCGGTTTTCGGCGGTTGTGGGTCTGTGGACTCGATGGGAAATTCCTCCACCTTAAACTGCCAGTCCAGATACCCGATTTTCTCCTGATAATCGTTGCCCATGGTAATGGGCACATTCAGGGTCACATCCAGATCCACCTCACCGCCGGAGTAGAGGGTGCCCAGCAACACCCAATCACTCATTCCGTCCGTCTGATCTGCCGCAGCGTCAAACATATAGGCCATCTCATTATCGGCGGATTTTGCTACGGTCAGGTGCATCTGGGACAGGAAATCCTCGCTGCCTGCTTCGGCGCCCAGGGAGCGGATGTAAATCTTCACTTTCACCTTATTGGATGCGTCATTGCGGACGGTGATGGTCTGAGTCAGGCTGTCGCCGGGCATGACACCCTTGAAATTCGAGAAAAGGTCTGTGGGGGAATACTCGCTGCCGGGTGCGAAGATAAACTTTCTTGCGTCGCCTTCATAACTGACCGTTCCTGCCGCAAAGGCCGTCACAGTCCCGCTGAGCAGCAGCACAAGAGCCAGCGCCACAGAGGAAATTCGCCTAAAAAGTACTTTCATGCTCAATTTCCTCCTTTCAGTCCAGCCGGGTCAACACCCCACGCCTCCACCGCCGCATTGGACGGTTCGGACTGGATGCACTGGGCAAGGACGGTGATCGTCTGACCCTCGGCCAAAGTAACGGAGCTGCCCAGCAGACTGTTGGTTGAACCATATGCCGCAACTGGCGAGGTGTAATAATAGTAGCCGTCCGTGTGCTGTACCCAACCGGAGCTGAGAGTCAGGTTGTTCAGGTTTTCATAGAAATCCACCACCAGATTGCCCTCGGCGTTTTCTGTGCCGGAGACAAGTGCAACACGGATATAAACCGCCGTGTTTCCGGTGTTTGTTACCACAATGCTGGATTCGACATTATCGGCACAGGTTTCGTCAACCCGAATCGCTGTTGTAGCTGGCGAAAAGATATTGGTGATCGGGCCATCCGTTGCCACCAGATAGGCCAGGGACCCTCCCACGGAAACGCACAGAAGCAGCACCAGTGCCACAATGATCCCCAACGCACGCTTACGCGGCTGTTTTTGATTTCTATTTTGCTCCATTGCACCGGCCTCCTTCCTATTCATCTTCATCGCTCAAACCCGCTGGCGGTACATAACAAATGCTCTTGCTGAAATCCCCGTCGAACCACTTTGCTTTGGTCCGGGTATAGGTAAAGCTGACGGAACCATCCGCATTTTCCGTCTTCTCTGCCGTATATCTCCAGGACCAGCTATCCGCAGTCACGGTATAGACTCCGGCAGGCAGGAGAACGGTGACGGTAGCACTTCCGTTCTCAAAGTCCTTCGCCAGAATCGCAACCTTTACGGAAAATCCGTCATTACGGGAAATGGTAAAAATCATATCCTGCTCGGGATTGCTGCCGTCCGCAATCGCTGCGGAGATGGTAAGGCTGGTGGTTTCCTCCTCCAAAGTAGCCGCATCATCGATTATAGCCAGCAACTGGGCACATTTTGTTTCGTCATTCGCTGCCAGATAGTCCAGAATTTGCTGCTGTTCCTCTACGGAGTATTCCTCCCAGCGGGCGAAGATCTCTGCCGCTGTCATACCGGAGACATCCGGGGCAGGGGACGTATACTGGGAACAGGATTCCAGATGGCCTTCTGTCTGACCGCACTCAGTACAGGCTTCCTCAGTGGGAGCCACATATTGAGAACAGCTTTCCTCGTGGCCGTCCACCTTGCCGCACTCGGCACAGCCCACAGGATCGGGGGCCACATACTGGGAGCAGCTTTCCGCATGACCTTCAAGCTGGCCGCATTCCATACAGCCGGTGGGTTCCGGTGCTATGTACTGGGAGCAGCTTTCTGCATGGCCTTCCGTCTGGCCGCATTCGCTGCATCCGATAACCGCAGGGGGCGTGGTTTCCGGGCTGGTTGTGGCTTCTGTAGTGGCTTCCGGGGTAACTGTCGGTTCCGTGGCTGCCGGAGTAGTTTCGGCAGATTCGGTCTGAGACTCCGATTCCGCCGCATAAGCGGGGATAAACACGCTCATGGAAATCAACATGGATACACTGAGAAAGGCCGCTAACATTCGTTTTTTCATTTTCATCCACTCCTTTCTCAGTTCTCAGGCCAGCCGGGGACCTTGGTCACATCGCCGCCCGGCGCCGGGTTATTGGCTGTCTGCACAGCCTGAGCCGTGATGGTCAGATTTGCCGTGCAATTCTGATACTCGTTGCCCATTTGCAGAGCAAAACCCACTTCACGGAAAAAGACCGCCGTTTTGTCTCCGGAGGATACGGGCTTGGAATAGTAGTAATAACCGTCTGCACCCGGAATCCAGCCGTTCTCCACCGTAAAGGTCATGACCGGAACCGTCACCCCCTGCACATTCAGATTCAGGGGCAGTGCATTGCCGTCCGAGCCAACCAGAGCGGCATCCACCTTGACTCGGATCCACGCTTCGTCCTCGCCGGTGTTTTTTACGGACACGATCTTGCTGACCTTGGAGCCGGGCATGATATTTTCAAAGCCATCCTTGGGGAAATCCAGCTCCGTGCCGCTGGCGTCCTTTGTTTTCTCAATAATTTCAATGCCAATGCCGCCGGAGGTGATCACATTCCGGGCGGTGCCGCTGGCGGTGAAATACGCCCAGGTGCCGTAGGACAGCAGGGCCATGCAGCAGGCCACCACCGCCGCCGCAAAAATTTTCTTCTTCATACATTACCTTCTTTCTTACAATTTATCGTAAAGAGGTATCTTGCAACCTGTCAGTCATAAGACCATAGGAGAATATCCGAACAGGCAGTCCTTTCGGGTATTCTCCTATGGTCTGTCCCCCGCAGGGGACAGACCGGGAAATGTCGGGATATGGAATCAGTTCCAGTTTCTCCACCAGCCCAGAGGATGCTGTTCTTCCAGAGCGTTGATTGCATTGACCCATGCAGGTGTAGTTACGCTGTCCTCGGTGGTCTCGGTAAAGCCCTCAGCTTGAATGGCATCGGCGTAAACACCGATCTTCAGACCATTGAAGCCCTTGAGCTGATCTGCGTCAAACTCGGTGGGAACGGTCAGACCGTCAAAGAACTTTTCGTAGCTCTCGCCAGCTTCCAGCTTCAGGTAGAACACATAGCAGTGGCTATCCCATTCATCGCCGTTCATGCCGCCCATGGTTTTATAGTAATAAACATCCTGGCCCCATGCACCAAGGTAGGCATATTCGCCACCAGCGGAGCTGATCTTGCCGTTGCTGTTCTTCTCGGTTTCGGTCTGGAACACATTGTTCTTGGAAATGCTCCAGTAGGCATCGTAAACCACAGCAGCATGGTCGATAGCCAACAGCTTGCTGCCGTCAGCGTGGTCAGCATCAGCCATCCACAGACGGGTAGGCTCGCCCTCGGCCTTGTCATACTTTCTGCCCCAGCCAACGAAAATCTCGTTGTACTTTTCCTGAATCTGTGCGTCGGTGTAGCCCAGACCCTTGTAGTAGTTGTCGATAGCGGCGTACAGTTCGTCTTTGTTGTTAACGGTCACGACCACACGAACATAGGCAGCGTTGTTGCCAGTGTTGGTGATCTTGGGGGTCTTAACGATGGTGTTGCCGGGCATCAGGCCGGAGAAAGTGGTAGCGCCGTTGGTTGTGGACACCTTATCCGTGTATACGACCTTATCATCACCGGTCTTGCCGTTGTTCACTTCAACGGTTTCAGACAAAGAAATATCCACGTTGCCGACGGAGAATACGTTCACGGCCTGATCCTTGTCAGTCAGGTAAGCCAGAGCACCGCCGATGGCGGTTAACACCAGTGCGCATACGCACACGAGAGAGATAATTTTCTTCTTCATAGCATTTGGTCTCCTTTAGTTTGATTTTGATTTTGGTTTTTATGTAACATTCTGCGAATGTTTACATCAGGGGGTTGCGGTGCTGCCGGTAAATTCAGCGGGAAGCAACTCCCAGGCATCCAGATGGTCGATGGTTCCATCACCATTCTTGTCCGGAATGTTTTCCTTTTGAACAGCAGCGGCAGTCACGGAGACCGTGGGGGATTGGAAGCCGGGGCTGTCAATGATGGCCTTGGTCAAATCCGGGTTGACGGTGAACTGGTTGTTGGCGAAAACGGAGATGCTCTGGTCATTCGCAGGCGTTTCCACCACTATGTAGTAATACCCATCGTGATCGGGAACGGCGGTCAATCCGCTGTTCACGGTATATTGGACAACCTTTCCGCTCAGCCCCTCAGCAGTGTTGTTCTCCTCCTGAATGCGGATGAACAGATAGCTGGGTTCGCTTCCCTGGGCCACCGTGAAGGTCACATCCCGCTCGATCGTCTGCCCCGGCACATAGGTGATGTTTTCAGCGGAGACCGTCGAGGGGATATCGTTGGCGCCAAGCTGGATATTGCCAATGGTGAAGGTATTGCTGATCGGGCCTGCCCGATCCGTCAGCCACGCAAGGGAGCCGCCGGCGACACATCCCACAACCAGCACCAGCGTCAACACCAGCACCAGCGGTTTCCACCGCACGGAGGTACGCTTCCGGCGCAGATGTCTCCCGGAAGGCTTGCCCCGGGGAGCTTCGAATTGTTCTCTCATGTTGCATTCCTCCTTTCTTGCGTATTTTTGCTTTGGGTATCTTTTCTCAAGCGGAGGAACCGCAGGTTCACGCTTGCAGAAAACAAATCATTTGGATTCCGTCGTGACGGATTCCTTCTTTTTCTCGTTGCTCTCATCTTTGGCAAACAGATCCGGCAGGAACATCAAAAGCAGCAAAACCGCTCCGGCAGAAATTGCAATGTATGTACCGGGAGGATTCTGGATGAAGTTGGCCACATAGCCCAGCAGCGGGATGGTAAACACCGGCTTGCCGATGACATTTTTATAATGCACCAGGGTTCCATCGGTATCTGCGTTTGCGTCGCCCTTCGTCCGGAAACGCAGCACCGTGGAATCTTCTTCATCAGGAACCACCTCCACAATACGGTGGGTGGCGATGGCATCCTCACTGAGCATAAAGGTGATAGCATCCCCGGCTTCCAGCTCGGTATAGTCCACGGATTTCACACAAATCAGGGAACCGACATGATAGGCCGGTTCCATAGAACCAGACAGCACCGCATAGGGCTGCAAGCCCACAAGCCGGACACCGGCCAGAGCCACCGCCAGCAGGACGGCCAAGGCTACCAGAACCGTTGTGGCAGTGTTCCATATCTTTTTTATCGTGTTGTTCATATTCTTTTATCCGATTCCTTCTTTCTGTTTTGCCGAACAACAGGGCAGACCATAAAGGGCGGCGGTTGCCTGTACCGCCGCCCTCCCACTCCATATTAAGCACGGCTGTATTCGGCTTGCTGTGCTGTGTGGTATGCCCGATCATCCGCTGCCATGCCCCACAGAACATAATTCGCATTATGCCGCCTGACAGATAAGGGAAACCGAATTTCCCGGACATTATTCGCATTATGTCAGGAGTACATAGCATCAAAGAGAATATACCTTTTGATACGAATAAAATTATACATCAAGATAGCCCGAAAATCAAGTCAAACTGAGCGAAAAGTACACACTATTTTTTGACAGGTTCCCTTGCCAAATCGAGAACAGCAGCACAATAACACCCTTACGAATGATTTTTTGAAAATCAGCCTGAAAGGGTGTGCTTTCCTGCGCCCAAAGACGGAAAAGGCCCATTGGTGCCTATGCGGTTTTCTGCTTGCACGGAACATAATGCGAATTATGTCGGGTTTTCTTTTTGCTACACCACAAGCCCCAATCGCTCAATTTTTCTGCGGTGCTCGGTGCCTGTGGTCATGATGTAGATGCGGGTCGTATCGATGCTGCTGTGGCCCAGAATGTCTGCCAGCTTCGCAATATCCTTTTCGATACCGTAGAAGGTTCTGGCAAATAGCTTTCTCAGATTATGGGGAAAGACCTTGCTGGGGTTGACTCCGGCAGCCTTGCACAAGCCTTTCATTTGCGCCCATATCGTTTTCCTGTCCAGCGGCTTTCCGTTCCGAGTGAGAAAGATCACCCCGGAGCGGATTTTTTGTTTTCTGGCATAGTCCAGCAGCAGCTTTCTCAGCTTTCCGGGGATCAGGATCGTTCGGGTCTTGGCCTTGCAGTTCACAATGACCTCGCCACGGCTCACAGCCTCTACGGTAAAGTATTTCAGCTCTGATACCCGGATGCCGGTGCGGCAGATGGTCTGCATCACCAGCCGGAGCTGTTCGTTCTTCTCCGCTGCCTTCAGCAGCCGCTCATACTCTGCCTTGGTCAGCTCCTTCTCCTCCGCACAGTAGACCTGCCGCTGTAGCTTGAAGGACTTCACTTTGCAATCCGTCCAGCCCATATATATAAGGAAGCTATTCAAGCTGGCCAGCATGGAATTGATGGATCGCACCGCATATTCCTTTTTCTGTAATTCCTGTTTGTATTCCAGTACCACTTCCTTTGTGATCTCGCTCTCACCTGCATAGAAAGCAAAAGCACGGACATCCCGGATGTGTTCGTCAAGTAAAAATGTTAGCAAAAGGTCCCCAAAAAGGTTAGCACCTTGGAGCACCTAATTTGTTGTTCGTGCATGTAGCATCGAGGCCTTTTTCGGGGCCAAACAGGGTGAGACCCAACGCTCACATTTTGGAGACCCACGGGGCCAAACAGGTCGGGGCCCAATGCTCACTTTTTGGAGCACTTTTTCAGTGGGTACGCTGGCGTTGCATGGACTGGGTCAGTCGGTAGCTCTCGCCGGAGAAGATTACAATGTGGGAATGGTGGATCAGCCGGTCAACCAGCGCTGCCGTCAGGCGGTTGTCGCCAAAGACAGTGTTCCACTGCGAGAACTCCAGATTGGATGTAATAATGAGGCTCTTTCGCTCGTAGCAGTCGGAGATTACCTGAAACAGTAGCTCGGCGGCATCCTTGTGCAGCGGCACGAAACCAATTTCGTCAATCACAATGAGCTCCACTTTTTTCAGTGTGCTGAGATAGTTGTTCAGCGTACCTTTGTTGTTTTTCTCCAGCAGGATATTGGCAAGGGACGCCGCCGTATAAAAGCGGACACGCCGCCCTTCCTGGCAAGCTTTCAAGGCAATGGCTGTGGCAAGATGTGTTTTGCCGGTACCAACAGTGCCCATAAAAATGAGATTCTCCTTGGGCGTAAGAAATTGCAGTTCCTCCATGTACTCGGCAGTCAAGCCGCTGGGCAGCTCAATGGCGGGAGTCCACACAAAGTCATCCAGCGTTTTCAGAACACGGAAACCGGCGGTTTTCACCATGCGGTTAATCCTGTTGGCTTCACGCTCTTTCAGCTCCAGCTTCAGCAGGTCGGTCACATATTGCTCTGTACTTTCAAACTGGACGGAGCGCCATTCCTTGGCCATGCCGCCCAACTTCACCTGTCGCATCATCAGCTCAATTTCCTCAGACATTCGCGCCACCTCCCGTCAGGCCGTCATAGGCGGAAAGGTTGGGATTGTAGTTTAGCACCGGAGAACCGGGCAGCTTCAGCGGATCAGGTCGGTATTCCTTCTTTGCAATCATGTAATAGCACTGCCGGAGGCTGTCCGCATCCGTGCGGCCATTCTCGCCGGCGAGCTCCAGTGCATCGGCGCACAAGGCGGCATTGCCGTCAGATACAATTTCGCTGAGTAGCTGAAGCGCATTTTTGCGCTCTCTGCCGCTGGTCTGTTCCAAAAATGTCTGCCACTGCTGCGGCATCTGGTGGAAGAAGCGGGTGTGTTCAATTGCACCAGGCTTTTTGCAGAGCACGGACACATACTGCGTCCAGTCGTAGACCTCATCATTGGTTTTGTAGCTCCTGCGATAGTGCCCAACCGGGTGGTGGTCATGAAAAAACTCCACATGGTCAAAGAAAATCTTGGCCTGCACCGTTTCACCGGAAAGCGCGGGAGAAAGGCCATATTTGTTGGTTTCAATCGTTACAAATCCGCTTTTGTTCACTGTCAGCGAAGCATAGCGGAATACTGAGAATGGATACTCTGGCAGCCGCAGCAGGTTCGCCTCGTCGTCTTTCCAAAGCTCCTCAATCAGCAGCTTTTTCTTGTAGTGAGGACGCTTGGCGTCTTTTTCACACCATTCCCACAGGGATTCATTGAATGCGTCAAAGGATGTAATGGTCGGAACAGGGACAAAGGCATTTCTCCGGCTGTAACCCACCTTGTTTTCTACGTTTCCTTTTTCGTTACCAGATGCCGGATTGCAGAACTCCGCACGAAAACGGTAATGCAGCATGAATCGAGTGAAGCCATCCGTAAGAATCCGCTCCGTGCCCTTGAGAACCTGCACAACAGCGGTGGACATATTGTCAAAACGCAGGATGGGCGGCACACCGCCAATATGTTCAAAGATGCGCTTCATCCCTTCTAACAGGCATTCCTGGTTTTGCGAGGGGAAGGTCTGCGTGTATCCTTTATTGGAGTTGGGAAAGGAAATGGTTAGTGCGTAGCCGTCCTGCTCCTGCCCGGTGCCGTCGTAGTAAATATGCTTGCCAAAATCCATCTGCCCGCTGCCCAGAGCATGCGCCAGCGGAAGATAACCGCTGCTCTTGGAGTTCATAACAAACCGCTTTTTACGGACATATTTTTTCACGCTGGAATAGCTGCCGCCAAAACTGTGTTCATCCCGCAGTCGGCAGAAAATCCTCCAGGAGGTGTGCCGCTGCTTGCGCGGGATCTTGCGGTCATCCTCCAGCCATTCATCAATCACGGGAATGAAATCCCCCAGCACCGGATAACTTTTTGGCTCGGTATCCGGCAGATTGTCCTCACTCCAGTTCAACTGGTATGCGTACTTTTGGACAGTCTTATGCTACTTCCATACGGATAGCTTTCATATCTTCATACAGCGATTGCAGCACAGGATCGCTGCTACGGGCAAAATACATATCAGTATAATGCTTGGCATAACTATATATATCTTGGCACAAATCGTTGATGGGAATTTTGTTGGCGCTGTGGTAGCTTCTGAATTCCTTGTAAACCTCGTTTTTCTTCGGAATACGTGCCAATTTCATTGTTAAATAGTCACGGAAGAAATTATCGAGCAGTTCGCTCTGGTGTTCGTAATCAAAGAGGATTTCCGTGGGACGCCAGATGTTATTGTAGACTTGAATCTGCTTTACTGAATCCAGCCCCATAAGCAGGTAGTTGCGAATGAGGTCGGAATCCATCAAATCCATACCAGTAGAGTTTTGTTTTCGCTTCATTCTGCTCGTCGATATCGTCAAGGAAAATAACATCGTTCTTGATGTAGAAATCAAGCTCACGGCGCAGGAATTTACCCAAGTCCTTATGGATGAAGTAATCAAAGGTGTTGCGGGCGGTGTAGCGAATAAGCTGGCGTTCCAGCAGCGTCTTGTTGTCCGTAATTGTCATAATGGCAGAGAACGGCATATACTCCGGCTTTGTTTGAACGGCGGCATAGGCTTCGACGATGTCGGCGATGTGTTTTGCCTGTGCGGTTTTATCACTGTACTCCGACGCCTTGTACTCGACATAAAAATACAATACTCCGTCGATTACCTCAAAGGGCTTCTCGGTGTACATCTGGAAGAAACGCTTCTGGTTTGCCTTGTTGTTATCGCGTTCGGTTTGGGCATCGACGAGCTTGAATCGGATGGTTTCACCATACGCCGTTTTGAAGGTGTAATCGGTAAAATACTCGCTGGTTTTTATGTAGTACTGGTCGGCATTCGCCCAGTGCAGCTTGACTTCCTCGCCCTCATAGGGAATGGAATACGCACCATCCTTGTAGCGGCGCTGGGATATAAAATCACCATCGTCATAGTAGCGGGAGAAGAAGTTCGTCAGGTGGTTATACACATCGGCTTCAACAGCGGTGATGTCGACGCTTCCGGCGAGGGCTTTCTTCTGTTCCTCCAGCTCTGCGACGGCGGCAGCTTTTATTGCATCGGAAAGATGCGCAGCCTTTGTATCCGCGATTTGCTTATCAATGGCCGCAATATCGGCAGCAGAATCTAATCCGGCGAGCTCTTTCAAGCCGTCGGTAATTTGTGTGGGCAGGTCTTCTTCTATGAACCTGTTGACCTCATCGCGCTTCATTCGCATGATACGGTAGATGCCGAAATCAAGGTCAGACTGGTCAAACTGAAACATCTCGCGGAGGATGCTCATTAATTTTTTCTGGTTATCAGTCATTTTGTGGTACCTTCTTTCCCGCTGCCCGTGGCAGCGGCATCATCGGGAATTGTTTCCATGATGTCTGTTATATCGCACTGAAGAACATCGCATATCTTTAACAGAACAGCGGTTGTAACATTCTCGTCTTTTCCGAGCTTCGCAAGTGAGGACGAGCTGATACCCGCTGCTTGTCGTAGCTCAGTTTTCTTCATGTTTCTGTCAATTAACAACTTCCACAGCTTCTTATAACTCATCTTCATTGTCTGTCACCTCTTTATTCCATGATTCGCCGTACAGTTCGCAATTACCATCCGACAATTTCAAAACAGTATTACCCGTCAGAATGCGCTGCGTGTCTGGTTTATACGCAGCCTGTTTATCAAAGGCGATAAACACCTGTTTTGTACTTTGAACGTATATTTTCATAATGCCGTCGACAGCACCATCGCCGATGTTTTTCAAAATTAACGAATCGTGCGCTATGGCCGGTAGTGCAGTCAGGTTGAGTATTGCCAAGTCATAGATGACCATGCCTTTGTAATTCGAGCCTGTGCCGGTATCATCCGGCGTTTCAAACCTGTAACTGTTGTACTCGTTGAATGTGAGGCGCGGCGCTTTCCGCACGTCCGTAAAGAGCGAATCGTTATATTCCTTCATTCTATCATTGATAGCACGTTCAATCTCATCAAGGATGCTTTCTATCGCGTGTTTCAACATTTCGTCAGCTTTTTTCTTTGCATCCTGCAGCTCGGTCAATGTAAGGTACGCTTCATTCTGTGCTTTCAGCGCATCAATATGACCTTTAATTTCCGAATGCATATCCAAAAATTCTTTGGACAGGTTGCCGACAAAACCGAGCTGGTTGATTTCTGTCTGCACTGACTGGATTTGTTCCAGCAAAGCAGCAATCTCCAACTCGACCGATTGGCGCTCGCTTTTGAACTGTTCATCGAGTATGGTCGCCAGCTTCTGATGGTATTTTTCTACTTCATACAGCTTCCGAATGTTCACATCAGGGAAAAACTCCTGTAAAGCAGATAAATCTGCTTCTGTCGGATATAGACCATACGCGAGGCTAATATCCAGGAGGCTTACTCGGCGGCGTTTTGCCTGCAAATCGGTTTCGAGACGCAGCTTACTGCCCTGAAGCTGTGATTTTAAACGACTCTTTTCAATGTCTGCTTCGTTATGGCCTTCCACCTGTTCATCAGTCAGATTATCAAGCTGAACCTGCAGGCTGTGTATTTGCGCCAGATTTTCGTCATATTTTGTTTTGCCTCCAACGAGGTCAGGGACAAAGCGATACTTTCGGGCTTCTCGGAAAATCGACAGCCGCTTTTTCTGCTCCTCAAGATTGCCGTTGAAGGCTTCAATGTCCTTATATCTGTCAAACAGGCGGACAAGAATTTCGATGGATTTTTGCATTCCTTCTCCGGGCAAGCCCTTGAGAGGTTTGCGCTCATCGGTATTTTCTTTTCCGTATATCCTGAAGAAGCTGCTCATTGTCTCGCGGAAGGATAGCCCTGCGAAATCAATATGGTATTTTTCTTTCAACCAGTCGGCAAACTGCTGCTTCGTCCATACAACTCCTGTCAGCACATATCCCTCTGAGCATACATGAATATCGGTGGGCGATTCGGTACTGCGGGCAAAGTAGTACGGCGTTCCATCAAATTCAAATGTAAAGAAGATAGTGTGATTGCCAATGTGCTTCACACCATCACTGACAAGGTACGAGTTGCCACCAAAAGCAAAATCAATGGCAAGCATGGCAGAGGATTTTCCGATTGAGTTTTCGCCATCCTCTTTTCCGAGAACGACGTTCAATCCCTCTTTGAAGCGGATTGGAGGTCGTTCTTTTCCTTTTTCCTTAAAGACCGGCGAGGTGATTTCTATAAGCATGAATATACCTCTCCTTTCTCATTGATGTCTATTGCGTTAAGCGCATATAGGCAGTCCATAACCGACAAAAAATCCGTTGCGTCGGAAAGCGAAGGCTTTATCCGAAGATAAAGGTCTTTCACTGCGATTGGATTATCTTGTACCTCTTTGAGCACCGTTGGAATCATCGCCAAGGTGCTGTTTTTATATGAATACAGCTTATTCGGTAATTGCATCGAACACCTCACAGCTCTGCACGAAGTACGAAACCACAATCTGGCAGAAAATTGCGTCCTGTAGCGTAACACGATGTATTTTATCTGCGATTTCATTGAAGATTTCGAGATGCGGTTTGTTTGCCTTTTTTAGTTTCTTATACAATGCGTGAATCTGGTCTTGGATTTCATCGTAGTCAATTTCGCCGCTTTTATCCAGATTTATCATTATTTCTTTTATGCGTATGAAGTATGTGGTGACGTAGTTGGTTACCGCATTGTAAAGCACCATGTCCTGAGACGGGCTAAGTTTCTGCTTGACTTCCTTTGGTTCAAAGGAAGCATCAGACAATTCCTTTTCCCCGAGTTTCCGTATTCTTTTGATTACGCCGACAATGCCCTTTTCCAAAGGCAGGTCATCAAGAAGACGGATGCTTTGTTTATGCGTAGACAACACCGTTTTTATTTCCTTTAGTTCAGCCATCAACTTCTTGCTGTCATCAAGGAGATATGTGGCATAGCACTGCGGGCACATTGCCATGAGGTTTTCGGGCGTAGTCGCTTTAGATTTATCTATCAAGCTAACTTCAAATGTATGAATGGCTTTTCCGTTTTTTGAAATAGTTAGCTGCCTCCCGCACCCCGGGAATGGACAGCACCCATCTGTTTCTGCAAGTAAATAATCGCCGTACTTTTTCTTCAAATCGGATGCAAGAATCTGTTGCTGCTGTTTCTGGAGTTCATCCTGCGGAATCAGCCCAGCAGACTCCTGAATAATTTGTTCCAGCCATTCGGTGACTTTTTCTGCAACATTATCTGCATTTATGGTCGGTTCATAACCGACTAAATCCTCTGCAAATAAAGCCCTTGAAGCGGGGCTTCGCTTGCTTATGCTCCGTGTAAGTATTTTAGGTGTTAGATGATACACGATATTTCCCGCTAAATTCTTGGATAAACCTCGTTTTACATAGCTGCGAATGGTGTTATCGCTGAGTTTTGCGGAAGGGTCTTTACCCTTTGCCCAGTCAGCCTCAGATACAGTCGTAATCTTTGCCATTAATTCGCGGAAAAAATACGGCACATCATCACCGTCGGCTAAATGCTTTTTCATAATTGGGAAAAGTGTTTTGAATTCCACGTCGGCTCGACACTCCTTTACTGAGATTTGCACCACGGTGCACTATGGTGCACCAAACCATCCCCAGATTTCGAAGCCCCATTTTATATAATGAGAGCAGGTTAGGAACGGAAGGCGCTCCTGAGGAAACCCCAAATATAGTATATCACACTATTGTCCAAAAGTCAAATATTATGTTTGAAAAAAGGATTAAATATTTCCTTGCGCATTCATTCCATAGCCCACCATCAAATGGTGCGTTCCCTGATCTGGAACGGCTCAACGCTATGCGACGGTAGAACTTAATACACTCAGCTGACTATTGAGCAGGAAGCTGCATTCCGAAACGGAGCAATCTGTGAAGGACTGCGGTATGGTATCTTGTTGCCATTTTCGGTCAGCTGCCACAGACCTCCGTTTCGAGACAACGAGACGGAGGTCATTTTATGAAGATTCAATGGAACTTTGCAGACGTAACAACCTCGGAGGTCGAGGTCGACGAAGAGCTTGGTACATTTATCACGGCATCGCGGCGCGAGGAGGACAACCTTAGTCGCAAAGAACGGTATCACTGTTATTCGTTGGATGCCATTCTCTTTGAGGGGAAGGAATACGGGGACAACCACACTCCCGAAACAGAAGTGGAGACAGCGGAAAGAAACAAGCGCCTTTATGCTGCAATGAAAACGCTGACGGCGGTACAGCAAAGGCGTTTGCTTATGCTGGCGGACGGGCTTTCCTTGCGGGAAATCGCACGAGTCGAGGGCGTAGATCATCGTGCTGTCCGCGAGTCTATCGACAGCGCGAAGAAAAAAATCAAAAAAGTGTTCTGAGTACCTCCCCAAAACACCCTGCATTTCTCCGTATGCCGAGGGACACACAAAACCGTCCCTCGGAAAGGACGGATGAAAGATGAAGCACGATTTAAAGATCAGCGTTTCAAAGAAGCCCACCGAAGACGGCGTCGTCAGATGCAAGCGTGTAGCGCTTCGGGAACGATTGCTCCGTTACCTGTTCGGCGAAAAGCGTCGGGTAATGGTCATCGTTCCCGGCGACACCGTGGAGAGCGTTTCCATCACGGAACTGCCCGGAGGTGACGAGCTCCGATGAAAAAAGACACTGCTTCGCTGCTTCCAATGCCAATCAAGGTAAAGCCCTATGCGCATCAGGTCGCCGCTTTCAATTTCGTATGCGAGCTGTTTGGTCTGGTTTCGACGGGAGGTGATTCCGATGACGAAGGTCACGGTGAAATGCGCCCTGTGCGGGAAAGCATTCCAACGGTCGGAAAACCAAATCCGTGAAAACAACTTCTGCTGCCGGGAGCATTTTTACAAATGGAACTCGCAGCGCATGACCGAGTACAACCGCACGGATAACCCCATGAACAAGCCCGGCGGCGTAATGGAGTCGCGTGTTAAGCGGAGTCGCAAGTTCCGTGGTACCGGCGAGGGCAAGGCATATCCCAAGCTACTCGGCAAACACGCGCACCGCAGAATTGCCGAAGCCATACTCGGCAGACCGCTCAAAAAGGGCGAGGTCGTCCACCACATCGACGGCAACAAACTCAACAACGACCCCGCGAACCTTGAGGTGCTCCCGTCTCAGTCGGAGCATTGCAAAGTACACGGTTTCGGGAAGAAGAAAGGCAGGTGATGTAAATGAATATTTCCAGAAGTCAGGGCGTCGCTCTCCTAATGGAAATGGGTTAGCACCGGGAAAACGCTGGTGTCCATCGCCGCAGCAGGTGCGCTGTATAACGCCGGACGCATCAAACGAGCACTGGTCGTAGCACCGTTGTCGGTCGTCGGCGTATGGGACGAGGAGTTCGGTAAGTTTGCCGCCTTTGGTTATACCCTCGCCGTGCTCAAGGGCAGCGGCGAGAAGAAGGCAGATACGCTCCGGCACATGACCGGCGACGCGCTGCAGGTGGCTGTCGTCAACTACGAATCGGCGTGGCGCTTGGAGAGGGAGCTCGCGGCATGGCATCCCGACCTGATCATCGCCGACGAGGGGCACAAAATCAAGACGCACAACATCTCGGCATCCAAGGCGATGCACCGGCTGGGCGCAGCGGTAAAATACCGGCTGCTGCTGACGGGAACGCCGGTCACGAACAAGGCAATCGACGTGTTCAGCCAGTATAAGTTTCTTGACCCACGCATTTTCGGACAGAGCTTTTACAGCTTCCGCAACACCTATTTTTACATGACCGGCTACGGTAATCACACGCCGGTGCTCAAAAAGTCGATGGAGCCGGAACTGACGCGGCGGATGCACTCCATCGCGTTCAGAGCTACGAAGGCAGAGTGTTTGGACTTGCCATCTACAACGGATATCATCCGCAAGGTCGAGCTGGAGCCGAGGGCGGCGAAGCTCTACCAAAGTCTCGTGCAGGAGAGCTACGCCGAGCTATCCGAGGGCGAGGTCACCATTACCAATGTGCTCACCAAGCTGCTGCGGCTATCGCAGCTCACGGGCGGCTTCATCGGCAGCGACGAGAGCAGCGCCGCCGAACAGGTATCAACGGCAAAACTCGATGTGCTGGAGGACATCCTCGACGCGGCAATCGAGGAGAATCGCAAGCTCGTCGTTATCGCCCGCTTCGTGCCGGAGCTTGGCGCGATCTGCGCCATGCTCGAAAAGAAGCGTGTCAACTACTCCATCGTCAAAGGCGGCGTAAAAGACCGCGACGAGCAGGTCGCCCGCTTCCAGAACGACCCCGATGTCCCCGTTTTTGTCGGGCAGATCGCAACCGCCGGTCTGGGGCTGACGCTCACGGCGGCAAGCACGATGGTCTTTTACTCGCTGGATTACAGCATGAGCAACTTCGAGCAGTGCAAAGCCCGTATTCACCGCGCCGGTCAGCGGATGCCATGTACCTATATTTATCTTACCGCGCAGGGCACGGTCGATGAGAAGGTGCTCAAAGCCCTGAAGAACAAGGCGAACCTTGCCAAGACGCTGGTCGACGATTATCGCTACGGCAACAACCCATTTATGTAAAAGGAGCATATCACAATGGACAATTCCGAAAAAATGTTTGAACTCGCAGACCGGCTTAAGGCTCTGCGGGACGAGAAAAAGGATACCGAGCAGCGCGTTAAGGAACTCAACGCCGCACTCGACGAAACCGACGCTGCTCTGGCGCAGCTCATGACCGATACCGAAACGCAGAACTTCACCCGCTCCGGCACGATGTTCTGCCTCACCAATACAACCCGCGCATCGGCGACCGCCGACCGCAAGGACGAGCTCTTTAAGGCGCTTCGCGCAGAGGGCTACGGAGGACTGGTTTACGAGACCGTCAATGCCAACTCCCTCTCAGCTTTCGTGCGGGAGCAGATATCCGAGAACGGCGATGTGTTACCCGACTGGCTTGAAGGGCTGGTCAGCGTATTCGAAAAAGCGACTGTGGGCGTCCGTAAGGCGACCCGTAAATAACGAAAGGATGGAATGATACCATGAAAAACGAAAACAAGGCTCTTGCCACTACGAACAGCGCGTTTCTGGCGCTGAAGGACTTCAATCTGAACGACGCGCTCTCCGAGGAGCTTTCCGGCTTGTCCGGCAGCTTTGAGCGAATCAAAATCCCTGCCGGAGGCATGACGGTGTTCGAGATACCCGGCGAAAACCCCGACAGCCCCGAAACGGTCAAGGAGTTCTCCGCCATCATCCTGCATCATCACCCGCTGTATGCTTACTACACGGACAAGTATACCGGCGGCTCCAATCCTCCCGACTGCGGCAGCTTCGACGGTGTTATCGGCGAGGGCACCCCCGGCGGCGACTGCACCAAGTGTCCGTATAACAAATTCGGCTCCGGCGAGAACGGTGCCAAGGCGTGTAAGAACCGCCGCCGTATCTATCTGCTGCGAGAAGGCGAGATTTTCCCGATGATACTTTCACTGCCGACCGGCTCTCTCAAGGACTTTACCCGCTACATCATGCGCTTGCTTTCCAAGGGCAAGAAGTCCAACGCCGTGGTCACCAAGTTCGCGCTGAAGAAGGCGACCAACAACAGCGGCATCGCCTATTCTAAGGCGCATTTCTCGGTCGACCGCGATTTGACTGCCGAGGAGTACGCGCTCATCTCAGGGCTGACCGAGCAGGTCAAGACCTTCTCCACTCGCGTCGGCTACGATACCGAACCGGCTGCGGATACACCCGCCGTCAATGTTGACCCCGAAACCGGCGAGGTCATTGAGCCTCTCGCCTAAACACACCGCCGCGAAGGTCGGGTGGCAGCCGCTGCCCGACCTATAGCGGCAGATAGGAGCATGAACATGAGTTACAACCTTATATATACACCCGACGAGCTGCGCGAGTATATCAAGGGCGCGGGCGTTATCGCGTTTGACTTTGAAACTGCGCCTGACGATGCTTGGCGGGACGAGCCAAAGGCGGCGCTGGACGCGCACAAGGCGCACATCGTCGGCATCAGCCTTTCGGTATTGGAAGGTAGCGCGATATATTTGCCTATTGCCCATAAGGTCGGAAAAAATGTGCAGAGCCGCGATGAGCTTATGCAGTATCTCACGACCGCTGTGTTTGAAAACCCCGATGTCGTTAAGGTGGCACACAACCTGTCCTTTGAGGCGATGTTCCTGTATGCGCTGGGCATTGTTGTATGCGAGCCCTGCTATGACACCATCGCGGCGGCGCAGCTCACGCTCAAGAGCAAGTTTGAGTTTCGCGGGCTGTCGGACAGCGGTTTGAAGCTGCTCTCTACCTCACTTTTCGGCGCGAATATGCCGGATTTCAATACGGTGACGGCGGGACGGCATTTCGACGAGATGAACCCCGCCGAGCAGGAAACACTGCGCTATGCCAGTGCTGACAGTGATTACACTCTGCGGTTATACCACAAATTCAACGGCTGGTTTGCAAAAAACCTCCCACAGCATCGGGATATCGTGGAGCGGGTGGAATCACCGACGGCGATCTATGTCGGCATGATGAAATACAACGGCGTACCGATGAATACGGCAGCAATGCTGGAGCGACAAAAGGAAGCTGACGCAAAGCTCGTAGCGCTTCGTGCGGAAATCGATGAGATGACCGGCGGCGTGGACATCGGCGCAAACGCCTCGACCTCGGCGTTCAAGCAGTATCTGTATACCGACCTCGGATTGCCGGTGTTGAAAACCACGGAAAAGCATCAGGAGGCGGCGGACGACGCGACGATGATATTGCTCACGGAGTATTGCCACGAGAATCGCCCGGAGCTGGTGCGCCTGTTCGAGCTGGTGCAGGAATACCGTAAATGGAGCAAGCTCAAAAGCACCTACATCGACGGATATCTTCGCTGCGTCAACAGCGCCACGGGACGCATTCACCCCGACCTTATGCCGCTTGGCACCGAAACAGGGCGCTTTGCTTCCCGTAACCCCAACCTGCAAAACTGCCCCCGCAAGGATAACGACCCGATTGGAGTGAGAAAGTTCATCGCCGCGCCGGAGGGCAAGCTGCTCATTTCTCTGGATTTCTCCCAGATCGAGCTTCGTGTGGGCGCGTTTTACTGCCGCGACGAAAAGATGCTCGATACCTATCGTGCCGGAGGAGACATCCACGCGGCGACGACCTCGGTCATCTTTCATGTGCCGTTCAGCGAGGCAGTGGACAAGAATGCGCCACACTATAAGGAGCACCGCACCATCGCCAAGAATTGCAATTTTGGTGTGTTTTACGGACTTTTCCCCAGCGGACTGCAGAAAACGCTGAAGTTCAAGGCGGGTCTGGATATGTCGAAGGAAGCCTGTGCTGGCATCATCGACAATCTGAAAAGCGGCTATCCGCGCCTCACATACTGGCAGGACGAAACCAAGCAACGCGCTGCCAACACCTGCTATGCGGAAACGTGGCTCGGTCGTCGCCGCTACATCATCGGCATTCTTTCACAGGATTGGGGCAAGCACTCCTTCGCGGAGCGCTGCGCTATGAATACACCGATTCAGGGCACGGCGGCAGACATTCTGAAGCTGGCGATGGGGCGCATCGTCGCCGGTATAAAGGATCACCCGTGGCTCAAGCCGTTTCTGCAAATACACGACGAGCTGGTGTTCGAGATACCTGTGGACAAGCTCGACAAGGCGGTCGCCTTTGTAAAACAATGCATGGAGGTGCAGCCGTTCCCGGAGTTCGACGTGCCGATCATCGCGGAAGCCGCCTACGGCGAGAGCTTCGGCGAGTTGAAGGAAATGGAGGACGTGTGATGTGGATAGATAAACGAAATGCCGAGGGCTACAGTGACCCGACAACCTACGAGGCTATGCGAGGGCTGATGCGTGAGGACTTGCTACGTCGTTATGGGACGGAATACCGCCCGCTCGTTTTCATCTGCTCGCCCTTCGCCGGTGATATGGAGAAAAACACAGAGCGCACACGGGGCTATTGCCGCTTTGCCGTCGAGCAAAACGCGATACCGCTTGCGCCGCACCTGCTCTACCCGCAGTTTATGGATGAGCACGATCCTGACAGTCGCAAGCTGGGCTTGTTCTTCGGGCGGGTGCTGCTTGGAAAATGTCAGGAGCTGTGGGTGTTCGGAGATAAGGTATCCGAGGGCATGAGCTACGAAATCCGCAAGGCGCAGAAGCACAATATACCCATCAAGTATTTTACCGAGGAATGTGAGGTGAAAACGCTATGAGTAATCGCTGCGGCGGGAACTATCCACAGGAGCTACTTGACCGAAAGCAATGGGTCAACTGGAGACTCATTCCCGATAAGGACGGCGGCAAGGATAAAAAGATGCCGTACAATCCCATCACGGGCAAGGGCGCACAATCCAATAATCCCGCGACGTGGACGGACTACGCCACTGCCGCCGACGCACTGGAGCGCTATGGCTTTACGGGGCTGGGCTTTATGTTCTCGAAGGAGGATAACCTCGTGGGCGTGGACGTTGACCATTGCTACGACCCTGAAACGAAAACCTTTAATGAGACGGCGAAGGCAATCATTGCAAGGCAGCCCACCTTCATGGAGTTTTCGCCCTCCGGCACCGGCATTCATCTCTTCTTCAAGGGCGCGATGCCCGGTACCGGCAACAAGAATACCAAGACCGGCGTGGAGATGTACGAGCATACCCGGTATTTCACGATGACTGGAAAAGGGCTCGACGGAGCGACGGATACCATCGCCGAGGACAACGGTACGCTTAAGTGGATTCATGAAACCTACATCCGCGCCCCGAAAAAGCAGCAGCAAAGGAAGTCGAAAAAGAGCGCATCCGTGCAGCTGTCCGACGACGACCTTTTGGAGCTTGCTGGTGGAGCCGATAACGGCGAAGCGTTCTCAAAGCTCTGGGACGGCGATTGGCAGGATGCCTATTCGAGTCAATCGGAGGCGGATATGGCGCTGTGCTGTCGATTGGCATTCTGGTCGGGTAAGGACAAAGCGCAGATGGACAGGCTCTTTCGCCAGAGCGGGCTGTTTCGGGAAAAGTGGGACGCGAAGCATCATGCCAGCGGCGCGACCTATGGCGAGGAAACGCTGGACAAGGCTTGCGAGCTGACCGAGGATACCTATGCTCCCGGCAACGATGCGCCGGTGTTTGAGTACAAGGGTATGTATTTCCGCAGCAAAGGCGACAACATCTATCCCATCACCAACTTCGTATTCGTGCCGGTGGAAATGATTATCGCCGAGGAGGAAACGCAGCTCACCGCAGACCTTGTGACCGTGCGTGGCGAAACCTACCGCCTGACCTTTATGACGACGGACTTCGCCAATCAGCAGAAATTCAAGAATGCCCTCAACAAACGCACCATCGCTCTGAGCTATAACGGCTCGGACGGCGATTTGGAGCTGCTCAAGACATACATCTCGGAGCTGGAATGGAAAACGAAGCTCGGTGTCAAGGCGATGGGCATTTATGAGCACGGCAGCGAGATGGCTTTCGTCTCGGTCGAGGGCGCGGTGGACGAAAACGGCGCGGCGGTCGAGGACATCATTCAGCTGGACAAATACCGCAGCATTTGCAGCGACATTCTTGACGCGAAGCTCCTCACCGCGTCCCAACTTCAAAGGCTCGGTGAACAACTCATGTCCTACAATGAGCCAGCAAAGGTAGTGTCTATTCTGGCGTGGATATGCGGCTGCTTCATCAAGGAGCACCTGCGGAAGAAGAATGTCAAATACCCGCATCTCATGCTCATCGGCGAAGCCGGAAGCGGCAAGAGCAATACGCTGGAGCGGGTCATCATGCCGGTGTTCTCCAAGTCGAAAATCGTAGCGGCGGGACAAACGACCGCCTTTACGCTGATGAAGGACGCGGCGTCCTCCAACACCATACCGATGGCGCTGGACGAGTTCAAGCCCTCGAAAATCGACAGCTACCGGCTTGCGCCACTGCTGAACCATTTCCGTAACAGCTATGACGGTCAGGAGGGCATCCGTGGTCGTGCCGATCAGACGACCGTGAGCTATGAGCTGTTGGCTCCGCTCGTGGTCGCCGGTGAGGAATCGCCGGACGAGGCGGCTATTCGGGAGCGCAGCATCGAGCTGCTGTTCTCCAAGAAAGACCTGAAAACGGTCGAATATCGTGCGGCGTTCCAGAGGCTGTGCGCCAGTGCCGATTTACTCGGCGGTCTTGGGCATAGCTTACTGGGCATTGCGCTCAAGACTAAACCCGCAGAGTGCTATTCGTGGTACGAGGAGGCGCTGGGCGGCTTCAACAAGGAGCTGCCGTCGCGTGTCGTCAACAACCTCGCCTGTATGGTCGCAGGACTGCGGCTCATGGAAAAGCTGTGTTCCTCGCTCGGATTGACGTGGAACGAGATGTTTCCGTATGCCATCGCTCCCTGCACGAAGTACATCGAATATGCAGCGAAGGAATATCTGCTGGACGGTGGCACCAGCAACAAAAGCGTGGTCGAGCAAACGCTTGAGGTCATGTCGCGCATGGGTCTTGACCCAGAGAGCGAGTATGCCATATGCGACGGCGATGCCGTGCTGGCGCTTCGGCTCAACCCTGTATACGACAAATATACCAAGTACCGCAAGGACTATGCCGTTGCCGGTGAAACGCTGACCTACGCTCAGTTCAAACTGCAGCTTTCGCACTCGGACTATTTTCTCGAAAGCAACGTGCAAAAGCGCATTGGCTCCGAAAATCGGCGCGTTTGGACACTCAATTACGGGCTGCTGAAAGCGAGGTGCGACGTCTCCGGCTTCGAGCTCACGGAGGTAGAACCGCTATGACCGGCGGATTTGTAACTTCGCAAGCAAAAATGCAACTTCACGGAGGGCAAAAGTTACAGGAAAAGTTACGTCCGGAAGCCGCTATAAATAAGCACAATTTGAGTTTTTCTAATGTTTTGTAACTTTGTAACTTCTAAAATCAAGGGTATACACGCGAGAGCAACATCGATTCAATGCGCGAGCGCGCGTGTGCGCGTGAATATATGCACACCTCTATATTTCGAGGTTACGAAGTTACATTGGGCAAATAAGTTACAAGGAGGCAGGCAGTGGCTGAAAAAGAACTGGTGGCAAAAATCCTGCGTTATCT
Organism: Hespellia stercorisuis DSM 15480; assembly: GCF_900142165.1. GTDB lineage: Bacteria > Bacillota > Clostridia > Lachnospirales > Lachnospiraceae > Hespellia > Hespellia stercorisuis. The sequence goes on from NZ_FQZY01000013.1 coordinate 47,169, forward strand.
TAAGACCGTGCCGAGATGCTTTGCGTGGAAAGAACACGGCGGTATGTATGGCACGGCGGGCATCCCCGACATCATCGCCTGTATCGATGGACGATTTTACGCCTTTGAGGTCAAGACCCCCGAAGGCAAAACAACGAAACTGCAAGATGCAACTATCCGTAAAATCCTCGCCTGTGGCGGTACCGCTTCGGTCGTCCGCTCAGTCAGCGAGGTGCGAGCTGTGATAAGCGGCTCTCTGCAATGATTACGAAAACAACGCACCTGTGCTTTACATATACAACGCTACAACGCGGCATCGCTTCTTTGAAAAATATAAAAATAAGGAGCGTGTCCATATGAACGACAATTACAACAATCTCGCAAACGCCATTATCCTGCAGGCGGTCAAGGATTACCGCAAGGCGCTGCGCACCCTTTCCCTTTATCCCTACAACCGCGCAGCACAGTACGAGAGTCGGAGCATTGAGCAGTTCTTCCGCTCCGGCTGGTTTGGGGTGCTGACGCATATTGACCCGGAAATGCTCATCAAGAAGCTGAAATCGGAGGTGGCGGCATGACTACGAAAGAATATCTCGGACAGGCGTACCGCCTCGACCAGCGCATCAATTCCAAGCTGGAGCAGATCGCTTCATTGAATGAGCTGGCGACGAAATGCACTGGGGTGCTCACGGGTATGCCGCGCAATCCCAATCGCGGCACTTCTACGATGGCAGACGCTGTGGCGAAAATTGTTGACCTGCAAGCGGAGATCAACCGCGACATCGACCGCCTTGTTGACCTCAAGCGCGAGATGGTCAGCCTTATCAAGGCTGTGGACAACACCGAGTACCAGACGCTGCTGGAGCTGCGTTATCTGTGCTTCAAAACGTGGGAGCAGATTTCGGTTGATATGGGCTACAGCATCCAACATATCTATCGGTTGCGGGAGAAGGCTTACGATGAAATTCGTGTGCCGCCCGAAAGATGATAGGTTATGTTAGTAGATGTTCATGCTAAATTCTGATATGATATACTTAGCGAAATAGGAATAAGAGAGCCTTGTGGGAGCAATCCCTCAGGGCTTTTCTTATGCCCACGAGGAGGTGACATCATGCCAAGAAAACCACAGCGACCATGCCAGCATCCCGGCTGTCCGAAGCTGACAAGCGGTCTTTACTGCCCAGAGCATCAGCGACAGGCGGATTATCATTACAATCATTTCCAGCGTGAGCCGGAGACGAATAAAAGGTATGGTCGTGCGTGGAAGCGCATCCGCGACCGCTACATCAAGGCGCACCCGCTTTGTGAGGAATGTCAAAAGCAAGGCAGGCTGACACCCGCCGAGGAAGTGCATCACATCCTCCCGCTCAGTCACGGCGGCACCAACAACACAAATAATCTGATGGCGCTGTGCAAGCCTTGCCACTCGCGTATCACCGTGGAGATGGGCGACCGCTGGCACGAACGGTGAGGTCTGTATCACATTTTGATACAGACCAAAACATAATCACTTTGATCGAAAATATATTCACTCGGTCTTTGCCCCGGTGGGGGCATCTAAATCCTCAAAACTTTTAAAGGCGGACAGCGGCGTAGGGCTTCGTGTTGAAAAACGCAGTTTCAAAGGGTTGAATAGCCCAAGTTAAAAAGGAGTGTGATGAATATGGCAAAAGACGGCACCTGTAGAGGCGGTGCCAGAGTAGGTGCTGGCGCCAAAAAGAAGCCTCTCGCCGATAAAATATCCGCCGGTAATCCGGGTGGCAGGAAGCTGACGGTGATGGAGTTCACTGATGCGCCCGCGCTCGAAGGCTATGAAATGCCGGAGCCGAACAAGATGCTTTCGGCGGAGCAAAAGGATGGTACGACGCTTGCCGCTGGTGAAATATATAAAAACACATGGACATGGCTAAATGCGCGTGGCTGCGCGGCGCTGGTTTCCCCACAGCTTCTGGAACGTTACGCCATGAGTGTGGCGCGTTGGATTCAATGCGAGGAAGCGGTGTCGAGTTTCGGTTTCTTGGCGCGGCATCCTACCACCGGAAACGCAATACAAAGCCCATATGTAGCGATGGGACAAAACTACATGAGCCAGACCAACCGCCTGTGGTATGAGATCTTCCAGATTGTAAAGGAAAACTGCACCGGCGAATACAGCGGCGCGAATCCGCAGGATGATGTTATGGAGCGCCTGCTTACTGCGAGGAGGGGTAAATAGTGGACATACGGACATTAAAGCTGTTGGACTTGAATCCTGCAAAATATAACCCTCGCAAAGAGCTAAAGCCGGGCGACACAGAGTTTGAAAAGCTCAAGCGGTCTATCGAGAGCTTCGGATACGTCGAGCTCATCGTCGTAAACGAGGCGACGGGCTTCACGGTCATTTCTGGGCATCAGCGGCTTTCGGTTTTGAAAGCACTCGGTTATGACAGCGTGGAGTGCATCGTGTTGAGCCTTGATGCCACCCGCGAAAAGGCGCTCAACATCGCCATGAACAAAATCTCTGGCGAGTGGGACACGAAGAAGCTCGGAAATCTGCTGTCAGATTTGAAAGCTGAGGATTTCGACGTGACGCTGACCGGCTTCGATACCAGCGAGATCGGACTCATGCTCGGCGTCGATGATGAAATCGTTCAGGACGAAGTGCCGGAGATCGAGGCTGACGCTCCGACAATATGCCAGCCCGGAGACATTTTGCAACTCGGTCGGCACCGCTTGCTCTGCGGCAGAAGTACGGATAGAAACGATGTGGCGTTGCTCATGAATGGTCAACACAGTAAGCTGCTGTTCACCTCACCGCCATACAGCGATATGCGTGAGTACAACGGCGGTAAAGACCTGTCTGTTGAAAGCATCGCGCAGTTTCTTCCGTGCTACGAACCGTACACGGCGCTGCAAGCGGTCAATCTCGGCATCCAGCGTAAGGACGGTGAGGTTTATCCCTACTGGAACGCCTACATCGACGCGGCAAAGCAGGTCGGGCTGAAGCTGCTGGCGTGGAATGTGTGGGACAAGCTCACCTGCGGCAGCGTCGGACAGCAGAAAGCCATGATACCAATTCGACACGAGTGGATTTTCTGCTTTGGCAAAGAGCCGGTGCCGGTGAATCCCACATGGCGCAAAAAGGAAGCCAGCATCTACTCCGGTGGTCGCTACAACAAAATCCGTCAGGCGGACGGCTCCTTTCGCATTGCGCGGCGCGGCAATGAAACCGGCGCGTTCAAAAAGATGGAGAGTCTGCTGGAGTTGCCAGAACAAACCAGCCTCGAATCAGTCACAAAACAGCTCAGTGAAAAAGGCAAAATTCGCGCCGAGCACCCCGCCACCTTTCCCGTGGCGCTGCCTTCGGAATACATCGTCGCATTCACCGACGAGGGCGACATCGTGGTTGAGCCGTTTGGCGGCGCGGGTACAACGCTTATCGCTTGTGAGCAGCTTGACCGTAGCTGCTACATTATGGAGCTCGACGCGCACTACTGCGACGTTATCATAAAACGCTGGGAGAATTTCACCGGTAATACGGCTGTGAAAATAGAAAGGAAAAACTGATATGACTACTTACAAAACCGCCGAAAGTGTATGCATGGGGCACCCGGATAAGCTGTGCGACCTCATCGCCGACAGCATTCTGGACGCCTGTCTTAGAAAAGATAAATCCGCTCGTGTCGCCTGTGAAGTAATGGCGACCAAGGGCAAAATCATCGTTGCGGGCGAAATCACCTGCGACGGCAAAGTGGATATCCGTTGGGAGGTGCGCGAAGTCCTCCGAAAGGTCGGCTACAATCCGTGGAAGTTTACTGTCTTTGTGTTCGTACACAAGCAGAGCGCTGACATCAGCGCAGGAGTGACCACTGCGCTCGAAGCCAGAAACGGCAGCGAGGAACGTTACGCTTCCATCGGCTCTGGCGATCAAGGCACCGTTTACGGTTACGCCACCAACGAAACCCGCGAGATGCTGCCGCTTCCTCTGGTGTTGGCGCATCGTATTTGTAAACGCGTAGATACCGTACGCAAGGATAAAATCGTGAAAGGCATTCTGCCGGACGGCAAGGCGCAGGTCACGGTCGAATACGAGGATGGAAAGCCGAAGCGTGTGAAAACAATCGTAGTTTCCGTTCAGCATGAAGCAAGCAAGACACAGGAACAGCTTTATTCGGATATCAAGCAGAACGTGCTCTGGCAGTGCTTCGATGACTTTCCGTTTGATGATGACACAGAGATTTTCATCAATCCTTCCGGGCGATTCGTCGAGGGTGGTCCCGCTGCTGACACTGGCTTGACTGGTCGAAAGATGATGGTGGATACCTACGGTGGGCTTGCTCTCCACGGCGGAGGAGCGTTCAGTGGCAAAGACCCAACGAAGGTCGACCGCAGCGGCGCTTATATGGCGCGGTACATCGCAAAGAATATCGTCTGGAGCGGCCTCGCGGATAAATGCGGAGTCGCTCTTTCTTATGCCATTGGAAAGGCTGATCCCGTGGCTGTGGACATCGATACCTTTGGCACGAGCGCTCTTTCCAACGAGACTCTGCGTGAGATTATGATGTCCGTGTTCAATCTACGTCCGGCGGCGATCATCGAGAAACTGCGCCTGCGTAACGCCATCTACGAGGACACCGCGACCTACGGGCACTTCAATTCCTGCTTATTCCCGTGGGAGGATACCAGCATGAGGCTATACGACGAACTAAGAAAGGCGGCTGAAGCGTATGCAGATAGAAAAATTGAAAATTGAGCAGCTTATCCCGTCTGACTACAATCCACGTAAAGACCTGAAGCCCGGTGATGCCGAATACGATAAGCTCAAGCGCTCCATTGATCAGTTCGGCTACGTCGAGCCGCTCATATGGAATAAGACCACCGGGCGTGTCGTTGGCGGACATCAGCGTTTAAAGGTGCTCATCGATATGGGCATCACCGAGGTGGAATGTGTCGTCGTCGAGCTGACGGAGACAAAGGAAAAGGCGCTCAATGTGGCGCTCAATAAAATATCCGGCGATTGGGATAAAGATAAGCTGGCGCTGCTCATCGCTGACCTGCAAGGCTCTGATTTCGATGTTTCACTCACGGGCTTCGACCCGTCCGAACTGGATGACCTATTCAAAAGCAACATCAAGGATGGTTTGCACGATGACAATTTTGATGTTGATGAAGAGCTCAAGCAGCCGCCGGTCACTAAGCTCGGCGACCTCTGGACACTCGGTCGGCATCGGCTGGTTTGCGGAGACAGCACCAAAGCAGAAACTTTCGCCGTTCTTATGGATGACCGCAAGGCTAATCTGGTCATTACAGACCCGCCTTATAATGTAAACTACGAAGGCAGCGCCGGAAAAATCAAGAACGACAACATGGCAAACGATGCTTTTTACAATTTCCTGCTGGCAGCTTTTCAGAACACTGAGGCGGTCATGGCGGATGACGCCAGCATATACGTTTTTCATTCCGACACCGAAGGACTAAATTTTAGAAGAGCCTTTTCGGATGCCGGTTTTTATTTGTCCGGTTGCTGCATCTGGAAGAAGCAGTCGCTGGTGCTGGGGCGCTCCCCATATCAGTGGCAACACGAGCCTGTGCTATATGGCTGGAAGAAAACCGGCAAGCATCAGTGGTACAGTGGACGCAAGGAAACAACCATCTGGGAGTTCGACAAACCAAAGAAGAATGGCGACCACCCGACGATGAAGCCAATTCCGCTGCTGGCCTATCCTATTATGAACAGCAGCATGACAAACACGCTGGTGCTCGACCCCTTCGGTGGCTCTGGCTCCACGCTCATCGCCTGTGAACAGGCCGACCGCTCCTGCGCCACCATTGAGCTTGACGAGAAGTTTTGCGATGTTATCGTCAAGCGGTATATCGAGCAGGTCGGTGCGGCGGAGAAGGTATCCGTCCAGCGTGACGGACTGACCTACTCCTACGCTGAAGTGGCTGTAAAATCGGACTGAATCACACAAGCGCCGCCGCTTCTATTTGGTACATTTACATCGCGGAATTGTCTTGCTATTTACAGGCTTTAGAGTGATATATGTACGTACAAAAGCCGAAGCATCGGCTCAAAGAAAGGCGGCAGACACTATGAAAAACAAGGATTTTGAACTCAGGTACAACCTGACCGGCAGCGACCGCAAGCGGCTCGTAACAGCGATTGCGGAGATTTTGAACAGCCCTGCAAAGTACAAAGGCGCTCCTTCCTTCGGCTATGAGGTGGACTACTTCACCATCGACAAGAATGGCACGATCAGCTTCGACGACCGCGCCGACAGCGAGGAAATCGAAAAGCTTATCGAGCGGCTGCACGAGCAGGGCTTTGAAGCGGAACCGCGCTTCGAGGATTTGCATATGACCGAGGAAGAAGAACTGGGGCTTGGCAGACAGCACCGCGACCCGATTGGCGAAGATGGTATGCAGGCAAGCGATGTGCCGGATGAGGATATTGGGTTGGTCATCGAAATGCCCCGCTCCTCCTTTACCGACACTGCGCTCGAAAATCTCAAGCGGTTGGTGGAAAGCAAGAAAAGCCTCATAAGCAAGGCTCTCGGATGTAAAGACATCGACATTGACATTGTTGATGAGAAGGTACGGTTCCCGTGGTTTGAGGACGGTACCGACCCGGACGCGGTCAAGGCATACACACTTTTTATCACAGCGCTTTGCGAGATGGCAAAGACTCAAAAGCGCGTTACCGCAAAGGAAAAAGATACGGACAATGACAAGTACGCATTCCGCTGCTTTCTGCTCCGTCTGGGCTTCATTGGTGATGGGTACAAGGCGGCGCGAAAGATACTGCTCCGCAACCTTTCTGGAAGCGGCGCATTCAAGAGCGGAAACCCGAAGGTGCAGGAACTGGTCGAGTGCATCAATGCAGACGCCGGTCTCTATGATGACGTGATGAGCCTGCAGGACAAGGAGGTGTCTGACGATGAGGTTTCCAAGTAAGGAGCTGGTAGAGAGCCTCCGCAAGCGTTACCCGGTTGGGTGCCGTGTGGAGCTTGTCCGAATGGACGACCCGCAAGCACCACCAGTTGGCACCAAAGGCACCGTGCGCGGCGTGGACGACATCGGCTCGGTCATGGTGGCATGGGACAACGGCTGCGGCCTGTCCGTGGCTTACGGTGAGGACGCCTGCAAGGTGGTGAGCGGCGATGAGTGAAGCGGTCAAGGAGCAGATTCTCGCCATCCGCGACACTGGGCTGACGAATATGTTCGATGTCCGCACGGTGCAGCACATCGCCAACGACAGGAGCTTCTACGAGCTTGTGGTGTATCTGGAGGAGCATCGATACGAATACGCGCATTTCATTCTCACCGGCGAAGCGTAAACTACACAATTCCGGCGGCGAAATTCGCTGTAAAGATCGTATAGTTTATGCTGGTATATATCGCAGAATTGCCTTGCTATAGTGTGCTTTTAGAGCGATCATGTGTATGACAAAACAAAGGAGGCACACCCCACCATGACAGACAAACAGTTGAAACAATCAAAAAGCCAGCTCCCGCAGGGCGAGCGCTTCGACCGAGCCTACAGCGCCTTTGAAGGCGGCATCAGACTGATTTCCAAGAAAGCCGACGGTTCGGAAACCCGCTACAAAGTACACTTCGAAGCTGACGACAATGTTCGCATCGAACGGTTTTAAGGAGGGAGCGACCATGTGGAGAGAAGGAAGCCTGAAGGTTCACGACAGCATTTTTCACTATTGGATGAAGCAGTATGACGAGGGTTCGCAGTTTGGCATCGAAGGCGGCAGAATCAGCAAGCTGATGCTCAAGCGGAACGGCGAGGTTGTTTGTAACTACGACAGAGGCTGGGACATCGAGCCCGCCGACCCGGACACGCAGCTTGCATTGGAGATACTGCTTCAAGGTGAAAACCGCTAACCCGCACTAAATAAAATAGCCGAGGTCAGCCCTGCGTGGGGCTGTATCTCGTACAGATAGATTATGAAGGCACCGGAGGGTGTCTATTTTTATGCCCGAAAGGAGGCGGCGACCATTGCGAAAACTGAAAAAGTACAAACAGACGCGCTTCAAAACGCAGGATTCGACCTATGACAAAGAAGCCGCCGACTACGCTGTGGCGTTCATAGAATCGCTCTGTCACACCAAAGGCACATGGGCCGGAAAGCCATTCGAGCTTATTGACTGGCAGGAACAAATTATCCGTGACATCTTTGGAACACTGAAACCCAACGGTTACCGGCAGTTCAATACGGCCTATGTGGAGATACCAAAGAAGATGGGCAAAAGTGAGCTCGCGGCTGCTGTCGCCCTGCTGCTGACCTGTGGCGACAACGAAGAACGCGCCGAGGTTTATGGCTGTGCAGCTGACCGAAACCAAGCCTCCATCGTTTTCAATGTGGCGGCGGATATGGTGCGGATGTGTCCAGCTTTGTCGAAACGTGTCAAAATTCTCGACGCTACCAAGCGGCTCATCTTCCAGCCGACCGGCAGTATCTATCAGGTGCTTTCGGCCGATGTTGGCAACAAGCACGGCTTCAATACTCACGGCGTGGTGTTCGACGAGCTGCATACGCAACCGAATCGCAAGCTCTACGACGTAATGACCAAAGGCAGCGGCGATGCGAGAATGCAGCCGCTGTATTTTTTGATCACTACCGCCGGAGATAACCAGAACAGCATCTGCTGGGAGGTTCATCAAAAGGCGCTGGATATTATTGATGGAAGAAAGCATGACCCCACCTTCTACCCAGTAATTTACGGCGCAGCGCAAGAAGATGATTGGACTGACCCCAAGGTGTGGAAGAAGGCAAATCCCTCTCTCGGCATCACAGTCGGCATGGATAAGGTTAAGGCGGCGTTTGAATCAGCTCGGCAGAATCCCGCCGAGGAGAACAGTTTCCGGCAGCTTCGCCTCAACCAGTGGGTAAAACAAGCGGTTCGCTGGATGCCGATGGACAAATGGGATAAATGCGCTTTTGCCGTCGACGCGGAAGCTCTCGAAGGTCGTGTCTGTTACGGCGGACTTGACCTTTCCAGCAGCACCGACATCACGGCTTTTGTGCTTGTATTTCCACCCGGTGACGAGGATGACAAGTACTGCGTTCTGCCGTACTTCTGGATACCAGAGGATAATATCGACCTGCGTGTTCGGCGCGACCATGTAAATTATGATGTTTGGAAAAAACAGGGCTTTCTGCAAACTACTGAGGGCAATGTGGTACATTACGGCTATATCGAGCAGTTCATTGAATCCCTCGGTGAGAAATACAACATCCGTGAGATAGCTTTTGACCGCTGGGGCGCTGTGCAAATGACGCAAAACCTCGAAACGCTCGGCTTCTCCGTCGTTCCTTTCGGACAAGGCTTTAAAGATATGTCTCCACCGACCAAGGAACTCATGAAGCTAACACTGGAGGAAAAAATCGCTCACGGCGGCCACCCCATCTTACGCTGGATGATGGACAACATATATATCCGCACCGACCCTGCAGGAAATATCAAGGCGGACAAGGAGAAATCAACCGAAAAGATAGACGGCGCGGTCGCTACCATTATGGCGCTCGACCGTGCAATTCGGTGCGGTAACGATTCGGGCGAGAGTGTTTATGACAAACGCGGTTTGCTCATTTGGTAAGGAGGTAAAAGCCTATGGGCATTTTTCAAGGCATATTCAAACCCCGCGACAAGCCTAAAAACCTCGGCGGCGGCAACAGCTTTTTATGGGGAGGCTCGACCTCCGGCAAGGTGGTAAATGAAAAGACCGCCATGCAGATGACAGCGGTATATTCCTGTGTCCGTATCCTTTCGGAGGCAATCGCAGGGCTCCCGCTGTTTGTTTATAAGTACGGCGATGACGGCAGTAAGGAAAAGTGCCTCGAACATCCACTATGGCGGGTCCTGCATGATGAGCCAAATCCTGAAATGACGAGTTTCGTATTCAGAGAAACTATGATGAACCACCTGCTTCTCACCGGCAACGCCTATGCTCAGATTATCCGCAATGCCCGTGGCGAGGTTATAGCGCTCTATCCGCTCATGCCAGACCGCATGACTGTGGACAGGGATTCGCAGGGACGACTGTATTACCGCTATCGGAAAAATAGCGATGATGCTCCAGAAATCTGCAAAAACAAGCAAAACGACATTATCTTCGCTCCCTCGGACATTCTTCATGTGTTGGGGCTCGGCTACGACGGTCTGGTCGGCTATTCACCGATAGCGATGGCAAAAAACGCTGTGGGCTTGGCAATCGCCGCCGAGGAATATGGCGCTAAGTTTTTTGCCAATGGTGCGGCACCAAGCGGCGTTCTCGAACATCCCGGCACGATTAAGGACCCGGAGCGCATACGGGAAAGCTGGCAGTCCACCTTCGGCGGCAGTGCTAATAGCAACAAAATTGCCGTGCTGGAGGAAGGACTCAAGTACACGCCGATCGCCATCTCGCCGGAACAGGCGCAGTTCCTCGAAACGCGCAAGTTCCAAATCAACGAAATCGCTCGAATTTTCAGGGTACCGCCGCATATGCTGGCTGACCTCGAAAAGTCGAGCTTTTCTAATATTGAGCAGCAGTCGCTGGAGTTCGTGAAATATACGCTCGACCCGTGGGTGATCCGCTGGGAACAAGCGATGAACAAGGCGCTTCTGCTCGACAGCGAAAAACGCTCGATGTTCACAAAATTCAATGTGGACGGACTGCTTCGCGGCGACTATGCATCGCGCATGACAGGCTACGCGACCGCTCGACAAAACGGATGGATGTCGGCAAATGACATACGAGAGCTTGAAAACCTCGACCGCATCCCTGACGACCTCGGCGGCGACCTTTACCTTATAAACGGTGCGATGACCAAACTGCAGGACGCAGGTGCGTTCGCAAATACAACAACAGAAACGGAGGGAACCTCAGATGGACAAAACAAAACGAAGTCCCGCAAAGGCACGTGAAAAAACGCACTTCTGGAATTGGGACAGTGATGAGGATACAGGCATCCGCACCCTGTACCTCGACGGCACCATTGCGGACGAAAGCTGGTGGGATGATGAAATCACGCCTCGAATGTTCAAGGACGAGCTGATGTCCGGCGACAGCGATATTGTCGTGTGGATCAATTCACCGGGCGGCGACTGCGTGGCAGCGTCTCAGATTTACGCCATGTTAATGGATTACCCGCATGACGTGACCATCAAGATTGACGGCATCGCTGCTTCGGCGGCATCGGTCATCGCAATGGCGGGTACGCAGGTGCTCATGGCACCTACGGCGCTTATGATGATTCACAATCCACTCACAGTAGCAATCGGCGACACCGAGGAAATGCAAAAAGCCATTGCCATGCTGGACGAAGTCAAGGAGTCCATTATCAACGCCTACGAAATCAAGACTGGGCAGTCCCGCGCAAAAATTTCTCATCTCATGGACGGCGAAACCTATATGAACGCAAACAAAGCGGTGGAGCTTGGCTTCGCGGATGGCATCTTGGAGGACGCCAAACGCGACCACGGCGACGATGTGGTCTTTGCTTTCAGCCGCAGAGCAGTTACAAACGCACTATTCAACAAGCTCATCACGAAACCAGCTCCGAAGGCGGAGCAAAAGAAGCCCGATGCGCCGACTGGCGTTTCCATCACCGAGGCTATGCAGAAACTGCAAGCCCGTAAATACATTTAACGGAGGTATTTGATTATGAAAAAGGTACTCGAAATGCGTGAAAAACGCGCAAAGGCGTGGGACGCGGCAAAGGCGTTCCTCGACACTCGCGCCAAGGACGGCGTCCTGTCTGCAGAAGACAATGCCACCTACGACAAAATGCTCGCGGACGTAGACGCAATGGCTCGTCAGATTGCCATTGAGGAAGATCGTGTGGCAAGGGATGCTGCAATGGCGCAGCCCACCAGTTCTCCAATCACTGAAAAGCCTGTAGCACAGAACGGCAAGCCTCTCATTCCCAGAGCGACCGCCGAATACCGTGAGGATTTCTATAATCTCATTCGCGGCAAGCGTCCCGTTCACAATGTCATGGAGGAAGGCACTTCTTCCACCGGTGGCTATCTCGTTCCGCTGGAGTTCGACGACACTCTCGTTAAGGCACTTGCCCGCGAGAACGTAATCCGTTCTCTGGCAAAGGTCATCACAACTGCTGCACCTCACAGAATTAATGTGGCGCTTACTGATGTTTCTGCCGATTGGGTAGCTGAGTCCGGCGTGTTTACGCCCTCCACTCCTACCTTCAACCAGCTCTCTCTCGATGCGTTCACGCTTCGTGCGGCAGCACTGGTCTCCGAGGAACTGCTTGAGGACTCCATGTTCGACCTTCAGGCCTACCTCATCGATAACTTTGCTCGCGCTTTTGCGGCGAAAGAGGAACAGGCTTTCTGCATCGGCACCGGCAGCGGTCAGCCTACCGGCATCTTCACCGCAAACGGCGGCGATCTCGGCGTGACTACCGCTACTGCCGGAGACATTAAGGCGGACGAGCTTATCGACCTGACCTACGCGCTCAAGGACGGCTACAAGAAAAATGCTGTGTTTGTGCTTGGCAGTGGCACTCTCGCAAGCGTCCGCAAACTCAAGGACGGTAACGGTTCATATATGTGGCAACCCTCTCTGCAGGCTGGTCAGCCTGACCGTCTGCTCGGTTTCCCTGTATATGTTTCTCAGTATGCTCCTACCATCGCGGCAGGTGCCTACACAGTCGCTTTCGGCGATTTCCAGAACTACTGGATTGCAGACCGTACTGGCAGAACCGTTCGCCGTGCAGATGAGCTCCACATCGCCAACCTTCAGACCGGCTTCTACGCTTTCCAGCGTGTTGACGCTAAGACAGTACTGCCTGAAGGCATCAAGCTACTCAAGCAGCACGCCTAAGGAGGTAGCGATATGAGCGAATATAACGCGAAGAACTACACCGAACAGGGCGGCGAGAAAACCGTCATCGGCGGAACGTTGGAAATCCAGGAGGGAGCCTCGGTAACGGGTCTTCCTTCTTCTCAAGTACCCGTCGCTACGGAAACCACACTTGGAGGAGTTAAGGCAACCACCAAAACTGAAACGTATACCGTCGCAGCGAAAATTGGTACGGACGGAAACCTCTATGTTCCAACTTACCCAACCGTGCCGGAAGTACCCGTTGCGGTAAACCAGGCGGTAAGTACGGCTGAGGATATCACTACACTCCTTGCTGATTTCAATGCACTGCTCGTAAAACTGAAAACCGCCGGGCTTATGGCTCCGGACGCGCAGGAATAAAGAAAGGATGGTGGCGGTATGACACTGCTTGAAAAAGTCAAAGCGAATCTAATTCTCGAACACTCGGCGGACGATGAACTGTTGCAGTTGTACATATCCGCCTCTGTGTCCTATGCTGAGAGCTATCAGCATCTCACAGAAAATTACTACACCGACCATCAGATGCCACCTACCACAGAGCAAGCCGTCATTATGCTGTCGTCCCATTTCTATGAATCCAGGGACGGCAGCACCGGCGGCTTTTTCTCTGACAACGTGCAGGCCGGACAGCAAGTATGGAACACGGTCAATCTGCTTTTGCGACTTGACCGGGATTGGAAGGTGTGAGTATGAGCTTTGGTAAGATGAACACCTTCATCGGCATCGCCCAGAAAGTGACTATAAAAGATGCAGAAGGATTCAGAACCGAGGTTGACAGTATCGTAGCTTCGGTCAGAGCATACCGGGAGGGTCGGCACGGCAACGAGAAATGGGCAAATCGAGCTCAGTTCTCAGAAGCCACCGACCTTTTCCGTTTTCGTTGCATTCCCGGCGTCGCTGTTACGCCTGCTATGACCATAGTCAACGATGGCGGGCGCTTTGAGATCACCTCGGTCGAGAATGTTAAAGGACGCGGTATGTATATTGAGGTACTTGCAAAGGCGGTGAAGCCCAGTGGCTAAAGCATTCTGTAAACTGCCAGAGGACTTCCTGCTCAAGCTCTCCCGGCTGGGTGACCGAACGGATGAGATCATTCCGAAAGTACTGGAAGCCGGAGGTGAAGTCGTGGAGGCAAAAGTGCGCGCTAATCTTCAGTCGGCCATCGGCAGCAATCCCAAAGAGAAAAGTCGTTCCACCGGTACTCTTGCAGGTGCTCTCGGTGTTTCTTCTGCGCGGCAGGATAAGGATGGTAACTTCAATGTCAAAGTCGGATTCGCAGAAAACCGTCCTGACGGCAAGAGCAATGCGATGATTGCCGGTGTGCTCGAATACGGGAAGCACGGTCAGGCTCCACGCCCATTTCTGAAGCCTGCAAAATCCTCCAGCAAGAATGATTGCATCGAAGCCATGAAAGCCGCCTTTGACCGGGAGGTGGAGAGTATATGAGCTTGCTTGAAGAACTGAACACCGTGCTGTTGCCGCTCGTCCCCGTGGAGACGGGCGTTTTTTCTGCCGCACCACCTGACCGCTATGTCGTGGTCACACCCATTGTAGAAACCTTTAGGCTGTATGCAGATAATCTGCCCCACCACGAGGTGCAGGAGGCGCGGCTCTCCCTTTTCGACAAGGGCAACTACATCGCAATTAAAAACACGATTGTCCGGGCGCTCCTCGCTGCGGACATTACCATAATCGACCGCCGGTACATCGGCCATGAGGACGATACCGGCTATCACCACTTTGCCATTGACGTGGCAAAGGATTATTCATTTGAAATGGAGGAATGACCTATGGCAACTATCGGTCTTGACAGGCTGTTTTATGCACCCATTACCGAAGCCGCTGACGGCTCGGAGACCTACGGTACTCCCATCTCACTGGCAAAGGCCATCAGCGCAGAACTGTCCGTGGAGGTCAACGAAGCGACGCTCTACGCTGACGATGGCGTGGCAGAAGCGGTCAAGGAATTCAAGTCCGGCACTCTCACGCTGGGCATTGACGACATCGGCACCGGCTCTGCCAATGCGCTGACCGGAGCACAAATCGACTCGAATCATGTGCTGATCTCCGCATCGGAGAACGGCGGCGTGCCTGTCGCTATCGGCTTCCGGGCACGGAAGTCAAACGGTAGCTACAAGTATTTCTGGCTCTACCGCGTTATCTTTGGTATCCCCGCAACCAACCTCGCCACCAAGGGCGACAGCATCACTTTCTCGACGCCGACTATTGAGGGCACGATCTACCGCCGCAACAAGCTGGACGGTCAGAGCAAGCATCCGTGGAAGGCCGAAGCCAATGAGGGTGATACGGGCCTCGGCGCAACTGTTATCTCCGGCTGGTTCACCGAGGTGTATGAGCCGGACTTTACTCCCGGAGGTACTGACTAATGGTTAATGACAGAAGCGCCGCCATTACCATTGGTGGCAAAGAATATGAAATGATCCTCACTACCCGCGCTACCAAGGAAATCGCCAAGCGGTACGGCGGCCTGTCCAATCTCGGCGACAAGCTCATGAAGTCTGAAAACTTCGAGATGGCACTCGATGAGGTTGTTTGGCTGATTGCGCTACTTGCCAATCAGAGCGTTCTTATCCACAACCTGCAAAATCCGCAGGACAAGCGTGAACCTCTGACCGAGGAGGCTGTGGAGCTGCTGACCTCGCCGTTGGAGCTTGCCACCTACAAGGAATCCATTATGGAAGCCATGTTCAAGGGAGCCAAGCGCAATGTGGAAAGTGAGGATGACTCAAAAAACGTGGTGGTCGGGTAAGCGACGAGGAGTTGTTTGCCCGACTGATCTTTTATGGCGTTTCACTCCTACATCGGTCGGAGCCGGAGATCTGGCTTATGCCGCTGGGCCACCTGCTTGACCAGTGGGAGTGCTATAAGCAATACCACGGGCTGGCAAAAGCCAAGCGGGAATACTTCATAGATGAATTGATACCTATAGGGATATGAACACTTTGTAAGAATGGAAAGTAAACTGACATCATATGCGTGAAGTGCTATACTGTGCTTATGGAAAGTTTGCTTTCCAATTTTGGGGGTGTTGATTTGAAAAATCGATTAGAGGAACTCCGAAAGGAGCGAGGCATCAAACAGGAAGAACTGGCGATAGCGCTTGCAGTTTCAAGGCAAACAATAGGTTCCCTTGAGAATGGTAGGTATAATCCGTCCGTCATCTTGGCGTTCAAGATTGCCCGATATTTCTCAATGAGCATCGAAGAGATATTTATCTATGAAGGAGACGAAGCAAAATGAAAAAAGTTGGATTATCCTATTTTATTACCGCATTGGGCGTTGCCTTGTTAGCCGGAGGTCTTATTATCCTGAAAACTGTAGGAGAACCGCAGGGAATCATGCAAGCTCTGCCCTATGTGATGATTGGGCTGGGATGCGGTATTTTTGGGCATGGTATGGGCGACATCATCAACCGGGCTTCAATGAAAAATCACCCAGAGCTTGCGCAGCAGGACGAAATAAACAAGTCGGACGAGCGCAATGTTGCCATAGCAAACCGTGCAAAGGCAAAAGCGTATGACGCGATGCTGTTTATCTTCGGAGCACTGATGGTAGCTTTGGCTTTAATGAATGTCGACTTGATAGTAGTGTTACTGCTCGTGTTTGCATATCTCTTTGTCGCGGGTATCGGTATCTATTATCGATGCAAGTATGACAAGGAAATGTAAAGCAAATAAGGCAATCAATAATTGATTTGGGAGCAACCTTTCAGGGCTGCTCCTTTTTCATGTTATGTTTGCGGAAGGAGGTGAAAATATATGGCAGATAATTTCGGCCTAAAGATCGGCGTTGAGGGCGAAAAAGAGTTTAAAAAGGCCCTCTCCGACATCAATCAGCAATTCAAGGTGCTCGGCTCGGAGATGAAGCTCGCTACCTCCCAGTTTGACAAAAATGAGAGTAGCGTCCAGTCCCTCACCGCCAAGAACGAGGTGCTGACCAAGCAAATCGACACCCAAAAGGATAAAATCGAAACTCTGCGCTCCGCATTGGAAAATGCGTCAGATTCCTTCGGTGAGAATGACCGCCGCACACAGCAGTGGGCAGTGCAGCTGAATAACGCGCAGGCGGAACTCAACGGCATGGAGCGCGAGCTTTCACAAAATGAAAAGGCCATCGATGGAATGGGCGATGAAGCGTCCGATGCCGCCAAGCAGACAGACAAGCTGGGCGATGAAATTGAGGGCACAGCAAAGGAAGCGGATTCTGCTGGGGGTAAGTTTGAGAAGCTTGGCTCTGTGGTCAAGGGCATTGGTGTCGCTATGGGCGCGGCTCTTGCCGCAATCGGCACCGCCGCAATCGCCGCTGGGAAAGCTCTCGTGGACATGACCGTGGAAGCCGCCGCCTACGCCGATGAGATGCTTACACAGTCCACCGTCACCGGCATGAGCGTGGAGAGCCTGCAGGCGTACAGCTATGCCGCCGATCTGGTAGATGTATCTCTCGACACGCTCACAGGCTCCATGGCAAAAAACGTCAAGTCCATGGCGAGCGCGGCAGACGGCTCCGCGAAATATGCCGATGCCTACGCGCAGCTCGGCGTGTCTGTCACAGACGCAAATGGCAATCTGCGTGACAGCGAAGAGGTCTATTGGGATGTCATTGATGCCCTCGGCAATGTTCAAAACGAAACCGAACGGGATGCACTTGCCATGCAGCTCTTTGGCAAAAGCGCGCAGGACTTGAATCCCCTCATTGCGAAAGGCTCGGAGGGAATTGCCGCGCTTACTGATGAGGCTCACCGAATGGGCGCTGTGCTTTCCGAGGAGAGCATTGCCAAGCTGGGTGCATTCGACGATTCCGTCCAGCGACTCAAGCAAGGCTCCGAGGCGGCAAAGCGCGTCATGGGTACGGTACTGCTCCCGCAGCTTCAAGACCTTGCGGATGATGGCGTTTCTCTGCTGGGTGAGTTCACCTCCGGGCTTGTGGAAGCCGGTGATGACTTCGATAAAACCAGTGAGGTTATCGGCAACACCGTCGGCGGGCTGGCAGACATGATTATGGAACATCTGCCGAAAATCATTCAAGTCGGTATGGACATTGTCATGGCCATCGGAAATGCCATCATCGAGAACCTACCTACCATTGTGGACTGTGCGTCCTCCATCATGCTGACCCTGCTTGAAGGGCTAATCGAAGCGCTGCCTTCTCTCACGGAAGGGGCGCTTCAGCTTGTTTTAACGCTGGTGCAGGGCATCATCGACAACCTACCGGCAATCGTGGAGGCAGCCGTTCAGATGATCGTCACTCTCGCCACCGGCATTGCAGAGGCACTGCCGGAGCTTATTCCGTCCATCGTGGAAGCAATCATCCTCATCTGCCAGACGCTCCTCGACAACATGGATCAGATTCTCGAAGCGGCGTTTGCTATCATTCAGGGCTTGGCAGAGGGCCTATTAAATGCTCTGCCGAAGCTCATCGAGGCGCTGCCGCAAATCATCACAACCATAGTCGACTTCATCACCAGTAACCTGCCAAAAATCATCGAGATGGGCATTCAGCTCATCGTTCAGCTTGCGGTGGGTCTGGTGAAGGCAATTCCGCAGCTCATTGCCGCACTGCCTCAGATTATTGCGGCGCTGGTACAGGGACTTGGGCAGGCCGTCGGCTCTGTTGTGAACATTGGCAAAAGCATCGTGCAGGGGCTGTGGCAAGGCATCCAGTCGTTGGCTTCATGGATTTCACAGAAGGTGTCCAGCTTCTTCTCCGGCATCGTCAACGGCGCAAAGCGTCTGCTTGGTATCCACTCGCCCTCTAAGGTGTTCGCCGGTATCGGCGAAAACATGGGCACAGGTATCGGCGTTGGCTTCACAGATGCTATGAGTGGGGTTGAAAAGGACATGGAGAACGCGATCCCGACAGCTTTTGACCTCGACATGAACACGGCTCTGAGCGGTGTCAGCGGCACGACCGCCACGGCGCAGCTATTCAATGTGACTATTCCGCTCACATTGGATGGCGCTACGCTTACCCGGATTATCTCACAAATTCAATGGAGCCAGAATGCGGTCACCGTCCGCAATCTGGGCACGGTTTAAGGAGGTGAAGGTATGGCTACTGGCTGGTTAGACATCAGCGCAAGTGCTTTCTGTGGAGACTACAACGGATATATCCGATACGCGAATCAGCTTCTGAATATTGCGGGCACGGCGACTGCAGACAGCACAAACGGTATGCGGACCTTCGGTATTAAGGAAAGCACCCAGTATCGGGTGTCGCTGCAGATGCGGAATCGCTTTCGTTTGGGCTGTGCCCCAAATCTAACCACTGGGCAAACGCTGACCAACTATGTATTCGACCCGTTGGATACCAATGACGCCACCGATCAAGGCGGCTTGTCCAGAACATTGGAAATCCTGTCGAGTACAAGTCAGGTGTTTTTGTGCGTGGGCGCATGGTCCAGTGGCGCAAGTGATACCATCTTCAACACGCTGAATACCATCGTGTTGGAGGCGTATCTGACCTACTTCACGGTGACCTTCCAAGACTGGGACGGGACGGTGCTAAAGGCCGAAACTGTTATCGAGCATGAAGCGGCAATAGCTCCCGCCAATCCATCTCGCGCCGGATACATCTTTACCGGCTGGGACATGGCCTTCAATGATGTTACAGCAGACCTCACAGTCACCGCACAGTATCGCGCCATCGGCACCTATCAGGTGCTGTTCAAAAACTACGATGCTACGGTGCTCAAAACCGAGTATGTCCTTGAGGGCGGCACGGCGACAGCTCCGGCGGTTCCCAACCGCGAAGGCTTCAATTTCTCCGGCTGGGATGTACCCTTTGACAATGTCCTTGCGGATATGGTCACCACGGCGCAGTTCACGCGGAAGGTCTATCACACGGTGCGCTTTCTCGACTGGGACGACGAAGTGCTCAAAGAAGAGCTTGTTGAGCACGGGTACTCTGCCACCACACCGGATGCGCCGGTTCTAGCTGGTTACCGTTTTCTCGGATGGGATTTGCCGTGCTCTGAGATACTCTCTGACCTCGACATCCACGCGCTGTATGAGCAGATCATCTACTACACCGTCCGTTTCATGGACTGGAATGCAGCGGTCCTGAAAACGGATCAGGTGGAAAGTGGGGGCACAGCAACGCCGCCGACCAATCCCACCCGCTCCGGCTACACCTTTACAGGCTGGCTGCCTGCGGTGTTTGCCAACATCCGTGCGGATATGGATTTCACAGCGCAGTATGAGTTCATCATCGTATACCACACGGTGAACTTTTACTCGGACGGCGTTTTGCTCTCATCCCAGCAAGTCGAAGATGGCACGGCGGCTATCCCACCTTTGCCGCCACAGAAGATTGACTCTATCTTCGACCATTGGGATTCGGATTTTTCAAATGTGACCGCCGACATGAATGTCAACGCTGTATTTCGTGCCGCACTTGAGCACACAGTCATCTTTGTCTACAGCGCGTCTGGCGCTCTGCTTCAATCCATTGATAAGGTGCTGTCGGCAAATCTGCGCGACAGTCTGGAGGGTGAGCTGACCTTTGAGTTCTCCACTCTTGCCGGTCGAGGCGAATTCCTCCGACCCGGCTGCGTTGCGGAGTATGAGGGTGACTATTTCAACGTCGTGCGCGTGGCAAAAACCATCTCGTCCGGCCTTATGACCGTAGCGGCAACCTGTGAGCATATTTCTTATGTGCTCAACGACGACCGCTACAAGATAGATGCTTTCGATTACACCGGACTTCCTGCTGCAGGGCTGGCACAGCTTCTGAATGGAACGCAGTTCTCGGCAGGCACGGTGGAGTTTTCAAACAGCGTCACAATGAAGATAAACCAGAGTGTAACCCGGCGCGAGGCGCTGATGCAGTTCGTCGCCATCTGCGGCGGCGAGATTGAATACAGTGGGCATTACATTAACCTTCGCCAGCATCGTGGCAGCACCGCTGTGAAACAGCTTATGGATGGGAAAAAGGTCACCGATGTGAGTGTTACCTATGACAGCCGCTCCGCTACGGAGAGCTATGAGGTAGCCTTCCACAAGGTGGCAGATTTCTCTGTTGGGGACGAGGTGCAGATTGTATTCACGCCCATGCACATCAACACCCGAACGCGCATCATCGCTATGGAGTATAACCCCTTTTACAAGTACAGCATCCGTGTGGAGGTTGGCAGCTACAAGCCAACTATCAACGATAATCTGTACCGCATTGAAAAGACCGCAACGGACAATAACGACGATATGTCTGCCATCTGGGACGAGTTCGGAAGTATGTCCGACAGCTTTGACAGCTTCGAAGCTGACTACGGCAATTTCCTCGACACCTATAAAGAAGTGCAGAATATAGCGGTTGGCGAGACTTCGTTTACCGTCACTTATTCGGACGGTTCAATGGTGACTTTCAACTATTCTGTAGACCGAAACGGACGAATGACCAGCATTACAAGGGCGGTGTAATAATGGCATACAGCAAAGCGTTCAACACACCGCTCGTCGTATTCGCGGCCTTCAACGGCGATATGGTTTCTGACATTCCTCTACTGACGTGGAAGAACCGGTCTGCCGCTTCGATGGGGCTGCCGTCAGAAAGCAGCTACTCGTATGTGTACAGCAACGGAACCTCATTTATTGCTCGTGGGTATGCAAACTCCACGGGCAATTTTTCTTGCTACGATCCTGCAACAGGCACATGGATACCAACCTTTACTTCAAAAGCCGATATGCAATACTGCGGCAACGGGGTATACCTTCTTGTAAACAGTGCCTCTGTCTATTCGTCCTTTGACGGAATGACACTGAACTATGCCGGGTATCTACCCGGTCTCGGAAACCCCGTCATGTGCGGAGCCAGTAATGGTAGCTATGGCGTTCTCTCCGCATGGTGGGTTCACAGTCCCATGTATGCAAAAAGTAATGTGGGCTCCGGCGGAGCTTGGACGCTGACGGGAGACTATTACGAGGACGGAATGTGCTGCTTCACGGATATGACCTGCCATCACGGAATGTATATAGGCATTGCCTCGGATACCATCGTGGACTCTGGAAAGGGTGGAATACAAATAAGCTCCAATGGCTACCAATGGCGGAGAACGATGCAGTATCCCTATGGGTATAGCGAATCGTTCAAGATTGGTTTTAGCAGTATTCGCTCGGTTGGCGGACGTCTCTTTCTGATAAACTCCTATTATGCCAGTGCCAGTAATAGCATTTACCAGCTCTGCGTTATGAACGGGAACGGCTGCGGTTACACGGTCGTGCGTCAGGGGCAGTCAAAGGATATTCCTTCCCTCTCCACGATGGTCTATGTAGAAAAGCTGGGACAGTATTTGCAGTTTGGGGATAACGTCATCTACGCCTCACCGGACGGGTATCAGTGGAAAGCCGTGCCACAAACGAACTTCAGTGGGACAAAGGTCAATGCGATCTATATTCCCGGTGACGGCTTCTATGTGACGACAAGCGGATCGTGGGGTTCAAACTCGGTTTTATATTGCGCTTACCCGTAATGGGTGAGCGCTTATTTTATGAAATGAAAGAGAGGGTTTTATCATGAAAGAAATCTGGAACTGGATTCAGCTTGCGTTTGCTGCCATCGGCGGCTGGCTTGGCTGGTTCCTCGGAGGAGCTGACGGCTTCCTCTATGCGCTCATCGCCTTTGTGGTCATCGACTACATCACCGGCGTCATGTGCGCGATTGTTGACCACAAGCTCTCCAGCGAGGTCGGCTTCAAGGGCATTTTTAAGAAGGTGCTCATTTTTACAATGGTCGGCATCGGCAACATCATCGACGTACAGGTGCTCGGACAGGCTGGGGTCCTGCGCACGGCAGTCATCTTTTTCTACCTATCCAACGAGGGCGTATCGCTCATGGAGAATGCCGGGCATTTGGGTCTGCCAATCCCGGCAAAACTGAAGGAGGTTTTGGAACAGCTCCATGACCGCAGCAACAAGGAGGATACGAAATGAACCTGCACCAACTCATTCTCACGAACAACGACTGCTACAAAGCAGGAAAGGCCATTGTGCCAAAGGGCATCATGGTACACAGTACCGGCGCGAACAATCCGAATTTGAAACGCTACGTCGGACCCGACGATGGGCTGCTCGGCATCAATCAGTACGGCAATCACTGGAATACCGCCACTCCCGGCGGGCGTCAGGTCTGTGTCCACGCTTTCATTGGCAAGCTGAAGGACGGCACCATTGCCACCTACCAGACGCTGCCGTGGAATATGCGCGGCTGGCATGGCGGCGGCAGCTCCAACAATACGCATATTGGCTTTGAGATTTGCGAGGACGGTCTGACCGATGCCTCGTATTTTTCTGCCGTTTACAAGGAAGCGGTCGAGCTGTGTGTGTATCTCTGCAAGCAGTATGGGCTGACGGAGAAAAATATCATCTGTCACTGCGAGGGCTACAAGCAGGGCATTGCGTCCAATCACGGCGATGTCATGCACTGGTTCCCGAAGCATGGAAAGTCGATGGATACCTTCCGCACCGATGTGAAGGCTGGGCTGGCTGCTGCCGAAGTGCCTGTGGAGCCGGAAGCCCCCACTACATCGAAGAAGTATTACCGCGTCCAGCTCGGCGCATTCTCAGTCAAGGCAAACGCTGACGCCATGCTCACGAAGGTCAAAGCCGCAGGCTTCACTGATGCGTTTGTGAAATACAGCGAGTAAAGGATACACCGCTTTAGCTTACAAGTCCATATACCACAGGTCAAGTTGTTGACCTACAGTTATTGCCCAGCGGAGATTTTTCTCTGCTGGGCAGTATTTTTATGTCGAAACACCTCCCCAAAATTGCTCCATTTTCTCCGTATGGCGAGGAGGTGGTTTTGATGACCAACGAACAGAAATCAACCATACTTCACCTGCGATCTGCGGGTTGTAAGTATGTATCAATCGCCGAAACGGTCGGACTCTCGATAAACACAGTGAAGAGCTATTGCCGCAGACAGGGTTTAGCCTTGGCGGCTGAAAAATCATCTGTCATTGATGACGCTTCTCGCTGCAAGCAATGCGGACAGGCGCTTGTGACTAAGCCCGGGAGCAAGCCGAAAAAATTCTGCTCTGATAAATGCCGTAACGCATGGTGGAAAATGCATCCGAACGCCGAGAACCGAAAGGCGTATTACAGCAGGATATGCACTCACTGTGGGAAAGCATACACGGTCTACGGCAGACCGAACAGCAAGTTTTGCTGTCATGCGTGTTCGGCACAGCACCGCACGAAAAGAGCGGAGGCTGCCATATGACGCAGGACAGAAAAACAGAGCTGATGAAATACAAAGCCGTCGTCGCTGTGTTGAGGAGATGGCTGTCCGAAGGGCATATTACCATCCGTGATTATGCCAAGCTTGAGGAAAATCTCGCGGTCAAATATCGCGTATCTTTGTGCAGTATATGGCGCGAATTGCCTTGACTTTGTCGTCCTTTAGAGCGAATATGTACCCCCTGAAAGGAGGTGGAGTATCAATGGCAAACAGCCGAATTACACAGATAGAGTTTGCGCCGCGAGTTCCCTTTGAGGGAAAGCGCGTGGCGGCATACGCCCGCGTTTCGTCAGGCAAGGACGCAATGCTTCAGTCGCTGGCATCACAGGTCAGCTATTACAGCGACCGGATTCAAAAGCACTGCGGCTGGGAGTACGTCGGCGTATATGCGGATGAAGCGAAAACCGGCACAAAGGACAGCCGTGAGAGCTTTCAACGCCTGCTGGCGGATTGTCGCGCTTGGAAAATCGATATGGTCATCACAAAGTCTATATCGCGTTTCGCCCGGAACACGGTCACACTGCTATCTACGGTTCGAGAATTAAAAACGCTTGGCATTGATGTGTTTTTCGAAGAGCAGAACATTCACAGCATAAGCGCCGATGGCGAACTGATGCTGACAATTCTTGCATCCTATGCGCAGGAGGAAAGCCTATCGGTTTCCGAAAACCAGAAGTGGCGGGTACGCAAGAATTTTGAAGAAGGCAAGCCGTGGGACTGCACGATGCTCGGTTATCGGGTAAAAGACGGAGTATTCCAGATCGTGCCGGAGGAAGCGAAGACGGTATGCCTCGTATTCTCGCTTTTTCTTGAGGGCTACGGAAAACAGGCCATAGCCAACAGGCTTAACGAAATGGGAATACCCACGCGAATGAACAAATCGTGGTGTCAAGCCACCATCAGCAAAATGCTCCGCAATGAGAAGTACGCCGGAGATTTACTGCTGCAAAAGACCTTCCGCACCGACCATTTATCAAAGCAAACAAAAAT
This sequence comes from Hespellia stercorisuis DSM 15480, assembly GCF_900142165.1. Taxonomy (GTDB): domain Bacteria; phylum Bacillota; class Clostridia; order Lachnospirales; family Lachnospiraceae; genus Hespellia; species Hespellia stercorisuis. Next base: position 72,232 of record NZ_FQZY01000013.1, read on the forward strand.
AAACCGTGGCGAATTGCCACAGTATTTCGTACAGGAGGCGCACGAGCCGATTATTGACAGGGCTACATTTGAGGCTGTACAAGAAGAGCTTTCACGCAGGGCAACAGCTGTGATCGTGAAGCCCGGCTCGGAAACCGCGTTCACAGGAAAAATACGCTGCGGTATTTGCGGCAAGAATTATCGGAGGAAGACAACGCCGACCGGCTTTGTTTGGATTTGCGCCACATTCAATACCAAGGGCAAAAAACACTGCGCTTCAAAGCAGATCCCCGAAGAGACGCTTAAAGCAGAGTGCGCCGCGATGCTCGGAACGGACGGTTTTGATGCCGCCGTTTTTTCAGAGCGAATAGCACTTATCACGGCGCAGCAGAACAATCAGCTTGAGTTTCATTTCAAGGACGGCACGGCAGCGACGACTCGGTGGCAAGACCGTTCACGGCGTGAAAGCTGGACGGAGGATAAGCGACAAAAGGCAAGAGAAAAAGCGACAAGGAGGAATGGCTGATGGCAAGAACAATCACAATGATACCGGCGACGGTCACATCGCGCTTTTCCAATCTTGCCGTATCCGTGCCCAAGCGGCGCAGGGTTGCGGGTTATGCCCGCGTTTCCACGGAAAAGGAAGAACAGCAATCAAGCTACGAGGCGCAGGTGGACTACTACACCAAATACATCAAGGAGCGCCCAGATTGGGACTTCGTATTTGTATATACGGACGAGGGAATTTCAGCGACCAATACGAAGAAGCGCGACGGCTTCAACCAGATGATTAAGGATGCGCTGGACGGTAAAATCGACCTGATAATCACAAAATCGGTCAGCCGTTTCGCACGAAACACTGTCGACAGCCTTACCGCCGTGCGAAAGCTCAAGGCGGCGAACATTGAAATTTACTTCGAAAAGGAAAATATTTGGACTTTCGACGCCAAGGGCGAGCTGCTCATCACGATAATGTCCTCTCTGGCGCAGGAGGAAAGCCGGAGCATTTCAGAGAACGTCACATGGGGATGGCGCAAGCGTATCGCCGACGGTAAGGTGTCCATGTCATACGGTCAGTTTCTCGGATACGAGAAGGGCGCGGACGGTACGCCGCAGATTGTGCCGGAGGAAGCGAAAATTGTGCAGTTGATTTACGCGATGTTCCTGCAGGGAAAAACACCCACCGGGATTGCCAAGCATCTCACGGCACAGGGCATTCCGACGCCCGGCGGCAAGGAACGCTGGCAATGCAATGTGGTCGAAAGCATTCTCACCAACGAGAAGTACAAGGGCGACGCGCTTCTTCAAAAGACCTTCACGACGGATTTTCTGACAAAGAAGATGAAGCCGAATGAGGGCGAGGTGCCACAGTTCTATGTTACAGACAGTCACGATGGAATCATTGACGCCGAGGACTTCGATATGGTACAGGCGGAGTTCGCACGGCGTAAGGCATTAGGGCGCAGCTATAATTGTAAGAGCTGCTTTTCGGCAAAGCTGGTCTGTAGCGACTGCGGCGGCTTCTATGGCTCGAAGGTCTGGCACTCAACCGATAAATACCGCCGTGTGATATGGCAATGCAACAACAAGTTCAAAAAGGGCGAGAAATGTGCCACACCGCATCTGACCGAGGATGAAATAAAGGAGCGCTTCATCCGGGCGTGGAACGATATGCAGGACATTACCGATGAGGTTATCAGTGAGTGCCGATTGGCGCTTGCCGACCTTTTTGACAGCGCCGCCATTGACGATGAGCTTGCGGCAAGGAACGCGGAAGCCGAGGTGCTTATCGAAATGAACCGCAAGCACATCGCTGAAAACGCGTCGGCAGCGCAGGATCAGAAAGCGTATAAAAAGCGGCAGGAGGATCTTGTGTCTAAATACAATGCGGTGGTAAATAGAATCGATGAACTGAAAGCCGAAATGGAAAAACGAAAAATCCAGCGCACGGTGCTCACAGCTTTTATTGACACGATGGAGCAGCAGCACGGGATACTTGCAGAATTTGACGAGCACCTGTGGTTGGCAGTCGTGGAAAAGGCAACCGTACACGCCGACGGACGTCTGGTGTTCACACTGATGGACGGCAGCGAAATTGAGTAAGCGATGGGCATAGACTCCCTGCGTCGAAAGCGATGCAGGGAGCTTTTTTATGCGTTGCTTCCGCAGATAAACTGTGAAAATCCGGTTTGCTACCAAAGATGCACCAAAGCTCAAAAAATGCACCAAAAATGCTGCTCGTTAACGATTTGTCGGAGGCACAGCGGCGATTGAAAGCAAAATCGGCGTTTCAAAGAATGAAATCAACGCTCGCCGGAACTTCCGGCACTCGCAGCAAACAATAAAACAGCCCGAAAAGCCTGTAAAATCGGCGTTTTCGGGCATAAAAATGCCGCAGAGAACGAATACAAACATTGTATCAATTCTCTGCGACATAGTTGGTCGCAGGAGCAGGATTTCAGGTATATCTGATCAGCAGCCTGTCACAGGTGAAAAATGGAAAGCTGAAACCGGCCAATGGAGAAAGCTACACGTCAAGTGATTTTAAAAATTATGATTTCAGTAACGAGCAGGTGGCAGTCACCTATGAGAATGGAACAGCTGTACCAGTGCCGGAACTGATCACGGATACAAAAGGATATGCAGTCAGCCCGGAACTGCCTTATGGAAGTTATGTCGTAGTAGAAAGCACGACACCGGAGAATCTGAAGACCATCGATCCATTTGTGGTAAATGTGGAAGATGACAACAGAGAACCTATGCAGTGGCGAGTGTTTGATGACCGTCCGTTTGAGTTCCTGTTAAAAATCGTGAAGAAAGATGCACAGACTGGTAATACTGTTTTAAAGGCAGGGGCATCTTATAAGATTTACGATGTGACAAATAAGAAATACATTGAACAGGTCGTTCAGTATCCGAAAAAAGAAAAGATCAGCGTATTCCAGACCAATGAGGAAGGATATCTGATCACACCGCAGGAACTGAAATGCTCAACTTATCGGATCGAGGAAGTGAAAGCACCGGAAGGATTTGTAAGACAGGGACACGAAGAGTCTCTGTATGACGGAGCAACGATCCTTTCACCATTAGAGCAGACTGCAAAGGGAACTTATAAAGAAAATCCACAGAGTGCCATTGAGATCACCGTATCCTCAAACACGGCACACCAGATCGATCCGGATACAGGAGCTGCGATCGTAGAGGTAGAACAGAAAAACGATGAACAGGTGGGAAGCCTGCTCCTGACGAAAAAAGGAGAACAGCTTACCGAAGTAACAGGAGATTCTGTTCTGGAAAAAGTAAAGACGCTTGTGTCAAAGGTAAAAAATGCGGTATCCGGGAAAGAAGAAACAGGTATCTATAAAGATTTTAAATATGAAGAAACCGGAGTAGAAGGTGCCCAGTTTGAAGTATATGCTAAGGATACCATTTATTCACCGGATGGGGCAAAGGACGAGGAAGGAAATCTGCTTGTCCGTTACGAGAAAAATGACCTGGTAGCCAAACTGACTACAGACGAAAAGGGAATGGCAGTACTCAATAATCTGCCACTGGGAACTTATTATCTGAAAGAGGTTGTGGCAGGAGAGAATTTTGTTCTGAATACCGAGCAGAAAGAATTTACCCTGACAGCCGAGGATGATACACAGGCAGTTGTTTATGAAGGTGTTACCTATAAAAATGAAAGACAGAAAGTTTCCGTATCAGTAGAAAAGAAAGATGCTGTCACAGGCGAAAAGCTGGAAAGTGTTATTTTTGGACTGTATGCTGCGGAAGATATCGTTTCTAATCAGGGAGAAGTTCTTGTAGAGAAGGATACCCTGCTGGAAAAGAAAGCAACCAATAAGAACGGAAATCTGACTTTTGACAGTGACCTTCCACATGGAAAATATTATGTCAAAGAGGAAGTCAGAAAAGCCGGATATCTTCCGAACGAGGAAGTATGGAAGGTAGATGCATCCTACGAAAACCAGAATCTTGAAAAGATTGTACTGAGTAAAGAAGTTGAGAACCAGCCGACCGAGACACGTATCACCAAGACAGATGCGACTACCGGAAAAGAGCTGGAGGGAGCAAAACTTCAGGTGATCGACAAAGACGGAAATGTCGTGGAAGAATGGACCAGTACCAAAGAAGATCATGTGATTTATGGTCTGCCGGAAGGAACTTATACTTTGCATGAAAAACTGGCTCCTTATGAAGACGGCTATGTGTCTGCCAGCGATGTGACCTTTGAAGTCAAAGAAGATGGAAGTGTGACAAAGGTTGAAATGAAAGACGAATATTCCAAAGTGGAAATTTCCAAAACAGACATTAGCACAGGGAAAGAACTGGAAGGGGCAAAGCTTCAGATCATCCGAAAAGACGGAACTGTTCTGGAAGAGTGGATCACGGACGGAAAGCCACATTCTGTTGCAAAGCTTCCGGTCAATGAGGAACTTACCTTGCGTGAGATCACAGCACCGGATGGGTATGAGATTGCCGAAGATGTTACATTTACATTGAAAGATACGATGGAAGTGCAGAAAGTAGAAATGAAAGATGCCAGAACACCGGAGAAAACAACCGAAAAGACCAATGCACCAAAAACAGGGGATAACCAGAAAGTATGGGCATTTGTCTTGCTTGCACTGGCATCTGCCGGAACAGTTACAGGAGTGACTGTGTACCGCAGAAAGAAGTCAAGAATGACAGAAAATAAAGAAGAAACAGAAGAAAAATAAAAGAAGAATAACTGGATAAATCAATCCGGCAGGGCAGGAGATGTGCATCAGGCAGCTCCTGCCCTGTCTATCTTGCCATGCATTCGTAAGTAAAGATTTGCCAGTGGCAGGACTTGTAGATATAAGGAGAAGAAAAATGAAACGTTATTATACAGCAGAATCAGTAACAGAAGGACACCCGGATAAAGTATGTGACCAGATCGCAGACGCAATCTTAGATGAATGCCTGAAACATGATCCGTCTTCAAGGGTTGCATGTGAAGTGCTTGCGACAAGAGGAAATGTGTTTGTGGCAGGAGAGATCAGCAGCGGATATGAGCCGCCAGTGTTTGATGTGATCCGAAAAGTTTTAGAAGAGTGTGGATATTGTACAGATGGGATAGAGATGGATACGTTTGTACACCAGCAGAGTCCAGATATTGCGAAAGCAGTAAGTGTGTCAAAAGAATTTCGGGATAATATCGGCGCAAAGATAAGAGACAGAAGCAGGGGAGCTGGAGATCAGGGTGTTATGGTCGGATATGCGTGTGATGATACTCCGCAGCTTATGCCAATGCCGACTGTTCTGGCACACCGGATCACACGTGAACTTTCGGCTTGCAGAAGAAGCGGATATATCAAAGATATCTTTTCTGATGGAAAAGCACAGGTAACCGTAGAATATGAAGATGGAAAACCAGTGAGACTGGAAAGTGTTGTTGTTTCCTGCCAGCATGGTACAGAAAAGAGCCTGAAGAAGTTAGATGCCGAGATCAGAGAGAAGGTACTTCGCCCGGCACTCCGATTACTGCCGCCGGATGAGGATACGAAGATTCTGATCAATCCGTCAGGAAGATTTGTGTGTGGAGGGTTTGATGCAGATACCGGACTGACCGGAAGAAAACTGATGGTGGATACCTATGGCAGTATGATTCCACATGGCGGCGGTGCATTTTCGGGAAAAGACTGTTCGAAAGTAGACCGTTCGGCAGCTTATATGGCAAGGTATATCGCCAAAAATATGGTGGCTGCAGGATTTGCAAGCAAGTGTCAGGTGGCTTTGGCTTATGCAATCGGAGTAGCAGAGCCGGTTATGATTGAGGTGGATACCTTGGGTACAGGAAAAGTGTGTGCGGATGATTGTCTGGCGGCAGCAATCCCACTGGTGTTTGGAGTGACACCCGTTCAGATCATGGAATCCCTTCGACTGAATCGTCCGATTTTCCGTCAGACGGCAGTTTTTGGTCATTTTGGAAGAAAGGAGTTTCCTTGGGAGCGGACGGATAAGGTACTGGCTCTTCAGGATGCAATTCTGTAATGCCCTGGGTAACGGAAGAAGAGATTCAGGCAGCAAAAAATATGACTGCGTATGAGTATTTGCGAACGCATCAGGCACAGCGACTGCAAAAGACAAGGACCAGAAATGAATGGCAGTTGACGGATCATGACAGTTTTAAAATCAATGAACTGTCCAGCAAATGGCATTGGAAATCCAGAGATATCGGTGGCGTGTCCGCACTGCGGTTCCTGATTGAAGTAGATGGAATGAAATTTACAGATGCCGTAAAACTGTTGTGCGAAGAGAGTCCGTCTTTTATTCCGACACAGTCTGTGGAAAGGGAAAAACTGCCATTTAAGCTGCCGGAGAGGTATTGTAATTGCAGACGAATCAGGGCTTATTTAAACCACAGAGGAATCAGCGATGAAGTGATCACATATTGTATTTCACATGAAATCCTTTATGAAAGTGTCCCGTACCATAACGCTGTTTTTGTTGGGAAAGATGAATCAAGAAAAGCAAGATATGCATTCCTGCGAGGAATCTATGAAAAAAACGGGAATGGATTCAAGATGGAGCAGACCGGGAGTGAAAAAAAGTACAGCTTTTGCATTCCACCGGAAAGAGAAACAAAGCGAGTTGCCGTATATGAAGCGTGTATTGATGCATTGGCACACATGACACTGGAAGAGGGAAATAGGGATAAATATCGTCTTTCCCTTGGGGGAATCGCTGCTCCGAAAGAAAACGCACAGATACAGAGTGAACGTTTTAAAAAGCCGCCGGACGCACTGGAAGAGTTTCTGAAGAATCATCCGGAAATCAAAGAAATTGAAATCTGTACCGATAATGACTTTGCAGGGAGATGGGCGAAAGAACAGATGAAAAAACATTATGAGGGAACGTATCAGATTATCTGCAATCTGCCGGAAAAAGAAGGGGCAGATTATGCAGACCTTGCGAAAGAAAAAAAGCAGGCAAATAAATGCAGGGACAGACCATTAGAAAGAAGGTGATAGAGAATGGAAGAAAAAGGAACGATGCACGTACATCTGTTGACGGAGCTGACTGGAAATCTTTATTCAGAAGAATCCGGATGGGAAGAAGATTGGTCGGAGAGTGATGAATATGGAATGCCGTTAGATGGAACAGAACTTGCCGATTATGAAGAAGTCATCCGAGAAGAACTGGAACGCTATGGGGAAGATGATCTCATGCAGTATTTTGATGGAAGTGAGTCCATTCAGGGAAAGATACAAAGTGCAGTTGTTACAATAGAAAACAAAGACGGAATCCTGTACGGCTGTACCAAACTGGAATTAAATGAATTTTTAAGTCAGGAAGAGCTACAGGAATTCACCGAATACATTACAGGACAGTACAGTGACGGTTGGGGTGAAGGATTGGAGCAGAGGGATATGAAGGTAGATGGTGGAACTCTGAATGTGCATTTTTGGCATCCGGATATGGAACGGCCGAAAATCCATGAAGAGAAAACAGAGCAGATCCAGGCAAGGCCTAAGAAACAACGTCCCAAGTTACAACTTCTAGGACATGATGGGAACATTTTTTCCATTATGGGCGATGCCTCAACTCTTTTGAAAAAGAATAAACAGACAGCAGAAGCAAAAGAAATGCGTAAAAGAGTATTGGAGAGTGGGGACTATTATAAAGCTCTTTTGATTATCAGCGAATATGTGGAAACTGAGTTGAGTCCGCCGCCAAAAGCAAATAAAAAGTCAAAGAAGAAAAATCAGCCGGAACGCTGAGAAAAGAAAGGATGATGCCTATGACAAATGGCCTGAGTTTGGAAGAACTTATGAAAGAGGAAACATACCCGGAGGAATATGCTGAAGGGGAAAACTGGAAAATATTACATGGAGATACATTAAAACTGGTCAAAGCATTTCAGCCGGGAATCTTTGATGCAGTCATTACCGATCCACCGTATGCGTCCGGTGGAACAAAACAGAATGAAAGAAATCGTACTACAAATCAGAAATACAGCAGTATGAGTGCTACAAATGCACTTCCGGATTTTGATGGGGATAATAAAGACCAGAGATCTTGGACGCACTGGATGGCTGAATGGCTCTATGATGTGCGGAAAGCCTGCAAGAAAGGTGCTCCAATCTGTCTGTTCATTGACTGGCGTCAGTATCCATCGATTACCGATGCATTGCAGTGGGCAGGATGGATCTGGCGAGGAACAGCGGTGTGGGATAAGGGAAACTCCCGTCCACAGAAAGGCCGTTTCCGCCAGCAGGCTGAATATATTGTGTGGGGCAGTAACGGACCGATGCCGATCAGCCGTCCGGTATCTTGTCTGCCGGGTGTTTTCCGATATGGCAATCCGCAGAACCGGATTCATGTGACAGAGAAACCGTTGCAGCTTATGAAAGATGTGATCCAGATTTGTGAGCCGGGAGGTCTTATCCTGGACCCGTTTGCCGGAGCAGGAACGACTGTCCTTGCAGCGGTTATGACAGGTTATCGTGCAGTGGGAATCGAAGTGACAGATGCCTACTACAAACTGGGAAGTGACAGAGTGAAAATTGCATTAGAAGCAGAGCAGAAAGAGGATGAAAAGTAGCCGGGATGTCCAATTGGACATCTTGTTTTTTATAGAGAAGATGAGTGGCATCCAACTGGATGCAGGAAGGAGATGGAGCGTATGGAACAGGCGCTGGCTTATGTGTGCTGTTCAGCAGAAGAAAGCCGGGTAAAAGTGCAGAAATATTGCAGAAAAATCTATGAACTTGGGTATGTACCAATTTGTCCGAGATTTGTATTCTCACCATTCTTGGAAGAATCTGATGCAGAAGATATGCAGGGATATGGAAGAATGTCCCATATCCTTTTGCGGAGATGCCGGATGGTAGTCGTATGTGGAAAAGAAGTGACAGGAACAATGAATACCGAAATCAGTATGGCAGACAAACTCCATATCATTTGTACGACACTTGATGGACTGGTACAGATAAAAGAATCAAAATAAATCAGAATCGAGTCAATCCGGTGCTACAGAAACTGGCGGTACTCGTTTTGCAAGCATAGCGTTTGGATATCCAAACGCACTTTGGGGAGAACCCCAATCCCCCCAGACACAGACGGAAATGGAAAGGAAGGATCAAGTCATGTTAAGAAACGGAGTAATGATTGTAATCGCATTGATGAGCGGAGGATTTATAGGAGTGGTAGTAACCTGTTGCATGGTTGCGGCGAAAAAATCCGATGAGGATCTTGGCGGTATGATGAAAGAAGAAGAGAAAAAAGAAGGGACGGTGATGCAATGCGAAAACGAAACCATGTGATCCCTGTACGGCTTAACGCAAGGGAAGTCAGGGAACTGAATGAACAGGTCGAAAGAAGCGGTCTGAGCCGGGAAGAGTTTATGCGTTCGTTGATTTTAGGAACGCAGGTTCATGCAAAACCTTGTGAGCATCACTCTGAATTGCTCCGAAAGATTGCAGGCTTATGTAACAATGCCAATCAGCTCGCCCATGTTGCCAATGCTTCTGGAATGGCAAGTGAGCAGAGCATTCAGGAAATGTTGCGTCTTACCAAAGAAACATGGCATCTGGTAAAGGAAGAGTGGTAATGCCGGATGGCTTATACAAGTGTTATCCCCGTCCACCGCCTGGACCGTTCTATCGAATATGTGAAAGACAAAGAAAAGACCACACAGAAAGCAGACTCTCTGGAGGCTGCCATCGATTATGCCATGAACCGGACCAAGACGGAACAGGCGGTTTTTGAAGATACCATCGGATGTACCAATGAAAATGCGTATGAAGATATGGTAGCAACGAAAAGGAGATTCCATAAGATGGGCGGTGTAGAAGGATATCATCTGGTACAGAGTTTTGCAGAAGGTGAGGTGACACCGGAACTGGCACATCTCATCGGGCAGGAACTGGCAGACCGGCTCTTAAAAGGACAATTTGAAGTCGTCATAACAACACATCTTAATACCAGACACTATCATAATCATATTGTCTGGAATTCTGTAAGCATGGTAGACGGACATAAGTACCATAGTAATGCCAAGAGTTATTATACGGAGATCCGCAAGATTTCCGATGACTTGTGCAGAAAATATGGTCTGTCTATCATTGAATCCAATCAGAAAAAATCAATCCCTTATGTACAGTGGAAAGCAGAACAGGAAGGAAAGCCGACATGGAGAACGGCGATCCGTTTGGATATCAGGGAATCGGTACAGGAAAGCTACTCCTGGTCACAATTCTTAAAAGAGATGGAAAAGCGGGGATATACATGGAAACTGAACCGGAAATACATCTCTTTAAAAGCTCCGGGGATGGAACGGTATATCCGTCTGCGTTCTCTTGGAAAAAATTATTCTGAAGAGGAAATACGTGGGCAGATATTACAGTCAAAGGTGAAACGAGGCTATCAAAAGGCACTTCAGATTCATCCAAGAAAGAAACTGACCGGGATTCAGGCACTGTATTATTCCTATTTATATCAGATGGGTGTACTGCCAAAAAGACCGAAAAGGAGTCCATACGCTGTCAGGGAGGATATCCGGAAACTGGACCGCAGGATTGAACAGATTGAATTTCTAATGAAACATGACATCACAACCAGAGAGCAGCTTGCCGGATACCGAGAACCATTGCAAAAGCAGATTGCGGAACTTATGAAAGAACGCAGAAGATTGTATCGGAATGGGGAAAGCAAGACAGGTGAAGAACGCTTGCCCGAAATCAATGAGGAATTGAAGCGACTACGCAAGGAAGTCCGTATGACCGTTCAGATTGAAAAGAATTCCTTGGAAATCGAAGCGAGACTTCAGAAAGCAGAAGAACAGAGCCAGAATGAAAAACGTGTGGAAGATAAAGAAAGAATACAGAAGAGTCAGGAGGTGAGATAAGTATGAATTATGGAGCAGAACCGGCTGATCAGGTGGTACGGTACAGTCTGGAAGGAATGGAATACTCTTTGAAGATTACCGGAAATGTGGCAAAGCACGTGGCAATCTTTATTGCGGCCGCCCTGAAAGATCAGAAAAAGACAAGAGGGAAAACAAGACTTACCAGAATGTTAAAGGAACAGCGCCCGATGAAATTTTTTACCGTTCCGGGCGACCGACTGAAAGAATTTGCAAAAGAGGCCAAGGCAAGGGGCATCTTATATGTAGTTATCAAGGATAAGGTGAATCCGGATCAGACAGAGGTCATGGTATTTGCAGATGATGCAGCAAAGATGAACCGGGTATTAGACCGGATGAATCTGGATTTTGTAAAAGCAGAATCAGGCTCTATGGTTACAGAAGCAGTGGAAAAAGAGAATGCACCGGAGAAGGCAGAGAACCAGATGGAAAAAGAAACCGGGGAGAATGTACGGACAGAGACCGTTGTCCTGCCGGAAGGCAAGATAGAATTTGAACTGGACGATGCGGAAGAAATGTTTCAGATTGGAGATGAAGTTTTCCCAGAAGGAAATTTTACACAGGCGCAGGAGGGGGAAGTAAAGAATCCATCCGAACCTTTCTCGCGCAACAGAAATACTTCTTCCGGTCGGGAAACTAGCTGGGAAGAAAAAAATGAAAAACCATCTGTGCGGAAAGAACTCGGAGATATCCGCAAGGAGCAGGAAGAGAAACGTAAACGGCCGGACAGACGGAAAAATGCCAGAGAGAGCCGGAAGAAACGTAAGAATATGAAAACGAAAGGCAGGTAATGTATATGGATTTAACAGATATGATTTCAGGTGGAACGGAAGAGCAGGTTCCAGAGCAGAAGTTGACCAAGGAAGAATATGCAGCCAAAAAACAGCAGGAAAGAGAAGAGGTATGGGCTGAAGTAGATTCACAGGCACAGGGAGTTTTTCAGGATGGAGAAAAACTGAAAGGTTTTCTGGATTTTATGGCAGAGTGTAATACACAGAGAACACCGAATCTGCTTTTGATCTATGGACAGCATCCGGATTTTAAGGTGGTAAGGTCTTATGAACGCTGGAGAGAAGAACACCGTTCGGTCAAAGCCGGGGAACATGGCATTACTTATATGATTTCCACTGAATATGAAAAAGATGGAGAAATGCGGAGAGGGTATACGATCGGAAAAGGATTTGATATCAGCCAGATGACAGGGAAGCCATTGGAAGAACGCCCTCAGCGAAGCTTGACAGAACTGGTAGGAGCTGTCTTAAAAGACCAGTCGGTACGTGTGCAGATTGAGGATAATCTGCCAGACAAAGTGCAGGCCCAGTACAATCCAAGATATCGTACCATCTATATCCGCAACGGAATGAGTGAAGTAACGACATTCCATGCACTGAACAGGGAACTGGCTTGTGCAGCGATGGATCAGCATACAGGAACTTACAGCCGACAGAAAGTCAGCGCACAGGCTTATTGTGCGGCTTATGTGATTGCGAAACGTTATGGTGTGGATGTCACCGGATTCAATCTGGAGTATATTGCACAGAGAAATGAATGTGGAAAGAAAGACCCACAGGAGCTGAGAGACTTTTTAAATGATGTCCGTCAGGCTTCCTACAGTATCCGAAACCATATCGAACGGAATTTTGGTGCAAAGGAACAGGAGTATGTAACCGATGAGTTCGCAATCGGAGACCCTGTAAAAACACCGGAAACCAAGGATGAAAAACCATCTGAAAAAGCATCCGGAAAAGAGAAAAAAGCAAAGAGCCAGCCGGAACGATAAAAGTGAAAAAGTTGGACGGTTGGAGTAGCTATTACGGAGGTCTTGTGATATGGTTGGTGTAACAAAAAAAGGAGGTCAGCCAGATGACAAAATACTATTTGAAGATGGATAACATTATGAAAAATATGTTCGTGGTGGCACTGAATGATGAGCTGCAGGCACAGAGTGAGCAGGACGAATGTTTGGAAGAAACGAAAGCTCTTCTGAAAAAAGTAAGTGAATACGACCTCGCCCAGAAACGACTGCAGATTACAGCCGGGGAACAAAGGCAGATCCGTAAGGCACTGAACAGACTCAGAAGTAAATATCTTGCAGCCGGAAGATACAGTGATGGAATAGATAAAGTTATTATTCAGGTTGCAAAACCGAATACTAGCAGACACATGTTCTGGTAGAGAAAGGAGTGGTTGATTGGTCATTTATTCAAGAGAAAAAGTGGCAAGACTTAGAGAACAGTATCCGGCAGGAACAAGAATCTGTCTGAATTCGATGGATGGAGAAGCGGGTATGCCGCAGGGACTGGAAGGAACTGTGCAGTATGTGGATGATGCGGGTCAGCTCGGTGTTAAGTGGGACAACGGCAGAAGTCTCTCACTGATACCGGGAGTGGATTCCTTTCATAAGAAAGAAGGACAGGGACATCCAGAAGAAAAGCCACGCAAGAAAAGAGAATCTGACTTGCAGAGATAAGTACAAAAAAGCAGGACTGGGTTCTGTATCTTGTCTTTCTGCCATTTGTCTGGTGGGCGGCAGCGATTACCGCTTGTGCCATTACACCGGATAGGAATTTTATTCAAATCTTAGAAACGCTGAGCGAAAAACTCGAACAGCCGTTTTTTATCACGTATACACCGTATACGTTCAAATGTATTCTGATATTCACAGCAGCCTATTTCTTAGGCATTGGTATTTATGAATCCCAAAAAAGAAATTATAGAAGAGGCGTGGAACATGGTTCCGCAAAATGGGGCAACGTGTCCGAAATCTGCAGACGTTACTGCGAAAAACAGTACACCCAGAATCTGCTTTTAACACAGCATTTCCGCATGGGACTGGACGGTTATAAGCACAAACGAAATCTAAATGTGTTGGTAGTCGGAGGTTCAGGAGCAGGAAAGAGCCGGACGTATGCAATCCCAAACATCATGCAGTGCAACTGTTCGATGGTGATTACTGATCCCAAGGCAGAACTTTTGCGTAAAACCGGAGGCGTTCTGGAACGGAATGGATATGAAGTCCGGGTTTTTGATTTAATCAATCCGGAGACTTCCTGGTGTTATAACCCGTTTGCGTATGTCCGGGATGATAAGGATGTACTGAAGCTGATCAATAACCTGATCCGCAACACAACACCGAAGGGAGCGCAGAGCTCAGACCCATTCTGGGAGAAGTCCGAGACTGCACTTTTACAGGCACTTATGCTGTATTTGCTGCATGAAGCTCCACCGGAAGAACAGAACTTCCCGATGATCATGGAAATGCTTGGAAGCGCACAGGTCAAAGAAGATGATGAGGATTACCAGTCACCATTGGACATTTTGTTTGAAAGACTGGAAATGCGGGACCCGGAGAGTATTGCGGTCAAGCAGTATGCCATTTATAAGCAGGCGGCCGGAAAGACTGCAAAGTCGATTTTAATCTCGGTTGGTGTCCGTCTGGCAGCTTTTAACCTGAAACAGATCGCCAACCTGACCTGTACGGACGAACTGGACTTATACAGTATCGGGGAGAAAAAAGTAGCACTGTTTTGCTGTATTCCAGATGCGGACACCAGTATGAATTATCTGGTCGGCATGATTTACAGCAATCTGTTTCAGACACTGTATTATGTGGCAGACCGGAAGTACGGAGGAAGGCTTCCGATTCCGGTACACTGCATTATGGATGAATGGCCAAACGTAGCCTTGCCGGATGATTTTGACAAGATTCTGGCAACCATGCGTTCCAGAGGGATTTCCTGTAGTATCATCATCCAGAACATTGCACAGATGAAAGCCTTATTTAAAGACTCGTATGAGAGTCTGATCGGCAACTGCGATGAATTTTTATATCTGGGTGGAAATGAAAAAGAAGGACATAAGTATGTCTCGGAATTATTGGGAAAAGAGACATTGGATACCAATACCTACGGACAGACAAAAGGGCGTAGCGGCAGCTATTCGGTGAATTATCAGCAGACAGGAAGGGAACTTTTAACACCGGATGAAATACGGCTTTTAGATAACCGCAAAGCGATTTTGTTTATTCGTGGGGAGCGTCCGATCATGGACGATAAATATGATTTAAAAAAGCATGTGAATTTCAGATACACAGAGGACGGTGGTGCATCGCCTTATGATTATGCGAAAACACCACTGGCTCACGACGACCTAAAGATTGACATTAACAGATTAGACGATTACGAACTGCTGTCTACCGAGGACATCCTTGGTGAATAGCAGTTTTTTGATGGATTGGAGTGATGTGTATTGAAGAAACTTCTCACAGGAGAAAAAAATAGAACAAAAAAGAATACAACTGAAAAAATGATAACCCCGATGCCGATGGGGAGAAAACAGAAAAAGTGGATGAGCCTTTATATGGCACTGGTACTGACCGTAACGGTTGGAGCAACGACCGCATTCGCAGCCGGAGATCCGTTGTCCGTTATCAATAACCTGTCTACCTTTATTTTTTCTCTGATTCGTGCGATCGGTTTGATTTTGCTTGGATTTGGTGTTGTGCAGGTTGGTCTGTCTTTAAAAAGCCATGATCCAAGCCAGAGGGCAAATGGATTTCTGACACTGGCCGGAGGGGTAATTATTACGTTCGCCAAAGAAATCCTCGATTTGATTATGGCGTAAACCTCTTTGAAAAAATATATCAGGAAACAGCAGGAGTGCCGGAAGGTACTCCTGTATTCAAAAATATGTTTAAGGAGGTGAGAGTTTTTGAGTGATAACTGGATTGTACAGAATCTAAACTCAGCACTATCCACATGGAGTGAAAAGATGGCAGAACTGTGGACTCTGCTGACTGAAAATCCGGCAACTTTTAAGGGCGGCGGCATCTGGCGGATTATGGTAAATATTAATGATGCACTGACAGCCATTGCTTATGGATTACTGGTATTATTTTTCGCAGCCGGAATCATAAAAACGTGTGGCAGTTTTACAGATCTGAAAAAGCCGGAACATGTGCTAAAAGCATTTATCCGTTTTGCACTTGCTCAGGGAGCAATCACATACGGGATGGAACTTATGCAGGCACTGTTTTCCATTGTGCAGGGAATCGTGACAACCGTAATGAGCGGCTCCAGTATGGCAGGAAGCGTGACAGAACTGCCAACGGAGATTGTAGATAAGATTGAGAGCGTGGGAATGCTGGAATCCATTCCATTGTGGATTGTCACACTGCTTGGCAGTCTGCTGATCACTGTATTGTCATTTGTGATGATCCTGACAGTGTATGGCAGAATGTTCAAAATCTATATGTATACGGCAATCGCCCCGATTCCGATTTCCTCATTTGCAGGAGAACCCACGCAGTCCATCGGAAAGAACTTTATCCGTTCTTATATAGGCGTGTGTCTGGAAGGGGCAATTATTGCACTGGCATGTATTATCTTTTCTGCTTATGCGGCAAGCCCTCCGGCTGTCGGAGATACGGAGCTGAGTGCAGTTACAATCGTGTGGAACTATGTAGGAGAACTGGTATTTAATTTACTGGTGCTGGTTGGAGCAATTAAGGCATCTGACCGTATTGTCAGAGAAATGATGGGACTTGGAGGTTAAAAATATGGATACAAAGAAAACATTAAGATATAACTGGGAATTCGGACGTGAGACAGTAGCGATACGAGTGAGCTCTTATCGGAGCAATGGAAATTTATATGTAGGACTCTGCCATAAGGAAGGGAGAGAATGGGAAGATTTTGGAGATGTAACCGTCAATCTGCCTTATGAGTTTATAATGCCAAATGAGGCTTTTATAACAGGAGATTTTACCAAGGATATGCTTCATTTTATCAAGGAACATAAACTTGGAAAAGTGTTGAATGAAACAGGAAGATCAGGATATGCAATCTATCAGAAGGTAGCGTTTGACCTTGCAAGACTTGCGGAGTTTGATTCGGAAGGCGTTGCGGAACACTGTAAATTTGCAGGGATAGAAGTACCGAAAGAAAAACCACAGAAAACGAAGAAACAAAACAGGGGAAAGGAACGATAATTTATGGAAGTAAAGATGAACAAAGAAATCCGGGACTATCAGGAATCCATGTTTATGGGACTAGACCTGCGGCAATGTGTGTGTTCAGTTCTTGCCATCCTTACAGCAATCGGAATTTACTTTGGAATGCGTGATATTACCGGACAGGAAATAACCGGATGGCTGTGTGTGCTTGGTGCTGCTCCATTTGCTGCCTGTGGCTTCTTCAAATATCATGGTATGACAGCCGAACAGTTTTTATGGGCAGTGATTAAATCCGAATTGCTGTATCCGAAGAAACTGGTGTTTCAGTCGGAAGATATCTACTACTCCTGCATGCAGGAGACCATCTCGCTGGGAGAAAAGAATCAAAAGGATGGAGCGGAAATCATAAAAGAGCGGGAGCAAAAAGCAGAAGCAAAACAGAGAAAGAAACGCAAGGGAAGGAGTGATGCCTTTGATTAAAACCTTAAGTCAGGCACTTCGGATGGATAAGGAACGCTTCAAAGTTCCGAAATCCGTCCAACAGGCAATTCCCATCCAGCGAATCTGGCCGGATGGAATTTTTCAACAGGGAACGAAATTCTCAAAAACATATCGTTTTACAGATATCAACTATTATATTGCGAGTAAGGACAATAAGACAGAAATGTTTCTGGATTATTCTGAACTCTTAAATTCACTGGATTCCGGCATTTCTGCCAAAATTACCATCAATAACCGGAGAATCAATAAAGAAGAATTCGAAAAGTCTATTCTGCTTCCAATGAAGGAAGATGGACTGGACCACTATCGGGAAGAATACAACGAAATGCTCCTGTCTAAGATTACAGGAACAAACAACAGCATCTATCAGGAACGGTATCTGACCGTCAGTGTACATAAAAGATCGATTGATGATGCAAGAACCTATTTTGCACGTATCGGAACAGACATCGTAACACATCTGGCAAAGTTATCGTCCACAGCAGAAGGACTGGACGCAGAGAGCCGGCTCCAGATTTTCAGGGATTTCTTCAAGGGAGATGTCCCACAGGCATTCCCATTTGATCTGAAACAATTTGCCAAGAAGGGAACAAGTTTCAAGGACTGGATGTGTCCGGATTCTATGGAATTTGAACGGGACCATTTTAAAATCGGTGACAGATACGGAAGAGTCCTGTATATGCAGGATTATGCAAGTTATGTCAAAGATGACATGATTTCAGAACTGTGTGACTTCAGCCGGAATCTGATATTGTCGATTGACATCCTGCCAGTCCCTACGGATGAAGCAGTAAGGGAAATCCAGAACCGACTGCTTGGTGTGGAAACCAACGTGACCAACTGGCAGAGAAGGCAGAACGCTAATAATAACTTCTCGGCAATCGTACCATACGATATGGAACTTCAGAGAAAAGAAACCAAGGAAATGCTCGATGATCTGACAACCAGAGACCAGCGTATGATGTTCGGGATTTTGACAATGGTACATCTGGCAGACAGCAAAAAGCAATTGGATTCCGATACGGAACTGCTTCTGTCAATCGCAAGAAAGCATCTGTGTCAGATGGCAACATTAAAGTGGCAGCAAGTGGACGGACTCAATACAGTGCTTCCTTATGGACTGCGAAAGATCAATGCCCTGCGTACACTGACAACGGAATCAACGGCTGTTTTAATCCCGTTCCATACACAGGAAATCCTGCAGCCGGGAGGTATCTATTATGGGCAGAATGCAGTCAGCAAGAACCTTCTGGTAGCCGACCGGAAGAAACTGATGAATGGAAACAGTTTCCGGTTGGGCGTCAGTGGATCAGGAAAGAGCTTTTCAGCAAAAGAAGAGATTGTGCATCTGGCATTGAGTACCGATGACGATATCCTGATTCTTGATCCGGAGTCCGAATTCACAAAATTAGTAGAGGCCTTGGGTGGACAGGTTGTAAAAGTATCTGCGACATCAGACAATCACCTGAATGCAATGGATATGGATGCGGCCTACGGTAATGAAAAGAATCCACTGATTGAAAAATCGGAGTTTATTCTGTCTGTGTTCGAACAGTTGGTTGGAGCAGGAAATCTGTCGGCAAAAGAAAAGTCGATTCTGGACCGCTGTGCTGCAGATGTGTACCGGGATTATATCCGAAGTGGTTATACAGGGGAAGTTCCGACGCTGAAAGATATGTACCGACAGTTGATGTTGCAGCCGGAAGAAGAGGCAAGGGGACTTGCACTGTCATCCGAACTTTTTATCAACGGAAGTCTGAACACCTTTGCACAGCCAACTAATGTGAATAAGAAGAACAGGATCATGGATTACGATATCCGGGAACTGGGGGAACAGCTTATGCCTCTTGGAATGCTGGTTACCTTAGACAGTATTTTTAACAGGGTAATTCAGAACTGGAAAGAAGGAAAAACTACATGGATATTTGCCGATGAGTTCTATCTGTTATTCCGCTATGAATACAGTGCAAATTTCTTCTACCGACTGTACAAGAGAATCAGAAAATACAATGGATTCGTGACAGGTTTAACCCAAAATGTTGAGGAACTTCTGAAATCGGACACTGCAAGACTGATGTTGGCAAACAGTGAGTTTTTGATTCTTTTGAATCAGGCAAGTACAGACAGGGAAGAACTGGCAGCTCTTTTGAATATTTCTGAGAATCAATTGTCGTATATTACCAACGTAGCAGTCGGCAGTGGTCTGATCCGATGTTCCGGGAATATCGTTCCGTTTGAGAATACGTTTCCAAAGAATACAGACCTTTATAAACTCATGACAACAAAACCGGGAGAATCATAATGAAGAAAAAAGAAGAAGTAACGATCACTTTTTATGCTGCAGAGTGTGGGGAGTTCCATGACTTTGGAGAATATACAAAATGCAAAACGCTGGAAGAGGCATATAAAAAGTACCAGAAGTATTGTAGAACATCTGCCAATATGTGTCCGGCTATTGAGTTTTCTATCCATGATCCGGACTCTATTTATTCAGATATGGAATATCCATTGCCGTTGTCATCAAAAGACAGGGGTGATTTGGAGCTTGTGCCATATTACAACGAGCATCCACTGGTAAATGAAGCAATCAGACAGGTGGAGCAGTTACAGAAACAGCAGGAAAAAAAGAAACATCGGGATGTTTCCCGATGAGATAAGAGATACGGAAAGAGGGTGACCGGATGAGAGATATCAAGGAACGGGTAAGGGATAAGAATCCGAAGATTCGAAATCCGGCTGCCCGACTTCCGAAAGAACTGGTTCGCTCGGCTGTACTGGAAGCAAAAGAAAAGCCAAGGGACCTACATGAAAAAAGCAGTGGGCAGTCAGACTCCCCGACACAGTATGGTACTGAAAAAATAGAATCCGTACAGTACAGGGCGGCGAGTGTGGCAGGAAAAACCATAGGGAAAACCACATATCGAGGTGGGAAAAAACTTGCCGGAGTGACCTACAGGAAGATAAAGGAAAGAAAAAGCAGACAGGAAGAAGCAAAAGCCGCTGAAGAAGCAATGGAGCAGGGGGCAGAAAGCGGAAAGAAATTGATCAAGCTGAAACCGGAGCATGCAGCACTTGCCAAGGAAAACGGTAAACGGCAGGTAAAAGCAGCACCGAGAGTGGTAATAGTATCCGGTCTGTCTCAAGAAAAAATAAAGACACAGGCATCCATACAGACACAGCAGGTGGAAAAGAGCCTTCAGGCGATGCAGAAAGCAAGAGCAGTACAGATGGCAAGAAAATCAGTACAGGCATCGGCAGAAAGTGGAAAAGCAGTCCTTCAGGTAAAAGGAAAAGGCTCAAAGTTATCCGTACAGGGAATTACAGCAACGATTCAAAAAGGGGGAGTAGCTCTTGAAAAAATGGGAAAATGGATTGCTGCCGGAGGCGGTGCATTTCTTCTGGTATTTATTCTGATTGCAGGAATCATTGCAGGAGCAGCCTTCAGCAGTAGTTCGGAAAGCTCCGAATCTCTAAGTGATGAGGTGCTGGCTTATACTTCGGTGATACAGCAGTACGCATCCCAATATGGCATTCCAGAATATGTGTCTGCGATACAGGCGATTATGATGCAGGAATCCGGGGGAAGAGGAACAGACCCGATGCAGTGTTCGGAAAGTCCGTATAATATAAGGTTTTCACACAGCCCCGGTTCTATTACCGATCCGAATTATTCGATAGAGGTGGGAGTACAGACCTTTGCAGACTGTATCAGTCAGGCAGGAAGTAGCAGCCCACAGGATATGGACAAGTTAAAACTTGCATGGCAGGGATATAACTATGGAAACGGGTACATAGGATGGGCGTTGCAAAGAGGCGGATACACAGAAGCCAATGCTTTACAATTTTCACAGGAGCAGGCAGCTTCGCATGGATGGAGCAGCTATGGAGATCCCGAATACGTTCCCCATGTGATGCGGTATTATTCCGGTGGCAGCCTGTTTGCTGGTTTGTTTGGAAATCAGCAGATTGTCTCGGTGGCAATGGGGCAGATCGGAAACAGCGGTGGCCAGAAGTTCTGGAGCTGGTATGGATTCGACAGCAGGGTAGAATGGTGTGCCTGTTTTGTAAGCTGGTGTGCAGACCAGAGTGGTCTGATAGAGAGTGGGAATGTTCCAAAATTCTCCTTGTGCAGTGATGGTGTTACCTGGTTTCAGGGAAAGAACAAATGGCAGAGCGGTGGAACAACCCCATCAGCCGGAATGATTATTTTCTTCGATTGGGATCACGATGGAACATCGGACCACGTAGGAATTGTAGAAAAATACGAAGGTGGAAGAGTTTACACGATTGAGGGAAATTCCAGTGATCAGGTACGGCAGAGAAACTATGCAGTAGATTACAGCTCTATAATGGGATATGGACTGATAAATTGACGGAAATATAAAAAAGAAAAGTTACTCTTGTAATCGTGGGTAAATTGCGACAAAATAAAAAAAAGAACTAGTGAAAAAGAAGGGATCCTCTCATGAATCAACAAGAAATATTCGAATACATCAAAAAGCAATATCCAGCCAACCCGGAGAGAATCACACAAAATGGAAAGCAGATCATAATCTTTAAAAACCAAAGAAACAACATTCCTTATGCTATTTTTTATCAATCAGACAAATCTGTAATGTCAATCATGGAAGTTCAGGCAGAGTCAGATATGATAAGCAATTATATCGAAATGTATCACTTTGCTCCGGCAAAGTACATGAATCAGAAACATTGGCTGGCAGTTTCAATGGATGGGACTGTCAGTGATTCGAAAGTTTTAGATATGCTTGATATGAGCTACGATATCGTTGATGAACAGGAAGAATGTCAGAGAAACAAGAAATGGACAGTCGGATAGAAGAAATAAAGTGGGATGATAAATCGGGATTGTGCGCCCAGGTAAGGGCGAGTAGTCTAGCAGGTGAAATGTCTGCCTGGTAAGGTCTAACCAACCGCCAGTAGCGAGTCTTGGGTGACTGCCAGTAATGGCAGTTGCTAAGCGTAGACAGCGAGAAAATAGAGAGTGTGATTGAGCCTCGAAATTTTGACATCTAGAAGGCTGACGCTTTAATTCCAGCGGAAAGCAACACAAATCAAATCGTCATGGTAAGAAATGGTTTGCTTCTGCGGGGGGCAAAGAGCACTTTATATTTTACATTGTGACTATTCAGTCAACTGGGGAGAGCCTGTTGTTTCTTGCCAAGGCAAGTATGGCAAGCATTATACGTTTACTTGTTAGAATATCAGTCTGGAAAACGAGTTTCTCATAAACGAGTTTTGGAACTTTCTTATGAGGATGTGAAATCTGCTAAAAATGGATTGATTGTCATTACACCGGATTTTGATAATTTTACTACAAAACTTATTGCGGCAGATGAATATTCAAAATATTTGACAGAAACGCCAATTTTGGAAGGGGTTGCAAAAAGAGAGAAGAGGATGCCATGGAATCGTTGATTTGATGATTCCGTGGCATCCTCTTTTGGAGGGGAAACTGGATTTATGACATTATAGATTTCATAACCTATTTCTTATTTTTCGGTACTCTCTTGGGGAATATCCTTTCAGCTTGTGGAAAAGCCGGCTGAAATAAAGCTGATTATCATACCCGACAATTTTAGAAATTTCATTGATGGAATAGGTTGTTGTTTCAAGTAACATCTGGGCATTGTTAATTCGGATTCCCACAATAAACTGCATTGGTGTAGAACCTGTGTATTTTTTGAAGTTTCGGATAAACCAGCTGACACTCATTCCACGTGAGGCAGCATAATCATCTATGCTAATATTCTGGTTATAATTTTCACTGAAAAAGGTAACTGCGTTATCCATCTCGTGATCCAGGTATTCATTTTTTAAGATATGTTCCCTGGTCAGTTCTCGATGAAAGATAATAAGAAGATGACGGAGCAGAAGGACAAGCATTTCTTCATAATTATCCTGGCAGCGTTGAAGCTCGATGATGATACGCTTGAAAATCTGTTCGTATTCCATAGAGGTTCCGACCTGAAATACACGCTCTTTATCCGGGAATCCATATTGCCGTAGGATATTTTTTACATTATTTCCTGTAAAATGAATCCAGTATACTTCTGTCTTATCTTCCCCATAATATTCATATTTCTGAAGTTCCTTCGGTCTGTACAGTACAATGTTACCGGCTGGAACAATCGTTTCGTTATCCACATTGTCAAAATGAAAATGCCCACAACCAGCAGTGATGTAAATAATCTGATAATCCAGGCGTCCCCTTGGACGGTAGGTTGGTAGCTTTGGATGACTGGAAAGGCGGTAAGTGCCGCAGCTTCCTACAATCAGTGGGCGACTTTTGTCTTTGAAATCCATATGGGAGTGGTTTAAATAACCGGTATTCATATACATAGGGCAGCACCTCTTTTCCTACTTTTTATCATTGTATCATTTAGTGCATATTTTGTCTAATCCAATTCATAGACATATTTTGCAAATTAGGATAATGTATATATAGCAAAACAAAGAAACGTAAAGATAAAAGTAAAGGACAAGATTTGCTGCGGGAAAACAAAGTGCAAAAAAATGTATATGTATTGAAGGAGAGTTATTTATGATTGTACCACGTTATTATGAGGATTTAAGCGTACTGCATGAAAACACAATGCCAGCCAGAGCCTATTATATTCCGGCATCCAAAAGAATGGATCACCTGGTGGAGCACAGGGAAGAGTCAGACCGTATGCAGTTATTGAATGGAACTTGGAAGTTCCAGTATTTTAACAGCATCTATGATGTTCAGGAACCTTTCTTTGAGAAAGATTATGATACAGAAAATTTTGATGAGATTCAGGTTCCGAGTGTATGGCAGATGGCAGGATATGACACACACCAGTATACCAATATCCGTTATCCATTTCCATTTGATCCGCCATATGTACCACAGGATATTCCATGTGGAGCATATGCACATACCTTTGTTTATCACAAAGATGAAAATGCACCAAAAGCCTTCTTGAATTTTGAAGG
>NZ_FQZY01000050.1 GCF_900142165.1 Hespellia stercorisuis DSM 15480
ATCTAATTGACAGACTTGTGAATTACAAGGCATCAGTCTGCTTATTTATAAAGAATCTCTGTGTTCCGTTTGATAATAACCTTGCGGAACGTGATTTGCGCATGATTAAGGTTAAAACCAAGGTCTCAGGATGTTTTCGCAGTGAGGAAGGCGCACAGGAATATCTTACAATCATGAGCTATATTGGGACTGCTCATAAGCATGGAATAAATGCTTTTACAGCAATCAGAGAAGCCCTTTTAGGGAATTCCGATATCATCTTTAACTAATGGAGTTCTGAACAGTTACGAAAAAAGAATATAAAGTTTCGAAAGCAGATTCAAAAGTAAATCCGAAAGCAAATCAAAAAGCAAATTCGGACGCCGGCACTTGTGACGGCTCGGCACACGGTGCCTCGGCTCCTGCGAGCAGCTATGAGGCGTCCACCTATCGGTTTGGCATGATCTGGATCTGGCTGGCGGTTGCTGTGGTGCTTCTGGTGCCCATTGTCATCTGTATCCGCTATCAGTCCTGGCCGGGAGTGATGCCGGTGGTAAAGGGACTTCTCGGCGTGGCCCCGATCTTCTGGACCGTGGGATTTATCGAGGTGCTCACTTACACGCCGATGCTGGGAACGGGCGGGACATTTCTCGGATTTGTGACTGGCAATGTGACGAGTCTGAAGGTGCCCTGTGCGCTGAATGCCATGGAGAGCATGCATGTAAACTCCAACTCGGAGGAGGGCGATGTGGTCGCGACCATTGCGATTGCAACCAGTGCCATCGTGACAACAATTATCATTTCGCTGGGTGTACTGCTGTTCTCGTACATGGAGCCGGTGCTGAACTCGGAGATGCTTAAGCCTGCATTTGACAATATACTTCCGGCCCTGTTTGGCGGGCTGGGTGTTGTCTATATCAGTAAGAACTGGAAAATCAGTATTGCACCGCTGGTGTTCATGGTGGTCTTGTTCATTCTTGTTCCGACCCTTTCCGGATCGGTGGGAGTGCTGGTTCCGGTGGGCGCACTGATCGCGATCGGTGTGGCTCGGATTTTATACAAGAAGGGAGTGCTGTAAGAATGGTATTGACGATTTTAGGGATTATTATTGGTGTGATCCTGGTTCTGGCTGCGGTGGTTCTGATCCGGACGGCGATGTTTAAGCCGTATCCGGTGGGGGAGAAAGCGGAGAGTCCGGTGGAGGTCGACGAGGAGAAGATTGTGCGGGATATGGTGGACTTGATCCGGTGCAAAACGGTGTCCAACCGGGATGAGAGTCTGGTGGACCGGAAAGAATTTGAGAAGCTTACGAAGCTGGTGGAGGAGCGGTTCCCACGGGTGCACGCACAGTGCAGCCCGGAGAAAATCGGAAAGACCGGCCTGCTGTTTACATGGAAGGGCAAGTCGACTGAGAAGCCCACGGTCTGCATGGCACATTATGATGTGGTGCCGGTGGATGAATCCGGATGGAGTCAGCCGCCCTTTGAGGGGCTGATCATCGACGGGGAAATCTGGGGGCGCGGAACCATGGATACCAAGGGAACCTTCTGCTCCATTCTGGAGGCGGCAGAGCAGCTGTTGGGCGAGGGCTATGTCCCGGACAATGATCTGTATATGGCGTTCTCCGGTGAGGAGGAGATTGACGGGGGAACCTGCCCGGACATCGTGGCGGAGCTGGAGCGGCGGGGTGTGAAGCCGGCTATTGTTCTGGACGAGGGCGGCGCGGTGGTGGATCACTCATTTCCGGGGGTGGACGCGGAGTTTGCCTGTGTCGGAATCGGGGAGAAGGGCAGTCTCAACATTGATTTTGAGATCGATGGAAACGGCGGACATGCATCTGCGCCTCCGGTGCACACCCAGGTGGGCGAGCTGGCTCAGGCGGCAGTGGCGATAGAAAAGCATCCCTTTCATTTCCAATACACGAAACCGGTGGTGGAAATGTTTGATATTCTGGGGCGTCACAGCACATTCTTGTACCGCACGATTTTTGCAAATATGTGGCTGTTTCGCGGGGCACTCGAGGCGATGTGCTCCAAAACCGGCGGAGAGATTAACGCCATGCTGCGCACCACCTGTGCGCTGACCCGGATAGAGGGGAGCAAGGCCTACAATGTACTGCCAAATCATGCAACCATGGGGGCCAACGTGCGTCTGATGGGGACGGACACGGTAGAGAATTCCGTGGAGTATCTGAACAAGGTAATCGATAATCCGAATATCAGGATCAACGTGGTGAATGGAATGAACCCGTCCATCTTTTCAGACACTTCCTGTGAGGAGTGGAAGAAACTCGGGGAGGTAATTTCGGATACCTGGGAGGACGTGATCGTGACGCCTTACCTGATGATGGCCTGCAGCGATTCCAGACATTACTGCAGGATTACAGACCGGGTCTACCGGTTTTCGGCTATGAAGATGTCAAAAGAAGAGCGTGGCATGATTCACGGAAACGATGAACGTATTCCGATCCCGACATTGATTAAGACGGTGCAGTTTTACGTGCGGTTTATGAAGCGGTTTTAGGGACAGAGCAAACGACAATTGGGGACGTAGTAAAATTGCAATTTTACTACGTCCCCAATTGTCGTTTGCTCTGTCCCTAATGAAGGTGATATTCAATTATGGTTTTTAGAAGTTTACATCCTCACCGTAATAGCATGCCTTCAACAGACCTTCCATCTCTTCCTGAGTAGGGATTCTTGGGTTAGATCCTGTACATGCGTCGCTGATTGCAAGTTCTGCAACCTTGGAGAGCTTGTCCATAAATTCTTTCTCGTCGATGATGCCGCCCTCGTAATCTTTGATGGAATCCGGGATGTTCAGGGATGCGTTCATCTTCTTGATCTCAGCAACAAGAGCATCTACATAGCCCTCTGTAGAATCTGCAGTCAGTCCCATCTGCTTTGCGATTGCTTCGTAGCGTTTTGCTGCAGTTGCATCTTTGGCGTTGAACTGGATGATTCTTGGAAGATACATTGCGTTTGCACAGCCGTGTACGATATGTCCGCCAGAGTAAGCAGCGCCTGTTTTATGTGCCATGGAGTGTACAATACCAAGTAATGCATTGGAGAATGCCATACCTGCAAGACATTGTGCGTCGTGCATTCTGTCACGTGCGTCCATGTCTCCGTCGTAAGACTGTTTCAGATCATCATGAATCATCTTGATTGCATGGAGTGCAAGTCCGTCTGTGTAGTTGCAGTTCAAGGTAGAAACATATGCCTCGATTGCATGTGTCATGGCGTCCATACCTGTGTGAGCGGTCAGCTTCTGAGGCATCTTCTCTGCCAGGTCAGGATCAACGATTGCAACGTCAGGTGTAATGTTGAAATCAGCCATTGGATATTTGATTCCCTTTGCGTAGTCTGTGATAACTGCAAATGCAGTAACCTCTGTAGCTGTTCCTGATGTAGAAGGAATTGCACAGAAATGCGCTTTCTGACGCAGAACCGGGAAATTAAAAGGTACGATTAAGTCTTCGAAAGTTATCTCCGGGTATTCGTAGAATGCCCACATTGCTTTTGCAGCATCGATCGGTGATCCGCCGCCCATTGCTACGATCCAGTCCGGCTGGAACTCGGTCATTGCCTGTGCACCGCGCATAACGGTCTCAACGCTTGGGTCTGGCTCAACGTTCTCGAAGAGAGCAACTTCCATACCAGCTTCTTTTAAGTTGTTGACAACTCTGTCCAGGAAACCGAAACGTTTCATGGAACCGCCACCGACTACAACGATTGCTTTTTTACCTTTGAAATTTTTCAGTTCGTCAATGGATCCTTTGCCGTGATACAGGTCACGTGGTAATGTAAATCTTGCCATAATAGTACACTCCTTTTCTTGCTTGTTATTTAATTAACAATTACAAGGATTATGATATCACTTTTTGTTTTGACAGGCAACCCCTATTGACAAAAAAATATCGATATATTCTGTTTTTTTCGGTTTGTTCAGGGAGTGCGTATCTGATCCATTTACGGCTTAATTTTTAAGATTAATGAAGGAAAATTCTTATTATTTTCATAAGAAAAGAACGTTTCAAAAGAAAAAAACAATAAAGTAAGAAAAAACTGTGTTTTTCATGGACAAATGTGGTAAAAAGTTGTAAAACAATAGTATATGTATTTATTAAATTTAATCATGGGTGTTCCTCGCTTCAAGTGCAAGAACACGAAGTAGTGGACGGGGATTTACCGGAAGTGACAAAAAAGTCCAGGTTTCTGCTGACAGGCAGCGGAGTGGATTGCGAATATCCGCTTCAACCGGGGAACTTTGGAAAAGACAATCGTATCAGCAGGGGAAAGGGAGAAGAAAACCATTATGAAACGAAATTATATAAGCAGAATGTTTTGCATCACGATAGCGTCAACAATGCTTGTAGCGAATACACCTACAGTGTTTGCAGCAGAGTATTCTGAGCCGACAGAGCAGGGTGGAGAAATGGAAACGCAGAGTGAGGACATGGGGGATGGACAGTCGGACGAAGGCTGGGAAGAGCCGGCCGAGAGCGTGACGGTACAGCGCTATGCACTTTATAAGGGCGAGAAGATCATTATAGATATTGTGGACGATACAACAGTAATATTAGAGGATGGAACAGAGATTCCGTTTTCTGAGTTTGAAGGCGAAGTATTCTACGACGAAGTCACAATGACCCGCGACGAGCTTCGGGCACAGAATGCAGCTGAGGCAGCGAAGAGGGCTGAGGAAGAGGCAGCGAAGAAGAAAGCTGAGGAAGAAGCAGCGAAAAAGGCCGAGGAAGAGGCGGCGAAGAAGAAAGCTGAGGAAGAAGCAGCGAAAAAGGCAGAGGAAGAAGCGGCGAAAAATGCCGAAGAAGAATCCGCAGACAATGGGGAGGAAGAGCAGCCGGCAGAGGAAGAAGAGAGCAAGTCTGAGGAGGAGACCCCTGCGGAAGAGGCGAAAGCAGCAGATCCGGTATTTGATCCGGGTGCGAACATTACCGCGGGAACCGGTTTTTATACCGGTCAGCTGAGCAGTACATATAACATTACATTTTCGGATGATTTTGCAGAAATCATGCAGCAGATCGAGGATGAATATAAAGCGTCAGTCAACAACAACGCGCTGGAGGCTGAGAAGGCAAGAGTGATCAGTGAGGCGAAAGCCAATGGCGGCGAAGTGCAGGATGAATCGGCTGAGCAGGTTGATGAGACCAGCATTGAGGTGGAGGTCGATCCGGCTCAGGTTACAGAAGGCATCGAGGTAAAGAACTGGCAGGACGTGCTCGCAGTATATGTCCTTGATCAGACAAGAAAGGGCGCGAAAACGTTCACGTTCAGCAAGGACACGAAAGCGGATATTGCTGCAGTATTTGCAGAGATGAACGCACCGGTGGAAGAAAATCATGCAATCACGTATGCGAATACCAGTACAGAGGATTATATGGCAGCACACCCTGAACTGAATGACGCGGAAAAAGAACTCCTGAAAAAATATATGGATCAGGACTGCATTCTCTTATGTGCGGCGGCAACACAGGCTGACGGTTTTATCACAGAGAGTCTGGAGGAAGGTCTTTCCGCAGAGCGAATCGGTGTGGTTCGGGCAGCTTACAGTCTGGTAGGGAAAATCGCGTACTTCTGGGGCGGCAAATACAATGCAATCGGCTGGAATGACAGTTGGGGAAGTCAGAAGGTCATCTCAGCGGCAGGAAGTGACGATTCCGGACAGCTGAAACTGTATGGAATGGACTGCAGCGGCTATGTGACATGGGCATTTATCAACGGATTCCAGGATACTTCCGTATCGATTGGAAACGGAACGACATCTCAGTGGAATGCTTCGGAGGAGATTTCGGAGGACGAGGCGAAGGCGGGAGACATTGTTCTGCTGAACGCACCGCTTGCGGATGCCAGCGACAATCATATCGGAGTCGTAGTAGGCCGAAGTGGTGCCGGAGACTTGATCGTTGCACATTGTAATGCCACGGATAACGGTGTTGTGATCGATGCGGCATATGATGCGGGATTCCGCTATGTAAGACGTCCGTACTGCTATAATGAGACAACTGTTTCGGCAGCCGGGAAGGCGGAGACAGCAGAAGCTGAGTCCGTGACAGAGGCGAAAGAAGAGAAGAAGGCCGGAAATCCGAAGAAGATCACGGTCGCAAAGTCAGAGATCACACCGACAAAAAGCAAAACGTTAGCGCGAGGTGTCGTGGTGCAGCGTAAAAAGACACTTACCAATGCGTTGGAAATTGCCGGGACTACATCGATTGAGCAGACATTGTCAGCAGAAAAGCAGAGCACTGCAAAGACGCTGCTGTCTTCATTGAAGTAAGAATCGGACAGCGACAGAATAAATAGAATGTAAAAATTGTATGGAAAATAAAAAGGTGCGATTACACCGGGACATCACAGTCCCAGGATGTAATCGCACCTTTTGACATCTAATCTGACATCTAATCTGACATCTAATCTGATATCTAATCCAACATTTCTTCCGGTACTATAATTTCTTTTTCAGCATCTCCGGATTCGTTGCATACAGCAAAGCCGTATTTTTATCGATGATCCCATCCTGATAAAGCTTCAGGAGGCTGTTGTCCATGGAGATCATGTCATTACTTGAAGCGGGGTAGATCACTCCGTCTATCTGCGGAATCTTGCTGTCGCGGATCATGTTGCGGATGGCCGGCGTCACGGTCATAATCTCAAATGCCGGTGTCATCTTTCCGTCCACAGTGGGAACGAGCTGCTGGGAGACTACTGCGTTCAGAATCATGGATAGCTGAACCGCAATCTGGTGCTGCTGATTCGGCGGGAAGACATCGATGATACGATCGATCGTGTTGGCGGCACCGATTGTGTGCAGCGTGGAGAAGATCATGTGCCCGGTCTCGGCCGCCGTCATAGCGACGTTGATGGTCTCGTAATCCCGCATCTCACCGAGCAGGATCACGTCCGGACTCTGCCGCAGAGCAGCCCGCAGTGCGGTGACGTAGCTCTCGGTATCGACGTTGATCTCCCGCTGGCTGACGATGCTTTTCTTATGCCGGTGCAGATATTCCAGCGGATCCTCCAGCGTGATGATGTGCTTGTCCTTCGTCCGATTAATATGGTCCACCATGCAGGCGAGTGTCGTTGACTTGCCGCTGCCGGCGGGGCCGGTGACAAGCACCATCCCCTTTCCGGAATCACCGAGGCTGACGATGTTCTCTGGAATCCCAAGGCTATGAGAATCCGGCAGATTGAACGTGATGACGCGGATGACTGCGGACAGGGCACCTCTCTGCTTATACGCGCTGACACGAAAACGGGAAATGCCCTGAATCGCAAATGCGAAATCGTCGTCTCCGTATTTGTGGAGCGTTTCCATGCTGCGGTGGCCGGAAAGCTCGTAAATCTGGTTGACCAGATCCTCCGTATCGTCCGGCATGAGCCGCACATCATCCTCACGCTCGATTACGCCGTTCACGCGGCAGGAAACCGGAAGTCCGGCGATGATAAATATGTCCGAGGCCGTATTGTTGACAGCCCGTTCTAACAGTGCACTAACATTCATATATAAGTCTCCTTTTTTATCATTTACTATCGGTGCCATTGATATCCATCAGATGAAGCGAATTGTCCCCGCTCCACTCAGCAGTGTTCACTGTCTGCCACTGGGTGATCCGGTAATAACCGTCCCCGGTCGCTTCCGGTGCTGACAGGGTGAGTGTGACATCCAGCTCCTGGGTGTCGTCCACCGGGATCCGCAGGTTTACGACAGGCTCCTCCAGAGTGAAATTCATGGACACGGTTACGTTGTCCATCTCCAGAGCAGGAAGTGCATATTTGACGGAAGTAAAATAATCGTCATCATCATGCCGGTTCGTGTAAATGTCATCCAGCTCGGCGTCGATGGTGTCAAGCATCGTCTCGGCGGTATTGCAGGCGTTGTAATACGCGGTCCGGCGGTCGGCAATCCTCTGGCTGTAGTCGTGATCGTTTTTGGCGCTTGCGAGGGACAGCGTTGCAAAGGTTACGAGGCAGAGCACGATGAAGATGACCAGCATGGAGGAGGAACCGATGTTAAAAACAGGAGTTTGTCGTTTATTCATCGCCGGCCCTCCTCCCTACATGGTGTGTGATGGGGAGCTCATACAAAGTCTTTGCGTCCTCTGTGCGCTGTACCACCACATTTCCGGTGATCTGGAAATCCTTTCTGGACAGGCAGACAGTTACGCTGTAAGCGGCGCCGGTTTCGTCACAGGGCTTCCACGTCTCGTCGTAATAGTCACAATTCTCAGAGCTCTCTCCGTCGGCGACCGCATCGTCCATGACAGACTCCGCTGCCCCGGAGGCGAGATTCACTGCCTGATTCAGCTGGGAGGTCTCCACGCTCAGCAGGTGCGACTTCACGAAAAGCTGTACGCAGACCGCACTGGCAATGGAGAAGAACAGAATGGCGATGATCAGCTCCAAAAGAAACAGATTCGAGGATTTGGCACGTCCGAGTTTCATCATAAGCTGCTCCTTTCCCGCACGGTGACAGAAGCCGTCTCACCCTGGCTGTCTGTTACGATGAAGTGAAACAGGCCGTTCTTCTGGCTCTCCATGGAAAAGGACTTGACTGCGATGATGTTCTTGCCGCTCTGGGCAGATGCGTCTGTGCCGTCCTTTACAAACAATTCCTTCAGATAACCGCCGTCCTCGTAGATATAAGTACAGAACAGGCTGCCCTCGTAAGTCTGCTTCAGGATCAGGCTGTCACGCCCGTCGAAGGTCCCGATAGATATGCCGCCCTCCACATCACTCTGGTGAATCTTCTCACTAATGTAGGAAAGTGAGGTGCGGGCTGTATAATTCTCTGAGGAGCGTGCGGTCGTGGACTGATAGATATTGGCGGCCAGCAGAATCACAGTCAGCGCAGAAACTGCGAAGACGAAGAAGACCGCAATTGGAAAAAGCAGATCGATCACGTGATTCTTTTTTGTTTGAAATCTCATTCTGTCAGTCTCCTTCCTTAATACTTCTTAATGATTGTTACGTCGGGCATAATATTGGCACCCTCGATTCGGTAATCCACGTAATATTTGTCAGGGTCATAGGAAATGCCGTAGTGTTCTTTGAGGTAATCCAGGCTCTCCGGATAGACACCCTCCACGGCATAACAGTGGGTGACACCCTGCTGAACCGCATTTTCCAGACTGGCGAGCGCCTCGGCATCCGTTCTGGAAGAGACAGTATTCAGCCCATAAAAGAAACAGAAAATGATGCATGAAAATATAACGATAGAAATAATTAAGTTTCGATAGCTGCT
Source organism: Hespellia stercorisuis DSM 15480 (assembly GCF_900142165.1). Classification (GTDB taxonomy): domain Bacteria; phylum Bacillota; class Clostridia; order Lachnospirales; family Lachnospiraceae; genus Hespellia; species Hespellia stercorisuis. The sequence goes on from NZ_FQZY01000050.1 coordinate 9,241, forward strand.
ATTTGGTTTTCTATATTGAAACCGTGCCATAGAGCAGTCCTCCTTTCTTTCAAATGCGTATAAGCGGGCGTTTCCTGCTGGCTGTTGACATACTGTAAACCAGCAGCAGTCTCCTACAGGCTTGACATGATGCCCATCAGCGGCAGCATCACCGACAGCAGGATCACGCCGACGATCAGAGACAGGGCAATGACCAGCGTGGGTTCCAGAATCGACAGCAGGTTGTTGAGCTTCGTGTCAATCTCTTCCTCGTAGAGTCCTGCGATCTTGTCCATGACGGAATCCATGGATCCGGTCTTTGCACGGCAGTCTTCCACCTTCTTTTTGAAAAATGGATTGTCGATCAATGCGCTGACCAGCTCCAGCCCCTGGTCGGGATTCAGTCCGCTGCTCAGAGTCAGAGCCATGCCGCTTGCGAACCGGCAGGCCGCCGTGCCCTCGTAGAGGGAGCGGGCAAAGCGGAAATGGTAGCACAGCTTCTGGAAGGCAGCCTTTCCGCGCCTGGTCCTGGTCAGGTAGAGAAGCAGGGCAATCAGCACCGCGATCAGAAGGATGAACACAAGAGAATAGCGGCTGATGGTGGTTCCCATATTCATGATGCCTCTTGAAAAACCGGTCATCTCCCGACCGAGCTGGATGAACACCTGATTGAAGATCGGCATGACCTTGATGATCAGAACCAGAATGACCAAAACCATCATGGTGATCATGATGAGCGGATAAGTCACTGCATTCCGGATGGTTTTGGCGATGTTGTCCTCGCGGCTGTAATGTTCACTCAGAGAAGCCATGACGTCGTCAAGTTTACCGGTCTGTTCTCCGATGTCTGCCATGTGCAGAAAATAGGGAGGAAAAATACCGGGAGCACCCAGCGCCTTGCTGAAATTCCCTGTTTCCTGATATGCGCCCAGTATCGACTCGAGAATCGCCTTGTCCTGCGGGGATTCTGCCTCCTCCAGCATGATCGTGATTCCCTCGAGACCTGAGATACCGGATTCCAGAATCATGGCAATCTGGCTGCAGAAAGAAGAAATCTCCATGTTGGTCAGGGGCTTGGTCTGCTGTTGTTTCTCCATAGTATAAACCTCCTTGTATGTGGTTTCACATCTAATAAGTATACTTTACCGTATAATTGCTTCCGTCGCCAATATATTTTTTGACGGAGGAACTCTTGTTATTGGCACCCAGAGTCGGGTCCATCAGGGACCAGGAGGAGCCGTCAAACTCGATGATGTTGTCCACCCATCCGCTCTCCTTCAGATACACACTGATCCAGGCGTGGTATGCCTCCCCGGAATAGCCTACCTCCAGCCGCGTGGGGATTCCCTGGCAGCGGAGCATGGCAGACATCAGCGAAGCGTAGTCGAAACAGATTCCTTTTCCAGAGGAGAGCGTCTCGTCGATGTCTGGTATGTAATTGGTGGGAATATCTTCAGCCTTTTTTGTGTCATAAGAAATATTTTTGATTACATATTCATAAACCGACTGTACATATCCAAGATCAGAGGAGGACTGGTCCGACAATTCTCCGGTTTTGGCGACTGCTTTGGAATCGGGCGTGAACCACACATACTGGTTTGGATATAGAAACGGTTTGAATTCATCGCTGATCGTCACGTCCATATCCTGGGAAAAAACAATCGCGTAGAGATCATCGTAAGCATTTTCCAGGACGTCCAGATGGTAGGAACCACTTCCGCCGGACAGCGGAAATGTGGCATAGTCTCCGACCGAAAGTGAATAAGAATAGACGGTCGCGTCCGGTGTGGTAATCTGCAGCTTCACTTTGGTGGAAGTACCCTTGTACTGAACCATGACGTAGCCCTCGGAGGTGTTGGAGGCATCGACAGCGGCAAAATCATTGCCGTAAACGGTGGTGCCGGCCGGATCCGGAACGAGAACATTCAGAGTGCTTGTCCGCGGGTGCCCGGGGTCATTGATGTCCTTGCCGCCGCCTGCGCTGCCAGACTTGCCGCAGCCGCTGATAAGTAATGCAAAAAAGAGGGATAAAAGTACAAGAAGCGGAAAGCCGCTTCTGCGGGTATTTGCGATCATCTTCTCTAATCCTCCCTTCGATCAGCTGTGTGGTGCCGGGGCTGCAAAAATCCATTCTGAAAAGCAGCGGAGCTGCCGGACAATTCAAAATAAGTTGTGGAGCAGATTGTGTGTCTGCTCTATGGGTCATGGAGATACTGCCCCGACAGTGGTGTGGGTCGTGTTGCCGGCTTTGTCGGGGATAAAAAGCTCCAGCGGTGTTTTGGAATTGTCAAATTCGACAACTCCGGTAGCTTCGTCAAAGGACTCCATGGAAACGGGGGAGCCGCCCCCGCTGAAGGCCTTGATTTTTTCGAAGTCGATCCCGGATCCGTCGTCGGACAGACTCAGGACGAGACGGCTGTCGATCACCTCCTGGGACACGATGGACGGTGCGGTTGTGTCGACGGCGGTCACGTCGATGGTTCGGGTGACGTACTGTCCGTTTTCCAGTGTGACGGTCGCGGTGACCGTGCCGTTCTCTTCGGGAGCGATGGTGTAGACCTTGAAGGCTGTCTCGTAGACATCGAGCGGAGTGCCGCCGAGGGTGGCTGTCACGCTCTTGACCCGCAGAAGAGAATGGACACCAATACGATAGAAAATCTGGCTGTTTGTTCTGGACGCCTCCTCAACGTGGACTTTTGGAATCACGAAAAGAAGCGGTGTCAGCAGCAGACAGGCGATCACGATCACGAGAATTGCTTTCTGAAGGATATAATTTTCCTTCCGGTAGGCCTGAAATCCGTCTATGGCGGACAGCGGCATGGAATTGGCCTCATAACCGCAGCTCTCAAGGATCGAGGAGAGCAGGATCGAAGCATTTTTAACGTCCAGTCGGGCTGCACGGATATCATGAAATTTCGGAGCGGCCACATTTGCGGAAATCTGCTGACAAATCTGGTGGTTGATCTGATCGAGCCAGTCAATGAATAACTGCGGATCCTTCAGTTCGTCAAGATGTGCCAGCACAAGGATATATAATTGTTTCAGAGTGTCCTGTGAAACATAAGGATCATGAAAATAATTGTAGGCCAGCCGGTACTGCCGCTGGTAGGTGGCGGCGTAGAGCTCGGCAAATGCGTTGCTGTTGCCCTGAAGCGTCTTCTGAACCAGCCGGGCCAGGTAAGGATAGTCTAAATCAGCCATAAAATCACATCCTTCGGAATAAGTATAGTAATGGCGGGGAAAAAGCGCTGTGAAACCAGTGCTTAATGCGCAGTCGAATCAGGCGCGTATATACGCCGGTTTGCGAGTGAAATCAGCTCGGTGATCTGCTCGATCCCGTCATTTTTTGTGCCGTCATGATAGGCGGTACCGTATTTGTAGCGGATGACGGGCGCGGTTCCCTGCCTGTTGGCGATAGTCATCTGTTCATTCAACCGGTTCAGAAATTGTACCAGCTGTATTTTTTCACAATTTTCAAATATTGTAATAAACTTGTTCCCACCGTTCCTGCCGACAAAGCACAGGCCGGCAGAGACCAGATGAAGCGTCTCGGAAAACTGCCGGATGGCATCGTCACCGGCCTCGCGCCCGTAAGCGTTATTGATATCGATGATGTTGGTCAGATCGATCATGATGCAGCCCATGTTGGGGGGAAGCGGTTCGCCGATGTATTTTTCAATCAGAGAATCACAGCTGAAACGGTTCGGAATCCCGGTGATCGTGTCTGCGTGTGCGGCCTGATCCAGTTTCTTGATGCTGCGCTGAAATCCGGAGAACAACTGGAAATCTACGAACAAAAAGATGAATGAGAGAACCAGGACGATCCAGAGCATGGAGCAGATCAGCCGGATATGTTCGTTTTTCGCTACAAAATTGCGGGTCTGCGGGTCAAATAAAATCAAAGCCAGGCAGAAACCGGTGATGATGAGAAACAGGAGAAGCTGTACGGCCTTGAAAAAATTAAAGCGCTTCATATATATAGGGCCTCCTTCTAAGTGGTTGGTGTAAAGAGGACGGGATACGTCACTGTTGAGGTGCAGCGCGAACAGTGACTCAGTCTGAAAATAGTATAGCACAAAAAGTGTGTTTTTTTCACAAATTTATATGCATTTTGTGCTATACTATTCGTGTTGAGAACGAGTTCAAAACAGCAGGAGGCAGATGGTCTGCTGTTTCGGATTCGTGCTGCATGTAATGCTGCATGAAAGAAGAAGGAACACACGGTATGAGCGATAAGCAGGAAAGTATAGAAAAAACAGGTTCCGCCGCCCGTTTCGATGAGACGGCGATTGTCACAGACCAGCCGAAAATCAAGTGGTATCGAAGGCGTCTCTATTGGACTACACAGGAGAGGATTGCGCATGATCTTGTGTTTTTTGCGGTTTTGATTGCAATTGCGTATCTGCTGTTTCATTTTGCACTGGGAATCTCTTTTGTAAATGGGAGCTCCATGTATCCGACGCTGCAGAACAGGCAGGCCGTTTTTTACAACAGACTTCACCGCAATTATGAGGTGGGGGATGTGGTTTCGGTGCGGATGCCCTCTGGAAAGTTTTATGTAAAACGAATCGTTGCGGCGGCGGGCGATGAGGTGGATCTGCGGGACGGGGCGCTCTACATTAACGGAGAGCTGCAGAAGGAGCCCTACGTGTCCGGTGCGACGCTTGCGGAGGAAGGGAATGTGACTTACCCGCTCACGGTGGAGAAGGGGAAGTATTTCATTCTCGGGGATAACAGGGAGAACTCGAACGACTCGAGAGCGTTTGGAACTATTATAGAGGAACGGATCACGGGGAAGATTGTTTTTTATGTCGGACGGGTGCGGTAATTATGCTGGAGCATGATTGAATATAACAGGTGGAGGAGAACATGAAAGTTTATAAGAGGGTGATTGCGGCGGCAATGACTGCAATGCTGCTATTTACGATGGGAGGAACCGCGAGAGCGGAGGATGTGGCAGCTGATCCGGCAGCGGATACGGCGGCAGATGCGGAGGAACAACTGACAGAACAGCAGAAACAGGAGGCAAAGATCGAGGCGGAAGTGTATGCCATGCCGGTGGAGTCCAACGGGCTGCCGGGCTGGCCGCAGGGGCCGGGCACCTATGGCGAGGGAGCCATTGTGATGGATATCGGAAGCGGTGCGATCCTGTATGCGAAGAATATTGACGCTGCATTTTATCCGGCCAGCATCACCAAGGTTCTGACGGCACTGGTGGCGCTGGAGAACAGCCAGATGACGGACGAGGTAAAATTCACGGACGATTCGGTTTCCTTTATGGAGTATGGGGACGCATCCATCGGTATGCGCTCCGGGGAGGTGCTCAGCATGAAGGATGCGCTGTACGGCATGCTTCTGGCGTCGGCCAACGAGGTGGCCCATGCAATCGCGGAGAATGCGACGGGCAGCGGGTACGATGATTTTATCCAGAAGATGAACGATGATGTGGCGGCGCTGGGCGGCGTCAATTCCCATTTTGTGAATCCCAACGGACTTCACGATGAGAATCACTATACGTGTGCCAGGGATATGGCATTGATCGGAGCGGCAGCGTTCAGAATTGAGGACTTCCGTACGATTACAAAGACGTTGGAATACACGATCGGACCGACCAATCTGGAGCCGGAATCCAGAGTGTTCCAGCAGAACCACAAGATGCTTTATCCGGACAACAAGGAGTATTACCAGTACTGTGTGGGCGGAAAGACCGGATATACAGACCAGGCATTGTCCACGCTGCTTACCTATGCGGACGATGGGGAGTTTCAGCTGGTGTCCGTGGTGCTCAAGACCCATGGAATCCATGTCTATCCGGATACGACCAATTTGATGAATTATGCGTTTGGCAACTTCTCCAAGGTATCGATCGCCGACAACGAGAAATCCGGGGAGTTTGAACTGAAGGATCCGTCCGCATATGTGGTACTGCCGGAGGGCGTCACATTTGCAGATCTGAAATCGACGGTAAAAGACGGGAAAGTGACGTACACATACAATGACAATATTGTCGGCACGGCGGAGGTGACGGAAAAGACTCCGATTGATTCCGTGGCGAAAAGCACGAAAAATACAGTGAAACCGAACACAGATTCAGAGAAGAATACAAAGAGTCAGAAAAAGCAGGACGGCGGCGTGCTGTCGGGCATACTGACGTGGCTGAAGAATGCCGATCCAGTTGTGCTGGGGGGCATTGGGGCAGCGGTATTGGTAATCGTAATCCTTCTGATTGTTCTGGCGGTGAGGAGCCACCAGAAAAAGAAGAGACGCAGAGCCCGCAGAGAAGAGCTGCTGCGCCGCCGCAGGGAGGCACAGCGCAGGAACGGAAGGGAAAATAAAAGGAAGAACATATGAAAGAAATTTTAGAATTGCTAAACAATACGCTGAATGCCGATTTTCATCAGGCAACTATCAGCAACCCGAGAACAAAAGACAAAGTGATCAAGGTAAAGGTGCGCCCCATTTTAAAAGGGGAGGACCTTTATTTTCAACTGGAATCCTTCACGAAGACACAGGCGTTTCACGAGAATCTGAAGGTGGAAGAAGCCTGCGGTCGATGTGCAGAGCTGATGCAGGAGTTCCGACAGATGCAGATCACCACGAAGACACAGAACCATACCGTTCTGGTCAGCAAAAAGGGAAAGGTGACGATTCAATCCAAACGCCAGACCCAGGCGGTGAAGGAAGTGGACTTGTCCCACAACCGGAGCAAGAAGTACATCCTGGAGGAGGGAGTCTATGTGCCGTTTCTGCAGGATCTGGGCGTCATGACTGCCGATGGGAAGATCGTCCGCAGCAGAATGGATAAGTTCCGGCAGATCAACCGTTTTCTGGAATTTATCGAGGACATCCTGCCCCAGCTTGACAAGAATCGGGAGCTGACGATCCTGGATTTTGGGTGTGGAAAGTCTTACCTTACATTTGCCATGTATTATTATCTGCATGAGCTGAAAAAATATGACATCCGGATCATCGGTCTGGATCTGAAGGCAGATGTGATCCGGCACTGCAGCGCGCTGAGTGAGAAATACGGTTACGAGAAGCTGAAATTCCTGGAGGGCAATATCGCTGACTACACGGGCGTTGACAAGGTGGATATGGTGGTGACACTTCACGCCTGCGACACGGCGACGGATTATGCGCTGGCGAAGGCGATCGGATGGGATGCAAGAGTAATCCTGTCGGTTCCGTGCTGCCAGCATGAGCTGAACGGCCAGATGAAGAATGAGATTCTGGCTCCGATCATGGAGTACGGACTGCTGAAGGAGCGGATGGCCGCGCTGGCGACGGACGGCCTGCGTGCGGAGTATCTGGACCGGGAGGGGTATGACACCCAGGTTCTGGAGTTCATTGACATGGAGCACACGCCAAAGAACATCCTGCTGCGTGCCGTGAAAAATGAGAAGAAGTGTGAAGATGAGGCACACCGTGCAAAGAAGCAGGGGGAGATTGAGGCGTGCGTGGAATTTCTGCAGGTCCAGCCGACCTTGGGGAAACTTCTGGACGAGCGCGAAAAAGCATAGAAGATGGCAGGCAATACAAAAAAGTGTAGGAGAGTATAGATGAATGCAAAAAAAATCGTAATTCGGGTCGGGGTGCTGGCGGCTGTGTTTATCGTGGCGGCGGTCATCATCAGTCTGATCACCAACAGAAACTCAGATGAACGTACATCCGAGATGGCGACGGCGGTACTGCCTCGCATTTCGTTTGATATAGAGGGACACACGGTCAATTCCATCGCGGGGTATGTGGATGAGATGGATATCACTGCCATGCGCGATACGATCACGCCCATCGCAAATGACGGAACACTGACCATGAAAATCGAGAGCTACGACAATGAGATCAAGGACATTACCTATGTGGTCACGACGCTGGACGGGGAGACAAAGCTGGGGGACGGCACAGCGGAGGAGAAGGACGGCACGGTCACGCTGAACGTGCGCAGTCTGATCGAGGACGTACCCGAGGCGGTCATGGAGGTGACGCTGAAGGCGGGGAGCAAGGATGTGCATTACTATATGCGTATCGAGAAGCCGGAGAGTCTCTCGACAAAGGCCTGTCTTGATTTTGCGGAAGATTTTCACAACAACACACTGGATAAGAATGCGGAGAGCTGGGTCTCTTCCTATATAGAGACCAGCGATCAGAGCGATAATACGACGTACCAGACGGTCACCATCAATTCGGAGGTCAGTCAGGTGATGTGGGGGAATCTCACCCCGACGGTCAAGGGAGATATCGAGTGGACCATCAAGGAGAGCAACAGCACCTACACCTCGCTGCTTGCCAGATATCAGGTGACCTGCCCGCAGGACGACAATCCGGAGGGGACAGAGACTTATAATGTAAAAGAATTTTTCAGGATCCGGATTGAGTCCGGAGCGGTCTACCTGCTCAATTACAACCGGACCATGAATCAGGTGTTTGACGGCAGGAACAATCCGGTTCTGACAAAGGACGGAATCAAGCTTGGAATCACGGATCCGGCTGTGGAATATAAGGTCAGCAAAAATGGAAAGATTGTGGCCTTCGTGCAGGAGCGGGAACTGTGGGTATACAATCAGGACGATGATCAACTGTCCATGGCCTTCAGTTTTGCAAACTCTGCGGGAGCCGATGCGAGAAGCAGGTACGACCAGCATGCGGTGCGCATCATCAGCATGGACAAAAACGGAAGCACAACATTTGCGGTGTATGGATATATGAACCGTGGGAAACATGAGGGTGAGGTCGGCGTCGATATCTTCTACTTTGATATTGAGAAAAATGTGGTGGAGGAGAAGGCATTTATTCCGAGCAACAAGTCTTTTGCGCTTGCGGAGGATGAGTTGGGGAAATTTGTGTACTACAATCACAACGATCAGATGCTCTACGTGCTGGCGGGCGGAACCCTGTACCAGGTGGATCTGAAGAACGATGAGCAGACAGAGCTGGCAAAGAATCTGACGGAGGGGCAGTATGTTGGCTCCGCGGATGGTCATCTGCTTGCCTACCAGACCAATGGGGAGCTGAACAGTGCCACGAAGGTCACGGTTATGAACCTGTCCGATGGAAATGTAAATGAGATTGAGGTAAATGCGGATCAGTGTATACGACCGCTTGGCTTCGTGGTAAATGATTTCGTTTACGGGATTGCAAATGTCTGTGATGCGGGAGTCAAAGCGTCCGGGGAGGCGATCCTTCCGATGGCAGTGCTTGAGATTCGCGACAGCGAGAATGAGGTCGTGAAGACGTATGCACAGGAACAGATCTTCGTGGAGGATATCTTCATCAATGAGAATCTGATTACGCTGAACCGGGCGGTGAAAAACGGTGATATCTACACGGATGCCGGACAGGATTATATCACGAATAATGAGGAGAAGACCGAGAGTAACATCTCGCTGACCTCCTATGTAAATGAGGTGAAAAAGACGGAGATGCTGCTGGCGTTTACGGAGAACATCCCGGATACACTGCCGAAGATTCTTCAGCCGGGGCAGGTGACCATCGGAGACGTGACGACCATCGCATTTACGGAGAAGGACACGACGGAGAAATATCTGGTATTCGGAACCGGTGAGGTTGCCGGAATTTATGGTAAGGCGGCATACGCAATCGCCAGAGCGCAGGAACTGTGCGGCGTGGTGATTTCCTCCAGACAGCAGTATGTGTGGGAGAAGGGAAACCGTGATCTGGTATTCCAGACCGGATTCCCTGCGTTCTCCATACCGGAGGGCAAGACGTCCCTGCAGGCGTGCGAGGAGCAGCTTGCGCAGTACGGGGCGACTCGTGTGGATCTGACGGGCTGCGACATCAGCCAGATCTGTTATCTGATTTACAAGGGCATCCCGGTGATCGCCATGACGGATGCGAACAATGCAATTCTCCTGACGGGGTATACGACGGAGGATGTGACGTATATCGACCCGGCGACCGGGGAGGAGAAGACGGCAGACATGGCGGATATGGCAGCTATGGTGGCCGGGAGCGGGAATACCTTTATTGGGTATGTGCGCTAAGGACGTTCCGCCGGGCCTGGGGTCTTAGCTGGGGGAAGGATGCGGCGTTGGAGAAGGTCGACTGAGAGCCGTTCTTAGTCCGGATCGGGGAGGGTGAAGTTCGTCAGGTAGTGAAAGCAGTTTTCTTCGTCCAGTGCTTGGGAGAAGTAGTAGCCCTGGAAGAGGTGGATGTTCTGGCGCTGCATTTCTTCATACTGCTCCTGAGTTTCGATTCCTTCTACCACGATCTCTTTCTTTAGTTTGTGCAGGAGCTGAAATTCATTCTGCATGATGAGACGGGCATCGTGTTGTTTGAAGTAGGACCAGACCATGTTTTTGTCGAATTTGATTTCGTCGAATGGAAAACGGATCAAATAGGAGATGTTGGAATAGCCTGTGCCGTAGTCGTCCAGCGAGAAAGAGAAGCCTTCTGCGCGCAGCGCATCCATGATGTTCTGCACGATAAATGGGCTCTCGACCATGGTGCTCTCGGTCAGTTCCAAGTGAATCATGGAGGGGGACACGTGGTATTTCTCCGTGATTTTTTTGAATCTGGCGGTGAGATCCGGGTACGCAAACTGCAGGGTGGACAGGTTGACGTGGATACAGGTGACTGTGCTGTCCGGCAGGTCGGTGCCGAGCCGCTCGATAAAGGCACATGCTTTTTCGAACACGTAGAATCCGAGCTGGATAATCGCTCCGTTTTCCTCTGCGATAGCGATAAATTCGTCCGGCGGGATATTGCCGAGCTCCTTGTCGCAAAGGCGGGATATTGCTTCCAGCGACGCGACGGTGCCGGTACGGTTATCGATGATCGGCTGGTAATGGATTTCCAGAGTTTCGTTCTGCAGGGCCTGCTTTAAGATTTTCAGAACGCTCTCCCTGCGTCGGCACCTTCTGGCAATCGCGTCCTCGGAGCACATAAAGATCAGATCGTGTGATTCTTTGATCCGCCGATCCATGTTTGCCTGCAGTTGGATCATTTCGGTGTGCGTGCGGAAATACTGTGGGTACTCACAAAGCGATATGGCCGGTTCCAACATGGCACTTTTTCCGTTTGGCAGATTCCAGGGGCTTCGGAAACGGTTGATGATGATCTGGACGAAGGGCAGAAGGGTCTCCTGCTGCTCGTTGACTGCAACGGCAAACAGATCATTGTGGACACGAAAAACAATCTGCCGCGGAAATATGCTCTCCAAAAATGCGGAAACCTTCTGGAGCAGATAGTCACCCATTTCGATCCCGTAAATGGAATTGATATACCGGAATCTGTTCAGATCCAGAAAGAGAACCGTGAACAATTTTTTCTGCGCGCACTTGTCGTCTATAAAGATTTTAAAACCGTATTCATTGGCGCAGAGTGTCAGTCGGTCCTGGTAATCGTTGGGATTTTCCAGTGTCAGATATACGTACAGGATACTCAGCGCAAAGAAAAGACCGATCACAAGCACAGAACGATGCAGGAACTGAATCACAACACCGCAGGAGATGATGTAGGCGACCCATCCGGCAACCTTCGTATCCTTGATTAGCAGACGCTTGCGATGTATCAATACGTAAATGAGGCAGAATGCAATATTAATAAAATAGAAGTAATAGCTCCAATCGGCACCCGAACCCTGCCAGTATCGTTTCTGCTCGTCAAAATAGAAGTAGATGTTTGTCAGGGGCGATGTAATGCCAAGCAGTGTGTTGACCAGAAATGCAAGAGTGATCACACGAAATTCCCAGGAATGAGAGGAGAAATGAGGGTTTATGTAAGCGAATGAAAATGCGCAGTATGCATAAATCTTGGCGGGCTGAAGAAAGAAAAATAAAACGGCGACTGCAACATTCAATGAAAGGGGAACATACTCCGTGTGGTGAAGCAGAAGGCTGGATATAAAATCCGTGCAGCTCTCCAGCAGACTGATGACTAAAAGCAGCTTAAACAGCCTGGAGTCCAGTTTAAAAATCTTCATTTTGTTTTTGAAATCAAAAAGAATGATGCACAGGATAAATATGCCGGCTATCTCAAAAAAGTAATTGTAAATCATAAAATCATATCCTCCGGGGGTGTTTTTATACCAACAGTGGAATTTTAGCGGGCGTAATTTGGTAATATTGTGAACAGTGTACCACAAAAAGATTACGAATACTACGAAAGAAAATGAGAAAGCAGAAAAGTAAGAAAGTAAAACAGTAAGAAAATAAAAAAGAAGATGACGCACCAGCCGGACTTCCGGCGGATGTGACATCTTCTTTTCGATTCTCTGAAATTAAAGCAGGCAGTTTGCTGAGAGGGGTATAAACACACCATTCTGCCGCTGCGGGGAACTGCAGACCTCTAAACAGCAGCTTTTTTAAAAATTACATTTTTATATTTCGCCAGTGCGAACAGTAAGATCATCCCGAGTACGCCGCAGGAAAGGACTTCACCGATGCCTACACTCAGACACATCATCCAGAGTGGAAGTGTGATTCCGTAAGCATAGCGGAGTACAAGCGGTACCACAATCGTGTTGGCAGCGATCGGTCCGACCGGTGCGAGGAATTTGTTCCGGTTGCGCAGCATGTAAGTGATGAGTGCGCCGACCAAAGTTGCGAGGCTGCCGAAGATGATATCCGGGAGGATCGCTCCGCCGTAGATGTTACCGAACAGGCAGCCGATGAATAATCCTGGGATTGCGGCCGGTGTAAAGAACGGGAGGATTGTCAGTGCCTCCGCAAAACGCACCTGTACTTCCCCGAAGCTTATGGGGGCGAACAAAACGGTGAGCACGACGTAGATTGCAGCGATCATAGCCGCCTGAGCCATAAATAAAACCTTGTTTTCTTTAAATTCTTTCATATTCAATTATCTCCTTTAGTTTTGTTTTACGTGTGGAAGGTCACGAACACACGATTTGACTTTGCCCTTAAGACCTTGTTTTTAGGGGCATTAGAACGGTTGATAGTATAGCACAGCTGCCTTGAAAATGCAATGGAAAAATTGACATAAAAAGACCTATAAAATATAATGGTGCCAATGTATTAACATATGAAATCAATGAGAGAAAGGGGGCGGACTGCTCACTGCGGCTGCGGCTCGGCACAGAATGAAACTGAAATGATGAAAGCGGTTGCAAAGAAAAGAAGAAATGAAATATGTTAATATTGCACAAAGAAAACGAAAAGAAATCTACAATAATAGCCAAAATGCAAATGAAAATCAGTTTTGTGATTGACACCGGGTATGCACGGTGTTATATTGAAATTACAAATTGATGAAAGCGGTTGCAAAAGGGGCATGGGAGAAAAAACATGAACATTTACGACATAGCCAAAGAGGCAGGCGTTTCAGCAAGTACGGTATCTCGCGTACTCAACGGGAATAAAAATGTAAAAAAAGAGACGAGAGAAAAAATACAAAAGGTCATTAACGGAAAAAACTATGTGCCAAATGCACTGGCACGCAATCTCAGCGTCGGGGTCTCACAGAATATTGCATTTCTGGTTCCGGATATTGAGAATCCGTTCTTCGGGAAGATACTCCACGGGATATCGGACAGAGCGAAGGAGTACAACTACAATATTTTCATGTTTGGTACGGATGAATGTCCGGATCGGGAGCACCAGATCCTCAGTTCCCTGCAGATAGAGATGATGCGCGGATTGATAATCATTCCTGTCTCCGAGAATGACAGCATTACAGAAGAGATGCTGGAGAATTTTGAGGAAAAGGGTGTTCCGGTCATACTGATCGACCGGGATATTATGGGAAGTAAATTTGACGGCGTTTTTTCGGAGGACGAAGAAGGCAGCTATGGTGCGGTGGAATGTCTGATCAAAGAAGGACATAAAAAGATTGCGACAATCACCGGTCCGGAGACATCACGACCCGGACACAATCGTCTGAAAGGGTACAAACGTGCACTCGAGGCGAATGGGATCGCTATCAGACCGGAATACATCATATGCGGTGAGTTCAACGAAGAGAAATCATACAAAGCGATGAAGAAGCTCATGGAGCGGAAGGACCCGCCGACAGCCATTTTTTCGTGTAACAATATGACGACACTGGGGTGTCTGAAATATCTGTCTGAAAGGGATATGAAATTGTCCCGCGACATTTCGCTGGTAGGATTTGACGACATAAGAGAACTTCAGTATACAAATATCAAACTTTCTGTTGTGAGCAGGCCGGTATACGATATGGGGTGTGAGGCAATGGAACTGTTGGAGCGAAGATTCGAGGCAATACAGAATGGAAGCAAAGAGAGAACCGTAAAACGACGCAATTATGTACAGACGTCTTTGATCCTGCGGGGATCTGAAAAAAAATAAAAATCTGGAGGTAAGTGAAATGGGAAAAGCAGTGGTATTTGGGAGTTTTGTGGTGGATCTGATGGCGAGAAGTCCGCATCTGCCGATTGCAGGCGAGACGGTGAAGGGCTCAATGTTCAAGATGGGACCCGGAGGAAAAGGATTCAATCAGGGAGTCGCTGCACATAAGGCCGGAGCAGATGTCGTAATGGTCACAAAACTTGGAAAAGATACCTTTGCTGACCAGGCTTTAAACACAATGGATGCGCTTGGGATGCCCAAAGATCACTTGTTTTTCACAGAGGATGCAGAGACAGGAATTGCATTGATTCTGGTGGACGAGAACACGAGCCAGAATGAAATTATCATTGTTCCAGGTGCCTGCAACACAATTACAGAGGCGGATACGGACAAACTGGAACCTCTTTTGAAAGAAGCAGAATACGTGCTGCTTCAGTTGGAAGTGAATCAGGATGCCAATGAAAGAGTAGTCGGTCTGGCGAACAAATATGGCTGCAGGGTGATTGTGAACACCGCTCCATATTCAGAGATTACAGATGAATTTTTATCCAAAGTATATATGGTAACTCCAAATGAAGTAGAAGCGGAGGAAATGACCGGTGTTCATGTTGATGGACTGGAATCGGCAAAAGAAGCCGCTGCGCATTTCAGGAAAAAAGGCGTGAAAGATGTCGTGATCACACTGGGATCACGGGGAGCCTTTGTTTCCTCGGAGGGAAGAGAAGAGATTATACCGCCGTTCAAGGTGGATGCAGTAGATACGACCGGTGCGGGTGACGCATTTAACGGAGGTCTGCTGGCAGCACTGGCAGAGGGAAAAGACTTGTGGAAGGCAGCAGAATTTGCGAGTGCACTGGCGGCACTGTCGGTTCAAAAGCTGGGGACGACACCGTCGATGCCTGAACGGGAGGAAATCGAGCAATTTCTAAAAGAGCAGGAGGAAGAGAAATGTTAAAAGGAATACCGACAAGAATTGGATCTGATTTACTGAAAGCACTGGCGGATATGGGACACGGAGACATCCTGATCATTGCAGATGACTTCTACCCTCCGATCAGCAAGACACCGAATGGGGTAAGTATTCAGGCGAAAGGAAATACCGCTCCGGAGATGATCGAGGCGATTCTGCAGCTTATGCCGCTTGATGCTGATTACTGTGAGCACCCGGTCGAGTACATGATTCCGGACAAGGATGCGGGCGTAGAGATGGATCGCCCGAAAGTATGGGATGATGTGATCGCGGTTACAGAGAAGAGCGGATACGATGCGAAATGCGTTGGAGAAATTGAGCGGTCGAAATTCTATGAGAAAGCCGGAAAAGCTTATCTGACGGTATGTACGAGCGAGCGTCAGCCATACGGATGCTTTATTCTCCAAAAAGGCGTGTTGTAAGAAAACGGAAACTCAATAAAAATATTATTGTCAGCGGACAAATAATATACAAAACAAAGGAGGAGAAGTTATGAAAAAACGTATTTTGGCAATGGTAATGGCAGCAGCAATGGTGGTTTCACTGGCAGCGTGTTCAAGCAGCAAGAAGTCGGGTGGCGGTTCTGACACGGCAAAAGCAGGTGGGGATAGTTACGATATTGTATATCTGACCCCTTCAACCGCTTCACAGTTCTGGACCTACGTAGGAATCGGAATTGAAAACGCAGCAAAAGACATGGAAGATGAGTTGGGAGTTAAGGTAAATCTTACAACAGTCGGACCGGCAGAAGAAAGCCAGACAGAGGATTATGTGACAGCGTTTGAGGAGACCATCGCGAAACAGCCGGATGCAATTGTAACAGCAACACTTGCAATTGATGCGACGATCCCGAAGGCAAAAGAAGCAACACAAAGTGGAATCATCCTGAACTTTGTTAACTGCGGACTTGGAGTTGGCGATGACGGGGCAAACGAGGAAAGCTACAATCAGTTCTACTACTGCTCAAATGATACCATCGGCGAGATGGCAGCACAGGCATTCCTGGATGCAATGAAAGCAAAGGGCATGGAGACATCTGCAGGAACAATTGGAATCAACACAAACGTTGAGAACGAGGCACTGAATCACAGAGTACAGAGTTTCCGCGACTATATGGAGAAAAACGCACCGGATCTGACACTGACAGATACATATTATAATGGAAACGTTGTTGAGACAGCACAGTCTAACGCTGAGAATATTATCTCTACATTTGGCAAAGACCTGATCGGTATGTATTCAGGAAACAACATTACAGGTGACGGCGTATGCCTTGCAGTAAAATCAGCATCGGTTAGCGATAAGTTTGTATCTATAGCAGTCGATTCGGATGATACAGAGATCAGTGCACTGAAGGGCGGCACACTCGACGGAATCATTGTTCAGGATGCTTACGCACAGGGATATCAGTGTATGGAGAATGCAATTCGGACATTGAAAGACGGCAAGAATCCGGAGTCAGAGAAACAGATCAACTGCCCGCCGGTAGTTATCACGGCTGATAACATGGATGATGCAGATATGCAGGATTTACTGGATCCAACTCGGTTACAGAAATAATAACTTTATACGGTGAAACGAAAGTAACCTTGTAAATGAAAGATAACTGTATCTCTAATAAGCAGGTACAGTTATCTTTTTCTAAATAAAAGAGGAATGATTATGCAGGACACGATTTTAAAAATTGAACATATCAGTAAAATTTATCCGGGCGTTACAGCGTTAAATGATGTCAGTTTTGAAATTAAAAAAGGTGAAATCCGTGCTCTGGTCGGAGAAAACGGAGCGGGAAAATCGACGCTGATCAAGTGTATTATGGGTGTTGAAAAACCGGAAAAGGGAACAATCTCAATGAACTATAATGGGGAATGGGTTGTGAACGAGAATGCACTGGAAGCCCAGAACCATGGCGTGTATGCCAATTATCAAAATGTAAATATCGCACCGGATCTGAGTATTGCAGAAAACTATTTCCTGGGAAAACCACCGACAACAAAGCTGGGCAGTGTGGACTGGAAGAAAATGCAGCAGGACAGTCAGGTGATTGTGGATAAGTTCGACATGAAGGTCGATCCACTGGACAAAATCAGAAATCTGCCGATCGCCATGCAGGCGATGGTAACAATCAGTAAAATATCAGTGAATGAGGATATCCGACTCGTTATCTTTGATGAGCCGACTGCATTACTGGAGAACGAAAAAGTTGATACTTTATTTAAGTTCATAAAAGAATTAAAAGAAAAAGGCGTGAGCATCATCTACATTTCCCATCGATTAGAGGAAATTATGGATATCTGCGACAGCGTTACGATTTTAAAAGACGGTACGTATGTTGATACGAAACCAATTGAGGAAGTGACAAAGGATTCGCTCATAACAATGATGGTGGGACGGGAGATGTCTGACATCTATAATATTGAGCATCAGAAAATAGGAAAGGAAATTCTGAGGGTTGAGAACTTCAGCGACACGAAGAATTTTAAAAATATTAATTTCAAGCTGCATGCAGGAGAAATTCTTGGATTCGTCGGTCTGGTAGGTGCCGGACGAAGTGAGATCATGAGGGCGCTCTGTGGTGTTGAAAAAAGACTTACCGGAGACATATATATTAAGGGAGAGAAGGTCAGCATCAAGAACCCCGGCGATGCGATGGATCATAGAATCAGTTTCCTGACAGAGGACCGACGGGCAGACGGACTGGCACTGCATCTTCCGATTAAGACAAATATTAATATGAATTCATATGACATGATCAGTAAGGCTGGTTTTATATCTCTGAAGAAAGAGGACGAGAGGGCGAATGATTTCTCGAAACGGGTCAACGTAAAGACTCCGAGCGTGATGCAGCTGGTCGGTAATCTTTCGGGTGGAAACCAGCAGAAAGTGGTTATCGCAAAATTGCTGTGCTGCAATCCGGACATTTTGATTTTTGACGAGCCGACAGTTGGTGTGGACGTTGGAGCGAAGGAAGAAATCTATAAAATTGTGGAAAGACTTGCGGCAAAGGGAAAGGGGATTATACTGATTTCTTCGTATCTGCCGGAGGTCATGGGCCTGGCGGATCACCTGATCGTAATGGCACAGGGGCAGATCACGGGAGAGTTCAATAAAGAAGAACTGGCAAGCTTAAAGGAAGAGGATGTATTGCGGAAAGCTTCAATCGAAGGATAATACAAGGAGGAAGATTATGAGTACTACAAAGACCAAAACTGCTTCGTTGAAAGAAACGATGAAGAAAACGGAATTTACGTTGGGGGTTATTGTCATTGCCCTGTTTGTTATTACATCTGTCTGCACAGATAATTTCTTTACAATGTATAATATGACAAACCTGATGAAGCAATGCGCAATTATCGGTGTGCTTGCCGTGGCTCAGACGCTGATCATCATCACCGGTGGTATTGATATCAGTGGTGGTGCGATCACAGGATTATCCTGTATGGTGTTGGCACTGCTTCAGAGAGATACCGGAATGAATTTTTACCTTACATTGATCATTGCGATCATTGTTTCGGTGCTTGCCGGTCTGATCAACGGTATCATTATTTATGAATTTAAGGTGCCGCCGATGATCGCCACGCTCGGTACACAGACAATTATCCGGGGAATGATCAAGATTATCAGTAAGGCCCTGACAGTCAGCGGACTGAATGAAAAGATCCTGAAAATGGGCGACGATGCGATCGGTGGATTTTTCCCAATACTGGCAGTGATCTGGATCGTTGTGGCCATTCTGGTATTCCTGATGCTGCGATACGGAGTATTCGGAAGAAATCTGTATGTTCTCGGAAGTGGCGAAGAAGTTGCCAAACTTTGCGGAATCAAAGTCAGAAGAGTTTACTACGGAGTCTATGCACTGGCCGGTCTGTTATATGGTATCGCAGGTGTTATGCTTGCAGCACGTGTGCAGAGTGCACTGCCGACAGGTGGTGAGGGATACGATATGAACGCGATTGCAGCAGCTGTTATCGGTGGAGCATCACTTGCCGGCGGGCGGGGAGCAATCAGCGGAACGGTACTTGGTACGATTCTGATGGTTATTATCAACAATGCCGGAGTTCAGTTTGGATTAAATACACATATTCTGGAGATCACGAGTGGTGTGCTGATCATCTTTGCGGTGGCGACGGATATGTTTAAGAACAGAAGTAAAGCGTAATATAGAAAAATATTAAGACAGCAGCCTCCTGCAGGCTGCTGTTTTGTTTTCTGCTGTGAGCAGCCGGACTGCTGGAAATTTTGCAGGATCCCAGAAAACAGTGCGGGCACTTCCTGGTGCACTAGAGCTGATTGATATCAGACCAGACTTTTACTAACGCGGAGATATCGGACGTTCCGTATTCCATTGTCTTGGCAACCTCATAGATCTGAGTGGCAGAAGATGTCATTGGAACTGGAGTTGTGGTATCTTTGGCAGCTTCCAGAGCCAGATTCAGATCTTTGTGCTGCAGATTAATTGAAAAACCGCCCTCGTATTGATCTGCCAGGATGAATTTTTCTGTTTTGGCTTCCAATGCATAACTGCGTCCAGAACTGACTTTGATAATGTCATACATCATTTGTGGGTCGAGACCACATTTTTTTCCGAGCGTGAACGCTTCGGACAGTGCAGCCATATTGCAGCCCAAAAGCAGGTTGTTTATGATTTTCATGGCATCGCCGGCACCGACATCTCCAACATGGAAACAGGTTTTACCGAGACAATCGAAAATCGGCCGGGCGTTTTCGTAAACAGTTTTGTTTCCGCCTATCATAAAGGTCAGGGTACCTGATTTGGCACCGGCAACACCGCCGCTGACAGGGGCGTCCAGATAGAAGAGTTGATAGTGTTGTGCAAGCTTTGCCAGTTTCTGTGAAGTAGAAGGTGCAACACTGCTTAAGTCAATAATTGTTGTTTGGGCAGCGCAGGAAGAAAAGATCCCCTCTTCACCGGTCATGACGGACT
Source organism: Hespellia stercorisuis DSM 15480 (assembly GCF_900142165.1). Taxonomy (GTDB): domain Bacteria; phylum Bacillota; class Clostridia; order Lachnospirales; family Lachnospiraceae; genus Hespellia; species Hespellia stercorisuis. Next base: position 29,420 of record NZ_FQZY01000050.1, read on the forward strand.
CTACAATACTTCCGTTGGGAAGTGAGGTGAGAATATAATCACAGTGCTGGGCCAGCGTTTTTAATGTGCTGCAATAGACAGCCCCTTTTTCTTCCAGCGCGGCCGCCGCTTCTCTTTGTGTGTCATATACATATACTTTATTGCTGATTTGTAACAGATTAGATGCCATGGGACCGCCCATCGCACCTAATCCGATAAAACCTATGTTCATGCTTTACCTCATTTCTTTCTTATCGGAGTCCATCTTCGCCTTTGATTTCACTTACCTGTAAACCGCCAATTCTTGGATGTGGGCGGCCGCCGTTGGTCACGACAATTGCAACGACAATTTCATCTGCTTTGGGTGCATCTGGAATACGAACCTCCATCGCATCGTAGTGAGTACGGACAAACGCTGCATCTTTGTAATGGAGTGGCACATCGAGTGAAGTACCGGCAGGTCCTGCTTTTTTCGCAGAGGGGATAATGGCTTTCCCGCCATTTACCTGTTCTCTCATAGGCTTGCCGAGTTTCGGGTGCAGGATAGCGGCACCGTGCTCTAATTCACCGTTTAAACCTATGATGGCGCCTTTGCCATAGCTGTTTGCGTCAGACGGGGCGATGTTCATGGCTTCGACAGCCAGTCGAGTCAGATAGCCGCCCAGATATTCACCAATGTCTGTCAGTGCACTTAAATCTTCTACATAAGAACCTGCAAATGGATTTTTAATAACGGCGGCAACACTGCATTTCTTAATGGGAGTGTCTAATTTTGTAAAACCTTCAAAATAAGTTTCTTCTACATTGGTAACGATTTTTCTGATGGATAAATTTTCCATAATAATCCGTCCTTTCTTTTGACTGTGAAATAAGTTTTTATGTCAATACATCTGGAAAACAAATGTAATGAGATTGGATACATGCAATCATTTTAAATGATTGTTTTTGTGACAATATCTGACAACGGTATAGAAGCTGGTCTGTGGCGGTTTGTATTTCCGCTTCAGACAGATCATTTACCTGAAAGGTGATCAGGTCGCCGGCAATATCGCTGTCAGGGTCAAGTAACTCTGCCCGGATAGATAACACATTTGGCGATTCAATATGTGTAGAATTGGCCAGGTATGTAGCGATGGCGTCGGCAGTCCGGCAGCAGTCAGCGAATACGGTGACTGAATCGGCGATGCCCTTTGTAAAGCTTCTGCCCCCCAGACCGCTGGTTGCAATGCCGCCGATGGCGTCTTCTGCTGCAATCCGGCAGGACTGAAAGGGGGATGCTGCGGAAAGTGCGGCGCTGATGTCCAGGGTCACATTTTGTCCAGGAGCAAGCCGAAGCGCAATGTCGCCCCCGTTGTTGACGATTACCTGATCTGAATCCGTGGCAAAGGTGTCGGCTACACAATCAGCAATGGTTCCGGCTACAGCGGCCATTGGAGTGAGGTCTGCCATATCAGTACAAAAGATGCTTTCCAGCATGGCGGCACCGCACGGGGTGAGCAGCCGGGGGTCAACAGCGGGTGATTTCTGAGTTAAAACAGGCAGATCTCTGTGAATATCCTGAAGGCAGTTCTCCACAACCTGATGACACTTCGGCCCGATAGTAGACTGCATGATACCATTTTTGGAGGAGGTGATTAACATTGATACCGGGCCGTAGTCAAGCAGCAATCTGCCATCGGGCAGTACGTCAATCATTTGTGTCACGCCCCTTTCAAGTCGTCGAGATTCTGAATGGCGTCCATATGTCCGCCGATTGCCTCGTAATCTGTTTTGGTCATTGTGTATTCGACTGGTGCGACAGTGGCGGGAGTAGGTACCCAGGTGAAGCTGTTGGGAACGACTTTTCCGGTATCGACCATGAAGTTGATTCCGCCGCCGGGCATCACAAATGCATTGGCACCACCGATTGTCAAATGAGCTTTCCCATCGTGAATAGCTTTGGTTAGTTCGATTGGTTTTCGGGTGACTCCACCGCGGGCGCTGCCGCCGGTTCCACCAATATACAGCACGGAAACATTCGAGTCCTCGCAGGTGTTTTCAATCAATGTTACGAGAGCAAGTCCGTTTTCTGACAGCGGGATTGAATGAAATCTGCCATTTGTGTCGAGCTGGAACATACAGCGGGTCGTGCCGGTTGTATCGGTTATTAACAGTGTCATACCGGGAGTGGCTACAGTCATATCAACTTCTTTTATGACATCAAGTGGCTGCAATATAGAGGTTCCGCCAATTCCGTTTCCCCGGGAACCAAAATATCGGCCGCGGGTGCTTTTCTTTCCGTTAACGTAACTGTTCAGAACCCCCTTGGGGAACTAATTAATTTTTGTACAAAACAGAGAATTTTTAAAACCTGTTTTGCGATATTATTTCGGTAATTGGTGGATAACCAATTGTTTGTGATTGAATAATTTAATTCATTGTGGATTACTCTTTCAATCTTTCAAATAACTCTGATTCAAAGCCAAATTCTATGGCTTTTGAATATATTTAACAACAACTGAACATTGAAAAACATTACTTATCCACAGTCATTTTCACCATAGGTGAATCTATGTGAATTCGCTTTTTTCCTGAGTTTTTAGTACAATGGAGACATAAAACACAAGGAAGAAGGTGGTCTGAA
>NZ_FQZY01000113.1 GCF_900142165.1 Hespellia stercorisuis DSM 15480
TATAAACTTGCAGATCGCGGAAAACAGCTGATGGTTGTTGATAAATGGTATCCATCCTCCAAAACTTGCAGTCGATGTGGGAGCGTGAAGGAAATATCATTGGAACAGAGACGATATATATGTAAGTGTGGAATGAACCTGGATCGAGACTTAAACGCAGCGATCAACATTAGAAAGAAAGGGTATGAGATGTACTGCCAAATGGCAGCATAAAAAATGTTACTTAATAAAACAAACAAAAAACTGTAGGGCAGGAACTGTCCAAACAGTATAATCTACGCCTGTGGAGTAAGCATAAGACCAGCATTTATTGTGGCGATTTACGCCGAAACAGGAAGCATGTGACTTCAGTTATGTGAGGGTTCACGGGGAAGTGAGAAAACTGATTCAGTTGGTTTGGAAAAAAGTTCAAAAAGGACAGAGCTGTGCAGAGATTGCAGATGCATTGGAAGAAGAGGAAGCCTATATTGAACGCCTCGTAACTGCGGTGGGCCACTATGCATCAGAGTACAATGAGGATGCGATTTATGAGGAACTAAGTGGAAATGCTGACAGGTTATAAGTGTTTGGTATAAAAGTAATATGAAAATAAAAGCGGTTATGTTTTTTTTGTATTGCACTATATTCAAAATAAGTATTGGACAAAAAATGAAGAGTCATTATAATAAAAAAGAGCAGCGATGATTATATATTTGCAGGAGGATATAGCACATGGAATGGAGCAGGAAAAAATTAGGATTTGGCTTGATGAGATTACCGTCACTGGATAAGGATGATGCGTCTAAGATAGATATAGAGCAGGTAAAAGAGATGGTAGACACATTTATCGAAAAAGGGTTTGCTTATTTTGACACCGCATGGATGTACTGTGGATTTAAAAGCGAGAATGCAGCAAAAGAAGCGCTGGTAAGCCGTCATCCAAGAGACAGCTATACTTTGGCTACGAAGTTACATGCAGGATTTCTGGAGAATAAGATGGACCGGGACCGTATTTTTAATGAGCAGAGAGAAAAGACGGGGGTAGAGTATTTTGACTTCTATCTGCTGCACGACATCAATTCCCACAGCATTGAGACTTACAACAAACTGGATTGTTTTAAGTGGCTTGTGGATAAAAAGGAACAGGGTCTGGTAAAGCATATAGGATTTTCGTTCCATGACGGTCCGGAACTGCTGGATAAAGTGCTGACAGAACACCCGGAATTTGAGTTTGTACAGCTTCAGATCAACTATCTGGACTGGGACAGTGTTGGCGTCCAATCCCGCAAATGTTATGAAGTTGCCGTAAAGCACAACAAGCCGGTGATCGTAATGGAACCTGTAAAGGGTGGAACACTTGCGGATGTGCCGGAAGAAGTGGAAAAGATGTTCAAAGAATATGCACCGGAGCGTTCTGTTCCTTCCTGGGCAATTCGCTTTGCTGCCAGTCTTGATAATGTAAAACTGGTATTATCCGGTATGTCTGATATGGAGCAGCTGCTTGATAATACAGGATATATGAGTGATTTTCAGCCGATCAATGCGGAAGAAGAGGAACGAATCCAAAAAGCGGTAACAGCAATTAATTCCACGATTGCCATTCCCTGTACCGGATGTTCCTATTGTATCGATGGATGTCCGATGAAGATTCAGATTCCAAAATATTTTTCACTCTATAATGCGGATCTTCAGGAGACAGAAGGGAAGGCGTGGACACCACAGGGAGAGTACTACAATAACCTTACGAAGACATTTGGAAAGGCAAGCGAGTGCATTGCCTGCAGTCAATGCGAAGGAGTCTGTCCGCAGCATTTATCCATTATTGATTATTTAAAAGATGTTGCGGAACGCTTTGAGGCAGCGGAGGCAAAGTAGTAGAATTAATAATTATCTAAAATAAAGTGCAGACGAACGATCACACAAATTGGTGTGGTCGTTTTTTACAGCCCCATACTATTTTGTGGGGGTTTTGCATTTCGCCTGACAGGAGAACTCTTCAGATTTTTTTGAACATATTGACATTCCAGATAAAATATGTTTTAATTACTAACGGCATTAGCAATCAAAAAACAATAGGAGGATATCATGGATAAGAAAGCATACATAGAGGAATTTGCAGCATTACAGCAATCTCTTGCGAAATTAAAAAATGCATCGATTCTGACGGAATCGGTCAAGGGAGAGAATTACGTGCTCCGTTATTTGACGAAAGCGGAGGCAGATGTGAACCCAAAAGAAATAAGTAAGATTCTGAACGTCAGCTCGGCGAGAACCGCAGTGATTCTGAAAAATCTGGAAAAAAGAGAGTTGGTCAGGCGCTATCAGGATCCAGACAGTCACAGACAGACTCTGGTGAAGATATTGCCTGCAGGAATTGAAAAGAATCTTCTGATGCAGAAAACATTCGAGAACAGTGTGTCGGATTTGATTGACGCATTGGGAGAAGAGGATTTCAGACAGTACATGGAGCTTAAGAAAAGAGTTCTGTCCTATTATGAACAGAAGCAGTCAGGAAAGAAGGAATTATAATGAACGGCAATATTGTGACCAATAAAAGAAGAACCTTGATTTTTTTAAACATTTTGATTTCGTGTATCGCATCCTCCATGCTTGCGACCGCACTGACAACGGCTCTGCCAGCCATCACCACAGACCTGCATATCGGCGTATCGACCGGACAGTGGCTGACCAGCGGCTATTCGCTGGCGATGGGAATCACCATGCCCCTGACAGCATTTCTGATTACCCGGTTTCCCACAAAGAGATTGTATCTGACTGGAATGAGCGCTTTTATTGCGGGGCTGGTGATTTGTACCATCGCGCCTACATTTCTCATTATGATGTGCGGACGGGTATTGCAGGCTGTGGGGAACGGCATCATGACGGCAATGGCACAGGTCATTCTCCTGACCATCTATCCCATTGAAAAGAAGGGAACAATCATGGGATGGTATGGACTTTCGGTGAGCGCGGCGCCGGTCATCGCACCGACACTTGCCGGTGTCCTGATCGATCTGACCGGATGGAGAAGTATCTTCTATGTTGCCATAGTGATTATGAGCATCTCGTTTGTATTTGGGATATTCGCATTTGATGACGTGTTAGATACCTGCAGGAAAAAGTTCGATGTAGTCTCTTTTGTTCTGAGCGCATTTGCGTTCGGAGGGATTACGCTCGGAATTGGCAATATCAGCACATATGGACTGTTCAGTGCACCGATCATGGCGGCGCTGCTGATCGGTGTTGTTGGAGGGATTCTGTTCGCTTACCGGCAGTTTCATATCGACCAGCCGTTCCTGGAACTGCGGATCCTGAAATACAAAGAGTTTACATTGAGCGTGCTCGGCAGCATGCTGTTGTATCTGGTAATGATGGGCTCTTCTGTCATTATGCCGGTCTTTGTGCAGTCCATACTGGGATTTTCGGCAACGACCTCCGGGCTGGTGACGCTTCCGGGATCTCTTGCGATGGCAGTGTTCAGCCCGATGGCCGGGAAAATGTATGATAAGCTGGGAATGAAGAAGCTGTTTGTGACAGGTGCGGCATGTATGCTCCTCAGCAATCTGGGAATGGTCTTTGTGACGATGGAGGTGCCGCTGGTGATACCGGCAGTGCTGAATGTGATCCGCTGTGTGTCGATTGGATGCCTGATGATGCCTCTGGTGACCTGGGGGACCAGCCATGTGCCCGCTCATCATACCGCCGATGCGACGGCACTGCTGGCTTCGCTCAGAACGATTGCGGGCGCAATCGGTGCCGCGGTCTTTGTTGGAATTATGACGATGGCTGCCAAAAAGTCTGCTGCTACATATGGAGCGCATGCGCTGATCCACGGGCTGAATATCACATTTCTTGCAATGTCCGCAGGAACGCTTTGTCTGCTGGCAATTGCAGTATTTCTTGTGAAGGGAGAACAAAAGAAGAATCATAAAATATAAAAGTATAACGAGGATTTTTTTCATAAAGAGTGTATTTTTTTCACAATGTAATTGAAAAAAAAGAAAAAATGTGCTATAGTGTCTCCTCAAGTAATACTAAAAAATGACTGAGATAATATCTAAAAAATCGTCATTCTCAAGTATTTAAGAGTGGGAACAAAACACATAGTCCTTTGAATAGACAGCGAACTTTTAATCATACACAGAGGTGAATAAAATGGCTTATAATAAGAGATCCGATTTTGGATTCGGCAGAAAAAATTCAGTGAGCAGAAGTAAAAAAGCATATATTTTTTCGGGAAGAGAGCATAGAGGAATAGGTTAGGAAGATGCTGAAGAGTTAGGCAAGTATAGTTCCATTCATGGCAGAGTTCTTTATAGAGAAGTTGCCGAAAAGGGATAAAGCATAGCGTTGAGCTGGGTGTTGCAGTCTGAGAACACTTCATATTGCTTTGGTGCCTTATGTTTGGGACTAATTTGCAGGTAAAACCGTCATTACCCTTTGGGTCGTGGCGGATTTTTTAATTATAGGAAATTCCTTCGAACTTCCTATAATAAGAAAACGCTCCGCGGGGTTCGTGACTGCTGCGGTAAATTCTTATGAAAACAAACCGAAATTACGGTTTTATATAGATTTTAAAGTGTTTTTGAAAAACACAGGACAGTAACTGAGTAAAGCACGGAAAGAGGAAGAAAGACATGAAAAAAAGCTTGAAGAGATGCATCAGTATATTGCTGTTGTGCGCGATGGTGTTTAGTTCGTCATCTTTTACAACATTAGCATATACAGGTGAAACAGACATGACAAATATGCCGGCAGCAAACAAAGAGAATGATGCAGCCGCATCTTCTGTCGGACAATCTGATACCGACGTGAAATCAGTAGATTCTACGGAGGCGGAGAGCACATCGGTAGAACGATTTGCAAACTGGCAGGATGAAAAGATTATTGTAACATTACAGAATGATGTAACTGTTATTTTTGAGGATGGGACAGAGATGTCCGTAGAAGAATTTCAGAATCAAGGTGGAGAACTTCTGGAGGGAGAAGTTACAATCACCCGCGATGAGCTGAAAGCACAGAATGAGGCTGAAAAGAAAGCTGCAGAAGACGCAGCAAAAGGCGAGACAGCAGAGCAACCGTCTGCAGAGGATATCGCAGCGGCCACAGAAGGTGATGTGCAGGCAATAGGCGAGGATGAAAGCGCAGTGCAGGCCACAGAGAAAAATCTGGAGGAAACTGCAAGCTCTGTAACTGCAACGATTAAGATTAACGGTACAGAAGTGAAACCGGGACAGCCTGTAAATGTGAAGTACGGTGATGTTGCTGTAGTTCTCGGTTGGGCATTCAGCAATGATACCGTAATTGTAAAAGGTGATTCTTTTACCTATCAGCTGCCGGTCAAGATCAATTTTACGAACGATTCGGGCGAATTGAAAAATGGCGGAACGACAGTTGGAACTTATAAGATTGAAAACAGCATGATTACGCTTACGTACACTTCTGAGAAATTCTGTCAGGAGTCTGACCGCAGCGGTACACTTACATTTTCCGGTCAGCTTACAAAGGATGCTACCGGCGGAAACAACGGAGGAGATGCCTCTTTTGAATTTCCAGGTGTCGGCAGCTTTCCGGTAACGGTTGACCGTGAGAACGGCAATGATGGCATTCGTATAGCAAAGAGTGATGCATCAAAAGTAGAGGGCGCAGGAAATGAGATGAAGAGATCATTCATCTTGACTGTTACCGCAACAGGTGAGCAGAACAATGTGGTCATCACAGACACTATGGGGCAATACCTGCAGTTGGATACATCTTCGGTGAAATTCTATTCCGATGCGGACTGCAGCCAGCAGGTCACTGATGGCATCACTCAGACAAGCGTTTCTGCAAGTGGATTTGAATACAAAGTAGCTAAGATGACAGACGGTCAGAAACTGTATGTGAAATACACCGTTACTTTGGACAAAAATGCATACAAAGGATCATCGGATGATGACCGCCGCAATACCGTTAAGGTGACAAGCACCGAGGATCCAAATGGCGGCAGTGACAACAAGGTGGTTCCGGTGAACAAGACCTGGGGCTATAAAGATGGTGCTTATGATGAGCAGAACAATGTGATCAATTGGAGCATATTCGTAAATAATAATGGTGATTACCTGGATATTTCCGGAACGAAGGTAAAGGATACACTGGGGGATAATCAGACATTTGTAGAAGGATCATTTAAAGTACAGGAATGTGCATATCCATATGAAAGGGATCAGTTTGTAGATTCCGCTATCGATATGACCTGGGAGAAATTGAGCAGCGCAGATGGATATACATTCCCGAATGGTTCTGATAAGAAATATAAGATCACTTACCAGACAAGACCGACTACGTCGTCAGATATATCGAAGATAGAGATTAAAAATACCGCAACAGTAACTCCATTAGGCGATGGCAGCCCACAGGATTATGACAAGACCGTGGGGGTCGGAAAAGACTGGACGTATATTACAAAATCTACGGTTACTTCGGACAATAAGAGCAAGGAAGTAGAGTGGAAGATTACCGTTAATGTCCCGAAGGGTGGATTGAACAACCTGAAGGTAGAGGATCAGCTCTGGGATGCGAGCGGAAATGATATTACATATAAAGAAGGAAGCTTCGTGCTCGATGCTGCTGAAACAACTTCGGCAGGTATAAAGAACCCTCCTGTTATTTCAACAGATAATGAAGGACGCTATAATAACGGCAGCGATCATTCACAGAATATCTGGTTTGATTTTGGCAATGCAGGTGAAGGTAAGATTGTGTTCACAATCAAGACCGTGATGAACAATGAGCCAGTTGCCACCACAACGTATCACAACAATGCAGATGTGTATGTGGACGGCACAAACAAGGGCCACAGCTACAGTGAGTATACATATAATGTTGACCAGTATCTGAGCAAAGGCTATGAATGGGGCGGCCCAGGCTGGGAGCAGGGCGTACTCAACTGGGTACTGTTCCTCAATAAGCTGCCGGAAACAGCAGAAAATGTTACGATTACCGATACGATTCGTGTCACACAGGGTCAGGCAACCGTCACTTATGTGGACGGCTCTGCAACAGCATATGAGGGTGGTACGCAGCTGTCGTATCCGGTGGCTGTTGCAGTGAACGGAGCTACATTGACGTTTACACTCTCACCTGAACTGGTGGCATATGCAAAAACGCATGAAGTGAAAATCAAGTATCAATATCAGGCGGCCGCAGATAACACCAATTATAATGAGTTTAAAAATAATGCGCATATTACAATTGATGGCAAAGATGGTGAAAATAAGGAGGCAACCAGTAACTGGACAAAGCAGAATGTTCTGGACAAATCAGCAGAGTATACCGGCAAGACTGCACCGGATGTAAAATACACGATTAAAGTGAATCCGCAGGCACTTGATCTTGTCAAAGACAGTGATATGCTGACTCTGTCCGACACGTTAGGATCGGCTCTGGCCTTCCAGATCGGTTCACTGAAACTGGATGGAGAGACTGTCACAAGCGACAAATATGATTTCGATGCAGGGAAGAGAACGCTGACGATGCAGGTATCTGACAATGCAGTGCATACAGTTACTTACACGGCAAGAGTGGAACTCGCTGCAGGCGACAGCTTCACTGAGCACAATGGATTAAACAGTTGTAAACTTTCCGGGGTATCAGCAAGCGGAAATGAAACTTCAAATGAATTAACAGGGGTAGTAAAGTCCAGCAGTGGAACATCTACTTCCAGCGGTGTATCCATTGTCATCTATAAGCATGCAGAGGATGTATACGGTGATGCACTGGGTGATGCAAAGTTTGAAATATATTCTTATAAGTTTGACAAGACAAAGAATCAGTTGGATGCAGGCACGAAAAAGGGTGAATACATAACCAGTAATAAGAGTGACGAATCTCAGACGGATTTGGAAAATAAAGGATATAAGACAGCTGATGGTCTTTTGAAGGATACGGTCTACAAGGTGGTTGAGACTGAGGCACCAGGGGGCTATAATCTGAATAAAACACCGCAGTATGTAGTGTTCCCAGGACAGGATAAAATTGACTGGGCAAATATTACAGTCAAGGATGCAAAGGGAAATGATATCGAACTTACCGTTGTTGACGGCAATAAAACAACCATAACCTGTTCATTCGCGAACAAAAAGATTCCGGTCGAAAAAGAGGTCGTGATCAGCAAGGAAGATATCAACGGAAAAGAAATCGCCGGAGCAGAACTGAAGATCACGAAGAAGGATGATACTTCATTCGAGGCAATTACCTGGACATCCGAAGAAGGAAA
>NZ_FQZY01000052.1 GCF_900142165.1 Hespellia stercorisuis DSM 15480
TATATCAAAGAACTTAAGCAGACAATAAAAAATACATCTTCAGGGCTACTGGAAAGTTTTCGCGGACTGACAGTAACGAATGAAGATGTATCCTACATTTTTAAGTACACAACAATGTACTTGGAATAACAAGGTTATTTTAGCACAGGTGGTGGTTAAATGAAAGACGAAATAACTGAATAATCCACATTTTTTTAGGATTGGCTTCGTGGACCTATACGAAGTGCATAACAAAAGGCGTTAACAAGGAAAATGTGGATAAAGTGCTAAAAAACATACACAGTAGATGAGGGATAGACACAATTAAATTTATTCCTCAACGCTGGTAATTGGAAATACCATTTTACATTACCCTAAAAATATAGTATAATAGCAAGGCAGATTGGCAGATTGCAGAAAAATATGCACACGCAGGAGGAATCATTATGGTTAAAGCAGTAGTAGGAGCAAACTGGGGAGACGAAGGAAAGGGAAAAATCACAGACATGCTTGGTGAGAAAGCAGACATTATTGTTCGCTTTCAGGGCGGTGCGAATGCCGGTCATACAATCGTGAACGATTACGGTAAATTTGCACTTCACACATTACCGTCAGGTGTGTTTTATAATCATACAACAAGTATCATCGGAAATGGTGTGGCACTGGATATTCCGGTACTGTTTGCTGAGGTGAAATCCATTACTGACAAGGGAGTTCCGGCACCGAAGTTACTCGTTTCAGACAGAGCACAGATGGTAATGTCTTACCATAAACTGTTTGATGCTTATGAGGAAGAACGTCTCGGAGGAAAATCTTTTGGCTCGACCAAATCCGGAATTGCACCGTTCTACTCAGATAAATATGCAAAGATCGGTTTCCAGGTGAGCGAATTATTTGACGATGAATTACTGAAAGAAAAAGTGGTTCGTATCGCGGAGCAGAAGAACGTGATGCTGGAACATCTTTATCATAAACCGCTGATTAATCCGGATGATTTATATAAAGAATTACAGGAATACAAAGAGATGGTTGCGCCATACGTATGTGATGTTGCACTGTTTTTACACAATGCAATGAAGGACGGAAAAGAAGTGCTGTTAGAAGGACAGCTGGGTTCACTGAAAGACCCGGATCACGGAATCTATCCGATGGTTACCTCTTCTTCAACACTGGCAGCATACGGAGCAATCGGAGCAGGAATCCCGCCGTATGAGATTAAACAGATCATCACGGTCTGCAAGGCATACTCCAGTGCAGTCGGTGCGGGTGCTTTCGTCAGCGAGATCTTCGGGGAAGAGGCAGATGAACTCAGAAGACGCGGCGGAGACGGTGGAGAATATGGAGCAACAACAGGTCGTCCGCGTCGTATGGGATGGTTTGATTGTGTTGCGTCCAAGTATGGCTGCAGAATGCAGGGGACAACGGATGTTGCATTTACCGTTCTGGATGTACTGGGCTATCTTGATGAGATTCCAGTATGTGTGGGATACGAGATTGATGGGGAAGTGACAACTGATTTCCCGACGACACATCTGCTTGAAAAGGCAAAACCGGTATTGAAGGTTCTTCCAGGATGGCAGACAGACATCCGTGGAATCAAGAATTACGAAGAATTGCCGGAGAACTGCAGAAAGTACATCGAGTTTATTGAGGAACAGATCGGCTATCCGATTACCATGGTCAGCAATGGACCGGGAAGAGATGAAATCATTTACCGCGAAAAATAAAAAAAGAAATGAGTCAGTCAGGATTCATGCACAAAGAGCCGGGAGAACAATTTTCTCAGGCTCTTTTGTTATGCCGAAAAAGAGCCGAAATGAAAAAATGTTGGTATGTTTTGAGGATAACGAAAATATACTGTATGGTGAGCGGAAAAAAGAACAGTAAAAAATAAAAGAGAAGGAGAAGTGCTCACGCGTAAAAAATTCGACAGAAATGGAGGTATCGCTATGAATCAAAATGAATCGTGCAGACAAGAGATGATAACCATGGAGGAGTATCTGGAAAGACAGAAACTGATACGGGATAAAGAGAAAAGAAGAAATAGTAAAGTACCAGAGATACCGGAGAATTGGACTGCTCTTACATTTGCGGAATTTTGCATGTAGGCAGATGAAAGAGCAGAGAAGCATCTTATTGCGCTGAAGAATCATCGTCCTTGTCTTTTCGGGATAATCGATAGACCAGAGAGCAGGCGTACAGCAGAACCGGGAGAAAGATGGTGCAGGCAACGGAAATTTTGAGCAGATCGACAGCAGCAGGGCTACCAATAAACGCGAAAATCAGAGTGCTTATGTACATGCCTGCAAGAAGGAGGGCGCCAATCAGGGCGAGAATACGTTTTGTCTTTTTCATAAGAATGTCCTTTCGAAATATAATGTCAGCAGCTGGCCGGGCGAAGCAGACAACCGGTTAATATCGTGAAATTACGGGACTGCGTTTCTGCTGCAGCCGACACAGTCTGCTTCGAGAGATTGCTTTATTATATAAGAAAAATCCGTAAAATGCAATCGGGGTATAGTAAAAATGACTTTACTATACCCCGGTTTCGTTATATAATCAGATGGAAATAAAAAAAGACGTGGAAACAAAGGAGTTTTTAAAATGGCAAACGAAGAGAAAAGTTTATTAGAGCAATGGAGAGATACGGCGTATTCCAAAGAGATGGACAATGCACAGCTGCAGAATTTCTGGGCAGGATATTTCAATATTGAGAAAGAAATCTACGAGCAGTTACTGAATGCGCCGGATACGGAAGTAAAGGGGACAGTAAAGGAGCTGGCTGAAAAATATGGACAGACAGTCATGACTATGGTTGGATTTCTGGATGGAATCAACGACAGCCTGAAGATTGAGAACCCGATTGAGACGATGGATGAAAACACAGAGGTAAGTCTTGCGTTCGACAAAGAAAAACTGTACAAAAATATGGTCGATGCCAAGGCAGACTGGTTATATGAGCTTCCGCAGTGGAACGAGATCTTCGATGCGGAGCAGAAAAAAGCACTGTATCTGGAGCAGAAAAAATCCGGGACTATCGTAAAGGAAAAGAAGATCGGAAGAAATGATCCGTGCCCATGCGGAAGTGGAAAGAAATACAAAAAATGCTGTGGCAAATAATTCTGTTTATCCTGAGTATATGCTGTCTGGCATATTACATTTTAATAAGGATTTACACCAAAAGAAGGAATAGTACATTTCTTCTTTTTTGGTTGCTCTCCGGGCTGGCACTGCTGGCATTGTCCTTTCTGCTGCCGGTCCTGCCGGAAACGGTCTGCAGATATCTCATTGTGGCTGCGACAGTCTTTGTCTGTTGCTTTCTGGTTGTGGAGGGGCTGATCTGCTCTGCCATGCTCAAAAAGGCGGAGGACGGTCTGGAATACATTATCGTTTTGGGAGCACAGGTCCGGGGAACGAGGATAACCAACTCACTTGAACGGCGGCTGATACAGGCACTTCGGTATCTGGAAGATAATCCGGATGCAAGGGCAATCGTCTCCGGCGGACAGGGCAAGGGCGAAGACATACCGGAGGCTGCTGCGATGGCGGCGTACCTGTCAGAACATGGCGTGGAATCCGAGAGAATCATTTTGGAGGACAAATCAACGACGACACAGGAGAATCTGTCCTTCAGCGCGGCATTTATTCCTGACCGGAAGGGGCGGATCGGGCTTGTCACGAATGATTTCCACATGTATCGGGCTTTGATGATCGCGAAAAGTCTCGGATATCAGAATATCCGGGGGATAGCGGCATCCAGCAATCCAGTGCTTCAGGCGAATTATCTGGTACGGGAATTTTTTGCCTGCATATATTATTGGTTGAGATTATGCCTCCGGATATTTCAGACAAAAATGTTTGACAAATAAAATCGCAGTGTTATAATAACCATATATTACAAAACACGTTGAAGAGACGAGTAGAATGTGAAAGGTTACAGAGAGAGAAGCCTTGTGCTGGAAGCTTCTTATCACGGAAACATTTGAAGACTACCTCTGAGTGGCAGCAAAACTGTCCGGTGATTCCGTTATCATCACAATGAAGTGGTTCTGACGTATTGTCAGCTCAAGTAGGGTGGAACCGCGAGCTATGAGTAGACTCGTCCCTTTCTGTAGAGATACAGAGAGGGGTTTTTTTTTATACCACAGGAAATTCTTTCGAACCGTCTGTGATATAAAAACGCTCCGCGGGATTCGCACTGCGGCGGAAGGGAATTATGTCGATACGAATCCCCTCTCTAAACGCTTGAGTCCGGTGGTAAAGGAGGAGGTGTGCATGCTCACAATACAGGAGGTAAATCATATTCTGGATGGTCTGGTGGATGAACTTCCGCAGGGTGTTTTTGCGGGATTAAACGGCGGGATTTCGTTGGTTCCGGATCGGAAAGTGAATCCGGCAGCCAGAGCGGATGATCTGCTGATCCTTGGAGAATATCAATACAATCTGGCAGGGAGAATGATTGTGATTTATTATGGATCCGTAGCCGCTGTTATGGGAGATTCCTCTGAGGAACAGTGGACAAAGAGACTTAGAGAAGTTCTCAGACATGAGTTTGTTCATCATGTCGAGACGATGGCCGGTGAACATGATCTGGAGTATTGGGATGACCGGCAGATGAAAAGATATAAAAAGGGACTGTCTCTTGAAAAGGAAGAGTGGCAGCGATAGTAAAAGGAGAAGAAAAATGAGTGAAGTAAATCAGGAATTACAGACACTGAGACACAGTGCATCCCACGTGATGGCACAGGCAGTAAAGAGGTTGTATCCGGAGGCGAAGCTGGCAATCGGGCCGGCGATTGAGGATGGATTTTATTATGATTTCGAGCATGCTCCGTTCTCGAGAGAGGATCTGGATGCCATCGAAAAAGAAATGAAAAAAATTATTAAAGAGGGTCTGAAAATCGAGCGTTTTGAGCTTCCAAGAGCAGAGGCAGTAAAATTCATGGAAGAAAAAGGCGAGCCATACAAGGTGGAGCTGATCAATGATCTGCCGGAGGACGCGGTGATCTCCTTCTACAAGCAGGGAGATTTCGTAGATCTCTGTGCGGGACCGCATGTGGACCGTACAAGCAGGATTAAAGCCTACAAGCTGATTTCCTCTTCCGGTGCTTACTGGAGAGGTGACGAGCATAAACAGATGCTCTCCCGTATCTACGGAACTGCCTACACGAATAAAGAGGATCTCGCAAAACACATGGAGCATCTGGAAGAGATCAAGAAACGTGACCATAATAAACTGGGACGTGAGATGGAGCTGTTTGCAACGGTCGATGTCATCGGACAGGGACTTCCGCTTCTGATGCCAAAGGGAGCTGCAATCATTCAGACATTGCAGCGCTGGATCGAGGATGAGGAAGAAAAGCGTGGTTATATGAGAACCAAAACGCCGCTCATGGCCAAGAAAGATCTCTACGTAATCTCGGACCACTGGGGACATTACAAAGAGGGAATGTTCGTGCTGGGAGATGAGGAAAAAGAGGGTGAGGAAGTCTTTGCACTCCGTCCCATGACCTGCCCATTCCAGTATTATGTGTACAAGCAGAGCCAGAAGAGCTATCGCGACCTGCCATGCCGCTATGGCGAGACTTCCACATTGTTTAGAAACGAAGATTCTGGAGAGATGCACGGGCTGACAAGAGTGAGACAGTTCACGATTTCAGAGGGACATTTGATTGTCCGTCCGGATCAGCTGGAAGAAGAATTCAGAGGCTGCGTGGATCTTGCAAAATACTGCCTGGAGACACTGGGGCTGGAGGAAGATGTGACTTATGAACTGTCACTTGCAGATCCGAATAACATGGAAAAATATATGGGAACCAGACAGATGTGGGATGAGGTGGAAGAAAAAGCAAGACAGATCCTGAACCATATCGGAATCAAGTACACAGAAGTGGAAGGTGAGGCGGCATTCTACGGACCGAAGCTTGACATACAGGCAAAGAACGTGTATGGAAAAGAAGATACCATGATTACGATCCAGCTGGATATGTTCCTTGCAGAAAACTTTGACATGACATTCGTGGATAAAGACGGAGAGAAGAAACGTCCATATATTATCCATCGTACGTCCATCGGCTGCTATGAGAGAACTCTGGCATGGCTGATTGAAAAATATGCCGGACTGTTCCCAACATGGCTGTGTCCGGAGCAGGTTCGCATTCTTCCAATCTCAGACAAATTCCACGATTATGCGAAGAAAGTGGAAAAACAGCTGAAGGAAAACGGAATTAAGTGTACTGTTGACAGCCGTTCTGAAAAAATCGGTTATAAGATCCGTGAGGCCCGTCTTGCAAAAGTACCTTACCGTATCGTGGTAGGCGAGAAGGAAGAGGCGGAAGGAAAGATTTCCGTGAGCAGCAGATTCCTTGGAGATGAAGGACAAAAAGATATTGAAGTATTTATTCAGGATATCTGCAAAGAAATCCGCACCAAAGAGATTCGTAAAATCGAAGTGGAATACAAAAAGAAATAAAAATGAATAATTTGCCTGCAATATGAGCAGAATACCTTCTATAAATAAAAATTATAGGAGGTATTTTTATGCCGGAGTTAAAGTGTACCGTACAGACATGTGCGCATAATCAGCAGATGCTCTGCGATTTGGAATCGATTGTTGTGGGAGGAGATCAGGCAAAAAGCTCGTTTGAGACATGCTGTGACAGTTTTGTGGAACGGAAAGGTGATCAGTACAGCAACAGCACAAAATCCGCATCGGATTGTTCTTGCGTAGACTGTAAGGCTACGGATTGCGCCTACAATGATAATTGCAAGTGCGAGGCCGGGAGAATCAGTGTGGAAGGCAGCTGTGCGTCGAATGCCGATGGAACAGAGTGTGCAACCTTTACCTGTAAATCATAGAAAGACGACAGGATGCCGGGGGCAAAATTTTTTTGATCCTGGCATCATAACATTACAGAATAAAGAGAAAAATGAAAAACAGACAACAAGAAGCAGACAGGGAACCGCGACTAGCAGGTTCCCTGTCTGCTGTTTGCAGGTTGACGCTTTCACTCGTGTTGGGGTATAATGAGAGAACAGGTATGAAGGGAGCGCAAAAGAACGATGACTTATAAGAGCGAGAGTTCGAACAAACCGGAAGTAAATAGAGATCCAAGCCGTTTTGAAGACGGCGGGGAAGAACGCGCAGAATCGACCCGGACACGGGCAGAAAAAGAGCAGCCGAAGGAAAGAAAAGAAACGTCAGACGAATACTATACAGGTATGCCACAGTCAAAGGAAAAAAAGAAGGATTCAAAAATCAGAATACATTTCAGCAGAGGATTTGGAACGTTTGTCGTAATTGCGGCGAGCATTTTATTTTACTTTTTTTTGCTGAGACTGACGAATCTGTCCAATGTTTTTGTGGCGGTGTTCGGTGTTCTGAAGCCGATTATCTATGGTCTGGCAATTGCATATCTGCTTAATCCAATCGTCAAAACTGTTGAGAGGTATCTGAATCCACAACTGGAAAAGCGGATCCGGAACCAGTCTACGGTGCACAAGATTGGCAGAGGGATTGGCGTTCTTGCGTCGCTGCTTGTTTTGCTTGTGATTATCGTGGCATTGCTGAATATGCTGATACCGGAATTGTATACAAGTATCCGCACCATGATTTTTACTGTTCCGAATCAGCTTAATCACGTATTGGATCAGATTAATGAGATCAACAAGCAAAATTCTACGGTGAGCAAAATTCTTGCAACCGGTCTGACCGAGGCTACAGACTATTTCCAGACGTGGTTGAAGACGGATCTGTTGTCACAGACGAATAAGCTGATGTCTAATCTGACGGTCGGTGTGATTAATATTTTCAGTGAACTTTTGAATTTTATTATTGGCATTATCGTGTCAATTTATGTGTTATTCAGCAGAGAAGTATTCTCCGGACAGACCAAAAAGTGCATTTATGCGATTTTCAAACCGCAACATGCGAATATGATCCTCCACATTGCACAGAAGAGCAACTCCATCTTCGGAGGATTTATTATTGGAAAGATCATTGATTCTATTATTATCGGGGTACTGTGCTTTATCGGGCTGTCACTTCTGAAGATGCCGTACGTGCTTCTTGTGAGTGTGGTAGTCGGAGTGACCAACGTGATTCCGTTTTTCGGTCCGTATATCGGAGCGATACCGAGCACGATTCTGATTATGCTGGATAACCCGCTCAAGGGTATCTATTTCCTGGTTTTTATTCTGGTGTTACAGCAGGTGGATGGCAATATCATTGGACCGAAGATTCTGGGCAATTCTACTGGACTGTCCTCTTTCTGGGTAGTGTTTGCAATTTTGCTGGGAGGCGGACTGTTTGGCATTCCGGGAATGATTCTCGGTGTTCCGACATTTGCGGTAGTTTATTACATTGTTGAGATGCTGTTGGATTACAGGCTGGAGAAAAAGAATCTGCCACTGGAAAGCAGCTATTATGGGGAACTCAGCTTTGTGGATAAGGAAGGAAATTTCATACATCAGGAATTTGGTTTGGATTCGAACAATCCGGGGGCTGCTTCGGAGCGTACAGCCGACAATAAGATAGAATATATGAATGAGACAAATTTGAAAAGAGAGGATAAAGAGGAGTAAGCTATGCCAATTCGAGTACAAAATGACCTGCCCGTCAAAGAAATCCTGGAGAGGGAAAATATTTTTGTGATTGATGAGTATCGGGCGACTCATCAGGATATCCGTCCAATCAAAATTGGACTGCTGAATTTGATGCCGCTGAAGGAGGACACGGAGCTTCAGATTCTCCGTTCCATGTCGAACACCCCGCTTCAGGTGGATGTGGTGTTTGTGCATGTTTCCAGTCATGTGGCTAAAAATACTTCGACCAGCCACATCAATAAGTTCTATGAGCCCTTCGAGAACATAAAGGATCAGAAGTTTGACGGCTTCATTATCACGGGGGCACCGGTAGAACAGCTGGCGTTTGAGGAAGTGGATTACTGGGACGAACTGAAGGAGATTATGGAGTGGACAAAGACACACGTTACCTCAACGCTCCATCTATGCTGGGGAGCACAGGCCGGACTGTATTATCACTATGGAATTAACAAGGTTCAGCTGCCGGAGAAAATGTTCGGGGTGTTCCGGCATCGCGTGAAGAATCGGAAAACTCCGCTGGTGCGTGGATTTGACGATGTTTTTTACGCACCGCATTCCAGACATACGGGAGTGCCGATGAAAGAGATAGAAGCGGATGATCGGCTGAAGGTTCTGGCTTCATCGGAAAAAGCAGGAGTATTTTTGTGTATAGCGGAAGAGAGCCGTCAGATTTTTGTGATGGGACATCCGGAATACGATAGAATCACGCTGGATCAGGAATATAAGAGGGATAAGGCGAAGGGCTTAAATATCAAGATGCCGGAAAATTATTATCCTTATGATGACCCGGAGAATAAACCGATTCTGTCATGGAGATCTCATGCTAACAATTTATATACGAATTGGTTGAATTATTATGTCTATCAGGCAACGCCGTATGAGTGGTAGATAGTATGCACGCACAAATTCTCCTTATGTTACAGGTTGAAATGTGTTAAAATGTAATTAGAGGAGGTTATAAAATGTACAAAATAGATGATTATGTAATTTATGGTTTAAAAGGAGTTTGTCAGGTGGTAGATGTTGGATATCTTGATATTGACTGCCTGAACAAGGAGAAAAAGTATTATACCCTTCATCCGCTCTACAGCGATGGCAGTCTGATCTATACACCCGTCGACAGCGGGAAGGTCAGAATGAGAAAGATCCTGACATACGAGGAAGCACAGGAACTGATCAACAGGATTCCGTCTATTGAGGAAATCGATATTAGCGAGGAGCGGGTAAGAGAGGCAACATACAAAGCGACCATGGAAAAGCATGATTGTAATGAATGGATCCGCATCATAAAAACTCTTTATCTGAGAGGCCAGGAGCGACAGCAGGAGGGGAAGAAGACAACGGCTGTGGATGAGCGGTATCTCCATGCAGCAGAGGAGTGTCTGTACGGAGAACTTGCGGTTTCTCTGAAGATGGACAAGGATAAAGTAAAGGCCTACATCGCGGAATGCGTGGAGGCACTTCAGGAATAGCAGAAGTATTCACGGAGAGTCGGCAGACTGAACTGTGGGGATTCTTTTTATTGAAACGAAATGTCTGGGGCTGGCTGTAGAAAATGCCCCTTGTATTTCATCTGCTGATTTGCTATAATTAAAGAGGTCAATTAAATAAATATTCCATGCAGGTACTTGACAGTTATGGTAAAAAGTGAACAATGGTGTTTATTCCGGTAGGAACAGACACCTTTTTTGATACAGACGATGACTGCCGGGCGATGTGGAATTACCAAAAGGAGGAAACAGTATGAAAAAGAAAATCATAGGAGCACTTTTGAGTGTGGTTATGATCGTCGGACTGGTAGCGGGATGCAGCAGCTCATCCTCTGATTCCAGCTCCGGATCGAGTGCAGGAAGCGATGCACTGAGCAAGGACAACATTAAGGTTGGATTCGTTTACATCGGAGATGACAGTGATCAGGGTTATACGTCAAACTTCATGGATGGAACGAAAGAGATGAAAAAGGCTCTCGGGCTGTCGGATGATCAGGTGATTGAGAAGACGAATGTAGGCGAAGACTCAAGCTGTGAGACAGCGCTTCGTGAACTTGCGGAGGGCGGATGCAATATTATTTTTGCGACGAGTTTCGGTTTTGAGGACTATGTGATGGAAGTGGCCGGAGATTATCCGGATGTACAGTTCTGTCATGCAACAGGATATCAGAGTGCGGCATCTGAGCTGGCAAATGTACACAACTACTTTTCTTCAATCTATGAAGCACGTTATCTCACGGGTATCATTGCAGGTATGAAGACCGAGACAAACAAGATCGGTTATGTGGCAGCCATGCCTTACTCTGAGGTGATCAGCGGTTATACTGCGTTCTACCTGGGCGCAAAGAGTGTGAACCCGGATGTACAGATGGAAGTTCAGTACACCAATACATGGAATGATGCGAATCTGGAAGCGCAGCTTGCACAGGCACTGGTAGATGACGGATGTGATGTGATTGGACAGCACTGTGATTCAGCAGCTGCAGCAACAACGGCAGAAAAAGCCGGTGTATGGCAGATCGGTTATAACACGAACATGATCGACAAGGCTCCGAAGGCCTCTATTACATCATGTCGCTGTGACTGGGGTATCTACGCAGAATATGCGGTACAGAGTCTGCTTGACGGTAAGGAAATCGACAAAGACTGGAGTCAGGGACTGGCAGAGAATGCGGTACTCGTAACCGATTATAACGAGGATCTGATGCCGGAAGGTGCAGCAGATGCAGTTGAAAAGGCAAAACAGTCCATTATCGACGGTGATTTACATGTATTTGATACCTCTACATTTACAGTAGATGGCAAGGAAATGACAACATATAAGAACGACTTTGGTACTGAATTTATTAAAGACGGATATTTCCATGAGCAGGAAATTGGATACGGCGGTTCATCTCCGGCATTTCCAAGTGACTGGATTATAGATGGAATCACAGTGAAAAAATAATGTTTTGTCACTGTAAGATTGAAAAGTGCCCCGAAAGGTGGCACTTTTCTGCTATACTCAGCTGAGGGTGTGTGGAGACTGAGTATTATGAAAGATTTGGACAATAACGCTCATTCAGTATGTCGACTGTATAGATAACAGATGTATCCGGCTGAAGGAACTGCGGGGCATGTCACAACAATGAGAAGAGGAGGCGGATATTCTTGGAGAGGAAAGAGAAGAATGCCGTGGAGATGCAGGGCATCACCAAGACCTTTGGCAAGGTCATTGCGAACAAGGATGTTAATCTTGAATTGAGGAACGGTGAGATACTGGCACTTCTGGGAGAGAATGGAAGTGGAAAAACGACGATTATGAATATGCTGTCCGGAATTTACTACCCAGACAGCGGATCCATTCGGGTACAGGGGAAGGAAGTGTCCATCCGTTCACCGAAGGATGCTTTTGATCACGGAATCGGAATGATTCACCAGCATTTTAAGCTGGTGGATGTGCTGTCAGCAGCGGAGAATATTGTGTTGGGCAGAAAAGGGGCAGTCACGGTTGACAGGAAGGAACTCAACAGACAGGTGAAAGAGCTGGGAGAAAAGTATGGCTTCGATATCGATCCTGCAAAAAAGGTCTATAATATGTCAGTATCTGAGAAACAGACGGTGGAGATTCTGAAGGTATTGTTTCGCGGTGCGGATATACTGATTCTGGACGAACCGACGGCTGTTCTGACACCACAGGAGGTCGACAAACTGTTTGCAGTTCTGCGCAATATGAAAGCGGATGGGAAATCCATCATTATTATCACGCATAAGCTTCATGAAGTGCTGGCAATTTCTGATCGGGTTTCCATCCTGAGAAAAGGAGAGTACATCGGAACCATCAACACAAAAGAGGCTGATCAGCAGAAGCTGACAGAGATGATGGTTGGTCATGTGGTCAGCTTAAAGATTGACCGTCCCATGGTAGAGGACAAGAAAGAACGTCTCAAGGTCATCGATCTGACCTGCGTGAGCGAGGATGGGGTCAAAGCGCTGGAACGGGTTTCGTTCTCAGCGTATGGCGGAGAAATCCTGGGTGTCGCGGGGATTGCCGGAAGTGGGCAGAAGGAGCTCTGTGAGGTGATCGCCGGGCTTTATCCGGCGATTGGCGGATCGGTACTGTGCTCCGGAACGAAGGAGGGGCATGAGGTGATGGAGCGTATCATCGGCCTGAAACCGGATGAAATCGTGAAGAAAGGCATCAGCATGGCATTCGTTCCGGAAGACCGGCTCGGAATGGGGCTGGTTGCGTCCATGGATATGGTGGACAATGTAATGCTTCGCAGTTATAAGAACAAAAAGGGGCTCTTCGTGGATCGGAAGGCTCCACAGGAGTTGTCGGAGAAACTGATCGAGGATCTGGAGATCGTGACACCGGGCGTGAATACTCCGGTTCGCAGACTGTCGGGAGGAAATGTACAGAAAGTGCTGTTGGGCAGAGAGATTGCCTGCAATCCGTCGGTTCTTCTCGTAGCTTACCCGGTGCGCGGGCTGGACATCAATTCCTCATATAAGATATACGATTTGCTGAATGAGCAGAAGAAAAAGGGCGTGGCTGTAATTTTTATCGGGGAGGATCTGGATGTCCTTCTGGAGATATCCGATAGAATTATGGTGATGTGCGGAGGCAGAGTCAGCGGAATTGTCGACCCGGAGAAGGTGACAAAAGAGGAGATCGGCCTGATGATGATCCAGGTAAAAAAAGATGATGAGGAGGCGAGCGTATGAGCAGTATAAAGACAGAGCAACAGGTTCCACTTGTCCGTATGGTCAAACGGGATACGATTACGCAGAAAAAGACCTGGACAATCCGTGCAGTCGCATTTGTCTGCGCGCTGCTGACAGGAGCGCTGCTGATTCTATTCCTTGGGAAGAATCCTGTTCAGGCATATATGGACATGATTCAGGGAGCATTTGGCTCCTCGGTACTCCGTCAGGAGACAATCAAGGTCGCGATACCACTTTTGATCACGGCAATCGGGATTTCTTTCGCGTTCAAGATGAAGTTCTGGAACATCGGGGCGGAGGGCCAGATCCTGCTGGGGGCAATCGGGGCAGGCTACTGGGGGTTTTTCTGGGCAGACAGGCTGCCGAAGGTCATTCTGATCATTGTAATGATGCTGTCGGCAATTCTGATGGGCGGTCTGTATGGTCTGCTACCGGCACTCTGCAAGGCAAAGTGGGGAACCAATGAGACGCTGTTTACCCTGATGCTGAACTATATTGCATTGTATATGATTAAGTATTTACAGAACGGACCATGGAAGGCACCACGCTCGTCGTTTCCAAAGATGGCGATGCTTCAGCCGGAGGCGCGTCTGACAAAAATTCTCGGCGTGCACTGGGGGTGGATCGCGGCACTGCTTCTGGTGATTCTGGCGTGGATCTATTTTAACAAGACGAAGCAGGGCTATGAGATTTCCGTGGTAGGTGAGAGCAACAATACAGCGAGATATGCGGGAATCAATGTCGGAAAGGTATTCCGGCGCACCATGTTTTTATCGGGGGCGCTGGCGGGACTGGCGGGCTTTCTCCAGGTGGCAGGGTGTGATTTTACCATCACCGAGACGACGGCAGGGGGTGTCGGGTTCACGGCAATCACAGTTGCGTGGCTGGCACACATGAATCCTTATGGAATGCTGGGCGTTGCGTTCTTTATTGCAATCCTTGAGAGAGGGTGCAACCAGATTGAGACGACGATGGCCATTCCGGCATCGGTGTCCTCACTGCTGATCGGTATCATTCTCTTCTTTATGCTGGGATGTGAATTTTTCATTAACTATCGCCTGATTTTCCGTGGCGGAAAGGAGGTTTCCCATGCTTAATATCATATTAAAACTGATTGTGGCCGCAGTCATTGCGGGAACACCGCTGCTGTTGGGTGCACTGGGCGAGATCCTGACGGAAAAGTCCGGCAATACAAACCTTGGTGTGGAAGGAATGATGTACATGGGAGCTGTGTCCGGAATTGCGGGCGCATACTTCTATGAGAAAGCGGTCGGAGGAAATGCAAACGGTGTTGTGGGTGCACTGATCGCGCTGCTTATATCGTTCCTGATCGGAGCATTTGGAGCCCTGATTTATGCATTCCTGACAATTACGCTGCGTGCGAATCAGAATGTGACCGGATTGACTCTGACAATTTTCGGTACCGGATTCGGTAATTTTTTCGGAGACTATTTCGGGAAAAAAGCGGGTGGATCGCTGGTGGTTGGTGACGCCATCAAGAGTGCGTTTCAGGGCGTTTCAATTCCCGTACTCTCAAAAATTCCGGTGATTGGCAAACTGTTGTTCAATTACAACTGGATTGTATATTTTGCAATTCTTGTGGCGATTGCAATGGCATGGTTCTTCAACAAGAGCCGTGTGGGACTGAATCTTCGCGCGGTCGGTGAGGATCCGGGTACAGCGGATGCGGCCGGAATCAATGTCACAAAGTACAAATACATTGCGACGGTTGTCGGAGGCGGTATCTGCGGAATTGGCGGTATGTACATCAGTATGGTGAGCCAGGGCGGCGTGTGGGTTTACGACTGTGTAAGCGGTTATGGATGGCTCGCGGTGGCGCTGGTTATCTTCGCAACATGGGACTCGTCCAGAGCGATTCTGGTTGCGCTGGTGTTCGGAGCGCTCAAGATCATGCGTTTTTATGTCGAACTGCCGATTCCATCGCAATTCTATGACATGGCACCGTATATCGTCACGATCCTTGTTCTGATTCTCACAAGCATGAGAGAGAGCCGGGAACACGCCCAGCCAAAGAGCTGTGGAACGAATTATTTCCGTGAGGAGCGTTAAGACACTATGCCGGCAGCGCGCGGCAGAGTCTGGACAAACATCACCGGAGTAGTGTGCCAAAGAAAAATAATCAGATTTTGCTTGACAAATAAAAACGAATGTATTAAAGTGATAACCATGATATAACAAACCGTTGAGAAAGACGAGTAGATTATTTTACGACATTCCAGAGAGTGGCAGGTGGTGAGATTGCCATATGAAGTGAATAGTTGAATGGACTTTTGAGGGCTGCCTGAAATCTTTTTATGGGAGAGTATGGCGTGTCGGGAACCGAACCCGTTATCAATCAGGAATGTATGTTAGTACATGAGAAAGTGGACTTAGTGTCAATTTGAGTGGTACCGCGATAATATGAATTTATTACCGCCTCAAACCTTTGGTTTGGGGCGGTTTTTTGATTTTGTAGAAAATTCTTCGGGTTTCCTGTCAGATCAAAATTTTCCGGTCAATAAAACTCAGTTTCTTTCGACTAACAACAGTACATCGATCATAAAATCTGATGTACGGATCCGGATGGAAGGCAAATACCTGAAGGATGCAGCCTATAAAAAACAGAGAGAAAAAGAGGAGAAGACAATGAAAAAGAAAATGGTAGCAGCGTTATTAACAGTAGCAATGGTGGGAACATTGGCCGCAGGATGTGCGGGAAAATCAACGGATGCAAATGGCTCTGCGGCATCTGATGCAGCAAAAACGACTTATACGATCGGCATTTCCCAGTTCGCGGAGCACGGCTCACTCGACAATTGCCGGGAAGGTTTTCTGAAAGGACTCGAGGATGAGGGAATCAAAGAGGGCGACAATCTGACAGTGGAGTATAAAAATGCGGCAGCCGACATGGGTACGGCAGGACAGATTGCAGACGCGTTTGTTTCTGATAAGGTGGATTTGATGTGCGGAATCGCTACACCGAGTGCACAGACCTGCTACAATGCAGCCATGGATGCGGACATTCCGGTGATCTTTACAGCCGTGACGGATCCGGTCAGCGCAGAGCTTGCAGCGGAGGATGGAACACCGGTTGGTGAAGTGACGGGAACCAGCGATAAGCTTGCAGTAGAAGCACAGCTGAAGATGATCCGTGAAATTCTGCCGGATGCAAAGAAGCTTGGTATCATGTATACCACCAGTGAGGTGAACTCGGTTTCTGCAATTAAAGAGTATGAGGCGGCAGTGGAAGAATATGGATTTGAATTGGTAACAAAAGGTATTTCAACTACAGCGGATGTGTCACTTGCAGCGGATGATCTGCTGTCAGAAGTAGACTGCGTCACAAACCTGACAGACAATACCGTAGTGGCGTCACTTCCGACGATTCTGGAAAAAGCGAATGAGAAAAAAGTACCGGTATTCGGAAGTGAGATCGAGCAGGTGAAGATCGGATGCCTCGCAGCGGAAGGTCTGGATTACGTGGCACTCGGCGAACAGACAGGAAAGATGGCAGCTCAGGTACTCAAAGGGGAAAAGAAGGCATCAGAGCTTAACTTTGAAACCATCACAGAGAGTGAATTATATTACAACACGGCAGTGGCTGAGCTGCTGGGACTGGAAGTAGATAAGGCAATCACAGACGGAGCAGTCCAGACATTTGACGCTGTAGAGGCACAGTAAAGCGTTATAATCCCAGGAGAGGTAATGAAAAGAGATGCAGTCGAAAGAGATGCGTCGACAGGAATATTATCAAAAGGGTAAATAAACAGAAGGCGGAGCACAATCATGAGCATGATTATTACGATTTTGGAACAGGGACTGATATACGGAATACTTGCCCTGGGGGTATACATTACTTATAAAATTCTGGACTTTCCAGATCTGACGGTAGATGGCAGTTTCCCGTTGGGAGCGTCCATCACGGCGGCGATGATCACGAGGGGCATGAACCCTTATATCACACTTCTGGCAGCGTTTGCTGTCGGAGTGCTGGCGGGGGTGTGCACAGGACTGATCCACGTGAAGTGCAAGGTTCGCGACCTGCTGTCTGGAATCATAATGATGACGGCACTGTGGTCCATTAACCTCTATATAGCGGGGACGGCAAACGTGCCGTTGTTTTCTCAGGAAACCATCTTTAAGAACGATCTGGTGAGCGGACTGTTCGCTGGGGCACTGGCACCGTATGCAACGCTGGTTATCGTGCTGGTCATTGTGGTGATCTGCAAGATTCTGCTGGATGCATATCTCCGCACAAAATCGGGATTTCTGCTGCGTGCGGTGGGTGATAATGATATTCTTGTAACGTCTCTCGCAAAAGACCAGGGAAATGTAAAAATTCTTGGACTGGCGCTGGCCAATGGATTGGTGTGTCTTGCGGGATCTGTATTCTGTCAGGAGCAGCGTGTGTTCGAAATCTCGATGGGAACCGGAGCAATCGTTATCGGACTGGCCAGCGTAATTATCGGAACCAGCCTGTTTAAGAACCTTTCTTTTTTTAAGGCGACCACTATGGTGCTGATCGGTTCGATTATCTACAAGGCATGTGTGGCGATTGCGATCAGGCAATTTGAACCACAGAGCATGAAGCTGATTACGGCGGTGTTGTTTTTGGTGATATTGATCCTTAGTATGGATAGGAAGAAGAAGGTAAAGACAAATGCTTGAACTGAGAGGAATTAATAAATATTATAATCCGGGGACGGTAAATGAGATGTGCCTTTTTCAGGATTTCAATCTGAAGGTAGAGAAGGGAGAGTTTGTCTCGGTAGTTGGAAGTAATGGCTCCGGGAAAACCTCCATGTTGAATATCATCTGCGGGAGCATTCCGGTGGAGGCAGGGCAGATTCTGGTCAATGATGAGGACATCACCAGGCAGAAAGAATTTGTGAGAAATCGCAAGATTGGACGGGTCTATCAGAACCCGGCTGTGGGAACCTGCCCCAGCATGACCATTCTCGAAAATATGTCACTGGCGGATAACAAGGGCAGATACTTTGGGCTGTCGCGCGGAATCAACAAGGCCAGAAAAGAGCATTACAGAGAGATACTCGGTCAGCTCGGGCTCGGGCTCGAGGAGAAAATGGATGTCAAGGTGGGCTCTCTCTCTGGCGGGCAGCGGCAGGCTATGGCACTGCTGATGTCGACGATGACACCGATCGAATTTCTGATTCTGGATGAGCACACTGCGGCACTGGATCCGAAGACGGCGGAGCTGATCATGAGGCTGACAGATCAGATTGTGAAAGAAAAGCAGCTGACCACCATCATGGTGACGCATAATCTGCGGTATGCAGTAGAATATGGAAACCGGCTGATCATGATGCATCAGGGAGACTGCATTCTCGACAAGGCGGGAAAAGACAAACAAAATATGGAAACAGATGATATTTTAAGACAATTCAATGAAATCAGTATTGAATGTGGAAATTAACCTCATCAAGGAAGTCCCCACTTCAAGTGTGAAGAACACTAAGTGGTGGGTGGGGACTTGCTTGTGTCAGTAGGAGCTCAAGCTCCTACTGGCAGGCAGCGTAGCGGCTATGAGGTTATGAGCAAGTAGCAAAGCGGATTGCGAATATCCGTTTTGACGAGAGAACCCTGTATGAAAATTCTTCATGCAGGGTATTTTTGTAAGGAGGAGATAGCTCCGGCGAAAATAATAGTTACAAAATGAGAACGGTTCTGAAACCATTTCTTTGTGCAAGATTTTGCGTTGACGGCATTTGCCATACGTGATATCATTATTAAGAAAGATACACTATCTAGTTGGCAAGGCGAAACGCTAATACTAAATATAGCGTTTTTTACGTTGTGGATAAATTCGGAAAAGGAGTGAAATATATGATCAAGGTAATCAAAAAAGACGGAACACGTGAGGATTTCAATGTGCAGAAGGTAGTTGTTGCAGTGAACAAGTCCGCATATCGTGCCCTGATTACATTTACGGAAGAAGAGCTGGATTACATCTGCAGATTCGTGGAGGACAAAGTAAAAGAGATGGGAATCGATGAGATCCGGATATCCCAGATGCACAATGTGGTGGAAGGTGCACTGGAGAAGGTGAATCCGGCAGTCGCGAAGAGTTATCGTGATTACCGGAATTACAAACAGGATTTTGTGCAGATGCTGGACGATGTCTATAAGAAGAGCCAGTCTATTATGTATATCGGTGATAAGGAAAATTCCAATACGGACAGTGCGCTGGTGTCTACCAAGAGAAGTCTGATTTTCAATGAGCTGAACAAAGAGCTTTATAAGAAGTTTTTCCTGACGGTCGAGGAGATCCAGGCAATCCGTGACGGCTATATCTATATACACGATATGTCGGCGAGACGTGATACCATGAACTGCTGTCTGTTTGATGTGAAGAGCGTGCTGAACGGCGGCTTTGAGATGGGGAATCTTTGGTACAATGAGCCAAAGACACTGGATACGGCGTTTGATGTGATCGGCGACATCGTGCTGAGTGCCGCCAGCCAGCAGTATGGCGGATTTACGGTGCCGAGTGTGGACGAAATCCTGGCGCCTTACGCGGAAAAATCATACAAGAAATTATTGGAGAAATACCGGGAGCTTGGCTTGTCTGATGAGAAGGCACAGGAGGTTGCGTGGACCGATCTGGAGAAAGAAATGGAGCAGGGGTTCCAGGGATGGGAGTACAAGTTCAATTCTGTATCCTCCAGCCGTGGAGATTATCCGTTTATCACGATCACGGCAGGTACCGAGACCAACAGGTACGGCAAGCTTGCGACGATCAAGATGCTGCAAGTGCGCCGGAACGGACAGGGGAAAAAAGGACACAAGAAACCGGTGCTGTTTCCGAAAATCGTATTTTTGTACGACGAGAATCTGCACGGACCTGGAAAACCGTTGGAGGACGTGTTTGAGGAGGGAATCGAATGCTCAAGAACGACCATGTATCCGGATTGGCTGAGCCTGACCGGGGAGGGATATATTGCAAGCATGTATAAAAAGTATGGCCGGATCATCAGTCCGATGGGGTGCCGTGCATTTCTCTCACCCTGGTATGAGCGCGGTGGGATCCAGCCGGCGGATGAGCAGGATATGCCTGTTTTTGTGGGCCGCTTTAATATTGGGGCAATCAGCCTGCATCTGCCGATGATCCTTGCGAAGGCACAGCAGGAGAGTAAGGATTTTTATGAAGTACTGGATTATTACCTGAACCTGATTCGCCAGCTGCACTGCAGAACCTATGCCTACCTCGGAGAGATGAAGGCTTCTACGAACCCGCTGGCGTATTGCGAGGGCGGCTTCTACGGCGGACATCTGGGATTGTATGACAAGATCAAACCGCTGCTTGCATCAGCGACTGCATCCTTTGGAATAACGGCATTCAATGAACTGCAGCAGCTCTACAACAAGAAATCACTGGTGGAGGACGGTCAGTTTGCGCTGGATGTTCTGAAGCATATCAATGAGAAGATTCTGGAGTACAGAGATGAGGATGGACATCTGTATGCGATTTATGGGACCCCTGCAGAGAATCTCTGCGGAGTACAAATCAAACAGTTCCGGGAGAAATACGGAATCATCGAGAACGTATCGGACCGTGAATATGTCAGCAACAGCTTTCACTGTCATGTGAGTGAGGACATCACACCGATTCAGAAGCAGGATCTGGAGGGGCGCTTCTGGGAGTACAGCAACGGCGGAAAGATCCAGTATGTAAAGTATCCGATCAGCTACAACAAAGAGGCGGTCAAGTCTCTGATTCGCAGAGCTATGAAGAAGGGCTTTTACGAGGGCGTGAACCTGTCTCTGTCTTACTGCGATGACTGTGGCTACGAGCAGCTTGATATGGATGTGTGTCCGAAGTGCGGAAGTACGAACCTCACGAAGATCGAGCGGATGAATGGGTACCTGTCCTACTCGAGAGTGAAGGGTGACACCAGACTGAATGATGCCAAGATGGCGGAGATTGCAGAGCGCAAATCAATGTAATTTAGGAATAGAATATAATAGGAGACAACAAAGTGAGATACCATAATATTACGAAAGACGATATGCTGAACGGAGACGGACTTCGTGTGGTTTTGTGGGTTGCGGGATGCGACCATAACTGCGCGGAGTGCCAGAACCCCGTTACCTGGGATCCAGAGGGCGGGCTCGCCTTTGATGAGACGGCGAAAGCAGAGATCTTTGATCAGCTTGAAAAAGATTATATCAGCGGGATTACTTACAGCGGCGGAGACCCGCTTCACGAAGCGAATATCCGGGGAATTGCGGAACTGACCAGAGAAATCCGTGAAAAATATCCGGAGAAGACACAATGGCTCTATACCGGTTCCCTGTGGGAGGAAATAAAAGATCTTCCCCTGGTCAAGAATCTGGATGTCGTAGTCGACGGTGAGTTCATCGTGGCAGAGGCAGATTCGAGACTGCACTGGAAGGGCAGTGCAAACCAGAGGGTAATTGATGTGTCGGACAGCCTGCAGATGGGAAAAATTGTACTGCATGATTGTCCGTAAGCATATTGCACTGCAAGTGCGCAGAATACGAAATGGTGAAATATCTGCTTTACTTATAGAAGAGGGGCAGCGCAGAGCGGCACAATAAAAACAAGAGGAGAACAACAAAAAATGCAACGTATCGCGAAATTTCATAAGGTGAGTTTTGAACAATACAAGGAGGCGTGGATCGATACCTTCGGACCGACCGAGGAATCGCCCATCCTGGAGGTATATCAGGGAATTGTGCTCCCAAAGCGGGCGACGGCAGGATCGGCAGGGTATGATTTCTATGCACCGTACCCGATTCGGCTTGCGCCGGGCGAAGAGACAAAGATTCCGACCGGAATCCGCGTCGAGATGGAAGAAAACTGGGTGCTCAAGTGCTATCCCAGAAGCGGTCTCGGTTTCAAGTACAGACTGCAGCTGAACAATACAGTCGGAGTGATCGACAGCGATTACTTTTATTCGGACAACGAGGGACATATTTTCACCAAGCTGACCAATGACACCCATGAGGGGAAGACCGTGGATATTCCGAAGGGTGCAGGCTTTGCACAGGGGATTTTCGTTGAATATGGAATCACGGTGGATGACGATGTGACCAGCACACGAAACGGTGGATTTGGGAGTACTACAAAATAGAGATTCAGATTTTATAAAAACCCGGTTCGAGAAAAGCTGTTACGGGTTTGAAAAGATTTTGGAATAGAGAATAAAAGAACAGACAATGGAAATCCTATTAAAGACAGAAAACTGTCAGGGACAACCGGAGATGGGGACAGATTTTAATCTGTCTCCATTTTTTTCATGAACGAATTTTGACAGGAGTATGTGAACGTCCATGCTCGCAAAGCGGACACACACAATCCGAATTGCTGTCTATTCGCGAATGCGTCCGCTTTGCCCCGGCAGAAAAAGAAGAGTCAGAGAGGGATTTTAATGAATACAGACAACAATACACAGAACAGTATAGCAGGCAGTGTGAAGCATACACTTCGTGATAATGTGGATTTTATGCAGCGGATTCTGCCTTTGGATAAAAGCTTTGATCTGATTGAACGGAAAATGCAGATCGGCGGAAGAGATGCGGCATTTTATTTTATAGACGGGTTCACAAAGGACGAGGCAATGCTCAAGATCATGGATTCCTTTTTTGGCGTGCAGAGCAGTGATATGCCGGAGGATGCCCAAGGCTTTCTGGAAAAATGTCTTCCTTATGTAGAGGTAGAGCTGCTTGCGGATTTTGACAGTATTGTGAAAAATGTGCTGTCGGGGGTGACGTGCCTGTTTATCGATGGATACGCAGACTGTGTGGCCATCGACTGCCGTACGTATCCGGCGAGAGGTGTGGAGGAACCGGATAAGGACAAGTCGCTGCGGGGCTCCAGAGATGGATTTGTGGAGACTATCGTCTTCAATACAGCACTGATGCGCAGGCGCCTGAGGGATCCACATCTTGTGATGGAAATGAAAGAGATCGGAGACAGCTCCAGAACGGATGTCGCGGTATGCTATATGGAAGACCGGGTAGATCAGGAACTGCTGCAGAATATCAGCAATCGTCTGGAAAATCTGAAGCTGGATGCGCTGAGGATGAATCAGCAGAGTCTGGCGGAAGGAATATTTAAAAGAAAATGGTTTAATCCATTTCCAAAATTCAAATTTACGGAACGTCCGGATACCGCAGCTGCCTGTCTGCTGGAGGGAAAGGTGATTCTTCTGGTAGACAATTCTCCGTCCGCTATGATTCTTCCGACATCGATCCTGGATATGATCGAGGAGGCAAACGACTATTATTTTCCGACGATCACAGGGGTGTATCTGAAGATTTCCAGGATTTTGATTACACTGCTGACAGTGTTTCTGACACCGACCTTTCTTTTGCTGATGCAGAATATGCAGTGGCTCCCGAAGGTTTTTGCTTTTGTGGCAGTCAAAAATACGGTCAATATCCCGCTGATCTTCCAGTTCTTGATTCTGGAGCTTGCTATTGACGGCCTGCGGCTTGCGGCGCTGAATACACCCAGCATGCTCAGTACACCGCTCAGTGTGATCGCGGGAATTGTGATGGGAGAGTTCTCGGTAAACTCCGGGTGGTTCAATGCGGAGGTGATGCTCTACATGGCGTTTGTGGCAGTGGCCAATTACACCCAGCCTAATTTTGAACTGGGGTACGCGCTGAAATTTATGCGTTTGATGCTTCTGCTTCTGACCGCACTGTTCAACTGGGCTGGATTCCTGATTGGTGTCATACTGATATTCTGCTTCGTGGGATTTAATAAGACACTGTCAGGGAGAAGTTATATGAATATCAAGTTGAATTGAGAATTGTTTTGTGGTCAGTTCCGGTTGAAGTGAGAAGAAAAAAGAGATATACTATATAAAGAATAAAAAAACGAGGAAAACAAAAGATGAAAAAACAAGATGAAAGACTGGGCACAGAGCCAATTGGCCGCTTGATCGTCAGCATGGCAGTTCCGGCGGTGGCAGCCCAGATTATTAATGTACTCTACAATATTGTTGACCGGATCTACATCGGACACATTGCGGGTTATGGGGATCTGGCATTGACGGGTGTGGGTGTCACATTTCCGATTCTGATGGCGATAGCGGCATTCAGTGCATTTGCCGGAATGGGCGGGGCGCCGCTGGCCTCGATTCAGCTCGGGAAGAAGGATGTGGAAGGGGCGGAACAGATATTGGGGAACAGTGTGGGGCTGCTGCTCGGATTTTCTGTGGTTCTGACCATTGTTCTTTCTATATACAAGGTGCCGATTCTATATGCATTCGGCGCCAGTGACAAGACGATAGGCTATGCGGTGGACTACGTGGGGATTTATCTGATGGGAACCATATTCGTCGAGCTGGCGGTGGGACTGAATACATTTATCAGCGGGCAGGGTGCGTCAAGGACGGCGATGCTTTCCGTACTGATCGGCGCAGTGATCAATATCGTGCTGGATCCGATCCTGATTTTTGGCTTTGATATGGGCGTGAAGGGGGCGGCTCTGGCGACCATTATCTCACAGGCGGTCAGTGCGGCCTGGGCCATTCGATTTCTGACTTCGGAAAAGAGTGTGATCCGCATCCGCCGCAAATTTATCCGGCTGCGGGGGAAAACGGTGGCGGGTATCACAGCTCTGGGGGTTGCTCCGTTTATCATGCAGAGTACGGAGAGTCTGGTCAGCATCACACTAAATTCCGGCCTGCAGAGATACGGGGGAGATCTGTACGTGGGGACAATGTCAATCATGACCAGCGTGATGCAGCTGATCGTGGTGCCGGTGCAGGGAATCTCGCAGGGAGTGCAGCCGATCATCAGTTACAATTTCGGCGCCGGCAATCTGGAGCGGGTGCGGATGGCGTTTCGGAGAATGATTGCGGTCTGTCTGACGGGGACGGTGATCCTGGCCGGGATTGCGGTGCTCTTTCCACAGATATACGCAGGGATATTTACAGACAATGCGAAGCTCACAGAGCTGACCTGCGAGGCAATGCGCATCTATTTCCTGGGAATCACGGTCTTCGGGGTCCAGATGGCCTGCCAGTCTACGTTCCTGGCACTTGGGGAGGCGAAGGTGTCGCTGTTTATTGCACTGCTCAGAAAAGTGCTTCTTCTGATTCCACTGGCAGTGATCCTGCCACGTTTTATAGGCGTGATGGGGATTTATTATGCGGAGCCGCTCGCAGATTTTATATCAGTGACGGTGACGGGGGCTTTGTTTATTCGGACCTGGAGAAAAATTTTGCGAAAAGATATAAATAGTGATATGATAAGTGAAGCAAAATAAGGGGAGGGATATAAGCATGAGTGACTTTATTATTACAGCAGACAGTACCGTCGATTTACCAAAAACATATTTAGATGAAAATTGTATAACCGTAATGTCGCTATCATACATTCTGGATGGCACGACCTATGAAGACATGGACGAGAGGATGTCCAGAGAAAAATTTTATGCGATGGTGAGAGGCGGAGCAATGCCGACGACCTCGCAGATCAACCCGGAGCAGGCGTATGATACGTTCAAAAGTCTCAGTGTGCAGGGAAAGGATATCCTTCATATTGGATTCTCATCCGGGCTCAGCGGCAGCTATAACAGTGCAAGAATTGCTGCGGAGCAGTTGATGGAGGAGGATAAGAGCGTTCATATTCATGTCATCGATTCGCTTTGCGCATCCATGGGAGAGGGGCTTCTTCTCTATAAAGTCGTTGAACTGAGAAAACAGGGGAAAGATATCGGGGAAGTGCTGGCATGGCTGGATGAGAACATCCTCCATGTATGCCATAACTTTACAGTGGATGATCTGAATCACCTTCACCGCGGGGGAAGGGTGTCCAAGGCCACGGCAATTCTGGGGACAATGGTTAATATCAAACCCATTCTGCACGTGGACGATGCGGGTCATCTGATCAACATCGACAAGACGAGAGGGCGCAAGAAGTCCCTCACGGCGTTGGTGAACCGGATGGCGGAGCAGATCAGGGGCTTTGAAGACCAGAACGATATGGTCATGATCAGCCACGGAGACTGTATCGAGGATGCCGAGTATGTGAAAAAGCAGGTGGAGGAGCGTTTCGGGTTGCATAACTTCATGATCAATCATGTCGGACCGGTGATTGGAACGCATTCCGGACCGGGAACAATTGCACTGTTTTTTATGGGGAATCCCAGATAGCAGAATAGAAAATATATGAAACGTGCAGAAAAGCAGAAAAAATAAACATGCAGAAAATTAGAAAAATATGCGCGAAAGCAGAAAAAAAATATGCGCGAAAGCAGAAAAAAGATTTGACATGGAGTATATAATGTGTTAAATTAGACAGTGCGTGAAGCGAAAAACAAAGTAGAGTATCCACTCTCACCGTAGCACAAAAGTGTGACTAATGGTTCGATATTGATACAGCAGGGAATGTCAGTCTGACAGAACTTTTATGTAGATATGCGAGTGGATGAATATTCACTCGTTTTTTTATGTGACGCAGTTACCCAAAGGAATTCATTTATGGAGGTGCACTACAATTAGCGATTTAATGATTAATGAGCAAATCAGAGACAGAGAAGTCCGCTTGATTGGCGAGAACGGAGAACAATTAGGAGTAATGTCATCAAGAGAGGCGATGAAGCTTGCACAGGAAGCTGAACTGGACCTTGTAAAAATTGCTCCGACGGCAAAGCCACCGGTATGTAAGATTATCGATTATGGCAAATTCAAATATGAACAGACTAGAAGAGACAAAGAAGCCAAGAAAAAACAGAAGACCGTAGAGTTAAAAGAAGTTCGTCTGTCGCCGAATATCGAGGCTAATGATCTGAACACCAAGATGACGAATGCCAGAAAGTTTATTTCAAAGGGCAACAAAGTCAAGATCACCCTTCGTTTCAGAGGTCGTGAAATGGCACATATGAATCAGAGCCGCCACATTCTGGATGACTTTGCAAAGGCACTTGAAGACATCGCTGTAGTCGAGAAGCCGTCAAAGTTAGAGGGAAGAAGCATCAGCATGGTTTTAACTGAAAAACGTTAAAAATAAATACTAAGCATACGGCTGTATGTGAACACACAATTTAAGGAGGAATATATTATGCCAAAAATCAAAACAAATAGAGCTGCTGCAAAGCGCTTCAAAAAAACAGGTACAGGTAAACTGAAAAGAAATAAAGCTTTCAAGAGCCATATCTTAACGAAGAAGTCTACTAAGAGAAAAAGAAATCTTAGACATGCAACAATTGCAGATGAGACAAATGTAAAGAACATGAAGAAGATTTTACCATATTTATAAGATGGAATTGATTAAAGGAGGATTAAGAAATGGCAAGAATTAAAGGCGGAATGAACGCTAAGAAAAAACATAACAGAACATTAAAACTGGCGAAAGGTTACAGAGGAGCCAGATCTAAACAATACAGAGTTGCAAAACAGTCCGTAATGAGAGCTTTGACTTCTTCTTACGCAGGAAGAAAACAGCGCAA
This sequence comes from Hespellia stercorisuis DSM 15480, assembly GCF_900142165.1. Lineage (GTDB taxonomy): Bacteria > Bacillota > Clostridia > Lachnospirales > Lachnospiraceae > Hespellia > Hespellia stercorisuis. The sequence continues at coordinate 27,730 of NZ_FQZY01000052.1, forward strand.
ACGTCAGATGAGACAGCTTTGGATCGCACGTATCAACGCTGCAGCAAGAATGAATGATCTTTCTTACAGCAAGTTTATGCACGGCCTGAAATTAGCTGGAATCGAAATGAACAGAAAGATTTTAGCTGATATGGCGATCAATGATGCAGAAGGATTTGCAACACTTGCAGAAGTAGCAAAAACAAAAGTTGCATAATATTTCACGAATCCGGATCAGAAAAGTTGTGTTGGCAGATCCTGAAAATGAAATCTTAAAAAAATAAAATTTCTTATTGACTTTTGTGTTAAAAAATAGTAATATATCTATTGTCGGTGCGATACAGATTGCACCGAACATGCGGAAGTGTCGGAACTGGCAGACGAGCAAGACTAAGGATCTTGTAGCTTTCGAGCTGTGTGGGTTCAAGTCCCATCTTCCGCAGTTGATAAAAAGAGAGTGGAATGCTTTATTTATAAGGCATTCCATTATTTTTTTGTTCATAGATTTTATTCGATTTTTTGATTACTCGTGATTACTTTTTTATTCTTCCGCAAATTGCTTGCTCATAAGCATCTTGTCTACGGTCTAAGGTGTCAACTGCAAATACATATGAGCGTTGTGTTGTACTGACTTCCTTATGCCCTGCAAAGGTGCGAAGCTCTTCATCAGATAGTAGCTTTGATGCGTTCATGTTGCTAAGACAAGTCTTGCGAATTGAATGGTTCCCTTTTTGGATTGTGTTAATTTTTCTATTCAAGCGGCGCAACACGTTGTTCACTACATCGTTATTCATTCGCTCTCCATCGTTATCTAAGAAAAGGTACTCGGAGTGGAATCCAGCTTCTTCATTGGCTGCAATAATCATTTCCAAGAACCGATGTGAGATTGATGTCAAAGGGATATATCGGTCTGAATCGGTTGATTTCGTGTAATAGGCAATCCGATACCTATGCCGATGCAAAACACCCTCTATAAGCTCATAATTCTTGATTTCCTGCCTTTGAATATGCAAAGTGTCCGAGGATATGTCTGTAAGCTGAATTGCGACTAATTCGCCCACTCTGCACGCCAACGTACAATTTAGGCAAACCGCCAAGTAAGCAGTGTTTTTAGTCTTTCTAAAGCCTTCTAGGGCGGTATCTATCAAGAGTGACTCTTCGTCATTCACATACACTTGCTCTTGTACGCTTTTTTTCTTCTGTGGCTTGAATTTCTTGTATGAAATTCCCCTGACGCTTCGAGCCGGATTGACAACAATCAGTTCCAGCTCTACCGCATAATCTAGAAGCATGTTCATGACGGATTTCATGTCTTTAAATTGCCTGCTAGTCAGAGTGTGCGCTTCGATTTTTTGAATACACCACATTTTCAATTCAACAATTTTTAATTCACTTACTTTTCTTGTGGCAATAGAATCTTTCTCATAGTACTTTTCCCAAATCCAATTTAGCTTGTGCATATTGGCAGGAGAGGTCTCCACCAGCTTATAATCAAACCAAGACTTATAACGCTCTTGTAAGGTCTGAAGTGTTGAGTTGCTCTCGTTTTGAATGTGAAAATTCACTATGATATTTTCAAGGTGTTCTCATAACTTCCTTGCAACAAGTCTGTGATAATCTCTTTTGTTTTCATCAGGCAGATAACTGTGCCAACGCGTATCACTTTTGGAATAATAAATTGAATATCGCTGTATATGTTGCTTGATGATTTGTGGTCTCATATATTCATTATATAGATTGAGCAATTCACCGTCTGAAGGAATCGTAACATCTCTTTGGAAATATGCAAAAGTGGTAGTGTAAAAATGGGAGAAGTAATGGGGGTCCGTTTGATTTATTTAATAGGGGGACTTTTTATTTGTTCGACCAACAAGATAATCTAAGCTTGTGTTATAAAAATCAGCTAATTTTATAAGTAAGTCTATAGGAATCGTTCGTGTTCCTTTTTCATATCTACGATAAACTTCTCTTTGAATGCCAAGCTGGTCAGCAACTTGTAATTGAGATAAATCATTATCAATTCTTAAATCTTCAATTTTTTTAAAATACATAAAATCACCTCTTGATAATGCTACCAAAGGAGAGCATAATATACTTGGAATGCTACTATTTGGTTACATTTCGAGATGAGATGATAAAGAAATGCAATCAATATATAAGGAAATTTACAAGAGAAAAGACAGATGATTAAACATTGTAGAGTGTGTATAGTAAAAGAAAATAAATCAGAGAGGTGGTGGCATGTTGATTTCTTTGAAAAAGAAAGAGGGACTAGCTGAGATATACAGTCAATTAGTTGATTCTGTCGGTGTAGAAAACGCTCAAATAATTTATGACAATTTTAAAGGACAACAAGTAACCTTTCCGATGCGTTTATATAAGCCAGAGTATATTATGCAGGAAGTAAAGCATAGATACAATGGAACAAATTTAAGGGAACTTGCAAAAGAATACGGTTATACCGAAAGGTATTTGCGTAAAATACTGAAAGAAAAGTGAGAAGTGTTTTCTGTGATGCTTAAAATGAGGTGAAAATATGCAAGAAAAGGCAAAAGTTTTTTCATTATATGGCAAAAAAATATATTTTACGACAGAAGAATGCATATCTATAAATGTGGAAAAAGAATACATAGAATATGCAAAAAAAGCAGCAAATGATTTTTGTGAATTTTATGATTCTTTAGATTATAAAAATCCAAATATATTTGAAAATATATCAGTGTTTGTAGATGATCAGGTAGCGTTTTATATGCGACAAGCAGTAGAATTTGTTACAGATTCTGATAATGCGGATAAGCCTTTTGATTTTGAATATTTCAGAGAATTAGTAGATGAGTTATTTGCTCAAACATGGAAAGAACCAGTGGAAGAAATTGAAGAACAGTATTGTGCTTTAACTAGTACCCAAGAGGAATTACATTATTATAGAGAAATGAGAAAAGCACACAGAGGTAAATGGTCAGGTGGTGGGTTCGGCATTGTAGGAGCCTTGAAGGGTGCTGTGGAAGCACAAGTGCTTAATGCAGCTAGTGGTGGTGTGCATAGTATTGTTAATAAAATCGGTGACATTCAGACTAATCACAAACTAAAGAATCAAATAATAGATTTGTTTGAAAATTCCCGAGATTCATTGGCTAAAGGTTTCATGGCACTGATATATGGAATGAAAATTTTACATATTTATGCACTTAATCAAAACAATAGCATGAATATTGTTCCGATTCTGCTAGGAGAAACCCATACGACTTTAATGGGAGAACTGGAAAATGCAGAGCAAAAATCGGCTCAATCACAAATTTTGTGGGATAAAGGATTTCTGACATAAGTCTTCCTGCTGATATCAAACAGTTTAAGGAAGAAGTATTCATCATCACGATATCCGTAAGCCTGTCGTCTTAATGTTTTGATTTTGTTGTTTATACCCTCAATCTTACCAGCTGATATGTCATATGTTGCATGAGCTATGATACCCTCAAAGTGATTGTCCAATAACCTTCTGAACCACATAAGGTGCTCGTTTTTAGTTGATTTACAGGTATCCATGATAGAGATAATATCCTCAGACATGCGTGCTTCGTCATTACGAGAATACGCAAGA
>NZ_FQZY01000054.1 GCF_900142165.1 Hespellia stercorisuis DSM 15480
GGACTGACAGTAACGAATGAAGATGTATCCTACATTTTTAAGTACACAACAATGTACTTGGAATAACAATGTTATTTTAGCACAGGTGGTGGTTAAATGAAAGACGAAATAACTGAATAATCCACATTTTTTTAGGATTGGCTTCGTGGACCTATACGAAGTGCATAACAAAAGGCGTTAACAAGGAAAATGTGGATAAAGTGCTAAAAAGCATAAACAGTAGATGAGGGATAGACATAATTAAATTTATTCCTCAACGCTGGTTCCACCTCACTTTTATTGACAAATACGCAGAAAAACGATAGGATAGTCTAGATTATGTTTAAATAAAGACAATGGAAGAAAGGAATACACCTATGGTTCTCACCGCAAAAACATTTATCATCGTCTGTCCGCTCCTATTCATCGCCGGTCTGGTAGATGCAATTGGAGGAGGCGGAGGGCTGATCTCACTGCCTGCCTACCTGATTGCCGGACTTCCGCCCCACATGGCGATCGCGACAAACAAACTCTCTTCATCCTGTGGAACCGCTCTCGCCACCGCCCGTTTCATCAGAAATGGACTTGTAAACTTTAAGCTGGCGGTCCCTTCCGTCATCATGGCAGTCATCGGCTCCTCCATCGGAGCACACATTTCCCTGCTTATTGACGAGAAAATTATGGTGTACATCCTGTATGTGATTCTTCCGCTCACCGCATTTGTTGTGCTGAACAAAAAACTGTTTCATGATTCCGGGGACGACACTCTGAATCTGGACAGAAGAACTTATCTCACCGCAATGGCTGCCGCATTAATCATTGGAATGTATGATGGATTCTACGGTCCGGGAACCGGTACCTTTCTCATCATCGCTTTCACTGTTTTTGCCAAATTAAGCATCCGGACTGCCAACGCACACACGAAGGTCATTAATCTTACCACCAATCTTACTTCCCTTGTCATCTTTCTCATCAACGGACAGGTGCTGATTCCTCTGGGAATCGCCGCCGCAGTCTGCAATATGGCCGGCGGTTATATCGGCGCCGGTCTGGTTATGAACAACGGCAGTAAAATTGTAAAGCCCAGCATCCTGCTGGTGCTCTTTCTACTGCTCCTGAAAGTATTTGGAGTATACTAATCAATTTTTATCTAAAGGAGGAACCTCAATATGTTAAAAGTATGGATCAACGGAGCCAACGGTCAGTTGGGAACCGCTCTAAATGCAGTGGTGGATCCACTGGAATTTGAAATTTTCAACACGGACAAGGCGGAGCTTGATATCACCGATCTCGATGAGGTCATCAGTTTCGGCAAAATCAACCGCCCCGACATCATCATCAACTGCGCGGCACTTACTAATGTAGATGTCTGCGAGGAAAATCCCGGCGCCGCCTACAATGTAAATGCTCTCGGCGCAAGAAACTTAAGCATCATCGCCGGAGACCTGAATGCCAAACTGGTACAGATTTCCACCGACGATGTCTTCGACGGACGAAGCAGCGAGCCCTATAACGAGTTTGACAAAACCAGCCCACACACCGTCTATGGGCGCTCCAAACTCGCGGCAGAAAATTATGTGAAGGAATTTACCAACAAACACTTTATCATCCGAAGCAACTGGGTATACGGAAGAGGAAACAATTTCGTGCGCGAATTTTTGAAAATGGCCAAGGCCGAAATTCCGATCTCAATCGCTTCTGATCAGTTCGGCTCACCGACCAGTGCCCGGGAGCTCGCCCGATTCATTCTGTATCTTATCCAGGGCAACGAGTACGGCACCTATCACGCGACATGCAGGGGAGTCTGCAGCCGCTATGCATTTGCCAAAGAAATTCTGCGTCTGACCGGTTACAAGACCAGAATCAAGGCAGTCCCTGCCACGGAAGCTCATCTTTCTTCTATCCGCCCGGCCTATGCAGTACTTGATAATTTCATCATCAACATCAAGGGTGAGTATCAGATGCCGCAATGGGAAGACGCACTTGCAGCTTATTTAAAAAATATGGAGGAGAAATAGATGACCAATACGAAAAACACTGTGAAACAAAAGAAAAAGATGGGGCTTACCACGCGGATCTTCATCGGACTGATCGCCGGTGCCATCGCAGGCATCATCCTGAACTATCTGGTTCCGGCAAGCGCCTTCAAGGAGGATTTCATCATCAACGGTGCGCTCTATGTCGTGGGACAGGGCTTCATCCGCCTCATGCAGATGCTCGTTGTACCGCTGGTTTTCTGCTCTCTTGTATGCGGAAGCATGTCCATCGGTGACACGAAAAAACTGGGCAATGTCGGCGTCCGTACTCTGATTTTTTACCTGGTGACCACAGCCCTTGCAATCACCGTTGCACTCTCCATCGCCAACGTGATCAACCCGGGAATCGGTCTTGACATGACCGCTGTGCAGGCCAGTGCTTCGGATGTCAGCACCGCAGAAGCCACAAGCTTCGCAGACACGCTGCTGAACATTATCCCCACCAACATCTTCAACGGGCTGGCGCAGGGAACGATGCTTCAGATCATCTTCTTCGCGCTGGTCGTGGGAATTATTCTCGCCAGACTCGGAGACCGTGTTGATGTTGTCAGCTCTTTCTTCAGCCAGTTCAACGATATCATGATGGAGATGACCATGATGGTCATGGGTGTTGCACCGGTCGGTGTATTCTGTCTGATTGCCAGGACATTTGCCGGAATCGGCTTCAGTGCTTTTATCCCGATGCTCAAGTATATGGGTGCCGTTCTGCTCGCACTCGCCGTACAGTGCCTGATCGTATATCTTGGACTTCTGAAGATCTTCACCGGGCTGAATCCGATCATCTTCATCAAGAATTTCTTCCCGGTCATGGCGTTTGCATTCTCGACGGCAACCTCCAATGCGACGATTCCGCTGTCTATTGATACGCTGGCGGCCAAGATGGGAGTTTCCAAGAAAATTTCGTCCTTCACCATTCCGCTCGGCGCGACCATCAACATGGACGGAACCGCTATCATGCAGGGTGTTGCAGTCGTATTTGCCGCCCAGGCTTACGGTATCCCGCTGACTCTGGTGGATTATCTCACCGTTATCGGAACCGCGACTCTGGCATCCATCGGAACCGCTGGCGTTCCCGGTGTCGGGCTGATCACGCTTACCATGGTGTTCAATTCCGTCGGTCTTCCGGTGGAGGGCATCGCTCTGATCATGGGAATAGACCGTATCCTTGACATGACAAGAACCGCAGTCAACATTACCGGTGATGCCGTTTGTACCACAATCGTCGCACACCAGAACAAGGCGCTGGACCGGGAGGTATTCAACTCTTCCAGAATCAAGAAAGTTCAGCCGCTCACGCAGGATATCGATTCTGATGTGGAGCCGTTTGAGCATTAAAATCAAATTTCTCTGTCAATGAAAAAAACTGCTGTACCGGGCTATCATAGCCGGTACAGCAGTTTTTATTTTCCTGAATTTTTATGCTTCGTCGATGGCCTTTCCGATGTCATGACGCATATATTTGTTATCAAACTGAATCCATTCCGTTGCTGCATACGCGTTCTTTCTCGCCTCTTTCAGGTCTGCACCTTTGGCAGTCACTCCGAGAACACGGCCTCCGTTTGTCACGATCTGATCTCCGTCAAACTTCGTTCCCGCATGGAAGCAGTAATAACCGTCATGCTTTTTGAACTCCTCAAATCCGGTGATTGGAAGTCCCTTTTCGTATGCCTCCGGATATCCGTCCGATGCCAGCACCACACAGACCGCCGCATTGTCTTCAAATTCCAGCTCTATCTGGTCCAGTGTCCCGTCGATACACGCCTCGATCACGTCGATCAGATCTGTTTTCATTCTCGGAAGTACGACCTGCGCCTCTGGATCACCGAAGCGGGCATTGTACTCCAGTACCTTCGGTCCCTCCGATGTCAGCATCAGTCCGAAGAAGATAATTCCCTTGAACTCTCTTCCCTCCGCGCTCATCGCATCAACGGTTGTCTGATATACATATTTATTACAGAACTCCTCAACTTCCCTGGTGTAGAACGGACTTGGAGAGAATGTTCCCATACCGCCTGTGTTCAGCCCCTGATCTCCGTCTTTTGCACGCTTGTGATCCTGTGCAGAGGTCATGGTTCTGATGGTCTTACCGTCCACGAACGACAGTACAGAAACCTCGCGGCCTGTCATAAACTCTTCGACAACCATCGTGTTGCCGGCAGAACCGAATTTTTTGTCCAGCATGATTGACTGCACGCCGGCTTTCGCCTCTTCCAATGTATTGCAGATCAGAACACCTTTCCCGAGCGCAAGTCCGTCCGCCTTCAAAACGATCGGGAATTTTGCTGTCTCAAGGTATTCCAGTGCTTCCTGCGGATCCTCGAAATTCTCGTATCCGGCCGTCGGAATATTGTATTTTTTCATCAGATCCTTGGAAAATGCCTTGGATCCTTCCAGAATCGCCGCATTCTTCCGCGGTCCAAATGCACGGATGCCAACTGCCTCCAGCTCATCGACCAGTCCACCTACCAGAGGATCATCCATGCCGACGATCACCAGATCCACCGACTGTTCTTTTGCGAACGCCACCAGCTTCTCAAACTCCATCGCTCCGATCGGAACACACTCTGCATACTCCGCAATTCCTGCATTTCCCGGCGCACAATACATCTTTTCGACCTTACTGTTTTTTGCCACGCCTGCCGCAATTGCATGCTCTCTTCCGCCACTGCCTACGATTAATACTTTCATGGGATTCTCCTCCTGCTCTCGGCATAAAGCCCCGGCCAAAGCCAGGCCCTGATGCCCTCCATAGTCTTCAAGTTTCTACACTACGCTTCTATCACTGTTTTTCCATCTATTACCTGTATTTTGCCGTTGGCGATCAGGTCGATTGCCTTCGGCAGAATCTTCCACTCAGCCTGTTCCATCACCCTGCGCTGCAGTACCTCCGGGGTGTCCCCGTTCTGTACTTCCACCGCCTTCTGCAGAATGATCGGGCCGGTATCCGTCCCCTCATCCACAAAATGAACCGTTGCTCCGACCACCTTCACTCCGCGTGCCAGTGCCGCCTCGTGCACCTTCAGGCCGTAATATCCTTTTCCGCAGAATGACGGAATCAGAGACGGGTGAATGTTGATCATTCGGTTTCGATACTTTTGGATCATGGCTTCCGGTATTACAACCAGGAATCCGGCCAGAACGATCAGATCCGGCTGCATGTCATCGACCGTCTTCAGAAATTCGGTGTTAAATGCCTCCCGCGACTCATAGTCCTTCGGTGAGATGCACGCGCTGGCAACTCCCGCCTTCTGCGCGCGCTCCAGTGCATATGCATTCTTATTGTTACTGATCACTCCGATGATCTCCGCATTCGTGATGTTCCCTGCCTTCACCGCATCCATGACGGCCTGCAGGTTCGTCCCTCCGCCGGAAACCAGCACAAGTACTCTTAGCATAAGGTTACTCCTTTTTCTCCCGCTTCAATAGAACCCACGATGTATGGAGCCTCGCCTGCTGCCTTGATTGCCTCCATCGTCTGGTCAACGTCTGCAGAATCTACGGCAAGAATCATGCCCAGTCCCATATTGAATGTGTTGTACATGGATTCCTCTGCAATGTCTCCGTCATTTGCAAGCATCTTAAATATTGGAGGAATCGGGTAGCTGTCTTTTTTCACGACTGCGCGCACTCCGTCACAGAGCATACGCGGGATGTTCTCATAGAATCCGCCGCCTGTGATATGGCTGCACGCTTTGATGCGAACGCCCGCTTCTTTGACGCTTCTCAATGCCTTCACGTAAATCTTTGTCGGAGCCAGAAGAGCCTCTCCCAGGGTCCCCCCCAGGCTGTCATAATATGTATCCAATGCTTCTCTCTTCATGTTGAACACTTTTCTGACCAGTGAGAATCCGTTGCTGTGTACACCGGAAGAAGACATTCCGATGAGGACATCTCCTGCCTTCAGCTCTTTCCCTGTGATCAGGTCCTTCTCGTCCACAACACCTACGGCAAATCCCGCAAGGTCGTATTCATCTTCCGGATAGAAGCCCGGCATCTCCGCCGTCTCTCCGCCGATCAGTGCTGCCGCCGACTGCTTACAGCCTTCTGCCACACCGCTCACGATCGTCGCAATCTTCTCCGGTTCATTCTTTCCACATGCAATATAATCCAGGAAGAATAAAGGCTCTCCGCCTGCACATGCAATATCATTCACACACATTGCCACACAGTCGATTCCGATGGTATCATGCTTGTCCAGCGTGAAAGCAAGTTTTAATTTTGTACCAACACCGTCTGTACCTGAAACCAATGTCGGTTTCTCCATGTCTTTAAATTTTTCCATAGAAAATGCGCCGGAAAATCCGCCGATGTTCGTCAGCACTTCCGGTCTCATTGTCTCCTGTACATGCTTTTTCATCAACTCTACTGATTTGTAGCCCGCTTCAATATCTACGCCTGCATTTTTATAATCCATTCTTTTTCTCCTTTTTGTATCCCTTTGATTACATTGCCCTTAAAGTCTTTATTTTGTGTATCCCTTGTATCCCACTTTATCAAGCTTCTCAGCCTTTGCCTGCACAGCCTCTTTCATCTCCTGAGAATGTGCTTTCAGCTTCTCCAGCAGTTCCGGGTCTGAGACTGCCAGCATTCTTGCCGCCAGAATCGCCGCGTTCATTCCGCCGTCGATCGCCACCGTCGCTACCGGTATTCCCGGCGGCATCTGTACGATAGAGTACAGTGCGTCCATTCCGTCCAGATTGCTTCCGGACAACGGTACACCGATGACCGGCATCGGAAAGATCGCCGCACACATGCCCGGCAGATGTGCCGCCATGCCTGCACCTGCGATAATCACTTTAAATCCTTTTTCCTCCGCGCCTTTTGCATACTCAAAAAATACATCCGGCTCGCGATGTGCCGAAATGATCGTCATCTCATAATCGATGCCGAGCTTCTCCAGCATATCTGCCGCTTTACTCATGACCTTCAGGTCTGAGTCACTTCCCATCACAATTCCAACTTTTGCCATCACTACCTCGCTTTCTCCACGCAAAACAGACAGTAAAGCAGATAGTTTCCAATCTGCTCTGCCATTTGTCCATGAACGCCGGGCCGTCTGCCCTGCTCATGATTTATATCGTCTCCAGTTCCTTCAAAGGTTCGTTGAGGTCCTCTGTTCCTTCCAGAACAAAACGACCACTCTTCAATATTATAATCTCTTTTCCCTCTTTTGTCACTACGCATATTTCTTCTAACTCTTCATAAGGTATGGTTATATCTGTATGACACTGGAAATATGCTTTCGTGGGATCCTCCCTTCGCAGAATCGAAATGGAATTGTCCTTCGCAACGATCTCCTTTCCGTTCGGATTATAGACCCGCGTATCCTCGCTCCAGCTGTAACAGGTATCGCCCACCGCAAAATGCGGTCCCATTTTCTCTGCGATCAGAATTGGCATCTTTTCCTCGATTCCGTACTTTTTCGCAGTGACATAGGCTGTAGTGTTCGTGCCGATTGCAAATTCCCCCATCGGAAGTGTTTCATGGCTGTGCAGGATATTATCCCGGATGTAGGCTCTGCCGTCCTCTGGATTTTCAAAATTGCTGCAGCTGTAATCCACAACTTTTCCGTCCCGGAACGTAAGCTTTAAATCCCGGTACTGCAGTTCATTGAGGTAAACTCTGCTGACAAAGAGTACCCCTTCTGTTCCCTCCAGCACTGGCGAGGTAAATACTTCTCCGACCGGAATGTTCACATCTGCCACACAGTTCTCGAAAATCGTTTCTTTTCCGGCATCCTGCAGATGATAGAGCTGCACCTTCAGTTCCGTCTGGTTGTCCCCTTTTCCGAGAATACGGACATACTCCCCCTGATCCAGCGCATCGATGATTTTCTGCTGAACCTGCTCATACTTCGCCGCATCCAGCGTGTTAATCCGGATGACTTCATCAAAGATCGCAGGGTAGTCCGCTCCGATCTCGGGAACCGGATAGGCGATGATCGTAAAGCTGCGCTCTTCGCCCTTAATATACTGGTTTACCAGCTGGCCGGATTTGCTCTCATACATCCGTGACAAATCGCGCTGTTTCTCGGACAGCACCGGTGCCTCTGCCTTTGTCTCCGGTGCAAATGGTTTCTCACCGAAGGTTTCCAACACTGCCGGCCCAGCAAACTGCGCCGCCTGCTCTTTGTGCTTCTCGTAAGTGCTCCTGAGCACATCGAGCCTTCGCTCCACCAGACGTTTATCCAGAAACAGTCCCAAATCGGCCCTGTGATCATACTCATACTGTTTGTTGGCAATGGCACCCAGATACCCGATCTTATACTGCTCCTTTTTCGTGATGACGCTGACCGCTGCCCGGTAAATTGCAGGCTTCAATCCCATTTTCTTAAAGTTTTCGACAGCCGGCCGTATCATACTTTCAAAGCCGAGCGTGTAGCGTATATTGACCACTGACTTTTTGGAGAGATCCTTTCCCGTGACCACAAAGCCCGTCCGGTAGCCTTCTGTATATACATCCGCCATCTTCCTGAGTGTTTCCGGCGAAAGAGTCCTCAGATGTCTTGCCGTCTCCAGTTCATTCTCACTGACATACTCTCCAAAGCGATACAGATAGCGGTCATCTTCCAGATCCGCATTCTGAATGATCTCTGCCGCAAAGCATCCGGCAGGGTCGATCTGCTCCTGTATCCGATCCGCAAGAAACACATCACAGTAATCGCTGACATACCAGTAGAGAATATCCCGGATACCTTTCACTCCCGGCTTCTCCGTCTCTTCAAAAGAGTGGTACACTTCCAGGAACAGTTCGTTGCAGATGGTCAGGTACAACAGCTTCTGCTCATACGCATAGGCAATTTCGCCTCGAATCTCCGTGTATAAAAAAGCGAGAAGCTGTCCGTAATCTGCCGACAGCTCCTTCACTGCATACTCCGGGTTGGCAAAACTCGTCTCGTAGTGCTCCTCCAGAATGTCCTGATACAATGTCCTGTTAATCTCCTGCATTCCGGCCAGCGGCAGCTCATCCCACGCTCCGCTCTCCACCAGCTCCCGCACCTGATCGATCTGTAAAATAAATGCTGCGACATATTCAAAATACGCTTTGTATTCTGTCCCGACACTGTCCTCCGTCCCAATCTCTTTTATGCGCTCAATCGAGAGTGTGTACCGCTCTTTTATCTGCTTTTCATCCATCATTACAATAGTCCTCCTAAAAAAATAGCTGTGAGCCCCAGAACCAGAAGTGCATTGCACGCAATTCCAATCTTGCAGGTTATGTAGTTTTTTTCTCTCTCACGCATCCCCTTGATTGCAGCATGCAGTCCAAAACCCGCCAGAACCAATGCGACAAGACCGAGCGCTCCGATGATCCCCGGTGCCCTTCCGTCCGTAAAGTACGCGATCAGAATCGAGAACAGCAACAGACCGGCTGTCCCTCCTGCGTAGCTGCAGGAAGTAATTCCCATCTTCGAATGCTTTAATTTTGCCTGCCCGAATTTCCGGCTGCCCCGCCTTCTCTTCTCGCGCTCTTTTAAACGTTTTCTCTCTTTACGATTCGCGATTTCACTGTTGACATAATCCCGAATTTTATTTTTTATCTCATTCACCTTTTCCTGCAAAATGCCTTCTCCTTATATATCTGCAAAGTATATATAATCCATGCCCGAGTACACCGCCGAGTGTATTCAGCAACAGATCATCCACATCGAAACATCCTACCCGCATCACAAGCTGAAACACTTCCACGCAGAGGCTTACGCCAAACGAATACACCAGTGTTCCGCCCAGACTCTTGTACTTGCTCGCCATCGGCATAAAGAAGCCAAACGGGATAAAAACAAGGATATTGCCAGCCAAATTCGTGAAAACCGCAAATATTCCCAACGTCTGACGATACTCCATAAACCTTCTGATCTCCGTAAACAGAATCAGGTTATAGCGGTATTCCCCCGCAGGCCCTGTCCGTCCGTACCAATCAGAAAACAGTAGGAAATATACCAGAAATAGTATATATACTATAAAAAGTATCTTCCCTACCGTACGAATCTGTTTTTCTTTTTTTTGTTTCAAACTAATACCCCTTCATTAACCATTCTGCCACAAACAAGTCCCCGCCGTTCAGCGCTCCTCGCGCCGGCAGCGGAGGACTTACCTGATGCAGTTAAAACGTGATTTCATTCTTATTAATCAATAAGCGTGCACCGTGCACGATCGTAATAACTCCGGCCGCTACCCCCACAACCAGCAGCACAACGCCGATTACGATATTGGACGCGCCGGCACCCTGCATCGTCTTAAATGCTTTTTCTCCCATGATTCCCCTCCTATTTTACGCCATACTGCTCATAATATGCATCGATTGCCGCTTTTAATGTGTCATCGATGATCACTTTTCCTTTGTATGGTCTGTTGTACAGGTGCTCTACAACCTCTGCCATTGTGACAATTGCGTTCGTGTCAAAACCATATAGCTCCTTCACCTCTTCGAGCGCACATTTTTCTCCACCCTTGCCGACTTCCATCCGGTCAAGTGATACGATCAGTCCGACAATCTGAACATCTGCTGCACCCTTTACTTTCGGAACCGTCTCTTCCATTGACTTGCCGGATGTCGTAACATCTTCAATCATGATAACACGATCGCCATCCTTAAGCTTACTTCCAAGAAAGCTTCCCTTATCCGCGCCATGATCCTTCTCTTCTTTACGATCTGAGCAATAGCGCACTTCTTTTCCATACAATTCACTGTATGCAATCGCTGTTACAACACCAAGTGGAATCCCCTTATACGCAGGTCCAAATAATACATCAAAGTCATCTCCATATTTGTCATGAATCGCTTTCGCATAATACTCGCCCAGTCTTTTGAGTTGTGAACCGGTAACATATGCCCCGGCGTTCATGAAAAATGGGGATTTTCTTCCACTTTTCAATGTAAACTCTCCAAATTTTAACACATCACTCTCCACCATGAAATCTATAAATTCTTGTTTGTAGCTTCCCATCTTTCTCCTCCTTAATATGTACCATATCCGTTATTCTGATCACTTCCGTATCCGTTCTGACCGCCGCCAAACTGGTCATAGAATTCCTGCCAGTCATCGCTGTCGTAATCATCATAATCGTCTCCGTAGCTATAGTCATCACCCAGCCCCCAACCATCGTGACGGTAGGAATGCGTGGACGTCGAATTGTACATCACCATTGAGACGAGCAGTGCGAACGCGACACAGACCGCCGCGATGATCCCCAGTGCACCGGTGGTGATTCCGGCAATTCCAAAGCCCTTCTTCCGGTTGCTCTTCACGAGGAAATAAATCCCAAGTCCGACTCCAGCCCCGCCACAGACAAGCCCCAGCACGATCGTCCAGCAGAACAACAGCGCTGCGATTCCGCAGGCCAGTGATGCAATTCCGAATCCCAAATACGGAATTTTTTCTTTTGTTTTTGGCTGCTGATTGTATTGCTGCTGGCCATATTGCTGCTGACCGGCTGTCTGCTGACTGTATTGCTGTTGGCCATATTGCTGCTGGCCGGCTGTCTGCTGACTGTATGTCTGTTGGCCATATTGCTGCTGGCCGGCTGTCTGCTGACTGTATGTCTGTTGGCCATACTGCTGCTGGTCGGCTGTCTGCTGACTGTATTTCTGTTGGCCATACTGCTGCTGGTCGTCTGTCTGCTGACTGTATTTCTGTTGGTCATACTGCTGCTGGCCATATTGCGACTGGCCCTGCTGCGGCTGGCTCTGCTGTGGTTGGCTCTGCTGTGGTTGGCCCTGCTGTGGTTGGCCCTGCTGTGGTTGGCCCTGCTGACTCTGTTTCTGTAATTCCGATTCCTGCATATTATTCTGCTCTTCCATCTTTAATACCTCTCTTTTCGGAATCCGTTTTCTGCTGCTTATTTTACCAGACCGATCATCTCGTTTATGGAATCAAAATGATACTGCCTCATGTACGCCTCAATTCCCTCAACAGCCTCAACCGTCGCTGTCGGATTAAAGAAATTCGCAGTTCCGATCGAAACTGCCGTGGCACCTGCCAGTATAAATTCTACCGCGTCCTCCGCTGTGGCGATTCCGCCCATTCCGATAATCGGCAGTTTCACCGCGTTAGCCACCTGATATACCATCCGGACCGCAATTGGTTTGATTGCAGGCCCAGACACACCACCGGTCTTATTCGCCAGCGCGAACGCCTGCTTATGAATATCAATCTTCATCCCCGTCAATGTGTTGATCAGGGACAGGACATCCGCTCCTCCAGCCTCCGCCGCTTTCGCCATCTCCGTGATGTCCGTGACATTCGGGCTGAGCTTCATGATGATCGGCTGTTTTGCGTACTTTTTCACTTCTTTTGTAATCTCTTCCACCGCGGCCGGATTCTGCCCAAAGGCGATTCCTCCCGCCTTGACATTCGGGCAGGAAATGTTAATCTCCAGTAGATCTACATCCTCGCCCGCGAGGCGCTCTACCACCTCACAGTAGTCTTCTTTGGTCCGTCCACAGACATTTACAATGATTTTTGTGTCATACTTTTTCAAAAACGGAATGTCTCTCTCACAGAACAAATCAATTCCCGGATTCTGAAGGCCGATGGCATTCATCATCCCACACTTTGTCTCCGCGATTCGCGGTGTCGGATTCCCCGGCCACGGAACATTCGCCACACCTTTCGTGACCACCGCTCCCAGCCGGCTCAAATCTACAAATTCACTGTATTCCTCCCCGGATCCAAAGGTTCCGGATGCCGTCATGACCGGATTTTTCAGTTCTACACCGGCCAGATTAATCGTTGTGTTCATTACAGTTCCACCTCCGTAGCCAAGAATACCGGTCCGTCCTTACAGACACGTTTGTTGTGCACATTGCTGTGTGCGTCCTTGTCTCTGGACTGACATACACAGCCAAGACACGCACCGACCCCGCAGGCCATCTTCTCCTCGAGGGAGAGATAACACTCGATATCGTGTTCCTGCGCATAGGCCTTGATTGCGCGCAGCATCGGAGTCGGTCCGCACGCATAGATAATGTCAGCCGTAAGCTCATTGGCTGCGACTGCATCCATGACATTGCCCTTTGTCCCCGCACTTCCGTCCTCAGTCGCTACGAAAACAGCCCCATTTTGCCCAAATTCATCCAGCAGAAACTGGGTGTCCCGGTATCCCACCACGATCTGTTTCTCTGCGTCAAGCTGTTTTGCCAGTTCCAGAATCGGAGGGACTCCAATTCCGCCTCCAATCAGAAATGCTTTTCTGCCTTTTCCTGCCTCCAGTGGAAAACCATTTCCCAGAGGTCCCAAAACCTCAATGGTCTCCCCCTGCTTCAGTGCCGCGAACTGTTCCGTTCCTGTATCCGGTCCTGTGACGCGGTATACAACCCGGAGCTGCCCCTTTGCCCTGTCAATCTCACAGATGCTGATGGGCCTTGGAAGCAGCCTGCTTCCATCGTTTGTGTACATGGAAATAAACTGCCCCGGTACTGCATGCTCCGCAATATCTGCGGTCTGCAGCCACAGGCTGTAGATTTCCTCCGCTATGGATTCCTGCGATACCACAGTCACTGATTCTTTATATTTGCCTGCCATATTTATTCTCCTGTATGTTTGTTATTTTATGCTTCGATTCCTGCCGGTCGTCTAACGGTCTGCCAATGCTCCGCCGATGTCGTCGATCATGGCTTTCACTGCCGCCCTCGATGCATCCCCAAAGTTCTCCGGACCGAACTGTGCGTACGCGTCCTGTTTGTACGCCGCTATGATTCCTCTGGAGGAGTTCACGATTGCCCCCAGTCCGTCCTCATTAAAGAAATGTACCAGATCTTTTCCCTGTCCGCCCTGCGCTCCATAGCCCGGAACCAGGATGTACGCCTTCGGCATGATCCTGCGAAGCACCTTTCCCATCTCCGGATAGGTCGCACCGACCACAGCACCGATATAGCTGTACTCGTCGCCCATGCAGTCAGCGCCCCATGCAGCCACCTTCTCGCCGACCAGTTCATAGAGCGGTCTTCCATCGATCAACTGATCCTGGAATTCTCCGCTGGATGGATTGGAGGTCTTCACCAGAATAAAGAGACCTTTTTTCTCCTGTCTGCATACTTCTGTAAATGGATTCACACCGTCAGATCCCAAGTATGGATTTACGGTCGCAAAATCTTCATCGAAAGGCGCGTAGGTTTTACTTCCCACCTGCACCTTCCCCAGATGTCCCACCGCGTAAGCCGCAGATGTTGAGCCGATGTCCCCTCTCTTGATGTCACCGATCACGACCAGATCTTTCTCTCTGCAGTAGTCTACCGTTTTCTTGAAAGCCATAAGTCCTGGGATACCGAACTGCTCATACATTGCAATCTGAGGCTTCACCGCCGGAATCAGATCGCAGGTCTTATCCACGATCTCTTTGTTGAACTGCCAGATTGCCTCCGCAGCCCCCTCCAGAGTCTCGCCATACTCCGCAAATGCCTTTTTCTGCACGTGCTCCGGGATGTAGTTCAGCATCGGATCCAGTCCCACCACAATCGGTGCTCCTGTCTGTTTGATTTTGTTTACCAGTTTGTTAATCATAGCTCTCTCCTCTTTTCTCTATTACTATACTCACAGAATGTGTTGTAAATATGTCTTCTCATAATTAAAGATATTCTACCATAGATGCCTTGAAAATAAAACAAAAGTGCCTTATTTTTTCGCATAAAAAATAGTGACACCTTCGGCATCACTATTTTTAAACATTTATTTTAATTCTTCCTGTATGACTTCCAGAGCCTTGTCAAGCTGGTTATCCGCCTCAGCATTGTTCTCATCCGCCTTATATTCTACCTCGACATCCGGCTCGATTCCCTTTTTGTTGATGCTTCTCCCCTTCGGTGTAAAGTATTCCGCGATGGTGAGTTTGAGATACGTTCCGTCCTTGAGATCCATCAACTGCTGCACAACACCTTTTCCGTAGGTCGTGGTTCCGACAATCTTGCCGATCCCGTAATCCTGAACCGCCCCGGAAAATATCTCAGAAGCGCTCGCACTGTATCCGTCTACCAGCACCGTAAGCGGTTTTGTAAATTCACTGGCTCCGTCGCAGCTGTATTCCTGTCTTTTTCCATCCTTGTCTTCGGTGTAGACGATCAGGCCTTTCGGCAGCAGAAGCCTTAGCATATCGCAGACAGTGGACACATTCCCCCCCGGATTTGACCGCAGATCAATCACCAGTCCCTGCATGTTCTGGTTCTCAAGATCCGTCAGGGCCTCCGCAAACTGATCGTAGGTCACCGTGTCAAATTCTGACACGCGGATGTAACCGATCTGGTTTTCCTTCATCTCGTGGGAGACGGTCTGTGCCTTCACCACATCTCTCGTGGCTGTCAATTCCATCTCTTCCGCCTCATCCCCCCGGTAGACATGCAGCTTCACATCTGTCCCCTGCTCACCCTTGATCCAGGAGACTACCTCGCTCAGATCCTCTTCACCGGTCAGTTCATGATCATCCACCTGGTAGATGATGTCCCCTTCTTTTAGTCCTGCCTTTTCTCCCGGGCAGTCTTTATATACTTGAAGAATCTTTACCAGACCGTTGTCCGCATCCTGCGTCATAACCGCTCCGATCCCACTGTACTCCCCGGTGGTACTCTCGAGAAGATCTTTGGTTGCCGCCTCATCGTAATATACAGAGTACGGGTCATCCAACCCGCTGATGTATCCCTCATATATTCCATTCTGCAGCTCTTCATCGCTCACATCATAGAGATAATATCCATCAATCAGTTCACGCATCTTGTCAATCTTTGTCTCTGTCTTGCTGTTAAGAACTCCTTTGTTGGCTGTTCCTCCCACTCCATGGCAGAGAAACAGCCAGCCGAGCCCTCCCAGCACTATGAACATAGCGAGGGCGCCCACAAGCGCCCCCTTTAAAAATCCTTTATTGTTGTTTTTATTTTCCATCCTATACTTCCATTCATGTCTCTCATGATTCTGTAAAACAAATCACCGGATTCCTGTCTACATAAAATTACGTGGATCTACTGCTACGCCACCGGACTCTGCCTGAAAATGAAGATGCGGTCCTGTGGAATCACCGGTGGAGCCTACCGCTCCGATCTGCTGCCCCCGGCTCACGCTCTGCCCTGCGCTGACGCAGATTGAGCTGTGGTGCATGTATTTTGTCACCAGTCCGTTGCCATGGTCGATGACCACCCAGTTGCCCGCGCTGGACGAATACCCTGCAATCAGCACGGTTCCGTCTGCCGCCGAATAGGTCGGTGTACCTGTTGATGCCGCATAATCCCTGCCCTTGTGGGCCGGATCACTCGGGGAACGGTACTCTCCGAACTCACTGGATATGTAAGAAGCACCCGGGCACGGATTTGTAAACTGACCGTTTCCGCTCACCACGATCGATGAAGATGGTGGTATATAGCTGCTGCCTCCTCCAGATGACGCTGCTTCTGCCGCTGCCTGGGCTGCCGCTGCTTCTGCTGCCGCCTGGGCCTCCGCCTGCGCACGCGCCGCTGCTTCTGCCGCTGCTTTCAGGTCTGCGAGAACCTGGGCATTCGCCCCAATCTGACTCTCCAGATCTGCCAGCTTCACGTTATTGTTGTCCAGAAGCGTCTGTACCTGTGCCTGCTGTCCTGTCAGTTCATCCTGCAGATTCGACAGCTCTTCATATTCTGCCTTCAACGAGTCTTCCTGCGCCTGCACCTCGGCCACCGTATCCTGAAACTGCTTCAGCATATCTCTGTCATAGGCCGAGATCTGGGATACGTACTCTGCCGTGTTCAGGAAATCATTCATATCCTTGGCTTCGACTAATATTTCCAGAAACTGTGTATCGCCGCTTTCGTACATATACTTGATCCGTTTTTTCATACTGGTATACTGGTCGTTCTCGTCAACCTTCGCGGCAATCAGATCATTCTCCGCCTGTGTAATCTCTGTCTTTTTTTCGTCAAGTGCCGCCTGCGTCTGCGTCATCTTTTCCGCAATCAGATTCAGCTGATCCGCCAGAGCATTCTGCTCCGCCTGCGTACTCTGCTTCTGTGACTCGAGCTCATTGGCTTTCTGCTGGGCCTCATCAATCGTTGTCGCACCGACATTCATCACCACAGAAGCGCTCAAAGCAAGACAAAGAACAGCGCTGATTACTCTATTCTTTTGTTTTTTCATCGCACTCTCCTATACTTTCAAATGCTTACGCACTGTAAAGTAGCTGCCCACGAAACCAATACCCACACCGAGAATCAGACCGATTGGAAGCAGTCCCCTGTATACTCTCTGTACAGAAAGAAATGTAATAATATTATTCAGCAGACTGAATTTTGTCATAATGTATTCGATCGCTTTGCTGTATGCAATATACAGGATTCCCAACGGAATCACCGCACCGATAAATCCCATGATCAGCCCCTCGATAACGAACGGGGAACGCACAACAAAATCCTTCGCCCCGATGTATTTCATAATTGCAATCTCTTCCCGGCGCACTGTGATACCCATTGTAACCGTGTTGCTGATCAGGAAGATCGACACCGCAAACAGAATGATGATAATCGCAATGGACACATATCCCACCAATACATTCACGCTGCTCAGAGTCTTTGCCACCACATCTGATTTGTTGACCTTACGGACTCCGTCGAGACTTTCCGCGTATTTTACAAGTTCATTCTGCGTGGAGGACAGCGACTTGTTGTTTACGGAAATGTCTTTGTCCTTCGACTGGTTCTTCATGAAGACCTCGTAGTTGTCTGATCCTGCAAGCGGATTGTCGTTCTTAAATCCTTCTGCAAGCTCCGGGCTGTCTCCGAAATATTTCTTTTTATAGCTTTCCCACGCCTCGTCAGCCGAAACATAATTTACTTTTGACACGTCATCACGCGCCTTCAGCTTCTCACCGATCTCTTTGATCTGTGTCTTTGTCGCATCCTCATCAAACAGTACTGTAATGGCAACACCCTCTTCCGCAGACTTCACAATATACTGGAAATTCAATACAATTGCGAAGAACAAACCAAATAAGAAGATACATGCCGACATGGTTGCGATAGATGCGAGTGAAAACATCTTGTTTCTCCAGATGTTCTTAACTCCCTGTTTTCCTACGTATCCTACTGTACTAATCCTCATTTATATACCCACCTTTTTTTTCATCGCTGACAATAACACCTTGCTTCATCGTAATTACACGCTCATTCATCTCGTTCACGATTTCCTGATTATGCGTAACAACCAAAACAGTGGTACCTCTTTCATTGGCCTCCTTCAACAGACTCATAATCTCCCATGAGTTTGTCGGATCCAGGTTACCTGTCGGCTCATCTGCCAGAAGAATCGCCGGCTCATTGACAATTGCACGTGCGATCGCAACTCTCTGCTGTTCTCCACCAGACAGTTCCTTCGGGAATGACTTATACTTCTGCGCCAGTCCTACCAGGGAAAGTGCCGCCGGTACTTTTTTCTTGATAACACGTGTAGAGGTTTCTGTCACGCGCAGTGCAAATGCAATGTTCTCATAGATATTCCGATCCTTTAACAGACGGAAATCCTGGAACACGACCCCGATTCTTCTTCGGAATTTCGGAATCTGTCTGTGCTTCATTCTGGACAGATTCTGACCGTTTACAATGATCGTTCCCTCTGTGGGCTCCAGTTCTTTCAAGATTAGTTTGATCAGGGTTGACTTGCCCGAACCGCTGTCTCCTACAACAAAAACGAACTCTCCCTGTTCGATTTTGACGGATACTCCGTTCAGGGCAGCATTGCCCTTCGAGTACTCTTTTGTTACATCCTTTAATTCAATCATATGCTCCTCCTTATTGCTTACTACTCCTTCGTACTTTTCAGTACTGCTCTTGCTGTACAGCTGCTTTCCCCGCTGTACTAGTATTCTAATGATTCCATATACTTCATATATTTCACTACCATGAGGGCTATCTTAAACGTGATAGCATCCTCGAATACGCGCAGATCAAGGCCCGTACTCTTTTGTAGCTTATCCAACCGGTATACCAATGTATTCCGGTGAATATATAATTGTCTGGACGTCTCGGATACATTCAGACTGTTCTCAAAAAACTTATTGATCGTCGTCAATGTCTCCTCGTCAAATTCGTCCGGTGATTTTCCTTCGAATATTTCTTTTATGAACATCTTGCATAACGGAATCGGCAGCTGATAGATCAGACGTCCTATTCCAAGCGTACTGTACGCAATGATGTTTTTCTCATTAAAAAAGATCTTGCCCACATCCAATGCAAGCTTAGCCTCTTTATAGGATTTGGATACTTCCTTGATATCGCCCACGATGGTTCCGTACGCAATGTGAAGTTGTTCCTCTGTCGCATTTCTCAGAATATCATACATATCTTTCGATACTTTTTCAAGTTCTTTATATGTATCCTTCTCCGACACTTCCTTCACGACAATGATATTCTTCTCGTCAACCGCTGTGACAAAATCCTTTGTCTTGTTGCCGAGCAGGGTTCTGACATTGTCCAGTGCCGCGTTGTCTTTCTCGTGTATCGTTTCAATAATAAAAATAACACGTCTCACTTCCGTGTCAATATGTAATTTTTTGGCACGGTTATAAATATCTACCAGCAGCAGATTGTCAAGCAGCAGATTTTTTATAAAATTATCCTTGTCAAATCGCTCTTTGTAAGCAACCAGCAGATTCTGAATCTGGAACGCCGCCAGCTTGCCGATCATATAGACATCCTCTGTCTCCCCACTTGCCAGCAGTACGTATTCCATCTGCTGCTCATCAAATATCTTAAAAAACTGGCACCCCTGCAGCACCTGACTCTCGGCCGGCGAAGCGACGAACGCCGTAACCGCACTCTCATAATTGGAGGTCTCCTCCAATGTACTGGCCAACAGCTTTCCCTCCACATCCAACACGCAAAAATCAATTCTCGATATGCTTTTCAATCCTTCGATCGTATTTTGAAGTATCTGATTTGATATCATATTCTCCTTCTCCCTCCACTCAAGTGTACATTTTCCACAAAAAATTATCCTGTCCTCAAAACCTAATGTCACATACTCAGTATATATATTAATGCAAAACGCACAAAAAGGAAAGTAAAATCGCGTTTTTTTATACATTTTTCCAAAATATTCACAGTTTTTTCATCATTTTCCCTTTGGACATTGTAGACAAAATTTATTTTCGCTTCTCTAATTCCACTTGATGCCGGAAGATTCTCTTCACCAGGAAATCATGAAACCGACCCCTTTGGCTGTTCTTTTTATTCTTCATCTGCAGCCCTCTGCCGCATCCAAGCCACAGTTTCGCATTCAGGAGTTCCCGCCCCTGCGCGATAAACAGCTCCTGTCCCGGAACCGCCATCGCAGAGATGACACAATCTGTCTCTGTTCCATTGATTTTATTGATGATCATCTCCACAGTCCCCGTCTCCTCCGCTATCGCCTCTGTCCCCTGTATGACGATTCCACGGTAGTAGTTTTTCAGATAATCGGCGAACTCCTGCGCCTCTTCTTTTGTTTCCCCCAGGATAAATACCTTTTTTTTGTTCTTGTGGAGATATTTGACGAACATCTTCACAAATAGAAGTGTGGAAATCTCCTGCACATAATGCCTGTCTGTAACCCCAGCCGCCGTCAGTATCTCCGGCTCTCCCGGAAATACCAGATCTATGGCTTCGATCGCTTCTTTCAGATTTTCATTCTCCTTGGCCAGAAGCAGGGTATCCATTGCGACAATCTCTATCGTATTGATTGGTTCCCGCTCCATAAAATGCATAGCACAGCGCATGGCATCTTTCGCATTCACCGTGTCGAGCTCTATATCTAAAACTTTGATTGTTTCTCTCATAAACTCACCTGTATCTCTTTCTCAATCTTGTGAGTATAACAAAAAAAAACATATTTTTCAACCCTTATTCTCTTGCGCCGCCGGTTTTGAAGCCGATTCCGAAAGCCGCAGACCTGGTCCACCCCCTGTCTGTCCCGCCTTGAACTCTGTGCATTTTTCTTGATCTGCCTGTTTATTCTTTATCTGTTTCCTGCTCCTGCATTTCTCCGTCTTCCTGTCTGCGCCGCTTTGCAACCAGGCCGCCGATCCGACCGGTTTCCTTGGACGAGAGGGAGCGCCACCCCTCCTTCAGCACCTTATCCAGCAGCCCCAGCTCCTGTGCGATTTCGTATTTTGTCAGATCCTCTTTCTCCATTTCGTCCAGACTGATTGGTTTGTTTCCATTTTTTGTCATCTTTCTTCTCCTTCTTCGAAAATTATTTTCGTTAGGAGTATGCCCAAAAAAGAGACGCAAATGCAGTCCGCGCGGATATTCACATCACTTCTACCGGTACCACAGCAGGAATCCTGCCAGCTGAACCAGAAATATCGCCGGAACACCGATTACAAATTTCATGTGTTTCGTCTTATGGTGGAACACATGCATGCCAAGCCATGCCCCGACACTTCCTCCGATGGCCGCCAGCAGAATCAACTTAGCCTCAGATATGCGCCACGCTCCCCTGCGGGCCCGTGCCTTGTCATCCCCGTAGACGACAAATGCAATTACATTTATTATAAGTAGATAGACCAGTATATATTCCATCAAGACAGTTCAATCTCCTCTCCCAGGGTAAATGAATAGATTACTTTTTGCTTCACTGGTTTTCCGGTGAGCTGCATCAGTGCCTTTGCGTAGTATTCCAATTGCGCATGATATTTTTCCGCCAGTTCCCGGGCACCTGTGGCCTTGTCGGTCTTGTAATCCAGCACCACCAGTCCGTCTGCCTCCTCGAAACAGACATCGATAATTCCCTGTACCAGAATCGTCTCGCCGCTGGCAGTGTCCGGGTAGACCTCCCTGGCATCCACGCCCAGCACAAATGGCTGCTCTTTTTTCAGCAGATTCTTTCGGGCCGCCGCCTGCATGCGCTGTCCTGCTCCGGTCTGTAAAAATCCCAAAATGTCCGTTCTCCGGATACAGGACGCCATGTCCTGTGACATCTTTTTCTGCGTCGTAAATGTCTCGATGGCGGCCTCCAGTGCCGGCTCATCGTAATCTATCGCAAAGTCCAGAAGTTCCAGCAGACGGTGGTATGCTGTACCGCGGGATGCCCCGGTCAGCTCCTCTTCCTCCTGCAGGAAACGTGGAAGATACGGAATCACCTCCGGCTCCTCCAGCAGAATCTCCCCTGCTTCCTCTTCCAGATAGGCTCGTTTCTTCAGCTCTGAGACCGTGAATTTTAACTTCAGCTGATTTTCCTCACTGTGCGGATACACGTAGGAAAACTGCTCTGCGATCTGTTCCTTCGCGTGCTCCTCATAGACCTGTTCCGTGTCCCAGTTCAGAAGTACTTCTTTTGCCATGGCTCCGGTGACTTCCTCCACCGTGTCTGCAACCGCAAGCTCCTCCCAGCCGATCACCCGCATCCCCATAGGAATCTCCGGTTTCATGCGAACCAGCGCTGGAAGTACCCACGCGAAATATGTGTCTGCTTTTGACAAATCTGTGAAGGACAATTCCCACTGTGCCCGGCCTGCCACCGGTGCATATTTTTTCAGGGTATCCTCCGCATTTTTCACAGAGCCCACCATGATCAGCTTTTCTTTCGCTCTGGTCAGTGCCACGTAAAGAATCCGGAGCTCCTCGCCGGAGTTCTCCAGATCTACTTCCTTCTGAATCATCTTTTTGAGGATTGTAGGACTCTTGGTGCGCTTCGTGAGATCGATGTCATCCACACCCACACCCCATTCCGGGTGAATCACAATGCTGCCCTTGCTGTCCTGTTTATTAAAACGTTTTCCCATCCCCGCCACGAAGACAATGGGAAATTCCAGCCCCTTGCTCTTGTGGATACTCATCAGACGAACGGTATCCATCTGCTCATCGGCGATACTCGCCTCACCGTAATCCACATCGTATTTGCGCAGCTGCTCAATATAGCGCACGAAATTAAACAGCCCCTTGTAGCTGGTTCCCTCGAAGGCGACCGCTTTTTCCACCAGCATGTCAATGTTTGCCCTGCGCTGCTCTCCTCCCGGCATGGCAGCTACATAATCTCCGTACCCGGTCTCCTCGATGATCTGCCACAGCAGTTCATGGATTCCATGATAAGGAATGCGCTCTCTGAAATTAATTAGTTTCTCTTGAAACTTTTTCAGCTCTGCAACTAAACTTTTGTCAAAAACAGTTCCCTCTCTTGCAGCCTCGGCATTTTCTTCGCTGTAGTACCGAACTGCCCGGTGAAACCTGGATTCTGGATATGCCGATCTGATCTGTGCAAGCTCTGCCGCCGTCAGCCCCACCAGTGGGGAGGTCAGCACGGCCGTCAGTGGAAGATCCTGCTGCACATTGTCCAGAACCCGCAGATAATCCAGGAGCACCGCCACCTCATAGGTCTCAAAATAGCCTTCTTTTTTCCCGGCGTAGGTCGGAATCCCCTCCTCGTTCAAGATCCTTGCAAAGGTGTCCGTCCAGCCCCGGATACTCCTGGTCAGGATCACCATATCGCGGTAGTGTACCGGAACATACTCCCCTGTCTCTTTGTCCAGCACCCTGTTGGTGGTCCTAAGTTCTTTGATCCGCCTCGCCACCGCCCGCGCCTCCAGCTCTCTCGCAGTATCCGTGATCTGGTTTTCATCGGCCTCGGAATCCTCCGGTATCTCCAGATTGGTATCCACCAGGATCACCTCCGTCTTGTTCATGGATTCCCCCTGTGCATCGCACTGCGGCTCATAGGACGCACCGACGTGCAGCGCCGCCTGGTCATCGTAGGTAATCCCGCCCAGCTTTTTCGTCATGATCTGCTCAAAGATAAAGTTGACGCTGTCTATAACCTCAGCCCTGCTTCGAAAGTTCATGTGCAGGTCAATGCGCTGCTTTTCCCCATCCTCTCTGGAGTAGGTGTCAAATTTTTCCATGAACAGCTCCGGTCTGGACAGACGAAACCGGTAGATGCTCTGCTTCACATCTCCCACCATGAAAATGTTGTATTTTTCCTTTCGTACCGTGGAAACGCTGGTCAGGATTGCCTCCTGAATGTAGTTACTGTCCTGGTACTCATCGATCATGATCTCGTCGAACTGCTGCTGGTATTCTCCCGCCACGACGGACGGCACGCGCTCCCCGTTCTCCCTCGTGGTGAGGATCTGCAGTGCAAAGTGTTCCATATCACCGAAATCGATCACATTTTTGCTGCTCTTTCTCCCTGCAAAGCTTTTCGCAAACTGGATCACCAGTCCCGTGAGCTCCTGCATCGGTCCAAGACAGGACTCAAGCTCCTGCTGCAGTTCCTCTGCCGGCTCGTAGAAAAACTGTTTTTTCAGTTCTCCCACCCGGTCCTTCACGCCCTGGCGCAGTGCCTTGACGTAATCCCGCTTCTCCACCGAGACACTGAGATCTTTTTTAGCGGAAAGGCGCATCCACTTGATCTCATACAGCGCGGTGTACATCCTGGCAAAGTCCCTGGCCTGTGCCGCATGGTGCACCTGATCCAGATCGGATGCAAGCATCTCCTCGTACATGTACGGGCCATCCGGGCTCTTGCTAAGTTCCAGCGCCTCACGGATCATCTCCAGCCCGTCCTCCAGATATGCACCTGCGAGGCTGACCACCCGCGCCATGGCTGCATTTTCCTGTCCCTCCCGCGGCTCATAGGCACTGCAGCACCCGGCAAGCCACTCGTCCGGATCCGGATAGCTGCGGGAATACTCGTAGAGTTTTAAGATCAGCTCCTCTATTTTTTTGTCATCACGTCCTGTGGAAAAGCGCTCTGCAAATTCCAGAAACGACTCCTCTCCCAGCTCATACTTTTCTTCCAGAAGTTCTTCCAGTACATCCTGTCTGAGCAGCGTCAGTTCTCCCTCCTCCGCGATGCGAAAACCGGGATCCAGATCGATCACATGAAAATGTTCCCGGATCACAGACAGACAAAAGCTGTGAATTGTGGTCACCATGGCCGTGTGGATCATGGTTGCCTGACGCTGCAGGTGCTCATCCTCCGGATGCTCATCCAGCGCTTTTTCTATGGCCGCACGGATCCGCTCTTTCATCTCCGCGGCCGCCGCCTCCGTGAAAGTCACGACCAGAAGACGGTCTACATCCATGGGATGCGCTTTGTCCATGACTCTCTGAATGATGCGCTCGACCAGCACGGCCGTCTTTCCGGATCCGGCTGCCGCCGACACTAAGATGTTCCGATCCCGCAGGTCGATAACCTGCTGTTGTTGTGGTGTCCAGTTTACTCCCATGATATCCCCTCTTTCATCTTCTGCAGAACTTCCTGTTTATCATACTGTGCCAGTCTTCGTCTGTCGCACCCGCGGATCCGCTCATCAAATCCACAGATGTCGTGATAGCGGCAGAAGCTGCACCCGTTTTTGTCACCCAACTCATAAGGTTCGGCCTGCACATTACCGCCGGTGATATCGTCTTTGATCTCCGCGACTTTCTTCTGCACATAGCCGGACATCAGCAAAAAGTCCGCATTGTCCAGCACCTTTGAGGACCGGGACAGGCTCTCGTCCTTGTTCCGTCCGATGGGCATCACAAGCGATGCTCCCGCGAGGTGGCGCTCCAGATGCTCCAGGTTGTCTCTGTCTGCATTGACCATGCCGTCCAGACGGAGTTCCTTCAATATACTTTCCTCCAGCTTATCATCCGGCACTTTTGCCACAATGGGATCCTTCATCTGATAATAGAAGACTCCCGCCGGAATGATGGTCTTGTCCGGATGCTTCTTCGCCTGGTCTTCCATGGCTGCATTCATATAGACCATCAGCTGTAGCTGCAGCCCGTGGTAGACGGCCGTGATATCGAAGGATTTGGAGCCGGTCTTGTAGTCCATGACCTTCACATACAGCTTATCCTCCTCCGTACAAGTGTCGATCCGGTCGATCTTGCCGCTCCCGAAATTCATCTCAAATTCGCTGGGAAGGAAATCTCCGCACTGAAGCTGTCTCGTCAGTGCCCAGACGGTACGGTGCATCATCCGCTTGATGCGGGTGATCATATACTCGTTGCGTGCACTGCTGTAGAGTACGGTATTGCCGTAGTCCGTGATACTTGACTCCACACAGGCATCCATCAGTTCCCGTCCTTTTTCCTCCTCCAGTGTTCTCCAGTCGACGCCCTCGCGCTCTATCTCCACGGCAAACCGCTCCATGGCACTATGGGCAATATTTCCCAAATCCATCGCCTCAAACCGGTACTCTTCCCGCTCTTTCAGGCGCAGGCCATAGTATAAGAAATGTGCGTAAGCGCAGGCTGTGAACTGCTCCATTCTGGTGACGCTCAGCCGGGCGAGATCCCCGTACATCGAAGCCGCCAGTTCCTTTGAGAGCCGGTCTTTCTCCCTGTGGTAAAAACTGGCCTCCACCAGACGCTCTATTTTTTTCCGCCACTGCGGATTGTTTTCATACCATGTATAGAGTTCCTTCCACGCATCGCCCAGAACGGTGCTGTAATTTCGAAGACCTTCTATTATATATGTGATTCCTGTATCCGGGGTCCATTCCCGCTTAGCGAATCCAGTTTTCTCCTCATCCTTGATCCGCAGCTGCGGGTAAAGATGCTGCAGATCCTGCACCAGGTAGGAGGCACGGAGTGTCTTACCGTCCGCGGACACCTTGCTCAGCGTCAGATACAGATGTTCCGTCGGCTTCGTCAGGTTCAGATAAAGATAAAATTTCTGGATATACGTCTTTTCCTTCACTCCCGGCGAGAGTGTGATCTTCTCCTCGCTCAGATGCTCTCTGTCCCGCTCCGAGAGAATCCCTCCCTGCCCCAGACTCCCTGGGAGAAGCGTATCATTTGCGCCGACCAGAAACAGAGCTTTGATGTCCTTTAATCTGGTACGCTCCATGTCACCGATCACCACCTGATCCAGACTGGGAGGAATCACACCGACCTTGGCCTCCTCAAAACCGGCGTCGATCAGTTCGCAGTATTCCTTCAGCGTGATCTTCTCATCGCCCAGAAGTTCCACGAATTTATCGAACAGGTCCACCACGATCCGGTAAATCTGCGCATACTCTTTCGCAAGTGCCAGCTCTCCCTCTTCCTGAAATTTTTCTTCCACACGCCGGAGTTTTTCCTGCATCTGTTCGGCCACAACAAATTCATAGAGTGCAAGGGTCACATCCTTCACAGTTTTGGAACGCTGTTTTAAGACAAACACAAGGGGCGCCAGCTTTTCCACAAGCTGCACCCGCATATGATTCACCCGTTCCAGCATGTCAGCATCCATATCCCGGCTTCTTCGCACCCAGGCTTCCTGCCATTTTTTATAGCCCCGGACTCCCAATGCAACACAGTAATTTTCCAATTCATCGATATCGTCCGATCGGAATTCAACAAAATCAGTTCTTAAGAAACGAAAAACACTCTCATAAGTGAAGTTTTGCTCTACCATATCCAGAAGACTCCGGATGTACTCTACAAATGCGTTGAGGAGGACACTGCGTTTGTGATCCATAAAAATGGGGATTTCATATCTACTACAGCATTTTTCCAGATAATCTGCGTATATTCCCATGTCACTGGTGATCACCGCTATATCGCTGTAACGATAGCCCTTTGTTCGTACCAGACTGCGGATCTGCCTTGCCGCGAAATCAGCTTCTTCCTGGGGATTTCGGGTGCAGTGGATCTCGATGTTCTGAAGCGTGGGGGAATCCTGTTCTTCCACAGTCGTCTCATTCCCCGACATTTTCTCTTTCGTCAGCTCGTACTTCTTTGTACTATAACGAAACAGATTCTCCTCAAGAAACCGCAATTCTGGATTATCTTTATAGCGAGACTCCGCATTATCGTAAAGAGTCACCGGTTCTTCTATCAGGACTCCCCGCTCTCTGGCCACCTCCATCAGACTGGTGGCCATCTGCTTGCTCAGCGCGAAGAGCTGGTAGGGATGATTATATACATATGGATTCTCCCGGCGATCCATTTCCACCGTGATGATCACCTTGTCACAGACCTGCAGCAATTCTCCGATCAAACGGTTTTGTACCGGCGTGAATCCGGTGAATCCATCCAGTGCGACCACTGCATTTTTCAGAATGGAGGAGGACTTTACCACGCCCGCCAGCACATCCAGCAATTCCTCTTTTGTGATATATTTGTCTTCCAGATAATGGTAAAATCCCTCATACACAGTGCGGATGTCGCGCAGCTTGTATGCGAGATAGCTATCCTCGCCCAATTCTTCCAGCAGGCGGTCCATCTCCTCCAGACCGATATCGTACTGCGTGAACTCTGAAATCACCGACTTCACCTCGCTGATATAGCCCTGTTTTTTCAGATTCCCTTTCAGGACTTCCAGATTGTCTTCGTAGTCTCCGGCAATTTTTCTGAGAATCAGATTCTTCCCCTCGTCATCCAGCACCGGAACCTGGTCTCCTCCCACCTCCTCGAAGATGCGGTGTGCCAGACGCCCAAAGCTTAACACATCAATATTCATGATTCCTTTGTTGGGATGCTTTAAAACAAGGTCCTTCTGTGTCTGCATGGTAAACTGCTCGGGCACGAGGACCAAAAAATTCGTATTCGGATATTCGATGGATTGATCGACAATTTTCTTATATAAATAGTAGGATTTTCCCGAGCCGGAATGCCCGAAAATGAATTGTAATGACATGATGTATCCTCCCCTTGCTGCTTTGTCTGCTATCTGTATAATCAAAAAAGCCAACGGTACTGCCCCTTAAGTAAAACAGACTTTCACTTTCCGGCGACAGCCCCGTTGTCTTTTTTATCTAACTTCACATTTTTTCAGTAAACTGCTCTATGGTGTCAGCTTTTGCCGCCAGCTTCAGCCACTTTGTCAAAATTGCCATATTTGTCTGTGACAGAATCTTCTCTCTTAAGTTCTCTGAAACTGAGCCACAGTCCGCTAAAAGCTCGAGTATGCTCTCCGCTTTTCCTTCTGCTTTTCCTTCTGCTTTTCCCTCTGCTCGTCCTTCTTTTCGCCCTTGATTTTTCAGCATTTCTTCTCTCTCAAATATCTTCATATACTCCAGTGACACCTCCTCATCATGCTTCACTTGCTCCACCATCTGATGGACTGCTTTTAATTCCTCTGTGACTGCATTCTGCTCTGTTGTGTGTTCCATATAACGCATCAATTGGATGAGTTCTTCCGGCGGTTGTCCTTCCCCCCGGGTGTAGAGAAATATGCTCATGGCGCCGTCATCATATGGCAGAGACGGTACTTCCACGCATCCACTCTTGATCGTGTAGACCATGCGACCAAGGCCAAACGGATCATACGACGTAATCATGATAATAATCACGTTTTTCAGTGCGTGATAGCTTTCTCCCGATTTCAAGCTTCTGCCGTCAATTTTTGCATGATAGAACCTTACCCGTTTCGGCAGTGCTGCCACAGATAATATGTCATCATTTTGGTCCGGCTCAACATCATAGATTGTTGCATTTAAAGCTGAATTGTGGAGAGACTCCCGCTCTTCCTTTTTCTCCATCGGCAGATTGTCGCTGTTCAGCTCGTCCAAGTCCCCCTCTTCCAGGTAAACATCAAGCCTCGCTCCATGCTTATCTGTGTCGCTTCCATAATATACCTTTTGCGGCACA
>NZ_FQZY01000055.1 GCF_900142165.1 Hespellia stercorisuis DSM 15480
ATGAGACAGTAGACATAAAGGAGCCGTTGTGCTTGCACATAAGGAAATGACAAGACAAAAATAAAAAGCAGAATAAATGTAGAAAGAAGAGGAATACGACATGAAAATCATAGCAGATACACATGCCCATACACTGGTCAGCGGGCATGCATACAGCACGATGCGAGAGATGGTACAGGCGGGGGCGGAGCATGGATTGGAGGCACTGGCACTGACTGAGCATGCGCCACAGATGCCGGGAACCTGTGGAGAGCTTTACTTCATGAATCTGAAAGTAGTCCCGCGCGAAATGAACGGAATCCAGGTACTTCTGGGAGTGGAATTAAATATTCTTAACAGCGATGGGGAGGTGGATCTTCCGGAATCTCTTTATAAACCGCTCGATATTGTACTGGCAAGCATTCATCAGCCGTGCTTTCATGAGGAGCCGACCATAGAGAACAATACAAAAGCATACGTCAATGCGATGAAAAACCCACACATCAACATCATTGGACATCCGGATGACGGAAGATTTCCGATTGATTATGAAACATTGGTAAAAACGGCGAAAGAGACGAATACATTACTTGAGGTCAACAATTCGTCCCTGAATCCAAGGGGGTTCCGGACACAGGCCAGAGAGAATTTGTTTGAGATGCTGGATCTCTGCAAGCGCTATGAGGTGCCGATCACCACTGGAAGCGATGCCCATGTGGACGTCGATGCGGGAAATTTTGACTTCGCACTGCCGCTGCTGAGGGAGTGTGATTTTCCAGAGGAACTGGTTGTCACGACGGATTTAAAAAAACTGAAACCGTTTATCAACCGATATCAAGCGGACTAGTATAAGCGATGACATTCGATCAACCGGAGAACGCACAATCAGAAATACAATCAAGATAAAAAGCTGTAGACTTTAAAAGTTTAGTGTGCTAAAATGTAAACAATGATGATTTGCGTGTGAAGGAGATAGAAAGATGAGTAAGAAAATAAGAACAGAAGCAGTGGATTATTTGTTTAAAGCTGTTTTGAGCTTAGAGAGTAAGGAGGAATGTTATACATTCTTCGAGGATATATGTACAATCAATGAGTTGCTTTCACTCTCTCAGAGGTTTGAGGTTGCGAAGATGCTCAGAGAGCAGAAGACATATCTTGAGATCGCGGAAAAAACGGGTGCATCCACCGCGACAATCAGTCGTGTGAACCGGTCGTTGAATTATGGAAATGACGGTTACGACATGGTGTTTGACAGAATTAACAAAAAATAAAAAAAAGCAAGGTGCTGGCCTTGCTTTTTTAATGCGTTTGACTTTGGCTGTATCTATTTGTGACATGTTATGCTGGCAGTTATTTTTTCGGAGGCTCAGGGAGCTGGTCAACTAATTTCTCAATAAGCAGTTTTTTAACGTATACATCAAAACTCAGACTGCAGATAAAGAAAAAGAGCTGCAGATAATCGGCGTCCTCAGCATCCGCCTCAGGAAATGCTTTCTCTGACTGATGGTATTTTTCTTTGATTTCATCGGCGACGGAGTCAATCTGTGATTTTTCCATCGCACAGACTTCCTCGTAGATGGAGGTAAGATTAAAGGAATTGTCAGTCTG
The DNA here is from genome assembly GCF_900142165.1 of Hespellia stercorisuis DSM 15480. Taxonomy (GTDB): domain Bacteria; phylum Bacillota; class Clostridia; order Lachnospirales; family Lachnospiraceae; genus Hespellia; species Hespellia stercorisuis. The sequence goes on from NZ_FQZY01000055.1 coordinate 1,588, forward strand.
AAAATACTTGGTGGTGAGGGGACGGAGCAGAGTGTCAATATCCTTGATGGATAAAATATTCTTAAAATAGTATACAAAAATCAGTACCAGAAGATGCTCCTTGGAGTACTTCTTCTTTGATGGTGGTGGAAGAAGATTGTTTTTGGCATAATTATTAATCATGGTCTTAGTCAGAATCTTATCGTCCTCGTGCCGCTTTGTGGAGGACAGCTGTTCATCCATGAAGGTTGTGACCTGATCCATATACAGGTCGATGTTTGGAATATCACCCGGATGAATATAATCAATGCGGGAAATGCTTTCTAAAATGCTCTCAAGCAGGTTGTCTGTATCAATTGTCATAATATCACCTCAATATGTAACCGTTCAGAATCGGGCAGCCGGATGAAAAAAGATTGTGGCAGCTTACTTTTGAATAGTTATCTCAATATCAATATTATATAGTATTAAAAACTAGATAACAAGTGTTTTGTGAATCGATTTAGTGCCTGGACTGAAAACAGATTTCGGAGCAGGTGAATTTTCGGATGACAGAAACCATCTTTTATACTATAATCGTATCATGACGGCAGAAAAGTACATATTTCATACGTCTGCCAATTAACAAGAAATGAGGAAATGATAGAATGGATAAATACGGAACATTAAATGCGCAGCAGCAGGAGGCCGTTTTTCATGTGGACGGCCCTCTTCTTATTCTGGCGGGAGCGGGTTCCGGCAAGACCAGAGTCCTGACTCACAGAATCGCATATTTAATAGAAGAAAAGGGAGTAAATCCTTGGAATATCCTCGCAATCACATTTACCAACAAGGCGGCGGGAGAGATGAGAGAGCGTGTGGATCAGCTGGTCGGATTTGGGTCGGAGAGTATATGGGTGAGCACATTTCACTCGACCTGCGTGCGGATTCTGAGAAGACATATTGATCTGTTGGGCTATGATAACAACTTTACTATCTACGACGGAGATGACCAGAAGACATTGATGAAAGATGTCTGCAAGCTGATCAACATCGACACCAAAGTCTACAAGGAACGAAATCTTCTGGCAGCCATTTCATCAGCAAAGGATGAGATGATCTCCCCGGACGAGTATGAGGTCAATGCTGCAGGCGATTTCAGCAAATTGAAGATTGCCAAGGTTTACCGGGAATATGAAAAACAGCTGCGTGCCAACAATGCACTGGATTTTGATGATCTGCTGGTGAAGACGGTACAACTTCTGCAGACCCAGCCGGATGTGCTGGATTACTACCAGGAACGGTTCCGCTATATTATGGTAGATGAGTATCAGGATACGAACACGGTGCAGTTCCGGCTGATCAGTACACTGGCGGGAAAGTACAAGAATCTGTGTGTGGTGGGGGATGATGACCAGTCCATTTACAAATTCCGCGGCGCGAACATTAAGAATATCCTGAATTTTGAGAAAGAATTTGACCATGCCAGAGTGATCAAGCTGGAACAGAATTATCGTTCTACCAGTACCATTCTGGACGCGGCCAACGCGGTGATCCGTAACAACTATGGCAGAAAAGACAAGACTCTCTGGACGGATAATGGTGAGGGAGACAAGATCAGGCTGCGGCAGTTTGACTCGGCTTACGACGAGGCAGAATATATTGTAGGGGACATCAAGAGCCACGTGGACAATGGCCTGGGAAGTTATAACGATCATGCGATTCTGTACCGGACAAATGCACAGTCCCGTATCTTTGAGGAGAAATTTGTGGTTGCCAACATTCCATACCGGATTGTGGGCGGTGTCAATTTCTATGCCAGACGGGAAATCAAGGATCTGCTGGCCTATCTGAAGACCATTGACAACGGAAAGGATGATCTGGCGGTTCGCCGCATCATCAATGTGCCTAAGAGGGGCATTGGACTGACCACCATCAACCGTGTGCAGGAGTCTGCGGCGGAGCGTGAAATCGGATTTTACGAGGCGCTGGGCGGATTGGATCTGATCCCGGGAGTGGGACGCGGAGCGGCGAAGCTGGAGTCTTTTGTAGCCTTGATTGAGTATTTTAAGAGCAGGGCAGCAGTCTGCGGCGTATCGGATTTGATGCAGGAAATCATAGAGAAGACGGGATATGTGGAGAATCTGGAGGCTGAGGACACGGAAGAGGCCAAGGCACGTATCGAGAATATTGACGAGTTGGTGAGCAAGATCGTTTCTTACGAGGAATCCTGTGAGGACGAACAGCCGACTCTGAGCGGATTTCTGGAGGAAGTTGCGCTGGTGGCAGACATAGACAGTCTGGATGAGTCCACAGATTACGTGGTACTGATGACATTACATAGTGCCAAGGGGCTAGAGTTTCCGCATGTATATCTGTCTGGTATGGAGGATGGCATCTTTCCGAGCTATATGACCATCACGGCGGACGATCCGGATGAAATCGAGGAAGAGCGGCGTCTCTGCTACGTGGGAATCACGCGTGCAAGAGAAGAGCTGACCCTGACCTGCGCGAGACGGCGCATGGTGCGCGGGGAGACACAGTACAACAAGATGTCCCGTTTCTTAAAAGAAATCCCGGCTCATTTGATGACCACGGGGAATCTGATTGAGGAAGAACCGGAGGTTCCGGCGCAGAAGGCATATTTCCAGGCAAAACAGTCCTTCCATGCCAAAGCATTTTCTGCATCAAAACAGCCGAGACAGTTTACGGTGGTACAGGGAAAAGGACTGAACTTTGACGTGGGAGACCGGGTCCGTCACAAAAAATTCGGGGAAGGCCTGGTGACCGGAATCGCCGAAGGCGGCCGGGATTATGAAGTGACGGTAGAATTTGACCACGTTGGCGTGAAGAAAATGTTCGCTTCGTTTGCAAAACTGGAGCGGATATAGCGATTGTTTGATAAAGTGAACATTTGGAAACCCGCTTTGCCTGCTTCGATGATTGTCCAACAGCTTCGTGGCAGGGGCGTTTTAAGGTACTGTTGAAGCGTGCAATGTTCCAACGATCCACTCCGCGCTCTGTGCACTTGAAGTGGGAATGTTTACGGATAATCAAATTTGAAAAAATGGATAAATTAGTAGTAATATGAAAATGATAGTGTTATAATTATCATAGTATATTAATAGACCTGATGACACAATAGGGGAAAGGACGTGCTAAATGACAAAGGTAGAAGAGTTAATAGCAGAGACAAGATTGAATGATTTATTACACAAAAAAGAGGCTGAGAAATCTAAAAACTGTGTACTTTGGATTATGGCAGTTATTGGAGCCGTAGCAGCAGTTGCAGCTATCGCATATGCAGTATACTGTTTCTTTACACCAGATTATCTGGAAGATTTTGAAGAAGATTTTGACGATGATTTTGACGATTATTTCAGTGAAGAAGATCAGATTTAAGCAGAATGCGAAGAGGAAGAATCTTGAAAAGAATGGAATCTATCGGTTCCATTCTTTTTTCACGATAGATGACATGGCATCAGAGATGATGCATGAGAGAAGATGTATGGAAAAGAACAGAAAGGATTACCAGTTATGTCTATGATTATAAATGAGGTGTTGCCAACACCGGATGCGCTTAAAACAGTTTACCCGCTGTCGGATAAACTGATTGCATTAAAAAAAGAAAGAGATGAGGAAATTGCAAAAGTATTCCGAGGGGAGTCCGATAAATTTCTTGTGATCGTGGGACCCTGCTCCGCGGACAGAGAGGATGCGGTCTGCGAATATGTGAACAGACTTGCACCGATTGCTGAAAAAGTGAAGGACAAAGTGATTCTGATTCCGAGAATCTATACCAATAAACCGAGAACCACAGGCGATGGCTACAAGGGTATGCTTCATCAGCCGGATCCGGAGAAGGATCCGAATCTTTTGGCTGGAATTATCGCAATCCGTAAGATGCATTTGCGTGCTATGGAAGAGAGCGGTCTGACATCTGCAGATGAGATGCTCTACCCGGAGAACCGAATCTATCTGGACGATATTCTATCCTATGAGGCAGTGGGAGCAAGATCTGTGGAGAACCAGCAGCACCGCCTGGTGGCGAGCAGTGCAGACATTCCGATTGGTATGAAAAACCCGACCAGTGGAGATTTTTCCGTAATGCTCAACTCTGTGACTGCGGGACAGCACTCTCACCGGTTCATTTACAGAGGACTGGATATTACGACATCGGGAAATCCGCTGACGCATGTTATTCTGCGCGGAGGTGTGGACAAGTACGGCAAGAACATGCCGAACTACCACTATGAGGATCTGGCACGTCTCATGGAAACGTACCAGAAAAAGGATTTGGCAAATCCGGCGGCAATCATTGATGCGAATCATTCCAATTCCGATAAAAAGTTTAAGGAGCAGATCCGTATCGTCAGCGAAGTGATGCACAGCCGAAACTATAATCCGGAAGTGAAGAAGCTGGTCAAGGGAGTGATGGTTGAAAGCTATCTGGTAGAAGGCCGTCAGGAAATCTGTGAGAATATGGAATATGGAAAATCCATTACCGATCCCTGCCTGGGATTTGAGGACACAGAGCGGTTGATTTATGATATTGCGGAGAAGTGTTAGCGATAAGAAGTGCTAAGAAAATTATGAAGTGTAAGTATTAAAAATAGTTAAGTGCAAAGCGGATTTTAAATGTCCGCATTATATTGTAGAAGCAAATGCGGATAGAAATATCCGCTTTAACTTTCTAAAAATGAAAGGGAAATAGTATGAAAAAAGGACAAGTGTTAGAAGGGGTTATCCAATCTGTCGAGTTCCCCAATAAGGGAAGGGTATATCCCGAGGGCGAGGAAAAACCGGTAATCGTGAAAAACGGCATTCCCGGACAGAAGGTACGGTTCGCGGTCAATAAGATCCGAAAAGGAAAAGCAGAAGGAAGACTGTTGGAGGTGATAGAGAAATCACCGCTTGAGATGGAGAGTCCATGTCCTCATTTTGGTGCCTGCGGCGGATGTACCTATCAGAGCCTGCCATACGAAGAACAGCTGAAGCTGAAGGAAAGCCAGGTGAAGGCTCTGCTGGAAGAGCAGGTGGACAATCTGGTATTTGAGGGCATCAAAGGCAGCCCGGAGCAGTTTGCCTACCGCAACAAGATGGAATTTACTTTCGGCGATGAGTTCAAGGACGGACCGCTGGCTCTTGGCATGCATAAGAGAGGGAGCTTTCATGACATTGTCAACGTGACGGAATGCCAGATCGTGGATGAAGATTATCGCAAGATTCTGAAGACAACCCTGGACTTCTACCGCGAAAAAGAAATCCCGTATTATCACAGAATGCGTCATGACGGCTGCCTGAGACATATGCTGGTTCGAAAGGGACACAAGACCGGTGAAATCCTTGTGGATCTGATTACCACACGGACGCAGGAAACTTATGCAAAAGAGTGGAAAGATGCATTGCTCGCGCTGGAACTGGATGGAAAGATTGCGGGAATCCTGCATACCTACAACGACAATGTGGCAGATACCATCAAGGATGAAGGAACGGAGATACTCTATGGGCAGGATTATTTTTACGAAGAACTGCTGGGACTGAAATTCAGGATATCACCATTCTCTTTCTTCCAGACCAATTCACTGGGCGCTGAGGTGCTCTATGAGACAGCGAGAGAGTATGTCGGAGATACAAAAAACAAAGTTATTTTTGACCTCTACAGCGGAACGGGAACCATCGCCCAGATGGTGGCACCGGTGGCATCGCGTGTGGTCGGCGTGGAGATCGTCGAGGAGGCTGTGGAAGCGGCGAAAGAGAACGCGAAGCTGAATAACCTTGAAAACTGCTATTTCCATGCGGGTGATGTGTTGAAGGTGATCGATGATCTGAAAGAAGTGCCGGATCTGATCATTCTGGATCCGCCAAGAGATGGGATACACCCAAAGGCACTGGAGAAGATCATCAATTTCGGCGTGGACCGGATGGTGTATATCAGCTGCAAGCCGACGAGTCTGGCACGGGACCTGGAAGTACTGCAGGAGCGGGGGTATTGCGTGGAGAAGGCTGTGGCTATAGACATGTTTCCGGCGACTGTGCATTGTGAAACAATTTGCAGCTTAAGCCGCATAAAATAAGGATTTACAAGGGGAATTAAAAGGTGGGCGAAACGGTGGCAGAAGTGGTAGTGCTTTTTGGTTTAGGTGGTCAAAAAATAAATTTTTGACATGTATTGCTATTGTGCTGACAAATGCGTATAATATAAGTGTAAGAAAAATTATACGTTTTTGAGAGGAGCGATTACTATGGCTACAAAATCAGCAAATCTTTATGCAAGAATCGAACCAGAGGTAAAAGAACAGGCAGAAGGTATTCTTTCAGCACTTGGTATTCCTGCATCTAATGCTATCAATATGTTTTATAAACAGATTATCCTTCAGAGAGGACTTCCTTTTGATGTGAAAATCCCCTCTTCAAGACCAATAGACATGAGTGCTTTATCAGAAGACCAGATGAATCTGGAAATTGAGAAAGGATATGCGGACATGAAGGCTGGCAGCGCAAAAACTGCTAGTAAAGCATTTGCAGATATCCGTAAAGATTACAATTTATGATATTCGAAATAGAAATTTCAGATCAGGCAGTGGTTACGATTATCCGTGTTATGTATGGGGGACGTGATATAGATACACAGCTTAAAAAATATACGAAGATGTAAGGAGAAGACTATAGAAGAAACAACGGTAAATACAGGTGAAAGAAATAGCCAGTTGCAGAAAATGATAGCTGCTGATGCGTAAAGCGTTGGCGGCTATTTTTACGCGGTAGGTGGTGCCGATGAACTGACATCGGCACTTCCATCCCTGTTAAGTGTGATGAATATTACGGTGCGGTGAGGAAAGTATAAAAAGAGTTCTCCTATGGAGAGCATACCGAATATAATCCAATCGTACAGAGTGAAGTGCTAAGACAGAGTCTGATTGGCGGCGCGAAAAGGCAAAAGAAACCGTATATCTGCAAAGATGATTTTTCTGTGTACTTTGCATGTGTTCAGCAGGAGGGGCGAAAGCTTCTTGATAGTATTCGGGAAGGGCGGATCGAGGAGGCACTTGGGTATTCCGGAAATATGAATGCTGATCTTGGTAAGCTGTCCGGCTAGGAGTTAACTCATTGGAAGAATGTTGCGGTTGTGGCGATTACACTCTGTACATGTGTAAAAAAAAGATGCAGAAAGACTTCCAGCTATGTAGACATCATGCGGCAAATCTTTTGAAATATTTGGAGGAAACCATTTCCAATATTGCGGAGTATATCAATTTTCCGTCACAGAGCTATATGGAGAAAGTGTTCAAGGAGAAAGATCAGATGACATCGAAGAAGTACTGTGAACAGAACAGTTCAACGGAGTATTTTACCGTCAAACAGTGATGCTATAGTAAAAGTGGATGCAAAGAGACAGAAAAACGTCGCAAAAAGGAAAAAGAAAATATAAAAAACGTCGCAAATTTAACTTGATAATTAATGAAAAACGTTGCATACTGGAGACTTATTTCGTGTGGCGGATGTGGATCTGGTAATGCTGCAGCTGCTTACTTATGCTATTTCCTAGAATATGTTTCCTGCAGTGAATCAGGTGGAAACCCATGCTTTCAGACAGCAGAAAAAACTGCGGCAGATAGATCTTCAATCAATAATACAAGACACCGTCTATCAGGTAATAGACGGCGTCTTGTATTATTTTTTGACCAAAGATCTGGAAATAAGAAGTAATCCATTATAACAGACCTGTCTGATGTTGCGCTCTACAGGCGGTCGGCCCGCCAAGGTCATAGCCTGTTTCTGGATTTCTGAATGTACGATATGTGGATATAGTCCGTTCAGGTAAATCAGAAAATGATCAAAAAAGTCTTTTATATTTTTCTCGTCTGCATCAGCAAAAAAACAGCGTATTTGATTTTGCAATATATCGAAGAATTGATATACAGTTTTTTTAAATTCAACCAAACGCTCCAACCTTGTATTGTTTTCCATAGTATTTAGATGTACGGACAGAAGTTCAAGAAGCGTGGTTCTGTCGCACATGGAATCAGTAAGTATGGAACAAAAAAGTTCTCTGGAGTAATCGTTCGTTTTCTGACAGCGTCTTTGAAAATCCACACCCCATAGAATAAATTCCTCTTTTAAAATATCCATAAAGATTTCTTCTTTTGTCTTATAGTAACCATAAATGGCAGGTCTGGTAAATGAGGTAATCTCCGATATTCCTTTAATTGTGACAGCATCATAACCATTCTTTATATATATTTCTTTGCAGGCAAAAAGAATCTCATTTTGTCTGTTTTCTATTTGTTCTGGTGTTCGTGCACGTTGAAAATCCATCCCGCATTGGCTCCTTTATTATTTCAAATCTCTCTGTTACGTTCATTATAAGAGATAATATCGCATAAGTCAATAACAAACACTGTGTAAAATAATAGTTGACACTGTGTAAGATGAATGCTATACTACGGTTAAGTTACACGATGTAAGATAAAAAAGAGGACAAATATGCGAAGCCGGAACAAAATGAGAATGCACGTCCAAAAAGGAAGTGGTTATCACAGAATCAAGTAAACAAAAAAACAGAAAGGATTAAAATTATGAAAGAACTTATTTTGTATTACTCAAGAGCAGCAGAAAATTATTTTGGAGGGAGTCTTAAGTATATTGAGAAAGGAAATACCGAGGTGGTTGCAGAGAAACTGGCAGCACTGACAGGGGGAACGCTGTTTCATGTAGAACCAGTCACCCCTTACTCTGATGATTACAATACCTGTATTGATCAGGCAAAGAAAGATCTTCGCAGCAATGCTCGCCCGGCAGTGAAAGAGATGCCGGACAACACAGAACAATACGACCTGATTACGGTGATGTATCCTAATTACTGGGGCACAATGCCGATGCATATGTTCACGGTATTGGAACAGATTGATTTTAAAGGGAAAACAGTCCGCGCAATCTGTACCCACGAGGGAAGTGGTATGGGCAGGAGTGAAAGCGATCTGAAAAAGATCTGTTCCAGTGCAGAGTTCAAAAAAGGTCTGGCTATTCAGGGGAGCAGTGTTTCACGCTGTGATGAGACATTGGAGAAATGGAATGAAAGCATTTCCACTTACTAAAATTATGGAGGAACAAAGATGGAACAGTTGAAAAAGAAAGAAGTAATGATTGTTACAGGAGCAGGACAAATCAGTATGGCGATCGCCAGACGCATGGGCTATGGAAAGAAAATTGTGATGGGCGATAAGAACTTTGACAATGCAAAAACCATTGCGGAAATGATGAATAACGCAGGCTTTGATGTAGAGCCTGTAAAGATGGATCTTTCGTCCAGAGATTCCATTCTTGCTTTAATTACAAAGGCAAAAGAATATGGTGAGATAAAGATGCTTGTAAATGGTGCTGGTGTATCTCCAAGCCAGGCACCAATTGAGGCGATTTTAAAAGTTGATCTTTATGGCACGGCAGTACTCCTGGAGGAAGTGGGAAAGGTTATAGCCAAAGACGGCGTAGGTGTTACCATTTCCAGCCAGTCAGGACACAGAATGCCGCAGTTATCAGCAGAAGCTGATAAGCAGCTTGCAATCACTCCAACGGAAGATTTACTGAAATTAGAAATTTTGCAGCCAGAGAATATCAAGGATACCCTTCATGCGTATCAGATAGCGAAGAGGTGCAATGAGAAGCGTGTTATGGGTGAAGCTGTTAAATGGGGCGAAAGAGGTGCAAGGGTTAATTCCATTTCTCCAGGAATTATTGTTACGCCACTTGCTATCGATGAATTGAATGGATCGAGGGGGAATTTCTATAAGAATATGTTTGCAAAATGCCCGGCAGGACGTCCAGGTACAGCAGATGAGGTTGCAAATGTAGCGGAACTTTTATTGAGTGAAAAAGGAGCCTTTATCACAGGAGCAGATTTTTTGATTGACGGTGGTGCAACTGCAAGCTTTTTCTATGGACCATTAAAGCCGGAGGTATAAGGATGCCGGATGTTTTCAAAAGATTAAACAGCAGGGGCCTATACGGGAAGATTTCTAGATGGAAGTATTTCATATAATTCGGAAAGGACCCGATATAAAAAAATTATGCTTGTAACAGGATCTGGGCATATCAGGTTGCTAATGTTGCAGAACTGCTTATGAGCGATAAAGGAGCGTTTATTACAGGCACAGAGTTCATGTGCGGTGGTGGTGCGACTGCACCCTGTTATTATGGTTCGCTGAAGTCGGAAAAGGAATAGAGAAAAATGTAAAAGATGGTTCATGAGGTATACCGCATTTAGAAGTGTTGTGTGTCTTGTTCCGTATTGAGAAAGCAGAGGGATGTTATCCGTCAGGGTGTTGTGTCGAGTTCTGTCACATTTTCGGCATCGGCTGTATGGCTGAAAAAGTTGTCGGCACTCTCCAAGTGGGATAAGATGGTTGTGCAGTATTTTGACACAGAGATACTGGAAATTAAAGAAACAGAAATGTATGTGGGCGGCTTTGAGGCAAAACTGTATAGGATACCTCCTACAAGGGATTGCGGATGATATCCTTTTCCCTGCAGGAATTCTAAAATGGTTTTCCCGGAAACGAATTTTTATGGTATACTGATGAGCGGTAACAAGGATGTTAAAACAAGATATAAAAGTTTTAGAATATAAGGTGGTACAGGGGCGAATGCCATGTGCATTTGCAATAATAGAAAATTTAAAAGAGGATTAGGAACCTATATTGGCGGAGAGCAAATCAGAAGATGCGGAGGAAAAACTATGCAGAATAAAGCGGTCGTCGTTATTGATATTCAAAACGATATTACAAAGAATTACAGGGAAATCATAGACAATATCAATCAAGGGATTAATTGGGCAGTTGCACAGGATATGCATGTGGTTTATATTAAGCATAACAATTTGTCTGCCGGAACAAGAACATTCAAGCCGGGTACACAAGGGGCAGAATTAGTTTCTGATATGAAAATTGCATCTGACAATGTATTCACTAAATCCAAAGGTAATGCATTAACGAGTGAAGAGTTTGCTGCTTTTATTAGTGAAAATGAAATCAATGAATTTTACATAACCGGTGCTGATGCCATTGCCTGTGTAAAATCCACTTGCTACAATATGGCAAAAAAAGGATATAGAGTTCATGTTCTGTCAGACTGTATTACCAGTTATGATAAAAGAAAGATTGATGAGATGCTTCAATACTATGCAAGCAAGGGGTGTAAAGTTGAAAAATTGAGCGAAGTAATGTAATAATATCGCAAGAAAAATCTAATCATCTTTTGTTTTTCAGTTCTTCAAAATGTTTCGCACCCCAGTCATTCATATTGTAAAGAATGGGTAGAAAATCAGCTCCCATATCTGTTAAAGAATATTCAACTTTAGGTGGAACCTGCTTATATACTTCACGATGAACAAAGCCATCTCGTTCTAACTCTCTAAGTTGTTTGGTGAGCATTGTCTGTGTTATCCCACCGAATAGTTTCTGTAATTCGTTAAATCGCTTGGTTTCCTTTAATGCCCATAATAAACTGATTTTCCATTTACCGCCTATACTGTTCATTAGTAAATTCATAGGACATTGTAGTTGCTTTTCTTCTGTCATAATATACCTCTCCATTCCATAGTATCAAAATTGATACTATATACGAAAAAACTGCGTACTTCAAAAAAGAATATGAATATGATAACATTTGATTGTACTGATTTCAAGATGATGCGAAGGGAGAATAATAAATGAATTTTATGAAATTGGCAAAAGATAGATATTCAGTCAGAAACTTTTCAGAAAAAGTGATTGAGAAAGAAAAATTGGAAAAGATTTTGGAAGCAGGGCAGATTGCTCCGACTGCGGGAAATTATCAGCCGCAGAAAGTGTATGTCGTCCAATCAGAAAAAGGATTGGAAAAACTACGCTCTCTTACAAAATGCCATTATGGTGCACCAACTGTTTTGATTATTGCATATGACAAAAGCAAGGATTGGAAAAATCCCAATGAAGATGGTGTGCACAGCGGAGAACAGGATACAAGCATTGTGGCAACACATATGATGCTTGAAGCATGGGAACTTGGAATTAGCTCATGCTGGGTTGGTTTTTTCTCACCATCATTGGTTGCAAAACAATTTGACTTCCCTGAGAATGTCAGACCTGTTCTTATGCTTCCGATTGGTTATGCAGCAGAAAATGTAAAACCAGCCGCATGGCATGAACAGAGTAAAGAACTCAGCGAAATAGTAGAATATCTATAAAATAGCTTATAGTTTGTTTGAACATCTGTAAGCATTCCCCACTTCAAGTGCGTAGAGCACTAAGTGGTGGGTAAGGGGGATGCTTGCTTCAGCAGGGGATTAAAAGCCCCTGCTGAAAGGCAGCGTAGCTGCAAGATGTTCATGAGCAAGTAGCAGAGCGGATTGCGAATGTCCGCTTTACTCATAATAATAAAATATTATCTACATTACCCATTGAGGATTGATTTCCCCAGTGAGTAATTTTTTTGCGTCAAATTGGGAGTTTTGCTGTTCCCCAATACATAGCGGTCAGAAGGAGTGACCCTTCGACGATAAGGAAGACACTCAAATTTGCCCAGGCCCTGAACCTCTTGGAGAATACGGTCAAGAGTTTCTGTATGCGTAACAAGATGGGCGGCCTGTAAAAAGCCATTTACAGTGTATGGTAATGCCAACCGGAAATACTGCAGCCACGAATGCTACGATAATGTAACTGCCCTTTTTGGGGTGAATTCTATTATTCTATTGTAGTTGTTTTTTGCTTCCATTGTTTATATAAAGCATAATAAGCATAGAGAATAATAAAAACATCCATGACTAATACAATAACGGTAACGATTGAAGTATTTCCTATTCTTATGATCTGGCTGGAAACAAGCCAATCATACAGGCCATGAATTACAGTTGGTATGAACAATGCCAAAAAAAGATTTTTTCGCCTGGAAGCTATGTCATGCTGCCTTGCTGCCTGTTTGGCACGTCCATAATATATACCAATAATTAAGCCATAGGCCCCATGCGCAGGTGCGCCAAGAAGTGCTCGCATTAACACAATAGACCAGAATCGAGTAGGGAACTGTTGTATGGAAAATGCCATATATGCTATGGATTCTAGTATTCCAAAGGATAATCCGACAATGGCTGGATACATCATTCCCTGCAAATGACTTACAAAATATTTTCCTTTCCAGGTTATGATTGCGGTTACGGTAAATTTACACAATTCTTCAATAAATGCCAAACGAATGACGGTCATCAGTATTTCGCTAAGTAAAACATGGCTTCTGATAAAAGGGATTTCATTAGCATAGCCGATGACGGTTTGTAATGCTACAATGGGAACCATTACTAAAAATCCAAGAATAATTAATAAGATCAATGATCTTACAGGTGTTTTTTCTTTTCGGGATTGTCGGATAAGCAAAATGAGTAAAATAAGTCCTGGAAAATTACTGAGAATACAGGCTAAAAATAGTTTCATAATTTTAATCTCCTTGATTCATATTTGTTTTTTTGATATATTAGTAAGATATACGACGGGTGTCTATTATTCAATAAACAATAATTAAATAGATTCGTATAATAGACATTTTTACAAAATTGTTTATTTAAGATGGGAGATTATTATGGATACTAAAACAGATCTTCGAGTGATTAAAACCAGACGGGCTATAAAATCTGCATTTCTTCAACTGATTCAAAAAAAGAGTCTTGATAAAATAACAGTAACAGAATTGGCAAAAGCGGCAGAAATCAATAAGGGTACATTTTATCTCCATTATTCAGATGTTTATGCATTATATTATGAACTACTGCAGGAACAGGTTGAGAAGATTGCTGCACATTCGACTTATTACGAACAAATGTTAAATAATCCAGAAGCTTTTGTACGTGGATTCTTTATACGTACATCTGATACTTTGCCTGATGCAGGGGCGGTACTATTTAGTCCGCAAAATATTCGTTTTTGCGAGAATGTTTTTTCCATGATAGTGGATGCAATCATAGAGAATATTTTTAACGCAGGAATAATTGAAAGAACAGAGTTAAATATTATGAAACTCCAATTTTTGATTGACGGTATGTTTCTGCAGTTTTCAAGATGCGCTGCAAAAATGGATAATGAACCAGTTCAGATTGAAGAGGAGATGGTACAATATTTAGCCAGCCAGATTAGGTACTCGTTTTCTTCTTGAATTTATTCTGTAATATTCCATTGTTTTATCTACTGCATGGTTCGACTACAAGCACCTACAGAATTGTTGGGAGGATTATATTTTATGTGGAACGAAAAAACAAAATTTGAGGAGGACATATTTGATGGCGTGTAAGAAGCTAACAATAAAAAAAGGCTGTTTTTTTATAATTTCATGTCTCATTCTGGCTACCATTTTTTTGAATGGATGCGCAAATAAGGACGTGAGACATGCGGAGGATTCTGCGAATATCGGAACAGGTATTCTTCGTAAGGAAGTCTTTGCGCTTGTTTCCAGCGCGGAAAACTCCAGCACTGATTATAGCAAGCAGTATTCCTACATCGAGGATATTGGAGACGGAAGAGGCTACACAGCGGGTGTCATTGGTTTTACGTCAGGAACCGGAGATTTGTTACAAGTGGTAACTGAATATAATAAGCTGAAGCCCCAAAACAATCCGTTGAAAAAATATCTTTCCGCACTGAAAGCGGTAGTGGGAACGGATTCACACGAAGGCCTGGGCGATACATTTCTTGTCGACTGGCAAACTGCGTCAGAAGATGCCGAGATGATACAGGCTCAGAATGCGGTTTTAGATGATTTGTACCTCAATCCATCCATCACATTTGCCAACGAAGATGGACTCGGTGTTTTGGGGCAATACATCTATTATGATGCAATGGTTGTGCATGGACCTGGGGACGATGAGGACAGCTTCAACGGAATTCGGATGACAGCCAAAGCGTCGGCAGACACCCCTGCAATGGGAGGGAATGAGAAAACATATTTGCAGGCGTTTTTAGATGCAAGAAGTGTAATTATGAAAAAGGAAGAAGCACACTCGGATTTGTCCCGGTTAAATACACAGCAGGCGTTTCTTGAGGCAGGAAACGAGACATTAGAGCTTCCTCTTAGATGGACGATGTATGGAGAAGCGTTCGAGCTGGATAAAAGCAGTTTGAGTAATACGAACGAATGAAAAAGCAGCCCTAAAATACTCAGTACCAAGTAAAATCTGAATATCCTTGTAGAAAGGCACGCTTACCGCATTGAATTGACGGCGGGGGTGCTTTTTTCATATATACAAACAATGAAAAGTATTATGGCAGTGTTGTTCTTTACAGGACATATACAGCCACGTTCCCAAGTGATAAGAGAATCATAAATAACGGTCAGCGGGAAAAGTACCAGGTTGATGATCATCACCCGGCAATCATATCCAGGGAAATGTTTGATGCAGTGCAGGAAAGTAGTGAGATCCGGAAGTATAAAAAGAAAGAATGATATTCCGATGGTTTTTATCAGAGTTAAATGGTATAATAAGCTTATTACAAATAGAAGTTGGAGAACTAAGAGAGTGGAGATTAGACGTTATCAACAATCAGATTGTAAAGAATTGGCGGAATTGTTTTACAATACGGTTCATGCTGTTAATGCGAACGATTATACGAAAGAGCAGCTGAATGTATGGGCAACTGGACAAGTGGATTTGGACAAGTGGAACAAATCGTTGCAAGAACATTATTGTATTGTCGTATCTGAGGATGAAATCATAGTAGGTTTTGGTGATATAGATAAAACGGGGTATCTGGATCGATTATATGTTCATTCCAATTATCAAGGGAAAGGTGTTGCTACTGTTATTTGCAATCAGTTAGAACAAGCAGTTCAAGGAAATGTTGTTACGCATGCTTCAATTACTGCAAAACCTTTTTTTGAAAAGAGAGGCTACAGAACTGTAAGAAAACGGCAAGTAGAGAGACAAGGTATTTTTCTCGCAAATTACGAAATGGAAAAGGAACGATAAACTGAAGTTATCAATCAGGTAAAAAATCCAGAAACACTATCGACCGTCACGGACGTCATAGAGTATAGTTGTTTTGTCAAGGGAAGGAGGGCAGGAATCGTGTTCAAAACGGTCAATTTCATTGTCCCGATGAATTTAGGATTGGATTGTTAAGTAAATAAACTCCAGCCTGTAGGGCTGAAAAACTGAAATTTTAGGAGGTACATAACTATGAAAGGCATGATTGCTTACTGTGGACTGGATTGTGAAAAATGCGATGCATATCTTGCAACAATCAACGATGACCAGGCGTTGCGTGAGAAAACTGCAAAACTATGGGCTGAGTTAAATAATGCTCCCATTCTGCCTGAACATATCAATTGCACAGGTTGTCGTGTTGATGGGGTCAAAACTGTATACTGCGATACTTTCTGCGCTATTCGTCAGTGTGCAATGAAAAAAAGCGTGACTACATGTGGTGATTGCCCGGATCTGGAAAAATGTCAGACAGTTGGAGCGATTATCTCAAATAATCCTGCTGCCCTGAAAAATCTCAGGGGACAGACCACATAGTTTGAAGATCTGTAAGCATTCCCCCACTTCAAGTGCGTAGAGCACTAAGTGGGGGGAAGGGGGATGCTTGTTTCAGCAGGGGATTAAGAGCCCCTGCTGAAAGGCAGCGTAGCTGCGGGATGTTCATGAGCAAGTAGCAGAGCGGATTGCGAATGTCCGCTGGGCGGTTCATTTTATTACTCTTTTTTCATTCATGTTTGTGTGGTGTTACGATAACCATGTTCTAGTGTACATATTTCTTTGCTGCCGTTTTTGAAAGTGCATATCGCTTGATAATCATCTCAACAATTCCCATTTCCGGAACATCAAGTTCTCTCAGACTTTCCACCAAGGCGGCAATTCCATGCTCTCGCTCTTGATTAATACCCTTCTGCGTCATACGTTCTGCAAATTCACACATTGTAATCTCATCTCCCTTCTCCACTGCCTTCATAATCTCATTTTCGATATCCTGATACCGCTTATCTCCAGTAAATACTTCTAACATCTTAAGTACTGCTTCTACATGCCGCAGCTTTCTCTTCGATGGTTGATACCCCTTTTTGTTTCTGTTCGCAAAAAAAGCTGCAACTTCCCGAAAATCACTGGTTAATTCATTCCTTATCTTTTTAGGAATGTGAGCAACCTCAATCAGATGAAGCTTATAATTCTGTGCATATGCTGCAAATTCTGCATTTCCGTTGTCGAACAATTCTTTTAACTCTTTTGCTTTCGACCACCGCTTATCCCCAAAATACAATACTGCCGTTATAATTGGATAGCGAACATTCCCTGTCTGTATCTGGTTCCGATAAGCCGCATAATCGTATCCCATGACCCGGATCGTCATATCCTGATCTTCCGCTGTCTGGTTATCAATTCCGATCAGCGACATCGTCGTTCCCAGCTTTTGTACATACTTTGTTGTATCGCGACGCTGCTCTTTAAATGTCCTGCCATTCTCTTCCTTGTAGACGGATTCTGTAGGTCCCTGAATTAAGTCTTCCGGTCGAATCATTTCCTTTTTAAACAAAAGCACGTTAAATATATCCGCAAATACATCCGGATAGTCTTCTAGATACTTGTTTGCATGATCTTTTGCATGATGCTCTTGCAGCATCGGCTCCACTTCCTGCTGCGTTTCTGCAGCCAACTGTTTCTTTTCTTTCGTTACTGCCATGTAAACCTCCTTATTCAATTTTTGTTTAGGAGATCTCTGGCTCGAAAACTCCTGCCGTAAATGTGATTAAAAGCAAGAATTTTCCGAATATATAGTGTGTATAAACACGTAGAAGCCAATGTATGGCTAAGATGCAAATCGCTGAATGCGATTTACAATGAACTCTGCTTTATCGATATCATATAATACTCAGACTATATTTTCAAGTAGTATTTCATATTTATTTTCACTTCAGCTGTTCATTAAGAAAATGTAAAATTTTTATAATAAAAATAAAGTGTTTTCACTACAACCTCAGTAAAACACAGTGTTTATCTATGTTTTAGACTCATAATACGATTCATTTACTACCAATTTACTACTTTCTAGTAACAGACTTTAAAAATAGAACCCGACAGTTTAATTGTAGGGTTCCATTTATTGTTATTAAATTGATATTTACCAACCGACAAACTGGAATTTGTCTATGCTTTGTATTTTGACTGGATTCTAAGATATACAATCATCATTCCAATAACCAAAGCCATGACACCAAATATCATAGGAATATACATAGGTGAATTCTGCTCTAAAAATAAACAAGGGATTCCTATTATTTCTAAAATGACAGCTGCAATAATCCAAAGCATTGAAACTGAACGATTATACTTGTTGGTATCAGTAACCACAGGCGGCTTCACAAATGTAAAAAATCCAACTGCTTCTTTGGACTTCCATCCGCTAATACCTATTCCTAAAAATAATACTGCAACTATACTCCAAATAACAAAAGCAATTATCATATTCCATTCCTCCTCAAATTCTAATTTATTTAATTATATCAGCAAAAAGAGAAGCTGTGAAGCCTGCATAATGTTTCTCTTAGTATATAGTGATTCACAACTTAAATTACTTTGTCTATAGGCTGAGAACCCGACAATTAAGCTGTCGGGTTCTATTTTTTTAGATAGCAATCTTTCAGATTGCCGAGAGAAATACTGGACAGAGTTTGAATAATGCTCTTAATCATTATTTTTATCTAATGAGATTTTAAGCGATTTAATCACGTCTGTTACAATCTTTAATTCTTCGGGCTTACAAGAACTGAGAATATCACTAATTTCATCTGTCATTGCTGTTCTATTCACTTGCGGAGCATCATAAATCAGCGCATCCGTCTGAACAGACAAAGCCTCTGCAATCTTAACCAACACGGCAAGACTTAGCTTTGTGTTGCCTGTTTCTATATGGCTCATATGGGTTGCCGATATTCCTACTTTATCAGCTAACTGTTCTTGAGATAGATTATATGCTTTTCTGTATTTTCTTATTCTTTGTCCAATTTCATAGTAATTCATGTCATCACCGCCTATATAATTAATCTATATTTGTATTGTATAGGCATTATCTGAGTGTTATAATAAACTATATGGGCTTTTTATCGCCCTCACAGTTTATACAACACTAAAACTCGAAGAATATTCAATAATTCATATAATTTTTCGAGTAGATAAAACTTTTTTTGAACTTGTTTTGTCTAAGTTATGTAAAAAATCAAAATACAATCTAAAGGAGAAATCAAAATGAAAATCAAAAAACTATCTAAGGTATTTACCTTAACAATTGCACTATGTCTTATGGCTGTATCACTTACTGCTTGCGGAGGAAGTAAAGGTGATGTAAAAACCGCTAAAGAACCAGTCCTTGCCTCTGAGGCTTTTAACCAAGAGGGTATTTGGTTTACATCTGAAGGAATAGTTGGGAAAGACGAAAACATTTATTCTATTTTAGTATTCGATGGAAAGGGAAATGTAACTCCTTACAAATGTGATAAACTTACTTTTTCTGACTTGAAAGAACTTTCAGATGATGAGATAATATCACTTGCAAAAGAACAAGATAAGACACGTTTTGAATCCGATATTGCTAGTCTCACATCAAGCATTGATAACGAGAAAACAAAACTTTCCGAAGAAAGAGATTCTCTCGAAAATGATATGAATGAGGCCATAGCGCTTGAACCTGATATGTCTTCAGAATATAAAGAGTTATATGATGTAGACCGTTATCAAGAGGAATTCACCTTTATGGACAGCCTGTTATCAGAAATTTCTAATCTTGAGTACAAAGAGCCTGAAAGCGTTCCTTATCTAATGCATATTGAAACAGACAATTCGGGAAACGGTACAAAAGAAGAGACTCTTGAGTTTGAGAGAGAATATCTGTCTACATCTTATTCAAACAACATGACAGAAATCAAAAAAACTTCTACTGCGGAAACTCAACTTTTCCCTGATTATGGAACTCAGACGGTGTATGATATGAATTTTAGAGGATTTGGTAGCATAGTAACAATTGTTAGCGAAAACCACGCAGGATTTATGCTCGATACTCCTGACACGAAAGGAATTGAGGTGGATTAATTGAATAAAATCAAAGAGTGGCTAAAAAGCCACACCAAACAAGCGATAGCAATAGCTACCGCTATCGTACTTATTATTGCATTTGCTGTAGCTGGTGTAACAGGTGCATTCAGTAAAAACACTGAACCTGAAACTGAAACATCAGCAAGTGAAACCACAACCGAATCAGAGACACAAGAAACCATCATCGACGAAATCAAGCTCAACGTGACAAGCCCTGACGAAAAATGGACAGCAGAATCATCTCCTGCTATCGTTCACATTGTAGGAACTGATGACAACACGAAGTCCACAGACTTCTATCACGCTATCTCTTATGGCAAAGAAGAGCCTAAGATTTCTCTAGTCTCTGGCGAATACGAACTTACGGTAGTTGCACCTATTAACGTTGACGGTTCTATTCACGTCCTAGCAAACGCTAACAAAGATGCTGATAAAGACGGAACGAAAGAAACCCTTACGTTCAACTCAGCTGACTATGTCACTAAGGACAAAGCATCAGAACAACTTCTTGTAGAAATCACTATCAAGCAGATTCCTGCAGAGCAGGTCACTGATGAAATGATGAAAGAAGTCGTTGACAACATCAAAACCGCTATCAAAGATGGCGATGACACCCTAAAGGGTGACAACGGCAAGCAAATCCTTGACACAGTCAACAAGAACGTAGACGCTAACGAACACATCTCTGACGAGACAAAAGAGTCTACGAAAGAAACGACTGAGTCAGCACAGTCTGAAACTGAAACAAAACCTGCTGAAACTGTAAAGCCAGATAACACTGGCAATACAGACAACACCTCAACAGGTACTGACAACGGTTCAACAGGCAACACAGGCAACGGTTCAGGTAACTCTGGTGGCAACACTGGCGGAACCAAACCCGATACTGGCAAACCAAAAGAGCCTGTATGGGTTCCTGACCAAGGTCACTACGAGAAAGTCTGGGTAGAGAACATGGTTCTAGTAGAAATCGCACCAGCCAAGACTGAAAAGGTCTATGACTACTCTGACTTCTACTTCACAGAAGACGGCTACACCACTACAAGTGAAGCTGACTGTATAAATCACCAAATGGAACTCGCAATGCAAGGTTACTCTGGTAGCTTTCAACAGAAAGACCACTACAAAACCGTAACCACACCTGCCGTAACCGAATGGCAAGACCAAGGTAAGTACGAAGACAAATGGGTTGTCGACGTCCCAGGTCACTGGGAATAACAACCCGCAACACTACACCACTTAGGTATCACACCTAAGTGGTGTATTTTTTTCTAATATCGCACACAACGTCGGGAACCGCCGTCGAGCGTGCAATTACTATAAATTAAGGAGGTTATTTGCAAATGAATATGAATCAAAAATTAGAAGAAATAAAAGTGTTTTGGGGGAATTGTTTCGAACATGGTGTGAACCATATGGAAAAGGGTGAAACGGTAAAATCCCTAGAGCTAATGCATTGCTTGAGAATTAACTCAGGCAGTGCATTTTTTATGCAACTTCCTTTTTAAAGAATGCCTATCGGCATTCGGGAGTACGAGCAAAAGGAGGATTTCTATTATGAATATTAGAAAATATGTTTTAGAGTTTAATGAGGAAAGACTGCCAGCTATGGTATGTGAGAATTCTTACGATTATGAGGAAGCAACCATGCTGAATAGCCCTGCTGTCATTGCTGAAATGCTGGAAACTTGTTTCCGATTGAAACAAAAAGTAGAGGAACACATTGTTGTGATTGGCGTAAATAAAAGATTACAACCAGTTGCAATTTTTGAAGTATCACACGGCGGTTCATCTCACTGCCAAATCTCACCTAAGGAATTGTTTACAAGAGCTTTGATGTGTGGTGCTAGTGGTATTATTATCGCCCACAATCATCCGTCAGGAAATACGTTACCATCGTCTAGCGATGTGAATACTGCAAAACGAATAAAGTTGGCATCAGAAATAATTGGAATTGACCTGATTGATTTCTTAATCGTTGGCAACGATACCTACAGTTTTCAAGAAAGAGAGGAATTGCGATAATGAAATTTGAACATATTAATAGCTTTGCAGATTTGGCTGACCTTGTCGGTGACATGGTGCTGGCAAACGAAATGACAATACGCAACTTGCAAATAATCAACGGTGATATATGTGTTGGGGAAACTGTATTTCAATTTTACATTATTTCCAATCCAGAATTTTTATTGAAATTCACAGATGAGCTTGTCTTTTACGATGACGAGCTATGCCTTTATGTGTGGGGAATTAAGCATTTTGGAACTAGTTGGCAATTGTTACCACCCCCAGAATTTCACGAGTAGAGAGGTGATATTATGTCATTAGAAAATTACTATGAACCAAGGGAGCATATCAAGATTGCCCATAACAAAATCTTAAATCCAAATGAGATTATGGCAGGAATGCTCGTAGTAGAACGATATACAGGCAATATCTTCCTTGTTCCAAAGGTTCTTGCTTACAACCCAGACAATCAAAAGGGTAAGCTAGCAAACACACCAGCAATGGCAGTAGTGCCAACTGGACAAGATACATTTATCAATGTCAAGGATTTGATACCCTTACATATCAGCGATTTGTTCCACGAATGAAAAATAACGACTTCCAAAACGGGAGTCGTTATTTTTTTCAATCAATCCATCTCTAAGTCTTCTCTTATTTCTTCTTGAGATTTCTCATATACAGATTCTATACCACCACATACCTTTCTTCTTTTGTCCTCTGAAATAGAGCTATTACGGATTGCTTCTTGAGCCAATTTCAGCCGTTTCTCAGAATCCCACATTGCTTTACGATTATCATATAATTGTTCCTCTACAACCTTTAGCTGACCTTGTTTGTGTTTTGTCATGGCATCATCTAAAAGAAATGCAAACAGCTGGGCAAACATATCATTCATCATACGGTCAATAGGGTTCTGTGCTTTACTTTGCGAAATTTTGAATATTTCTTTTAAAGCATAAAGCGACGGTAGTTCTTGCTTTTGCAATACATCTCTGTATTCTTTTGATGCCATATATTCCTTTCTGCTGGCATCTAAATCACTTTGAAGCGTTGCTATATAATCATTAGGGTTATCCTTTAATTCCATAATACGGTTACGGTTTATCGAGTTTCTATTACGTCTGTGTGCCTTTGATAAGCTGTCAAGCATTGGCATTACATCATCCTCACTTAAAACAAAAGACTGTAAAAAAGAATCATTTTGACTAACTTTCTTGGTATAATCTATTCCTTTAAATCCTTTAAAATCCATCATATTTTCCTCCGCTTCGCTATTTATTACTGGTTTAATTTCTGTCTGCATTTCTTTTTGCTCTGCCTGTTTTTCAGTAAAATATTGTTCAATACTGTCTTTTTTTAAATCATCAGCCAGCTTTTTTCCTGCTCTACGTCTGGCACGTTTTTCGCCAGCAAAGCCTTTTTTCGTGTGATACGTCCAGCCTGTATGGATTTCTCCTGTTTGCTTATCTGCTTTCAGGGTCTCTTGTAAAGTAATACCCTCTGCATTCAGCTTTTTCTCGAATTCTTCTAGGGATAGAGATTGATTTCTGATACGCAGTATCGTATCACCTAGAGTTCGGCTATAGTAACTTTCTGAATCTCTGATTTCTTCCCATAGCATAGGTTTCTTCACAAAAGCAGGCTTTCCTATCGTTGATAAACCACTTTCAATACAAATCTTATCGGCGGTACAGGCTACATGATGATGCGACAGGCCATGCGATACCGCACGATCTGTCGTTACGTCATGATTGACCACCATTGCATGAGCGTGTAGACAGCCACCCTCACCGTCACTATGCATGGTTATCCAACACGGTGAATGAGGTGCTAACTGTTTACATATCAAATAACTAATGCCCATTGCTTGTTGTACATCTTGTGGGTTATCTGGATTCAATTCATCAAGTGCAAATGATATACGCACTTCATATCCGCCAATTTTACGATTAGCGTGTTGCTTCAAGATAGCTTCTGAATAACTTGTGATTGCCTCTCTTGAACCCATATCGCCCATTTCTGCAAGAATACGGTTTGTACCAGCTTTTAAATGTTGTTTTCTCATATCACCATTGCCAAATTCAGTATAAGTCATTCGACCTCTGACATTAGATAGTGATTGAATATTAGTCGTCGCCATAATCATTTACCTCCAAATATCTGTCACTAACTGTTCGTTGTCCATATAAATAGTTATCAATTCCTTTATCAACTTCGGCATCTACATCAATAACAAAATCTTTGCGAGCTTCTTCTACCTTTGTGATTAATTCCGAAATCTTGTTGACGATTTCTGGCACACACTTCACAGCCTGAAACGTGCTTAAAAATTCGTCATTATCCATATATTTATAATTCACCTGTCTAGTGTTCAATGATTTTGCAATTTGATTCACATGAATCCCCAACACTCGGCATTCAGATGCCAATGCTTCTAAACTTGTATTATGGATATTTTTAACTTCTGTTACGGTCACATTTTTTAAATCATGAATGCCACCTCTCAACACTTGTGAGCGAGTCATATGTAATTTTTCGCAAGTCGCATCTAGTACATCTAAATCATAATCACTTAATCGTACTTCAACACGATGTTTCTTTTGGAAAACATCTAATTTCTGTCTTGTTGCTTTTGTACTTCTTCTTTGACAATTCATTTCTTCCATTTCAATATTCCTCCTGTTTTTAATTTCATTGTTTGCGAAATGGGATACATCGCAAGCATGGGAGTTGTACGTATAAATTGCGATTCTCGCAATTTCCACTTCCTCCTCCCGCTTGCAAAGGGAAAAATCCCTTTGAACCCTTTTTCATCAAGAACCTATTTCTTCACCAACGACTTGGTGAAAAATCTAATAACTGATAAAAGAAAAAAGCGATATACTATTAGCCTATGGAACTAGGTCAGTTCCTATTGCTAAAGAAGTAATCGCTTTTTTTACGGTCGTGCAGGCGATAAGCCCTTTACCGCATATGGTATTCAGTAATTAAAATTACAACGGGCTTTGTATCTATTTAATTGTCACTAATGCTTGCATCTCTACGTACTGTAATTGCAGTAGATGTACGCTGAATACCGCGACATTTTTTAAATCCGAAAACTTGTGGCGGCATACAAATCTTATTGGGGTCAGAACCTTTGTATGTAGGGTCTTTTAGGGCATCTACATTATAGGTTAATATAAGTGGTTCAGGGTAATCCATTTTACCTCTTGGGCTCACTTGATTATCCGTCAATTCCCAATCAGGATATCCGTCTTTAAGTAATTGTTTCACTTCCTTGAGGAAACCATTTTTAGCGATTGGTTTCCCTGATGGTATATTTAAAGCAAACCAACCTCGATAGAATAGATAAAGAAAATCATTAGGAATTAAATCCCATGAAAATGCTGGGAGAGTTTCCTCAAGGAATTGACGTACAGGGTCGTTGTATATTTTCACATCACCAAGTAGTTCTACACATGCAGACGGCTCAGATAATTCGTAATAATCAGTATGCAGAACTTTATGTAATGCGTATTCTAAGACTTCACTTCGTGCCAAATAATCTTCCTTGATGTATTTACGTTCAATACCTTTGAAAGATTTATTCATTGGAATTGGCAACAAACGACGATACAATGATTCCGATTTATCTTGAAATTTTGGAATTTCATTTACACATTGCACCATCATTCCCTCAAAGCGAACACTAATGGGTTCTTTGAACTTAATATTTGCACGAATAATATCGTGAGTGATGGCAGCCTTAAATGAATCTGCCGAGTTCAAAAAAGTACCTGTATCGTTCTCATCAACAATCACAGCTGAAACATATAATAATGGCTGTAACATGAAGTCTTTACCGAAATCTTTCACTGGTATACTGGTATGTGAACCCGACCCACAAATATTACGCATGAACTCACACAAAGTTCCCTTGCCATTATTACCTGATGTAGAGTACAACAATATAACTTTATTGAAGCGAACTGTAGGACGAATAATACTACCTACAACTTGCCACAATAGTTCCACTACCTCAGAGTCATCTGAAAGAGATTGCATCCATGTTTCAACATCCCATAACTCACCATCTGGCATCGTGAGAACGGGATTTATAGGATTTGGCACATAGTCTACATGAGACTTTGTGGTAAATACATACTCAGGGTCAAAATCCATAAGGATTTTGTTTCTGTAATCAAAGATGCCATTGTTTACAGGAATCAAATCTTTCTCTGTGCATCTGACTTTCTTTGGAGCAATATTCTCTAGTGCCTGTATCACTTCTTTGATACCCTTGCTATCTATCGTAAAATTGAATTTACGAATGATTTCTTTGATTGTATCTTCTCTAGTATCATAGATACCTCGATTCTCACCGTCTTCTTGGTAAAGCCCAATGGTAAAATTTCCGTCATCGTAAAATCCTAGCCAACATATGCGACAGGCACGATACACCTTAGTTATTATCATTGCAATCTGTGTGTGTTCCAATTTCTTTAATATTCGATATTGTTCGCTAGATGGTTTTTGATTTGGATATTTATCTTTTGTAACTGTTCAGAACTCCATTAGTTAAAGATGATATCGGAATTCCCTAAAAGGGCTTCTCTGATTGCTGTAAAAGCATTTATTCCATGCTTATGAGCAGTCCCAATATAGCTCATGATTGTAAGATATTCCTGTGCGCCTTCCTCACTGCGAAAACATCCTGAGACCTTGGTTTTAACCTTAATCATGCGCAAATCACGTTCCGCAAGGTTATTATCAAACGGAACACAGAGATTCTTTATAAATAAGCAGACTGATGCCTTGTAATTCACAAGTCTGTCAATTAGATTTAGTACCTTGGTCTTTTTCTTTCGACCACGCTTTTTGGTTGTGACTTCTG
>NZ_FQZY01000128.1 GCF_900142165.1 Hespellia stercorisuis DSM 15480
AGGTTTCATCACAGCGTGTGCCTGCCCCGTACATTGTTGACAGGAGAACTTTATCGCGTTTACCAATCTCCGTGCGATCATTCGGCATCGCCATTGAAAGTTGTAAAATGTAATTAGAGGTTAGGAAACAAGTAAATACAACAAAAAGTTCGGACGTCCGAACTTTTCACACACAAGAAAGAGGGTTTTAAAATGGCAGACATTAAATTGAATCGAATCGCAGATTGTATTGAACACGTTGAACTTATTGACAATTATCGTATGACAAAAAAAGATTTCGATAGTCTTGACGAATTATCCGATTGTTACTTAATGATTTCTTACAATTTATTCTATATGAATCAATTCGGGATTATTTCAAATTTTGAATATATCGTCAGACTCCGGCAATTAGTTGCTTGGTATCGTAGCACAGAAAAAACGCTATAAGGTATTAGAGTTTCTACATACAGGATATGAAATCACGTGGCGAGTTTAAAAGTATTTCATATTGCAGAATATACGTTAACGGCGATTATGGGATAACTACAAAAGTAATGTAAAGCAAATAATCCATAGGAACAATAGAACAAATGTAAACAGGAGGGTTAAAACATGGCAAAACAATTCAAGCAAACAACCGAAAAAGTAAAACAGGAAATCATCAGCGCGAGCGATAACGCAGTAACGCTCTTTTCAAAGGCTGATAAACAGAAGTACAACCGTATCTTAAAATCAATCGACACGGAACTTAATAAAGTGGAAAAGTCCTACCTTGCGATTGCTTTCAAGGTACATGCTCTTTACAAAGATAAGCTTTTCGAGATTGACGGTTTCAAGAACATTTACGAACTCGCACAGGAAAAGTATAACCTGTCCCGTGGAACATGCAACAACTACATTAACATCGTGGACAAATTCGGACATTGGGACAAAGAAACAGGTGACTATACCGGACTTCAAGAGCAGTATCAAAATTTCAAGTCTTCTCAGCTGATTCTCATGTTGTCCATGACGGACGAACAGAGGGCAATGGTTAAACCGGACATGACTATTCGTGAAATTAGGGAATACCGTGCATTGTGTGATTCCCAGTCCGCAGAGGATGAATTGGAAGACGATGCGAACACGATTGACGAGGAAACCCACAGCGATTCCGGTAACTTGGAAGATGGAGACATTCTCAACGTTCCTGAAGACAACGACATTGAAACAATTATTAAGGAAACCAATCGCATGATGGTCTTTGAGTGCCCCAATGTCAATGACTTTAAGAAAAAACTGGATCAGAACACTACCGTCTTAAACGATACCTATATCGATTTTAAGAATACGAACAAAGATATTCGTCCCAAAATTACCGTCTGCCTTGAGTGGTAGTCTCTGACAAAATATTGATAACGTGAGTAAAGGCGTTCCCCTCTTCGGAGGGGAAACCCTCTCAAATAAATCTAACGTAACAATAAAACATAAAGTTCGTGCACGTGATGCACAGGAAAGAAAAGAGGAAAAAACAATGAAATTAAATTTAATCATGACACAAGAAGCAAAGGTTATCACCAAAAAATCCAGTGAGTATGACATGAATGGGCGTAAAGGTATTAGTTATGTTCTCGGGCTTAAAATTGGCAACGATCTGGACGAAATCGGCTGTACAGAAGACCTTTTCGGTAAGGTCCAGGAAGATAAATCTTACATATTCACAGCCGGTGTCAACACGAGTTATCAGAATCAGAAAATTAAGCTTGAGACTATCTTTGACAATGCGAAACCACAGCATGCAAATGCAAAGTAGAAAGCAGGTGGAAAATATGACAGCTTTTGACGTCCTCATGACCATTCTAAGCAGAGTGAATATCACTTTTTCCGATTCTTCGAATTTCCATTATGTGAATGGCGTGATTGATGGATTTGTGGTATCCGGCGTTCTCGACCAAGGTGAAGCGGATTGTCTTCATGCGAAGTTCGTAGAATCCGTCTTACCGTTTTAGTAGCAAAAAGTTCGGACGTCCGAACTTCCCAACACCTCCGGCGGTCAACGTGGGTTGCGCTGTTCTTTAGCAAGACCCGCGAACCCCGTAGGGGTTGTTTACCCAACTTGCTTAATTCGTGCCATGGTTGGAGCGCTCTTTTCTTCCGCCATGTTGATAAGACACCTCATGGCACGGGCTTGTTTACATTTTTTACCCCTCAGTTTGTGTGGTTCGGGGTGGTTGTGGATTCCCTCCACCCTGAACAAAGAAGTTTCCCCTGTGGGAGATGGGCATAGGGGAGAAAGATTTTTGCTCGGGTGCGGGTAGCCGCTCCCAAAAATCTTTGTTTTAGGGGTAACGGAATGGTACACAAAGCATTTTTATAAAAGGGAGTATTTCATGAATGAAAACAATACTATTTCAATTGAAAAGAATAGCACAGAAAATCTACCTTCTTCTCCGTCTGCTGACATAGCAGAAAAGGAAGATTCTAAGGATAGTATAGAAAATATAGAAAGTAGTGATAAGAATGCTGATTCCATTTCTGAATCTGAATCCAATACTTCTTCCAATTTGGATGATTCTAAATCCGATATCACTGTTGATGGAACTGTCAGCCCTGATACTTTTTATAGCACTACTCTTTTATATCAGCAACATGTAGAAACACAGTTGACGCATTTAACAGTTATTTCCGTTTTTGTTTTGGTTTCACTTGGTCTTTTGTTTGGGGGGCTTGCTGTAAAAGCATTTTTTGATGAAATGGGGTAACATATGGAATTTAACGAGTTTACAACTACAGTTATAGATTATTTAGTAAGGGGAATATTTTCTGGGATATTTATTGTGGGATTTTCGTGCTTTCTTGGTCTTGGTATCAGGTCGGCTTTGCGTTTATTCCACAGTTAATATAAAAACTATGAAAGGGGGAAATGTCCATGGATTACACTGCTTTAAGTAAAGCCGTTGTTGATGCACTTACCAACATCGGCGGTCAGATTACAACTAACATTGGTTCGGTTGCTCCTGTTGCGCTTGGTATTGTTGGCGCACTTATGGTTATCAGCTTTGGTGTCCGTACGTTCCGTTCTATTGCGGGTTAACGATGTTCCTTGTGTTGGGGTAAAGGGGAGTAGGTGAAAAATCTGCTCCCCTTTTTTTATGAGAGGAGAGAGTATTGAAAAATAAAAAACACAGTAACTGTTCAGAACCCCCTTGGGGAACTAATTAATTTTTGTACAAAACAGAGAATTTTTAAAACCTGTTTTGCGATATTATTTCGGTAATTGG
>NZ_FQZY01000057.1 GCF_900142165.1 Hespellia stercorisuis DSM 15480
AGAAGATATGTCCTTTCGAAAATATCTGTGTCGCGGAACTGTGAATGTCCTTGCGGAAAGTACCATGATCGCAATTGCTCATAACATCAATAAACTTCACAGAAAAATACAATCCGGTAAAATAGGACAGCATTTATTTGAACTTAAAACAGCATGATTTTTGAACTATCAAAATTCAAAACAACCTTTTCATAGAAGGTCTGGTTCAAGTACGCCCAAAAATCAATATGAATCAGAAATGGAATAAAAAGGACATTTCTGTAGGAAAAAAAGAGCTGCGCACCGCTGAATTTAATCAGCTAGTGCGACAGCCCCTATTCTTTCTCTGATTCTTTTTTCTGGTTTTCCTTCTGTTCGTTCTCCCACGCTTCCAGTGCGAACTGCACCCGGTCTGTCCCCAGCTTGAAATAAGCGTCTGTCACTTCAATGCCGACAGCTTCGTATCCTTCTTCCACCGCTGCAAGGATGGTTGTACCTGCTCCGGCAAAGGGGTCGAGGATACGTCCACCCGGTTCACAGATCTGGATGACATCCTTCATGAGCTGCAATGGCTTCTCCGTCACATGAATGCGGTTCTGGGGATTCCCATAACGGAACACCCCCGGCAGGCAGGATACCGGACGGTTCACTGGCATCGGTCCGTTGCTGCCCCAGACGATATATTCAGCCTGCTGGCGAAAGCGCCCTTTCTGCGGGCGGGAGTTTCCCTTATCCCACACCGCTGTTCCTCTCCAGATCCAGCCTGCCCACTGGAGAGCATCGGTGATGGACGGATACTGTCTCCAGTCAATAAAGAGACAGATGGGCGCGCCCGGCTTGCAGGCTTTTCGTACATCGTACAGCCACTCTGCCATCCAATGGGTCCAGGAGCGCTGGTCTTTGTTATCTCCATCAAAGTCTGGCAGTGCATTCACTGATTTCATGCTGCTGTATTTTTGATTAGTGGTACGGTTTCTTTCATTCTGCTTCGTGCCACCGGAGGCATACGGCGGATCTGTGATGACCGCATCGAACACGCCGGGTTTGAATGCCTTGACATATTTTAAGGTATCCCCATGCAGAATCTTCCATTTTTTACCGCCAATCACCTCTGTTGGCATCATCCCTTCCATAAGTAATTCTTCAAGTTTCAAAGTATTTTCCAATAAGCATCATCCTCTCTTTTATCGTTCTTCTCTGTTTCTTTTCTGTTTGCCATTATCATTTTTCTCTGGATTCTCCAGTTTTTTCTGCTTTACGAGCACTGCTCTTTTTCCATCCTCCAGAACAAATAAGTCCTGTGTGGGGTTCTGCAATTTCTCGCCCGGCAGGACATTCTCACTGATGATAAACCACCCATTCACTTCCCCATAAACATTACAGCTTCTCTGTAGTAATGGGGACTGACCAGTGGTGTGGTTCTTTCCTATGACCGCATATCCGGCAACTCTGGCATCTTCTTTAATTTCACCGCTTTTGATAACGCAGTACCCTTCTGCTAATGCCATGTCAAATAACTGGGAATCTCCACTGACCAGAGCGGATTCCCGTACCAGAGCACCATCGTGCAGAACAGCATCTTCGCCCACATGGGCCTGCTCACAGCATATGGCATGTACCTCAATCCAGCAGTTTCCTTCCTGAGACAGGTTATCTGCCGACTGGACATATCCACCCAGGTCCCCTTTCATGCACACATTTTCAATATTTTTCAGTGCCCGGATGCGGTGGAGCCAGGAATACTTGGGATGGCTGATATTGGTAATCTCATATTTCATCGACAGTCACCTCCCCTCTCTGGTTTCTTTTTGCTATTCTTATTTACCGCTTGCGGCTGACTCAGTTCCGTCTCCACATATTCACTGATGATGCCAAGTGCCTTGTAGTAATCGCCCGAATTCATGACCCGCTCCACCATCTCTTTGGCTTCCTTTCCCTGTCCGTTCCGCCGGAGCAATCGCTTGGCACTTGACAGAATGGCAAAGATATTTCCATCATGCCCTATGAGCTTCAGTTGTGGTCGTGTCGGTTTCTGTTCTTTCTGCGCCGGATTGTTTTCTCTCTGTGATGCAACCAACGCATAGTCAACAGGCTGCCAGAAATGCACATTTAGCGTACCGCCATCTACCTTGATATCCTGCTGTTCAAAGCCTTCGCCCCAACCATCAGAGTATTGCCCGGTAATATAGTCACACAGTCTTTCCAGATCATCTCCTTCCAGAGACTCCCGAAGCTGCAGCGTGGTACATCCATACAGAATCCCCTCTGCCTGCTTGACAGACACGATGGCACTTTCCACTTTTGCCTGCAGGTCAGGGTGTTCATTACAGTAATCCATAAGATTACACACTTGTCCCTCTTCCCCTATGCCATTTCTGATATCTATTGCTTCTGTGATTGCATCCTCATATTGCGCCAGATCTGCCCCTGTCAGAGGCTCACCGTAGTCGGTATCATATTCCTCATGCTCTGATATTTCATCCGGAGAAAAATCCGCTGTCAGCTGCGTCATCAAATGAATCTCTGAAATTCCTATATCTTCTTTTCCGATTGTTCTCACCTTCCTCTTTCCACTTGTTTACATTGTTTCCTCTGTTCTGCTCTCTGCTTTGCCAGATCGCCATAGTCTGCGCCATCTATCTGTGGCAGGTTCTCTATCATTTGATAGCTTCCCTCATAGGCTTTTTTGATATGTTCACACGCCCCTCTTCCAGCAAAATCATTGTCGGTGCAGAGTTCGATTTCTCTGATTTCCGGGTGCTGCTTAAGAAAATGTTCCAGAGCCACAGGCTTTTTCATCACTCTGTGGCTCTGACCTTCTTTCGGTGCACTGATTCCGCCAAGCACGAGCCGGTATTTATCTGCCCTTCCACCTTCCAAGGTCATGTGAGCCATAGCGTCAATGGCTGCTTCATAAACTGCCACACGCACACTTTTTTCCTCTGGTGGAATGCAAAATGCATACGTTTTTTCACTCCC
Source organism: Hespellia stercorisuis DSM 15480 (assembly GCF_900142165.1). Classification (GTDB taxonomy): domain Bacteria; phylum Bacillota; class Clostridia; order Lachnospirales; family Lachnospiraceae; genus Hespellia; species Hespellia stercorisuis. The sequence goes on from NZ_FQZY01000057.1 coordinate 2,959, forward strand.
TGCCTGTTCAATCCGAAAGGACTTCCCCTGCTTGTCATAAATGCCCCGAAGAAATGCATACCTTGGCTTCTGCTTCTCATCCACGCCAACGAAGACAGCATTGTGATAAGGTGCGCTTTCGTATAAGATCTGCTTTTCCACACAGTATTTTATGACCGCATTGCTGATTCCCCTACCAGACAGATACTGCCGGATACGGTTCCACGTAGGATACCTCTCCGGCAGTACAAATGCTTTTTTCTCTTTATAAACAGGCTCTGCTGGCACATAGGACGGATTTTCGCTACACAGGAGCTTCACTGCCTCAACAAAAGGCATCCCATCTACATAGATCAGAAATCTCAAGGCACTTAAGCCTCCGATATCTCTGGATTTCCAGTGCCACAGGCTGGTTCTCTCACTAATTTTAAAGCTATCGTGGTCTGTCAGTTCCCACTCATACCGAGCCGAGGATTTCTTCAGCCGCTGGGGCTGGTATCTTTGCAGATATTCAATGGCTGTCATCTCTCCAGCCGCCTTGATTTCTTCTTTGCTTACCCATGCCATCAGATCACCGTATTACGAAGTGCTTCAGCCTTATCGGTTCTCTCCCAAGGGAATTCCTTTCTGCCAAAATGTCCATAGGCGGCTGTCTGATGGAAGATTGGGCGATCCAGGCGAAGCGTGTTTCGGATCTGCTTCGGTGTCAGTCCGAACACCAGCGGCACTGCCATTGCAAGGCAGTCATCGGCACACACCTTGCCTGTGCCAAAGGTATCCACCTGTACCATCACTGGTTCTGCCACGCCGATGGCATATGCAAGAGACACCTGACATCGGCTGGCAAGACCCGCTGCAACCATGTTTTTGGCGATGTAGCGCGCCATATACGCTGCGCTTCTGTCCACTTTGGAACAGTCCTTGCCGGAAAATGCACCGCCGCCATGTGGTACCTGACTTCCATAAGTGTCCACCATCAATTTTCTTCCCGTGAGCCCGGTGTCCGCCTCCATTCCGCCGAACACAAAACGTCCAGATGGATTGATCAAGACCTTCGTATCCTCATCTGCCGGAAGTAGACGCAAAGCCTGCTTTAGCACTTTGTTGCGGATTTCCTTTTCCAGTTTTCTCTGATCCTTATCTGCCTTGTGCTGGCAGGAAACAACCACACTGTCTACACGCACAGGCTTCCCATCTTCGTATTCCACCGTCACTTGTGCTTTTCCATCCGGCAGGATGTCCGCAATGTAATTGCTTTTCCGGCAGGCAGTCAGTTCACGGACAATGCGGTTTGCCAGTACTACTGGCATGGGAAGCATCTGTTTTGTCTCATCGGTGGCATAACCAATCATGATTCCCTGATCTCCTGCCCCATCACTCCAGTCATCTGCATCGCTGACCTGACCGCTTCGCTGCTCTTTTGAACACGACACCGCTTCTGCGATGTCAGGACTCTGGGCGTGGATCAGCGTATCCATCGTAATTTCTGCATTCGGATATCCTGTATCATCCAGAACCTTTCGGATGATGGCAAACACATCCGGTTCCTCTTTGCTGGTAACTTCCCCTGCAACAATGATGTTTCCCTTTGTAGCAAGCACTTCGCAGGCTACCCGTGATTGGCTGTCCTCTCTCAGACACGCATCCAAGATGCTGTCTGCAATCAAATCGCAGACCTTGTCTGGGTGTCCTTCTGTCACTGCTTCTGCTGTATAATATCGTTTCATAATGTAATCCCTTCTTTCTGTAAATTGAAAAAAGCAGGACACACTCCTTTTTTACGGGAATATGTCCTGCTTCTCATTTCTTCACTATTTTTTTGTAAAAGAAAACTCCCCAGATAAACTGGGGAGCCTCCAGAAACTATACCTTGCGATCCTACGGTCAATCTTATTTTATGATTCAGCTTCTTCCGAATTCAACACAGGATGCTTTTTGATATATTCTTCAACTGTCTGATAAAACTTTTCCGCACGTTCCAACTGGATAGAAGAATCCTCTCTGGATGCAATGAAAAAATCTGAATAATCGCATTTTTCTCTGATTCGATAGGCACTGTCAATCGTCTTGTAAATTGTTTTTTCAAATTGGCCTGTATGCACATAAAACTGGTTAAAATGTGCAATGACAGAACTATGTTTGGATGCGTCAAAACCATCCAGTATATTCACTGCACGGATGCTGTGAAAGATGGCATAATAAGAACGGTTGACAGATGCTTTGTAAAAGCCTGCCTGATGATTGCTTCTGGCTGTCATCAAATCTTCTTTCGCCCGTTCCAGACGATATTTGCACAGTGTTGGGATATCAAGCGGCATACAATACAACCCCTTCCTCTGAAACATTCTTATAGAATGGGGATATCTTCATCCAGTCAACGTACTCCTGATAGCTTACATCGATGATAGAAAACACTTTCAGATATTTCAACGCAAAATCTGTTGACACATCACTTAATTTGTCCTCATATCCACGCAGTTCCTCCGCACTTCCTTCTACTAAAACCATAATATCCACATCGGATTCACTTGTCTGCGTTCCTCTTGCCACTGAACCATATAATATAACTGCTCTCAGTCTATTTCCATAAACCTCCTGTAAAAATCCGGCAAGTTCTTCTAAGATTTTCTTCAACTGCTTATCTTTGATCTTATCCATAACACCAGATCTCCTTTCTTGCATGGTTGCCTGCTTCCTTTTAAAAGCGCATCTTTTCTGCTTATAGTTTACCACACCACTGAAAATTTAGCCACTGCAAGCTGGACTTTTTCATCTTTTCAATATTCTTTTTACATGACAGTTTTTAATCTTTTTCCACCGCCACAACCACAATTCTGGCACCATCCCACTCATACGCACAGGTGACAAGCGTCAGCACATGGTCGGATACGTTCTGAGAACCTCCGGTTTTGAACACTGATAGTGCCTTTGCACGTTCCACATAGCTGTCCACACCTTCCATTCCGAACACTACCTGCTGGAACGGAAAGATGCCTGTATCTGCGGTCATTACTGCCACTATTTCGTACTCTGATACACCGGATATTGTTTGGAAAAAGACACTTTTATGTGCCTCCCAGTAGCTGTACTGACGGTATTGATCCAGGTTCCCGAACATCGCACCACTGTTCATATTGTGGCCATAGATGATAAGATTCTGGCTTTCAGACACGTTGCTGTTCCACTGCAGAAACAGGCTGCCATTGGCACTCCACTCTTTCTTGTAGTTGCGTTTCAGATAAAATTCCGGCTCGGATTCCGTGCTTTGAAGCACAGGATAATCTATGTTTGTTCCGGGAATCGTAAGCCACCCCTGCACATCCGGGTAAGCTGCCTGAAGTGCTGCAAGGTCAAGGGGAGACACTTGGCTTTTCTCCCCAGCCGATGGTCTTTCTTCTTCGGGAGAGGTATCCCCCGGAGTATCTCCGGGAGTTTCCTCTTGGAAGTCTTTCTTTAGCTGCTCTGACAGTTCCTGATTCTGTCTCGGCACAAGCACCATGTCATAAAACAGGATGCCTGCACTGATCAGGAAAACCAGAAGCAGAATCAGGCGAACCGCCTTTCGCTTATTTTCTTTCATTTGTCTTATGATATTTCTTTTTCTTACGGATAGTGAGTACCAGTCCTGCCACGCAGATGCCGCATAAAATAACCAGTAAGATCGGTTTTAACGGATTATCTCCCGTCTTTGGTACGGATGTCTCCGGTGTTCTTGCATCTTTCATTTCTACTTTCTGCACCTCCCTTGTATCTTCTAATGTGAATTTTACATCTTCTGCGATTTCATATCCGTCCGGTGCTGTAATCTCTCTAAGAGTCAGTTCCACACCTACCGGAAGTTTCTCTACGCTGTGCGGCTTTCCATCGGTCACCCATTCTTCCAGCACAGTTCCATCTTTGTCTAGGATCTGAAGTTTTGCTCCTTCCAGCTCCTCGCCTGTGGTAATGTCCGTCTTGGAGATTTCTGTCTTGGAATATCCATCTTTCATCTCCACTTCTGTGACCGTTCCATCTTCCAATACCTCAAATTCGATATCTTCTGCGGACACATATCCATCTTCCAACGGTGCGAGTTCTTCGTGAAGTGTATAACTTCCCTCCGGCAGTCCATAGACTACATGCGCCTCTTTGGTGCTGGTCCATTCTTCCACCACAGTTCCATCTTTGTCCAGAATCTGAAGCGTTGCTCCTTCCAGCTCTTCGCCTGTAGTAAGATCCACTTTTGTAAACTGTGACTCGGTTGGCTGATTCTCCACTTCTTTCGTAAACGTAAGGACTGCTGTGTTCTGGTCTTCATAATCCGCTTCAAATTCCCAGATCTCCTCATTTGGCAGATAACCCGGCAGACGCTGTTCTTCCTTCACATAGTATTTTCCATGGAACAGATCACTGTCAAAGGCCACCTTTCCATCTGCATCTGTTGCTTTCTTCTCCAGCAGAGTATCCTTTTCTACCATGACTTCGCCCTGATTGGAAAGAATATCCTCTGCAGCATACAAGCCGAATACGACACCCTCCAGAGCTTCGCCGGATACCGCATCTTTTTTACTCAGAGATACCTCCACCTTCTGGCGCTCATTTTTATAAGCAACCCCTTCATAAACCACAGCCTGTGTATCATCTTCGGCTGTCAGGGTGAATTCCTTCTGTTCTGTGTTCAATACGAAATGCTCACCTGCTACGGTTTCTTTCATATAATAAGAGCCAAGCGGCAAGTTGTTTACCACGGCTTTCCCTTCTGCATCCGTAACAAGCGTTCTGACCAGATCATCCTTGTGATAACGGATAACCGGATTCCCTTCTTTATCTACTGCGCCATCCGGTGCGTAGATTGTTTCTTTTGCGTGGAGTTCAAACTCTGCTCCTTCCACACCTGTTTCCTCGTAAACAAAGTCACGCAGGATGCCAGACTCGGATTCTTCTCCGGTTACCGCTTCTTTGATATTTTTAAGGACTGTTCCAACTTTATCAAGCAGTGAATCTCCTGTCACTTCCACAAGCTGTTCCCCTGTCTTTTCCAGTGTCAGGCTTCCCACCTGTTCATCATTTGGCTGTTCCACTTCTACAATGACTGCTCCGGTATCCGGGTCAATCTGATGAGCGGTATCATCTGTCACCGTAATCTCGATGCTGTTCTTCGGTGTTTCTTTATAGCTGCCCCGCTCTGTCACGGAAATGCCGGAGATGATCTCTTCCCCATCAAATAAGGACATTTCATATCCCTGACGTACAAATCCTTCCGGCGCTTTTACTTCTTCAATACGGTAGGTCGAACACTTCAGTTCTTCCGGTGTCACCAGATAACCTTCCTCATTGGTCGTGAACACGCTGAGTTTTTCATGCTTTGGATACTGAATAACCTGCTCGACATAGGCTTCTTTTATGCAGTCATAAATCTTGTAGGAAGCACCTGCCTTTAAAACCGTATTGCCTGTGTGGGCATCCTTTTTGATGATCTTAAGCAGGAACTCAAACGGGCGGTCATCGAATACACGCCACTGCTGTGGCTCTCTGCTGTCCTCACTGATTTTTACAATAAATGGATTCACTGGCTTTAAGTTTTCCGGCACCGTGCTTTCCACTACTACATAATCTCCATATGGGATTTCCACGCTGATAGCATAGCCTTTGGCATCTGTGATCAGTTCTGGTACTGCAACTGCCTTTCCATTCTCATAGGTCACTGCCACCTGCTCCTTAGAAAAATCATAAGCGGTGAAATCCTTAGCAGTAAATGTACTTCCATTGGATGGTTTCAATTCGCCACTTTTCACTTTGGAAAGGCTGCTTACTAGATAAACACTAAATCCCGCACCTTTGATGAGGTCCGTTTCTGTCTGTGATCCGTCCTCGCTGATCTTGATGAGCTGGAACGCCTGTTTCTTCACCGTTTCTGTTACGGTCAAATCTCTGGTTACTTCCTTTTTCTCCTGCCCTTCATAAGATAGCGTCACATCATATCTTGTCGTATCAAGGGTGTATCCCTTTGGCGGAGTGATTTCCTTTACATACATTTTCCCAAGGAACAGATCCGTAAAATCAAGTGTACCATCCGCACCAATCGTTCCCTGTGCGATCAGGCTGTCCTTCTTATAAAGCAGACCTGTACTTTTATCCGGGTGATGGATTTCTTCTGCCGCATACAGCCCATAGACGGCTCCTGCCAGCTCACTATCTCCCTGTGGCACGAACTGCTGTGTCTCACAGTCAATCTTTTCGATATGTACCGAACCCTTGACATACTCATCCGTTCCTGTCACTTCAACGGTCTTTCCTGCGGTCACATCCACCGTATAGACGGTATCATTTTTCACATAGTTGATGGGAGCGGTAAGTTCCTTGACATAAGCAGTCTTTACGGAGGCTTCGAAGTAATCACTTATCGTTTTTCCATCGGCTGCTGTCGAACTCATCTGCATCAGCAGATTCTTGCATGCTTTGTCGGTGTAAATGCCATAGACTGCGCCATTCAGTGGATTGGCTGTCTTCGCATCTTTTTTCACGAGCTGGATTCTGGTCATTTCCAGCCAGTCTACCTCAAAGCTGACAGGCTCTGCTGTCTCTGATTCAAAGACACCGATATCCTGACTTGCATCCCCTGTGGTCAGTACCAGCGTTCTCCATGATTCCCTCACTGAACCTTTTAGTGTACCAGAAGCAAAGCTGCCAGTCACACTCATTGGTGCGGTCAGGTAGAACGTATCACCGCCATAGATGCGGATGTCTCCATTGCTCTTTGAAGTGCCTTTTATCTTGTTATAGCAGGTCACATTGGCCGGCACGGTAATCGTGATATAGTTTCTGCCATCTCCGCTTAATTTGATATCCGAAGTCTTCTGTGTATCCCCATCTCTCACTGCTTTAACCGAGGTATTAGATAAAGAGATCTCACCTTTCGGCGGCTCTTCCATACCGAACAGATAATCAATATAAGCAATCACCCCTGCATTTACCAGGTCATTATAATCACAGCCTGTGAACCCTGCCTCTCCGGCATATGCATAGCTGGCTGCAATGTGGGTATAAACATACTTCTCATCCCCGCTTTTGCCAGACAGATAACTTCCTGTCACATCTCCGGCGCCGCCATAACCATAATATAAGACCTTCTGGAGATTTTTGTTGGAATCCAGGACATTTGCCACATAATCTCCATCTGGGGGAGAGGCTTTCTGTGACTGGAGGCAGTATGCTAATTTTCCATTTACCGTAAATCGGCAGGTCAGATAATTCCCGATATAACTTGGATAATAAATCGTTTCCCCTTTATCAAGATTTACCGTTGTAGCTCTGGCTGTCATCACATCTGCACCCGACAGGATCATGACATCACCTGTGGCAATATCCTCTTCCAGTTTCTGCAAGGACGCCTCTGTATCTTCTTCACTGCCTGTCACGTTCACTTCTGTTGGAGTCTGGGACAGTTCTGTTTCCGTTGCTGTCTCAGTTCCGTTCTCCGAGTCATCTTCCGATTCTGTATCCTCTTTCTGGTTCTCCCCACCGTTGGATTCGGTATGAGCCTCACCTTCTGTTTCCGTCAGAATAATCTTTCGAGTGATGTGATAGCTGTCTCTCTGATCTTTGGGAACAACCAGATAGGTCGCAATATAAGTACCTGCTTTATCCGGCTGATAGTTTTTTCCATCTTCCGATTCGATACCGGTCAGTGTCACGCTCTCTTTCTCGGCATCAAAGGTGATTCCTTCCATGCTGGTTTCTACGGCAAATTCCGTGTCAGATACACTTTTGGTAATATCTTCTGCGGTAACCAGAGGCTGTTCTGACTGTACCGTGGCTTCACTTTCCTCGGTCTGCGTTTCCACAGCCGCTGTTTCTAATTGCAGTCCCTCATTTTCTTCGGCTGCATAGGCATAGCTGGCACTGCCCAATGGACTGATTCCCATCAGCATGGCAAGTCCCAGTGCGACTGCTCTTGTCTTTATTTTTCTCAATTTCATTGCTTACTCCTTCCCACTTTTCCCAAGTGTTCCTTTTTTATATGAAAGGCTGCACATGATAGCCTTTCTTCCTTTTGCGACATACTAGGGTATAAAAATACCGCAGGTGCTATTCCTGCGGCTCATCTTATCCATCTTTCATGCATGGGTTTCTTATTCTCCTGTTTCAATGCCATTTCTTCTGATCTGGTACGCTTCACCGCTTCCATGATGTCTCTGGAATCAATCCCATTCTGATGGCATCCTTCCAGAATTCCAGCCAGATACCAGTCCTTGGGACGAGCAGGCATTTTCCCCTGTGGTTCAGCCATAATATAGACCGCCACTTCCATCGGTTCTCCCGCTGCATTCTTTACGGTAATCATTTCTTTCCCATAATGCCTTGGATAGCCTTCATAATAATCCAGCCTCTTTTCACAGTCCTGCGTAATCTTCCAGAGCACACCGTCCACATGGCTTCCCTGTTCCAGCACAACCGTGGCGAATCCAGCCCCGGCAAAAGAAAGACGATAGTCCTCCAAGCGAACATTTTCTACTACTCTCGCTGCAGGACACCGTTCCCTCATCTGGTCTAAATTCATGTTGCTTCCATAAGCAAAGTATAATCGTTCCTTCATATTGTCTCTCCTAACGTGTTGATTCATTCTGGTTTCTTCTTAGACATTCGTAGCTGCTCCTGTCATACCGCCATGCTTTATCTCCCTCAAGGTTTGCCAAAAGATGCTCTCGGACATTTTTGTATTCCGGTCCGATGAGCTTTAATCGAAGCAGAAAGGTGCGGAAGGTAAAACATGGGTTTTCCGATATCTCTGTTTTCTTGGCATGGGTACATTTCTGATTGATTGCCTGTGCAGATATGGCAAGGGCAAGCGTGATGTTCGCTCTTACTTTTCCCGCATGAAGTGTGCTTTCAAAACACCGCCACTCCAATGTGCCTTTGGAAAAGACAGCATGGAGATTGAGTGCATGATATCTGGTGTCATCATAGTGCGTATAGCTACCGTCCCGGCCTTCATACCACGCCCGTTTTAGCTGCTCCATTGAAATGGTACTATTTGGCATCTTCCTGATGTCCTCCAGCACCGTCCGTTTCACTTTCTGACAGTAATCATATTCCCGGCTTGGCTGTACTTTCAAAGCCTTAAATAAAATATCTTCCTTTGAATACATAATGGATAGAGCATTTTTCAGGCTTCTCGGCGTATGATTGGCTGCATCTATGTGAACATGCATACCACAGGAACCATTTACCCTTGCACCATGATGCCTTAAACAGCGTACAACTTCCTGAAGTTTTCCCATTTCTTCATACTCCAGTTTTGGACTGACCATTTCTGTCTGGTATTCATTTCCAGCTCTTGTGTACTGATTTCCAGTTCTTCTCTCGGCCCTGATGCTTACATCTTTGCTGAATTTCCATTCCTTTCCATCTAAGTCCCGGACACACCACGAATCATAAGATTGGATGTGATAAGGCTCCTTTTGGAACAACTGTCCAACCACTGTCGCAGCACGTAATCTGGTGATACCTGTCATTTCAATCTCTGTACCAAAATACTGGTCCTTGATATCGATTGGCAATCAGCATCCCTCCTATCTGGCTTCATCCTTTCGTAATGGAAAATTCTTCTTTATCCATCCTTTTCCTCATTTTTTTCTTCTAGTGATGCTTTTGCAGACCGGATTCTCCTTCCAATGGCTTCTATCACATTGACTGTGACACCATTTCCCGCCTGTTTATAGAGCTGACTATCAGACATATCCTCTAACATTCGGTCAATCTGATTATCATGGTATCCCTGCAGGCGAAGACATTCTCTTGGGACGAGCCTGCGGATTCTGCCATGATATACCACACCATGGCGGTCTGTCGCTGTGATGGTGAACATCGGCTCGTCTGCTTCCTTCATCCGTCTCCCATTCTGGCGGACATTCTCTTTTCCCGGTGTGAGGATGGCTCTTGCGCCAGACTCCTTTAAGACACCGGAATTTTCCCCTTTATGGTTATGGATGCTGGAGCTTTGCCTTGTATTTAAACAGCGGGCATTTTCTGTCACCAATGGTGGTGGGGACAAATCCACAAAGTGTAATGTCCCCTGCTGAATACCTGTGGTCAGGGTATGGGCAACTTCATGCCCTACCCTTCCCCTTCTGCTGTTAATTTCGGCATACCCAAGATCAATGCTGTCACCCGGATATGCCATCTTGTATCCCTTTTTAGTGTTCTCCTTAATGGGAAGCCCCACTTCGTAGAGCCCTGTCTTTCCACCCATGCCACCAGCACTGGACGTAAGCGTACAGCTTAGTCCTTCTTTATCGTAGACTCTTTTCCCTTGGCTGCCGCTTCGGACTTGAACAAGAGTTGCTGCATTTGTTTCGGGGAAAGGTAATACTTTTCCGGCACATCTGCAATCAAGATATCCGACAATATACACGCGCTTCCTTGACTGGGCAACTCCGAAATCCTTGCTGTTAAGCACTTTCCATTCGACATGATACCCCAGCTCAGATAACGTGCTGAGAATGGTGTGATACGTCCTACCCTTGTCATGCGATAACAGCCCGGGAACATTTTCAAGGAGAAAAAAAGAAGGTCGCTTTTCTTTAAGCAGTCTGGCAATCTCAAAGAAGAGAGTTCCTCTTGCATCTGCGAATCCTTCTCGTTTCCCGGCAATAGAGAATGCCTGGCAAGGAAATCCTGCACACAGCAGGTCAAAATCCGGCATTCTTCCTGTATCAATTGTTCTTGCATCATCGCAAAACCACTCCCCTTCCGTATCGAACAGTCTTCGGTAGTTCTTATCTGCATAGACATCCACTTCACAGTGGCCAATGCAGGTAAAACCGCCTGCTCTTGTGAGTCCTTCACGAAATCCTCCGATTCCGCTGAATAGATCAAAAAATTTAATTGTTTCGGTTCCGGTTACCGCCTCCTTTTTCTTCGAAACAAACAGAAGCGGCATGGCCGTATGCCACACCGCTTCTGCGTGTTCATTGTGTTGTTTTAAAATTCTTCTGTTATATCGGCTGTCGTTTCAGCACTTTCTGATTCTTCCTCGGCTTCTGACTCTGCATTCTCTTCCTCATCTTGGGTTTCCTTTGTTTCCTCATCTTCCTGCCGGAATATTCTTTCTTCCTCATCCAGTGCCTTTTCGATGATTTCAATCAGAAAATCCTTCTGTTTACACCCTTTCCTTACGATGACTTTTTTCATTCTCCCAAATAATTCCTCAGTCACCTGTACTGCCAATGTTCTCGCTGCCATTTTACTCGCTCCTTCTTTCATAAAGTGTTCTTCAATCACCTGCTCGATAAATTTTTGTGTACTGCTCTCTGTCAGTTCGATTTCCTCCCGCACCTTCTCATGCAGCTCCAGCGGAATCTTACCACATATGTTTTTCATCTCTGCCATATGGGGTTCTCCTTTCGTTTTGCTACACACAACATACTCCAAAGCTGCAGAGAATGCTATTCACATTACCCAACAAATATTAATGTCTGGCAGGTCCAAAAACCTAGCATATGCAACAATGTATGTATCTGTCCAAAACTTTCGGTAAGCACCACCTCCTTTCCCCTGCTCAGTCATCCATCTGAGACAGAAAATCCAGCATCTGATCTGGAATATCTCCTGCTCCATCGCTTTTAATCTGTTCCGTTTTGACACCTTTTAGCTCTTCCCGCACAGTTCTGCGGATAACCGCCTCCAGTGTTGCCTCATTCCCTTCCTTTAAGATTGCCTGCACCAGAAAATGGTTCTTTTGCCCTTCCGGAACACGCTGTAAAATCCCCCACGCTTTCCTGTGAGCCGCATTTTCCAGATTCGGACGAAAGGAAAAGACCGGGCGGCTCATCGTGTGGCCGACATCTGCCCTACAATCCTCTCATAGCCAGAGGCGTTGGCATGGATGTCTGTGAGGTAAATCTGCCGACACAGCCCATCCTGTGTCCTCACGTGGCGTTTTAGAATGGCCGCGCCTCCACCCATGACGATGGCAGGCACTGCCTTTAAGTCAAACCCGGATTCTGCTATGGCAGACAGGATGCGTTCCGTATATATGCGCCCATATCGCTGGATAAGTTCCCGCACCTCCTCTCCCATGCTGCAGGCACTTCCGTTTAGAACACGCTCCACCTGTATCTCTGTTACAGACAGTCCTGTGCTTCTTCTTACCTGTTCCATGATCTCATCAATGCAGCGGATGACACCCATCTCCAGACTCCGGCAAGTTGCTGCATTTGGAACAGCATTGTCCAGTCGCATCAAATCCACCGTCCAGCCCCCGATGTCAACAAGCAGGATGGATGGTTCTGAATTGATCCACTCCGGCTGAAGAGCCAGGGCAGAATACCCCTGCGGAAACAGTCTTACATCCTGTATCCGCACTTCGTAGCTTTCATTTTCATATTTAAAACGCAGCGGCTGCTCCTTGCGGAACAAGTACTCCCGAAATGACTTTTTCTCCCTGCCAAAACTGCCGAGGGGTAATCCGGCAGCCAGGATGACGCTGCACTTTTTGGGTGCTTTTCGAACACTTAGTTCTTTGGCAATGGCTGCCATTGTGAGCAGATAATAATTGTCATTTGCTGTCTTGTCCTTTAAAAGGGTCTGGCGCCCACTGCCGCAGACAAAATATCGTCCTTGATATTGCAGAACATTCTGCATAGTATATGGCTCATAGTCATAAGCGGTCAGACCTGTCGGGAAACTGATATGTGCCCCCTTGATGGCATAATAACCATGATCGATTCCTATAACGATATAATCACGTCCTTTCTAATATTTAGTTATAAAGTGAGAACTCAAACAGGAAGGTGTTTGAGAGAGATGTGACTGCCTGTACCTGGCTGGCGTAGGAACACTTGCTTTCTTTCCCAGCCGGATATGGTCTTTTAGTTTCTGATGGTTGTCATATTGTAATCACCCCTCTTTCTTTCAAAGAAAAACAGGCAGTACACCTCAAAGTGTATCTGCCTGCCCTGTTATCTCCATAATCATTCCCGTATCCTGCTTATCAATGAGTTTTGCAACGATCCTTCTCGCTTCTTCATTTGGTACTGCCTCGTAAAAGTCTTTGATCCATAACCGACTCATTTCCAACGCATCTTCTATGATTTCCTCACAATAGAAAACATCCGCTTCCATGATATATTTTTCTATTCGTTCAAATTCTTCCTTAAATTCCATTGCACGTTCAAACCAGAATTCCAGATTGAAATCCTGAAATCCCAAGTAATCCGTCAGGTAAGTAAGCCTGTCAAAATCACGAATCTTCAATTTTTCTTCCCCCAGTATCAACGCTCTGTCTTTCTGACCGCACAGCATTAAAAAACGCTCTTTTTCTCTGTCCTTATGCTTCATATCGTTATTCCTCCGCAATATTTCGCTATTACGAAACATTATAAGAATTATTCCTAGTAAAATCAATATAAAAGTTTCTTTATTACGAAACATTACATTGAAAGGAGTATGCCATGCAAAAGATTCGTCCCGATATGGATATCGGCAATAATATCCAACGCCTGCGCTATCAGAATAAACTTACACAGGAACAGGTCATTGCAAAGTTAGAACTGATGGGTATTCACATGTCCAAAAGCACTTATGCCAAATTAGAGACCAACCGTATGAATATCAAAATCAGCGAACTGGTTGCTCTTTCAAAAATCTTTCATACCGATATCAATGCTTTCTTTGAGGGACTCCTGTAAGCAGTTTTACAGATGTCCCTCTATTATGTTCACATCTCTGTTTTCCACTTCTGACTCTTTCTTCCTATTTTTTTAATACATTTGAAAATGCAGCACCGTAATCATACATCCTTTTAGACAAATGTTCTGCAATCTGAAATAAGTTTGAAATGATCAACTCTACATCTTTATCCTCATCCGTGCCCAGCCTTTCACACAGATTCTGATTTGACTGATACACTTCCTGATATAATCTGTTACACAATGCTCCTGATGCAAACTCATTCTTAATTACTTCCTGTGCCGAAGCCACTTTTTCCGTCTGAGCCAAATTGCCTGTTATTGCATCATACAGATATTGTTTGAATTCATCACTGTTCCAATCCATTCTTTTTCTCCTTTTGTATTTTGTCTCACTTTTACAACCGATTGTACCCTTTCTAACAAGTAAAATCAATATATAAGGTGCAAAAAGTGAGACAAACATTTTGACACTTTTTTGCAGGAAAGGACAGGATATGCCAAAACCACGCAGTCATTCCGGTGAAAAGAACCTGATCAGCAACCGGCTGATCGAACTCCGCCAAAAACATAATCTCTCCCAGCGAGATCTGGCACAACGACTCCAGCTTGCTGGCTATGATATGGATAAGAATGTCATTACCAGAATTGAGACGAATAAACGCTATGTCACTGATATCGAATTAAAAGCACTGACAGAAGTCTTCGGTATCTCTTACGAGGATTTGATTGATGACAACACCGATTAATGTCTGGCAGGTATAGGAACACTTGCTTTCTATCCCAGCCGATTATGATTTTTTTGTTCCTGAAGTTCATCCTCTTGTTTCTGAACACTATCTGGACTGTTCTTCTTGCTTTCGTATTTTGTCTTTTTTTTGTTGGCTTCTTATGTATTTCTTCGCTTCGATAGCCCTTTTTTTCACCTGCTCTTTTATTTCTGGAAATGGGATATCCCATGTAGAATAACTTTTAGGATTTAGGAGATGGGTCTCCTTCATAAATTGGGCACTAATTTGGGGATATGCCAAAAGCTCATCTGGCAATTCCAGTGGATAATCAATCATCGGATGATATTTAATATCTTTCGATACCTCCTGCAGCATCTCCTGGTCCATTTCCTGAGTGCAATCATCATAGGCACTTCGTCCGGTCTGTTCCTTATAGATCTCATTTCCAACATAACTAAGTAACTCAAACTCACAGTTTTCGTACTTCTCCACCGCTACAAGTGAATCTGGATTCGCCAACGCTGCCATGTAAACTTCTTTCCCTTGTCCCACAAGCCATGCTTTAAAATTAACAAATTCCTCATATGTGCAGCCCTCTTCTTTAATCAGATTCACTGCTGTCCAAAGGCCATATCTACTGGCTGCCTCATAATATGCGTGCAGAAACCTATGAAATTGTAAGGAATGTTCCGGGGGCATTCTCAACAATCCTTTTTTTATCCACCAAAGAGAAGCATTCAGATCTTTCCCACACTGCATTTTCGCCTCCTCGATGAGCTGCCAAAAAGTATCTTTGTTTATTTCCTCTATTTTCCTACTCATATAAAACCTCTTTCTAAAAAGTGCATTTGATTGGATATAACCGGATTGTGTTTTGCTTTACCTTTCCGGCACATCCTTTTTCGGCTCCTTTTTGTTTTCTTTCAGCAACTGTACATCCTCAAAAAAATAATTTACCCATTGCTGCATGTCCTTAAAATCTACGAAATCCGGTATGACAACAGTCAGAATCACCGCATCCTTCACTTTCCGCTGATCATGCTGATGGTAAAGCGTTTGCATGTCACCCCAATATCCATCCCCGCCAGTTTTAATATCTTCCTCTCTTCCGTCAACGCTGATGATATAACAGGCACTGTCAACACCGATTTCTTTCTGCTGAATCTGTTGGCCTTCATACATCTTTCCTGACAGGTACGTGCCTAATGTTTCTTTTGGGGCCAGGTAAATGCTCATGGTGCGAAGTGTAAATCCTGGGCATTCTGGAACCTCCTCTTCCTTCAAAATTACTCTTGTTTTAAAATATTGGGGCGGCTTAAAATCCACTACCAACTCCTTCAACCGCTCCCCTTTGAACTCCTCAAAGTACAGCGGGTCACCAAACACAATGTGTCTGGGACATTTCACTTCGTATGACTCTTCTCTCATATGTATCCCTCCTACT
Organism: Hespellia stercorisuis DSM 15480; assembly: GCF_900142165.1. Classification (GTDB taxonomy): domain Bacteria; phylum Bacillota; class Clostridia; order Lachnospirales; family Lachnospiraceae; genus Hespellia; species Hespellia stercorisuis. Next base: position 18,783 of record NZ_FQZY01000057.1, read on the forward strand.
CACGTTTAATTTTGCATATAAAAAAACTGGTCTGAGAGTTCTTTTTCTCTCAACCAGATACGCATTCTTCCTACCTACTTCATACACATATTTCTCTATCTCTTGTGTATGCTGTACCTATATTCCATTCTTTTTAACTTAATACACTCTATACACAGCCAAAACTGTTACCCCAGTTTACATCAAGAATAACGATAGGAGCTTTTTTCAATATAGCACGGGCAATCGCAATTCTTTGTTTCTCACCACCAGATAATCTTTTTCCCGCATCACCAGCAGAAGTGTCATAACCATTTTCTAACAGGTTAATAAATTCATCACAACAAGCGGCTTTTGCAGCAGCATAAACTTCTTCATCTGTAGCTTTTGGATTCCCTAGACGAATATTTTCTTTTAGTGAACAATTAAAGAGAAAATTGTCCTGTGTAACGAAACTGACAATATCTGATAACTGTTTTAAAGGAATATCTTTAATATCTACTCCACCAATTTTTATATTTCCGTTTGTTACGTCCCAAAAGCGTGAAATCAAACGGGCAACTGTCGATTTACCACCACCAGAGGGTCCGACTAATGCTGTAAAGCTACCTTGTGGCATTTTTAAATTCACATCATGTAATACTTTTTCATTATCTTTCCCAGTGTAAGAAAAATCTACATTTTGCAATGTAACATCATAATGTTGTAATTTAACATTTTGTTTAGAACTTTTTAATTCTGGCATATTAATAAATTCAAGAGTTTCCTTGATTCCATATTCCATGACTTTCATTTCATTTACAAATACCTCTAATCTCATAAGTGGAGCAATGATACTCAATGATAAAATCAAGCACATACAGAGTTCAGCAGCAGTTAGTGAGCCATTTGCAAAAAGAATCAATCCTACTGGCAGTGAAACCAATAATGTAGATGGTAAAATTGAGAAAGCCAAGTACATTAATTTCCATGTACTTTGATACCAATCTACTGTATAATCCTTAAAGGAATCTACTGCTTTAGCAAATTTTTCATAAGAGCTTGTCGCTTGATTAAAAGCCTTGACAACCTCGATTCCTTCAACATACTCAATAATGACACTATTGACATGATTATTGGCTTTCATATAAGCGTCATATTTTTCTGTGAAATTTCTGGTCATAATTCCAAATGGAATTGCAGCCAAAGGAATAGTTGCAATCGAAGCAAGAGCCATACGCCAATCAAATACCAGCAAGAATATAAAAATTGCGATAGGAATAACAATATTTCCTGTTGCTTCTGGTATAAAGTGGGCTAAAGGTGGTTCGATAGCTTCTACTCGGTCAACAATAACACTTTTTATCTGACCGATTGTTCTATTCATAACATCACCTAATGGTGCTTTCATCAATTTATCCGCTATTTCCATACGAATTGTTTCAAGAATAGTGTAAGCACTGATATGTGATAAAATTGTAGATATAGCAAAAAATACTAATCGAATCACATAGCCACCTACACATATTCCACACCAAAATAGTATTTGTGAAGTATCTTCTTTTCCCTCGATAAACAATTTTAAAATTTGATAAACTCCAAGAAAAGGGACAAATCCACCGAATACACTAATAATGGAACAAAGCACTGATATAATCATCTTACCTTTGCAGCGTGAAGCAAAAGAAAGAAGTGCTTGAAACCATGTTTGTTCATTTTCCAATGAAACGACCTCCTTTTTTTCTGCAAATCTTCTTAAACTAACTTGTATTAACTTAAAAAGTCTGCTATATTTTTATTGGTTAGCTAAATCTAACTAACACATATGATAATTTAAAACTTTTTTTTGATTTAAGCAATAGTTATGGCTAACCTTCGTTGAATCGTGCTGAATGTTCGTTGAAAGTGGATAAAAGGAGATGTATTTATGAAAGCTGAAACAAAGAATTTACCTGAACCATGTCTTGTACAGTTGGATTTTCAACCCTGTGCCTGTAAGGAAACACTCAATTTAGAGGGAGTATGTTATGAACCACCAAAAGATTTAGGAGAGGGATATTACTGGTATTATGAAAAAGAGGGTATGTTTGCCATAGCAGTATTAGATTTACGATTAAAACAAGATAAAGTATTAGAATATCAACAACAGGATTTTATATCTATTAACTACTATGACACCATATCAGCCGAAGAATTATCTCCCTATAAAAGATTAAATGCTAACTGCATTAGAGGTCATGTTTCAAATAGTCAAATGTTTCGTGCTAGATACCATAAGAATGTTCCGATTCACGGAATCGAACTTATGCTAATGCCGGGTTATTATCATGACTACTTAGAACAAAAATATCCAAATCAATTTTCAGACCCTAAATCCGCATTTCTTAGCATAGATGGGATAACAGATTTCCCTCAATTAGTGCTATTAATGCGTCAATTACAGACTTTTCAAGGAACAGGTATTTCAGCTCATCTATTTTATGAAAGCAAAGTCACAGAAGCACTTTCTTTAATTATTGAAAAATCCAAAGAGCATAAAGGTTTTACACCGAGTGGTGATTTATCAAAAGATGATTTAATCAATTTAGACGCAGTAAAATCATACATAAACGACCATTTTGCTTTTGATATAAAAGCAGACCACCTAACCAAAATAGCTTGTATGGGACAAACAAAATTACGTTATTCATTTAAAAAATATTACGGTTACACGATTACAGAATATATTCAGAATAGAAGAATTGCACATGCTGAATATTTATTAATTGGTACTGATTTTACAATCAGCCAAATAGCAGAAGCTGTAGGCTATTATCATTCTGGACGTTTTGCAAGTTTATTTCAAAAGAATACAGGTTTATATCCAGATGAATACAGAAAAATAATGAAAAGTGTTAGCGTCGGGCGAAATTGACCATTCAGAGTCGGGAAGAAATAACCAATTCCAGCCGGACAGAAAAAGCCAGTACACCAGCTTTTCCTTTCTTTAATTCTTTGCTTTTGGTAATGCTGATGGTTCCCCAGCAGATATTGCTATGGTTTCACAGTTACGACCACGGTAGCTGTTTCCTTTGATCATAAATACGGTAGCATCATCAAAAATGCGATCCAAAGCACATAGCAGTGACGAATCCTCATTGAAGAATTCTCCCCACTTATCAGGACCTTTGTTGCTGGTAAAGATCATGGTGTTTGGACCTTCTTTGTTGTATCTGCGGTCAATGACATCGAAGAACATTCTCGTGTTTTCTTTATCAAACACACATCGTCCAACTTCATCTATAATAAGACAGGATGGTTTCACCAAGCCGTTGATAGTGGAGCTTTCCCTGCCATATTTACGGGCATCTGTCAGCCGTTGGTTCAATTCTGTTGCTTTGAGAAAGTATGCCTTTAAACCAAGCTCACAGCACTGGCAGCCATAGGCCATCGCAAGATGCGTCTTACCAACGCCCTGTGGTCCGATAAAGGCGAGATTTTTATGTGCATAGAGTGCTGACAATGAAGCAAGGCTCTTTAACGTTTCAACCTGTTTTCCATGAAGCTGATCAAAATCAAATCCTTCAAATGTTTTTGGCTCTTTTAATGGCAGACGGCTTAGCCGAAGGAGTGTTGAGATAATGCTTTCACTTTTCTTTTGCTTTAAATAAGCAAGAGTCTCAGCTATGGCCTGAATACTTTCATCATTCATCTGCTGTTCCATGGCAAACTGAGCCATTTCCTGTGCGCAAAGATCAAGGCTTAAATATTTCGCAGAATCTTGGATCTGCTCAAAGATAGAATCATTCATCCCACAGGCCCTCCTCAAAGTTAAATCTGCTAAAACCAGAGTCATACGGAGGCGGATCGAGCTGCTGGATATGTACTTTTATCGGTGCAGTTGGAAGTTCTTCGGGCTGTTCTACCGCATATTGATCTTTACAGAAACTGTCACGACGACTCCATGTAACATCATGTGTAGTAAGTACCTTAGTCATTCTGCTATCGTAGACATAAAGGATATATCCATCTCTTTTTACACGGCAGGCTTTCTCTGTATACCAATAAGGAACACCAAATCGACGTCCTTCATAGTTTACAAATCCGTCAAAAGAAATTTTTCTTTCTGGACACAGATAATAAGATAATTCAATTGTTTCATCAAGTGTACATGCATGCTTCATGCATTGCTGTGAATGCTTCTCATTCGGAATACAGTCAACGGCTCTGTGGTAGCAGTTATTCTGTGCGTTGCACCATCTGATGGCTTCATAATTCAGATCAGTGATTTCGGTAAAGACACGACCTGGCAGGAAGTTATCTTTTACAAATCGTACCAGACGCTCTACGGCACCTTTGGTAAATGGATGTCTTGGCTTACACCGCTTTGTTTCAAAGCCGATATTGCCCATAAAGAGTTCATAATCCTTCTGCCAGATTGGATGTCCTTCATCATCACGTCTGATTACAACGCTTTTCATGTTTAATGTAAAGGACATGTTAATGTAAAGTCAGACGTTTCAATGAAGTCATGGCTTGCATTGTATGTATGTCGACTTTACATTAACGTTTGATACTATCCTAAAGAATCCAAGAAGGAAAGCAGATCATTCCGTTCATCTTGAGAAAAATACCCTAGACTTTCAGGGACTGTTTTCTCTGCTACTGATTCTATTGCCTTTCTGGTGACATCTGGATTCGTGGTTAAATAAATCTGTGTGGTCGCTATGGACTCATGACCGAGGAAGTCCCGAACATTGTATAAGTTCACTCCTCTTTCCACAAGGTGTGTGGCCTTACTATGACGAAGCCAATGTGGAGATACGGCTCCATCGATAATACCTGGTGTAGATTCGTTTGCCATTTTAGAATATTTTTGCAGTATATACCGGATGCCCTGCCGAGTTAAGCGTTCCCCTTTTTTATTACAAAATAGTGGTGAGTCTGACGTAAGGTGAAAATGCTTGATATATACGGATACGATTTTTTCCGTTTCACTTAGCAAGGGAATAGAGCGATATTTGTTTCCCTTGCCATGGACATATATCCTGCAGCACTGACCGGCATGAAAGTCAACGACATTGAGAGTAATGATCTCTTGGACTCTACAGGCAGAATCGTATATAAGTGATAAAAGTGCTAAATGGCGTAGCCCTTCATCCGACGATGAGTCAATTGAAGCCAGTAGCTGTTTTATAGCATTAGTGGACATACACGCAGGAGGTTTTTTATCCTCTTTTCCAAATGGGATATTCAGTATCTTCCGGCATTGCTCAGAATACTCCGGTGCGGTCATCAACACATATCGAAAGAATGATTTTATATGCGCCAGCCTTACATTTTTTGTAGATACACCATTTTTTCTGATATCTGCCAACCATGCAAGGAATTTTAGTACTATGTCATAGCTAACTTCCTCGATTTCTATCTTTGATATATCCGTATGGGATTCGGCCATGAATTTAAGAAACAGCCTGAAGGTGTCGCGGTATGATGAAATGGTGTTTGAACCGTAATTATGTTGTTTCATTAAGTACGACATAAAATAACGCTGGACATAAAAGGAGAAGTTTTCATTCATTGGCCACCTCCGGGAATAAATTCCCCAGGAAGGATTCCTGCTTGACGAAATCGTTATGTCCCTGTTCCGTGAAATGGATGTACTTTTCCGTATCCATGTAATTCACATGGCCAACATATGCGGCAAGTATTGGTATAGCGGTATAGATATTCATCCCACTGTTCAACATTTTTTCCAAACTTTTGGTGCAGAAAGTGTGCCGGATAGAATGGATATTTGGTGTCTTTCCATCTACCATGTAGATATTCGCTGTTCTAAACATCTTGGGAAACATATATTTCATAGCGTCATATGTAAGATGACTGCCAGTATAGGAGGAAGTGAAAAACGGCTTATCATCGTCAGCCATATCGATGGTTTTAGCATAGCGGCTAAGAACCATTTTCAAGCTGTTAGATACGGGGATGTATCTGGAAACTCCGTTTTTTCCATTGATTACCTTAATTACTCCGTTTGAGAGATCAACATCTTCTCTTGTCAGAGCTAGAACTTCTCCAATACGCATCCCGGTACCAATGAGAATTCTTACAAGTATCGGATAGATCTGCTGATGTACCTTGGATCTCCTTGCTGGTGGAAGTGTATCAGCCGCATTGACTAAACGCTGTAATTCCTCATCGCTGAAAATATATGGGCGGAATTCACATCTTACCGTTCGCATATATTTTGATGGAACAACGGCCGCATCAACTCCGAAAAGCACTAGGAAAGAGCAAAATTGCCGAAGGCTTGATGTCATGTATTGGCGTTCGATTTCACTTAATTCATCGTGTGGAGCCAATAATTCTTGTATCATCTGCTCAGATACATGATGTGTCTGATACCTATTAAGTGAATTATTCAGTTTCCTTAAACGGATTAATGTCGAATTGGCAACCTTTTCGCCTTTTCCACGCTTAAACTCTATGAATTTTTCGAAGTACGGTTTGAAGAAACCTTCTTCAAATTTAAGAAATTCCTTATCACTGATCATTTTTCTGGCACCTCCAATGCTGCTATTTTGAGGTGTTCAATATCAGACCAGACGTACGTCTTTGTGGATGCTGCGGATGTGTGCCCGAGGATTACGGCAATCTCATTTACCGGAGTTCCTGACTCAAAAAGAGTTGTAGCCAGACTATGTCTGAGCGAGTGCAGACCATGATGCTTTCCTTTTGTATCAACACCTGCAATCTTGAAGTAAGGATAAATCTTATCTCCAAAATGGTCATCCATTGAGTATGGAATATGCGGTTTTCTTAGTCGGATGAATATTTGTGGGTTATCTACTCTTGGGCGTGCATTTTTGATATAGTCAAGTAGCGCAAACAGTACTTCATCAATAATAGGAAGGGATACTTCTCTATGTGTCTTGAATTGTGTGACTGTTATAGTTCGTCCCTCCCAGTCGACATCATCAAAAGTCAGAGCCTTAATATCACTGGATCGTAGGCCATACACACATGCAAGTAGTATCATAAGGTAGACAGTTTTACCCCAAAGAGTATTTCTATTAACCGCGTTCAGAATACGTTTCACTTCTTCTACAGTGTAGAAGGAAGGCAACCTTTCATGCTTCCGGGAATGAATCCCTGTCAAAAAAGAACCCGGATCGAATGTTAACATCTCAGAGAACTCATCATAGGAGAAAAAGTTCCTGAGCGTGTATAAAAGAGAAGCCTTTCCTTGGGATGAGTACCTATCACTGAGCGAAGCAACGTAATCAGAAAATAACTCTGGTGTAATGTTTTCTATGGCAACACATCCCTTGACAGCCAAGAAAACAAAGAATGTTTTCATACGTCCGGAGCGGGTACGAATAGTTCCATTACTTTTTTGGTCTTCCTTCATAACTGTTTCATATCTGTCAAGTATATCTTGATATGATGCAGGACATTTAATCGAGTGGCTAACATACCTGCGTTTGGGAACTTCGTTATGAAAGAAATCTTGGATCATGCGTATAGACCTTGCGCATCTTTCTTTTGATTTTGATAGCGGTGCTTCAAACGGCGGTACTCCAACAGTCAGGCTATAGTATTCTTGAATAGCAAGCTCCGGCGGTGGCGAAGGATCCTTATCATTTACATACCGTTGAAACCCATCAGCAATCCGGATGTAGCTTTTAGCAACTATGGAGTCAGCCCCATAGTTTTGCGTGATGTGTTCTCGGAACTGCTGAATTGCATCGTATAGAGTATCATTATAACTGGAATCAATCATAGTAATTTCTCCTTTCTTATGATTGATCCCATTATGATCTATTAATGTAAAGTCGAGAAGCAAAAATAAGCGAGTTTTTAATGTTTTATTATTTTACTTTACATTAACAGTTTCTTTACATTAAATCTATAATGTAAAGCTTAACATTAGCAGTTGTCTGTCAGGATGTAATCAGGGATTCCCATATACAGAAAAGCATGAATCATTCCAATAAAAAGATTTTCCTGTTTGGCATTGGGAAAGAATTCAATATAACGTTGCCCACAACAGTGACAGATCATGGCGAAGCAAGCCACTTTAAAGGTACCACCGGTTGCTGTTTCTACCGTTACAAATCCCCAGTCCATCTGATAAGATTCACCAGGGTTGGTGTGGTAGCGTTGACCACGGCTTCCCTGTGGTGCAACAAGCTGTCTTTTAGGTGGAACAAGATCCTTGTGATTAGAAATATAATTTTTTACTATTGTCAGACCACCTTTAAAGCCATTTTCCTTGATACGATCAAAGCATACTGCAGAATTCGTGATACCTTTTTGAAGCAGGTCATCAATAATACCTGTGAATCCAGTTAAAAGAGTTGATTCTGCTTTTCTTCCGGTAAGTGCATGTGGCTGATCTACAAAGCCTGTAGATTTCAATCTACGAAGCTTTGCACGGGTGATTCCGGTTCGTCGTTCCAACTCAGCTAGATTGATTTTTTCAAGATCGAACTTTTCACCCTGTTCCTTCTTCATTTCATTGAGCGTTTGTGCTATTATTTCAGTTAAGTCATTGTGTTTTTCTCCCATTGTGATTTCTACTGATGTACTGGCATATATCAGTTTAGACCACGAAATGGAAAATACAATGGCTTTTTCTAGCTGACTATGTTTGGTTGTTTGTCGCCGACCCTAATTGGCTATTTCTAAGCGACTGTGGGTGGTTGAAACTACCCGACCCTAACATTTCTTCAATTTATTTATTGCTTTTTAGTAACTGTTCAGAACCCCCTTGGGGAACTAATTAATTTTTGTACAAAACAGAGAATTTTTAAAACCTGTTTTGCGATATTATTTCGGTAATTGGTGGATAACCAATTGTTTGTGATTGAATAATTTAATTCATTGTGGATTACTCTTTCAATCTTTCAAATAACTCTGATTCAAAGCCAAATTCTATGGCTTTTGAATATATTTAACAACAACTGAACATTGAAAAACATTACTTATCCACAGTCATTTTCACCATAGGTGAATCTATGTGAATTCGCTTTTTTCCTGAGTTTTTAGTACAATGGAGACATAAAACACAAGGAAGAAGGTGGTCTGAATG
>NZ_FQZY01000058.1 GCF_900142165.1 Hespellia stercorisuis DSM 15480
GAATCTACTGCGAACAATTTTGTTTTATCAATAGATTTCAGATATACTGATAATGCATTTCGAATCATATATACAATCGTAATAGTGATAAAGTAATTGGACCATTCAGAAATAGCTCTGTATTTACCAATTATAGGATTAAGAGCGATTGTTAATACTGTACCTATCGTTAAAATAAAAACGGTGTTTTTAAGAACCTCTCCAGATACATTTTTTTTATCTAGCGCAAATCTCAATGTGGCATCCTGAATCGATATACTCAGAAAAGGAATTAGTAAATTAGTACCAGTAAGTACTAATTCACTAATTCCATACTCTGTCGTTGTAAGTTCATTAGTATATAATGGCATCAGAAAAAATACCAAAAACTTTGATCCTATATTCCCTAGCGCAAATAAAAAAATATTAAATACCAATTGATAATACTTATTTTCACTGTTTTGTTTCATACGACCACCAATCCACCAATATATACTTAAATCACAACTTTATTATTTCAGTAATGTGTTTTAATTCACTTATATAATTAGGTATTCCTTCATATAATGTTTTTATTCTCTTCTCATCATCTTCCAAAGATTTAAATGACTCCACGAAATGGTTACCATTTTTCAATTTTTTACTATTTATAACAGTATAATCCGGCAATCCCAAATCTTTAGCAATCCCAATAGCTTTCACAGAATACCCAAGTGCTAGACACGGGACGCCAGTACTATATGCAGAAATTACTGAATGCGTTCTGCCTCCTATAAAATATTTACATTTTGATATTGCATATCTAATTTCCAAATAAGACATCTTTTCAGTTTTTAAAACATGAATTCTCTCTTTATATTTATCTTTAAATTTTCCCATAACAATTCTATCATCCTGGTCTTTCCACAAAACATGTGGTATCAAACAAACTTCATAATTCTTCCCCAACAAATATTCAATCAAATTAGACATACTTTCATTAAATAATGTATCTGTATCAGTAAATGAACTAAAATTTATTCCTACAACTTTTCTTTTAAAATAGTCAGGTAAATCGCATTCTTTTGGTGTTAATGAGAAAGCAGGGTCTGGGAAAAGATAATTTGCAAGACCAAGATTTTTCAAAGTATTTGATGAAAGAGTTTCTCTTGTCGTTATAACATCAAAGTTCCTTAACCCACTTACTATATCTGATGTCAAAAATTGTTTTTCCATCGAAACGCCAAAAAGCGCAGTATTAATACCTTTCATCTTAGCTTTTTTTACTATCAAATTTGGTAATTTCCCTGCACCTTCGTAACAATAAATATCCCCACCTGTAATAAATAACCAATCACCAGGTTTTGCATCTCGAATGTAATAATTACTCATCAAATTTTCATAAAAAAATGAGATTCCTATTTTTTGAAAAGCACGAGAAACAAGTCGTCTAATCTCAAAGTTTATTTCTTGTTGTGGGCATCTAAGTTCCCCAATATCATTTAAGTCAAGCGCTAAATCACCTTGATATTCATTCGATGAAAAATCAAAAAGCACTACTTGGCTTTTATTTAAATTTAATACTTTCGCGATTCCTCTAGCTATCCCTTCACATCCTCGATTTCCACAGCCCAAATGGTATGGCATATAAACTTTCATTTTTTATTTACCTTTCTATTCTTTTAATGGAACAAGACTAAGAAATTCATCAATATTATCACGATTAATTTCAATCCTATGCCAACCTTTAAGTCTATTTATAGTTTCTTTATCAAATTTCGAATAATCTATCATCATCATTTTTTCACAAATTTCTTGTTCAAATCGATATTTAATAATTCTATTACCTGCATAAATTGCATAAGGTGGTACTTCACAACTCACTATTGTCCCCGCACCAATTACACATCCTTGTCTTAGAATAGCTCCACCAAGTATGACTGCACCTTGTCCAATCCATACATCATCTTCAACAATTATTGATGTTTTTTTCTCCCAGTCATAATATTGCTCTTTATATTCATAAATCTGCCATCCCCACGAAGAGAAAAACTTATAATTATGTGGATTAATTATAAATTGAACATTCGGAGCTATTGAACAATAATTTCCAATTGTAATTTTTCGATTTTTATTTGTTCCAATATTAATATTCAAGTTACCATAAGTCTTATTTCCCACAACAACTTGGTTTATATCAAATAAAGTATTTATATTTGTATAATTATTTCTATTTCTATTTCTCCATGATTTTTTTCTAATTTGAATTAATAACTTAGTCTTCAAGCCAAACATTTTTTACTCCATTCATTTCAATATTTCCTATTGTACAATGTACTTCTATTAGCTTAATCTAAGAATGTACTCCTTTAGCTTTGTTTCTTAAATAGAGATTTAACATGCGAATATGTCTTTTCTCCAACGACACGTAAAATAAACTTCTTTATTGCCAGCTTATAGAATGTACAATAATAGGCTAAAATTAATCCGTATTTTTCATATAATCTTGTGAATTTCTCAACTTCTTTTTTCTTTTTTGTAGGATAATAATAAGACTCGTTACCTTTTAAATCTAAGATATTCCTTTTTTCCAATCTCATGCTATCAAACAAATCTTTCACAATTTCAGTTCCTTTTTCAGAGTTTGGGATTAAGCAAGAGTATCCCTTATTATTTTCAACATAATCTCCAATAGTAATATCTCCAACTCTTTTTTCGCACGCAAATATGCATTTATAACAGCTTTCACGAAATGAAGAATAATTCAAGAAGAGTGAATAATATGGATTTTGATAACCATCAACCTCGTATATCTGTTCACAACTTTCTATTGATAGCGTAAATGACAATCTATTTCTAAATGATATATTTCTGATTGATTTAATATTCAAATAGCTTATCTGTTCTGATAACAAATTTGGACTCGGAACGCCGTGACACAACAAATCTACAGTATAAAGATTTTTGCTATCATTTACCAGATTTCTTACTGCAGCAACCTGGCAAGGACATCCGATAAATAAAACTCTTCCCTCCACTACATCCTTCTTAATCTCAAGATACGTTGATTTATCAATAACACTTTGTACATATTTGCTTCCTTGTATGGATTTTAAATCACCTAATTCTTTGATTCGTCTGTGTTCAACTCTTTGATTAGGCACACTCCAAATAGCCGAATAAACACAAAAACCTTTTTCTATAAATTTTTTAGAAGTTTCATATGCAACACCACCGGATGATGATTTATTAAGAATTTGTTCATTTTTGGAAATGGCTCTGTAAAAATAGTCGTTTTTTTTATTAAATTCTTTTGTATTGACTGGACATACACGAAGACACAACCCACAATTAATACAACTATCCTTGACACTATATACTATTGAATTTCTAACGCTTCTTTTTTCTATAATCGCTTCCGCAGAACAAACAGCCTCACAAATACCACATCCACAACAATTATCTTTAATAATACCTATATTATTTTGACTCATTTTCAACTTTTTTTTGCCCTCCAAATATTGTAAGCCAGAATCCAGGTCTGGTTCTAGATAACTGCCTTCCCCTACTCGTTTCATGCACGAACAAAAATAACTTTTCTTTCTTCTGATTTATCTTCAATGTATCAATTAGCTCTTTTCAAATAATCTTTAAAGAGTGCTGGGAAATCATTTATGAAAATTAATTCTTTAACTTTTTATCTTGGTAAATGGTCAAACTGAATATTCTTGTAACTCAGAGCTATGTGCTTCAAAGGCCTCCGGAATATATAGTCAAACCACGGGTAATTTCAGGGATGCAACGACTATCTTTATCTTTATCACATTCACCAAATGTACATTTAATTACATCTTCATATTAATATATATTAGGCAATCCAATTTTTTTCTAAGAATAAATTTCAACTACGCAGATCCCCCATCATACATTACTTTTCGATACTGTGAATCAATGATAGCATCATAGTTTTCATATTATCAACAATTTTCCCTAATAACGCGTCTAATTCCTTTTTGTTTAATAAATCTACATTCTTCTTTTTGATATATATGTGTCGTAAAATGATCCGCATTAAGCAGAAAAGCAACATTATTTGCAATAGAAACAAAATTTTCAATTATTAACTTTGATTTACAATTAAATAAAACTATTTTAAGTCTACCATAAGAATGTTTGGCAACTAAAACCTTATTCATCGTAAATATCGATTTTGTAATTATACCATTCTCTTTTTAAATAATTTGCCATCTGATTTGATGTATTATTTTTTTCTTTTCAACAATTTCAAAAATTTCAACACCTCTCATCTTATTTTCCCACTCTAATCCTCGCAGTGAAAATCCGTTTAAATGGGGGATATACTTCTATCGTTTTAATAATAAAATATATAATTGTAGTAGTTACCAATGATGCATATTCGAGTCTTCCTATTGTAAAATTTCCTGTAACATAAAAAAACAAATAATACAATAAATAATAAATGGTGCTAAAGTTATAAGGTCTTTTCTTTATTAATGTATATGTTATATAAGACCAAATAGATGTAAACGCAATACATCCGAACGCACCAAAATCCGTATAAATAAACCCAAGATATGTAACAAACACTGGACCTATGTTAGGAAAACCTATATCACTTGCAATGATATCCCAACTATAATTTGTTCCAAAGAAGTTACTAAACAATCTACCTATAATTGTTCTACCATATGCAAAATCATGTAATGAACCTGTGATTTTGCTAAACTCAATTGGTCCATGTCCAAGATAAAAGACAGTATTTCGCAAGAGCGGATTAACATCACTAACAGCGTTCGCAAGTCGTGACATAGACACTGTAAAGAAGAAGGAAACTACAATTCCCCCAAAAACCAAAGCTGCTATTGCTACTTTTTTTCTATTTATTTTCGACAAATACTTATAAAAGATCAATCCTATAGTGCAAGCACAAAATGAAAAAATTAGCATCCCCCCTCTTGCCGCCATTGATGAACAACTTACATAATATACAAAAAAAGTTGTTATTAAAAGCAATGTAGCTAAGACCGGTTTAACTTTCTCTTTTATCATTGCAAATACAATAAAAACACTAGCAAGCTTAAATTCAAGACATAACTTAAAGCATATATTAGCTACAAAATTCAGCGATACTCTTCCCACTGCCTCATTTTCACCGTTATCAAACAAGTTTTGTCTTAAATCTCCAAAATTCGAAACAGTTATTGCTGATTTAATAAACCCCAAAGCGAAAATAATAAATATTAAGGCCGTTATTATATAGATGATAGAATATATAATGAAAAAATTTTGTTTTTTTTCTGTTTTTCCATAATTTTCAAGTTTACGATTTTCATCAAAAATTTTAAATGGCTTAAAAGCAATAACATTACATACAATTAGAAGTAAATAGCCCCATAAGGTTGTGTCACTGAGATCATACCATCTATTATGCATTGTACCATATCCAACAATACGGCGATTTAGACAAGCAAACACGCAAAATATTGCTGAAACAGCATATTCCGTCCACAAAGCTCTATATAGAATGTTATTTTTCGTTATGTATGATTTCAAAGTAATTGTGCAGATTATAATTGTGTATATAACCAGATATCCAAGTCCCATATAATTTATTTTTCTCCTAACTATTCATCGGCATCTAAAGAATTATCCTCTAGCTCATTAACACTTATAATAGCGTTTTTTAAAGCTACTAAATATTCGACTCCATTTGATTCATCTGGTTCTAAATATGCTCCTTCTCCCCATTCATTCCATGCAGTAATAAAGAGAATAGTCTTTTTCTTTAGCTTGCAAATTTGAATTAACTGTGCCAAATAGTTCTCAAATAGTTTTGGTGTTCCACCACTTATAATACGCCCATTACATCCTCGCCTTGGCGAATCATCAAAATTTACAAAACATCCAAAACAAAGATTTTTATCATGACTTTTTTTCGCTCTATGAATAAGATTTCTCCATACATTTTCATACTGATATACTTTAGGTTTTGTACCCGTTTTTTTTCTATCAAAATATTTCCAAACCTTATTGACCAAAGTTCTTGATTCCCACGCTGAATTTCCTGGTTCATAAGCAAAACTAAACGAAGAAATTTTATTTTCTCCATGGTTATTTTTACAAATAAACTTGACTCCATCAAATCCATTTTCTTGCGCCAATTTATTCCAAAATGTCATCATTTTTTTTAATACTTTCGGCTGATTATCGGGATTAAAGATACCAAATAAGGGCATATTTTCTTCCTTTATATATCGTTCATCCTTAAAATACTTAAGTAAATACTCAAAATGATTTTTCCAATCATTTTCTGTGCCATATATTAATTCTGCTAAAATTCCAGTCGAATTCTGACTTTTATTTTCTTGATTTTCATTATTGTCATTTACTGGTGCCCAATCATTTGCATGTTTTACTGCACTCCATGTTCTTTTCCAAGATGCATTGTCCCAAGTAAACATATAATGAATCTGAAGTTCTGAACTATTTCGAATAATTTGAGCAGGCTTTGTTAATAAATTCAAATCATTATTAAACCAATAATGATATATATTGAATCCATAAATACCATATTGGTTAGCAAGTTTCACTTGTTTCTCTATTGAATCATAAGTATCTAACGAATAATAATTTTGGGCATACGGTACTTTCGGCTGATTATGACCATCAAATAAGGGTTTGGCATTTCTAACAGCAACCCAATCTGTATACCCTTTTCCCCAAAATTGATTATTCTCAGGAATCTCATGAAACTGAGGCAAATAATTTGCTACTATTTTAACTTCATCATTCATGCTTTTCACCCCCTCCAATACATTTTTCAAATATAGTCATGAATTTATTTGCGCTGTTTTGATAATTATATATTCCAAGCAATCGATCATTTTCTTGTTTTACATCATCGCGATTTTTTTTTGTTAAAGCATCTTCTAATGCTCTGGAAAGGCTATGGGAATCCCCTGCTTTTACAATATAACCATTTTTTTTATTAATTAGTTCATATGCAGAACCTACTGCCTCTGTAGCAATTAATATCTCACCACATTGCATTGCCTCGTTCATTGTCATTCCCCATGCCTCAACACTTCCCTTATAATAATAAGTCGGTAAAACAAATATCTCACATTGTGAAAAATAATTATATCGAATATTGGGATGTATGTATCCAACCCAAGTTATATTTTTAAGACCAAGCTCCTTAGAATAATCTTCAAGTTGTTTTTTATCAGGGCCATCCCCCACTATTACTAACCACAATTGACTCTTTACCTTTTCATCCAACTCATTAAAAGCTTCAATAAGGTATCTAAGCCCTTTTTTTTCAATTACTCTACCAAAATACAATACACATTTTTTTTCTTCTGGAATATTGTATTTTTTTTTCCAATTTGTTTGTTCACACTTTGGAGACATACTAGAATAAAATACTTTTTCACATTTATCTTTTTTCGCTCCATTTTTGACAAGATATTCACAAGCTTTAACACCATATCCTAATGTATAATCCGATTTTTTTATAATTGGTCTTGCAACTACTCTTTGAAGCATATTTTTTAGCCATTTTGTAATAGGCTGCATTTTACTAGAAGATTCCCATTTTCCCCAAAAATAAATAGTTTTTTTTCCGGTCCATTTTGCCCAACTGAAAATCCAATATGCATAAATTGACTCCCTTAATGAATCAAGGGGCGGAATAACAACACATTTTA
This sequence comes from Hespellia stercorisuis DSM 15480, assembly GCF_900142165.1. GTDB lineage: Bacteria > Bacillota > Clostridia > Lachnospirales > Lachnospiraceae > Hespellia > Hespellia stercorisuis. The sequence goes on from NZ_FQZY01000058.1 coordinate 7,689, forward strand.
CACCATCCTCAAGAATAATATTTCTAATATCTTTAAATATTCCACCTTTTTTTTGAAGTTCATGATATCTTATTTTTTTCATTTTATCATTATCCAAATCACACTTGTATATCTTTTTTGCTAAATCTAATTCTGTAAAAATAAAGGTTATTGGATATAAAGATGTTAGAATTTGATAAAGCGGAATTCTATATTCAGGAGGAGTATTAGTAAAAAATAAAACTTTATTATTGTTATTGTCCATATATTGCTAGTCTCCTTTGCATACATACTCTATTCTTTACATAATTCATCAAATTTAGCCGCCATTCCTTTGGGTTGTTTCTACTATCCCCAAAATCTTTTTTGCTGTATTAAACCTCTTTGTATTATATTGCTCTGATTAATGTCGATCACAGAAAATATTTTTCACTATTTTTCTATAATTGACAGAAGTCTTTTTGACTCTCTATCCCAAGAAAATTTTTGTACTTGTTTATACCCTTCTTCAATTAATTGATTTCTTTCATTATCAGTCATTTCCAAAGCCTGTTTCATTTTATCCAAAAATGATTCTATATTATCACTCTCAAAGAAAAGAGCTGCATCTCCTAGTACTTCTGTCATTGAAGCAGCATCTGACGATACGACAGGCGTTCCACATGCCATAGATTCCAACGGTGGAATACCGAATCCTTCATATTTTGTTGGAAATACAAAAAGACTAGCTATTGAATAGATTGCTGACAAATCTTCATCATCAATAAATCCTGTAAAGTGAATATGTTCAATAATATTCTTACCATACCCACTCAAAAAATCATCCATTTTCCATCCTTTTCTACCCGCTAGAACCAATTCAGGTATCCCTGTTTCAATATTCAGCATTCTTTCATATGCTTTAATTAATAATGATAAGTTCTTTCTCGGTTCCAATGTTGATAACGTCAAAATATAATTTGAAGGAATATTGTATTTTCCCAATACACTATAATCGGGATTATTTTGAAACTTCTCATTTATACCATTATATATTACATGTATTTTATTTTCACTGATTTTTCCAATTTTAGTAATTCTTCTTTTAGAGAAATTCGAAACGGTTAATATCTTTTCACTAAATTTCATAGATTTTCTATATGATATTTTAAAGTATTTTCTACTTAAATTCGTCATTGAGTCTGGACTATCCCAACACCCCAAATCATGAATAGTCGTATATACATTATGTCTGAAAAACAAAATCGGATCTGGAAATGCCGGAAAAAAATATCGATCTGCTTTATACTTATAAAGGGCCTTTGGCAATATGACTTGGTTAAAAATCAATTTATTCTTTCCTTTTAATACTACAAACTTTATATGTTGGTTCTCTTTGTATTTCAGAAATTCTCTATTGATTTCATTTTTAAAAAAAAGAATAAAATCGTGATTTCTTGATTGATTAATCAAACCAATCGAAATATTCATTGCAAATCTTTCAATTCCAGAAAAATTATCTGCCAAAGATGTCAAATCAATCAATATTTTCATTTTCTACCTCCTAATTTATTTGTATTTTATTAATATAGGAATTATCGATTTTGCATCGTTCCAATATCTTTTTGCCAATCTTTTAGGTTCTTTAAATGTGCGATAAAGCCATTCTAAGCCACATTTTGACATCCAATTTGGCGCTCTATTTACCTTTCCAGCTTCAAAATCAACTGCAGCTCCAATAGACATACTAAGTGGTACATCTAATTCTTCTAAATTTTGATAAATAAATTTTTCACCCTTGGGAGATCCTAAAGAAACAGCTAAAATATCTGGCTTTACATCATGAATCATCTGATATATATGATTCATTTCCTTTTTATCTTTTTCAAATCCAATTTTAGGAGAGTATGTTCCAACTACTTTCAGCCCTTCATATTTCATACATAAATTATCTGCAGCTTTTTCGGCTACTCCTTTTGCTGCTCCTAGGATAAAAAGTGAATACCCCTTCATCGAAGCCATTTCGCAAACCTTCGGAAATAAATCAGACCCAGAAACTTTTTGAACTATTGGTGTATGCTTAATTTTTGATATCCATATCAGTGGTTGCCCATCTGTTAAAATCAACGAAGCCATTTCATAGATTTCTTTAAACAAACAATCTTTTTCAATTAATACAATATGATCCAAGTTTGGAGTAACTACATATGATTTTTCCTTTTTTTGTATTAATTTGTCTATACTATGAATTGCTTCCTGCATAGTCAAATTATCTATGTATGTATTCAAAAGTCGTATTCTTGCCATCCTCTTTCTCCATTCATATCACCTAAATAACCTTCGAAAATCTCCTTCAAGGTATCTTTTATTCTATATTCTGGTTTCCAACCTAGCTCTTTTTCAATCAAATTGTAATTGCATACAACCCTTGGAGTATCTATTGGTCTAAATCTTTTGGGGTCAACCTCTACTGTTATGTCCTGATTACTTAGTGATACTATATACTCCAGCAATTCTCGTAAGCTATAAGCCCTTCCCGAACCAACATTATACACTTTTGTACAATCATTGCTCTCTATAATCATACGATAAGCTCTTACAATATCTCTCACATCAGTAAAATCTCTTTCTGCTGCAAGGTTCCCAACTTGAATAACTCCCGCTTTTCCACTTTTTTCAATTTCTGCTACCTGCTTACAAAAGCTAGGTAGCACAAAATTATCACGTTGTCCAACTCCTGTATGATTAAATGGCCTTACGCAATAAATCGCCATATCATATCTTTCTCTATATACTGTTGCAAATCGCTCTTGTGCCATCTTTGAAATTCCATAAGGATTATTTGCATTAAGCTTTGTTTCTTCATTAATTGGCTTATCAGAATCAGCATATTCCTCACTAGAACCAATGAACATTACTCTCGGTTTTTTATCCTGCTTTCTTGCTGCTTCCAAAATATTTAAAGCACCAATTACATTAACTGACATGGTCACTTGTGGAATATCCCATGATGCACTTACGCTACTAATTGCCGCAAGATTCACAATCATATCCGGTTCGATATCACTTATTACCTTTTCCACTTGAATCTCATTAAGCAAATCCGCTTCCACAAATGGGATTCCATTCGGTATGCCACTGTTCAACTTATCACTGCCAAATACTGAATATCCACAATTTACAAATTCTTGAGTTAGATACTTACCAACAAATCCGCTAATCCCAAAAATCAATACTTTACTCATATTGGTACCTATACCCTATCCTATAAAAATAGCTTTAGGAATAATACAGACAATAAAAACACAATCATCCATACTATTCCTGTTAATAGATTACTTTAAACCTGCCTCTGTCTTTGCAAGTTGAAGATCGTGCTCAGCCATGATAGCGCATAGCTCTTCATAACTTGTTTTTTGTGGATTCCATCCTAGTTTTGTTTTAGCCTTAGTTGGATCTCCCCAAAGATTAACCACATCAGTAGGACGGAACCACTGAGGATTTACGCAAACAAGCATCTTACCCGTCTTTTTGTCGTATCCCTTCTCATCTAGCCCTTCACCCTTCCATTCAAGTTCAATACCGTCATTTTTAAATGCGAGCTCTGTGAATTCACGAACAGTATGTTGTACTCCAGTAGCAATTACATAATCATCCGGTTCGTCCTGTTGTAAAATAAGCCACATGCATTCCACATAATCCTTTGCATAACCCCAATCACGTAATGAATCCATGTTTCCAAGTTCCAAATGGTCTTGAAGTCCACAAGCAATACGTCCTGCGGCAAGTGTAATTTTTCTAGTAACAAAGTTATCCCCTCTACGCTCAGACTCATGATTAAATAAAATACCATTACAACAATACATATTATATGCATCACGATATTCTTTCATCATCCAGAAACCATACTGTTTAGCAACTGCATATGGGCTAAATGGATGGAATGGTGTATTCTCATTTTGAGGGCATTCTTCAACTTGACCATAAAGTTCTGAAGTTGATGCCTGGTAAATACGACATGTTTTTTCTAAACCAGCGGTATGTACCGCCTCAAGAATACGTAAAACACCAAGTGCATCGACATCTCCTGTATATTCAGCCGCATCAAAAGATACCTGAACATGACTCTGCGCCGCAAGATTATAAATTTCATCTGGCTTAACTTGTAATACGATTCGTATAATACTTGAGGAATCCGACAAATCGCCTTCATGAATTGTAACTTTATCTAAAATGTGATCTATACGAGAGGTCGTTGAAACAGATGCACGTCGAATAATACCATGTACTTCATATCCCTTTTCTAATAATAATTCTGCTAAATAAGAACCATCCTGTCCTGTAATACCTGTAATCAATGCTTTCTTCATATCAATCTCCTTCTTTTTTATACGATTAGCTATTTTTTAGCAACGTATCTTTAATAGCTCTGCTTCGCCTAGCAAATGGCACCTGCCAATACCAGATGGAAGAAATATGCAATCTCCTTTTTTAAACCTAACCGGTCTGTTTGTTTCGATTTCCAAACCACCATCTCCAGATAAACATAATAATACCTGGAATGATGTATCTAACACGGAAAAAGAACATCCATGTAATACTTCAATTTTTTCCACTTCAAAATATTTACATCTGCATAGAATCTGTCTTGAACACCCCGGATAACAATGTATTAATTTGGGTTTTTGGGTAATATCCGGTACGATTGACATGTCCATCACATCGATCGCTTTATCAAAATGAAGTTCTCGCTTATTACCATTTTTGTCAGTTCTATCATAATCATATACTCGATAAGTCACGTTTGAACTTTCCTGTATTTCTGCAATTAAAGTTCCTGCTCCAATTCCATGAACCGTTCCAGCTGGGACATAATATACATCGCCTTTTTTAATTTTGGTCCTATGGAGATGTTTATCTAACGTTCCATCTGACACTGATCTTTTCAATACATCTTCAGTTACTGGATGTTCAAATCCATATATTAGACTAGCATTTTCATCGGCATCCATAACATACCACATTTCTGTTTTTCCGTTTTGATTTTCATGTATTCGAGCATATTCATCCGTGGGATGTACTTGCACCGACAAATCTTTCTTGGCATCTATAAATTTAACAAGAATTGGTAATTCCTTACTCTCTATTTTACTACCTAAATATTCTGGATGTCTTTCTATTACCTCTGAAAGTGATTTTCCTGCATTTTTCCCATTAGCTACTATACTTACTCCATCGGGATGCACAGAACATTCCCATGTCTCTGCTAACGGATTAATATCTAATTTTTTGTTATACTCCTCCCGAAGCCTCGTACCGCCCCAAAGATAATCTTTCCCCTTTGGTAAGAGTTTCATCGCTTCCATTGTGTACTAATCCTCCAAATTATTCAGCAGTTGTTTCATATTTCTTTTTATCTTCAGCACTAATTGTTTCTCCTATCTGAACCTCAACAATATCAAGATTGGAATCTGCCACCATCGTATGTTTGCACCCTGCGGCAATTGTTAGAACATCACCTACTCTAAGAACCTGTTCCATTCCATCAACAAGAGCACGTCCACATCCAGAAACGACCGTCCATACTTCATCTCTATAATCATGACTGTGATAACTCATTTGTTCTCCTGCACGCATAGATATCTTAACTGTCATAGAGCCTGGTTGTGCATCTACTACTGTGTAAGTACCCCATGATTTTTCAGCATACATCGCATCTGTACTAATTTTTTCTACATATGGTTTCATATAACCACTACGCTCTTTATCAGAAACAAGGATACCATCGCCGCTGGCTGCAATAACCATATCTTTACATCCCATAGCAATGATTGGAATATTTAATTCATTTACAATTTGTGTATTTGAACAAGTATCATCCATAATGCCTTTTCCCTTAATATCATCGGCCATCACTTCAGCCATCATATTCCACGTTCCAACATCTTTCCAATCACCATTATATCGCATAACTTGGATACTTGGTTCTTTTTCAACCACGGCATAATCAAAACTAATTTTGGTAAGGGATTCATATTTAGAATACAAATCACGATAATCCGTAAATTCAGCCATGCTATGTGCCTTTTCTAACAAATATCCCAATTTAAAAGCAAAAACACCTGCGTTCCATAATGCTTTTTTTTCTAAATATTTTTTAGCTGTTTCTGTGTCCGGCTTTTCTTTAAATTCTTTTACGATACTAATTGGTTCAGAATTTTTCGGAATAATATATCCATATTTTTCGCTTGGATATGTTGGTTCAATTCCCATCAATGTTAAATTTGCTGTACCTGATTCTACCAATTCACCAAGCTTTTCTACACCTTCATAATAAGTATTATCAACGTAAGGGTCTACTGGGCATACAACTACTGCTTCACTTTCACAAACGCCTAATTCATCATGCAAATATGCTGCAGCGAGTAAAATGGCTGGAAAAGTGTCCCTTCGACATGGTTCAACGCAAATGGACGCTTTTCCTTCAAGCTGATTTTTAATCGCACTTGCCTGTGATTTACTAGTTGCAATTGTTATCTTTGCTTCAGAATCAACAGAAGTCACTTGGCGATATACTCTTTGAACCATTGATTCATAATTACCTGCATCATCTTTAAATAATTTGATAAATTGTTTACTACGCACATCGTTTGACAAAGGCCAAAGACGTTTTCCACTTCCACCAGAAAGCAAAATAATATTCATAATATGTATCCTTTCTTCTTTAATTATTTCAATCTAAGCTTTGTCTGAATTGTATTTCGAATTAGTTCTAGCCTTGTTTCAGCTTCTGTTTTGTTGATCCCCTTAATACTATAATAAATTTTAATTTTGGGCTCTGTTCCGGATGGCCTGACTGCAATCCACGAACCATCTTCTAGATCATATCTGAGAACATTTGACGTCGGTAACTTGCCAAATCCATATTCTGCATCAACTGGTAAACTATAATCTATCACGCTTGCAGTTTCATCAAAAGGAGAACTTGATTTTCTAAGTTCTGTCATCATGTCAGCTATCTTCTCAAGCCCCTCCTTACCTTTTAATGTGAAACTATCCAACGCATCACGATAATATCCAAATTCAGAATAAATATCATTAATTTTATCAATTAAAGTTTTTCCTTCTGCCTTAGCCATTGCTGCCATTTCACAAATTAGCAAACTAGATACCACTGCGTCTTTATCTCTTGCATGAGTCCCGGCAAGATAACCATAAGATTCTTCATAACCTAAAACAAAATCATAATCCTGTTCAATATTTCCATTTAATTTAGCCTGCTCGAACTGTGTGATTTTTTCTCCAATAAATTTAAATCCAGTCAAAGTTGAAAACACAGACAGTCCTTTCTTTTTAGCAATATCAGCTCCTAATTCAGAAGTTACAACTGTTTTTACTACTGCTGGTCTTTTCATAGAACCAAAATCAGTATTACTTAACACAAACTCCATGAGAAGTGCGCCTACTTGATTGCCCGTCATAAGTTGATAATTGTCACCAGCTTTTACAGCAATTCCTACACGGTCACTATCAGGATCTGTTCCAAAGACAATATCTGCGTTTGTTGTTTTCGCCAGCTCAATTCCTATCTCCAAAGCTCTTCTATCCTCCGGATTTGGTGAAACAACTGTTGGGAAATTACCATCAAAATTATCTTGTTCTGTGACAATTTTAATATCTGTAAATCCATCTTGTTGAAGTGCCTTTCTAACTGGAATATTCCCCGTTCCATGAAGTGGAGTATACACAATTTTCAAATTTGCTTTTACTTTTTCATCATGACATCTGCTCTGATTTAATACTGCAGAAACAAAATCATCAGTAACATCTACCTTATTAACCAATTCACCTTTTCCATTAAACCTAATTGTATGATAATCGGAAACAGCATTTACATACTCTATTACTCTTTTTGCTTGAGCTGGTACTAATTGACATCCAAATTCATCGTAAACTTTATAGCCATTATATTCTCTTGGATTATGACTTGCTGTGACTACCACGCCAGCTATACACTTAAGATGTTTTACAGAAAAACTTAACTGTGGTGTTGGTCTAGCACTATCATGTAAAAACACTTTTATCCCAATACTACTAAACACATCTGAAGCGATTTTTGCAAAGTCTGCACTATTATTTCTCGTGTCATATCCAACTACAACACCACGAGTTTCACAAGCTTTCTCTCCATACGTATCTAATAGATATTTTCCGAGTCCTAGCGTTGCTTTACCAATCGTATACTTATTCATACGATTAGTACCAGCCCCCATAATTCCTCGAAGTCCACCGGTGCCAAACTCTAAGTCTCGATAGAATCGATCTTCAATTTCTTTTTCATCACAAATTTCAGCCAATTCTTTTCTAATTGCTGCATCAAAGAAATCATCACCAAGCCACTGTTCATATCTATCTTTATAATTCATTTAAGCTCCTTTTCTCTAATCTCTCTTAAAAATATCTCTTGTATAGACCTTTTCCATAACATCATCCAAACATTCGTCACACCGATTAGCAATAATTGCCTGACTTTGATATTTAAATTTATCTAAATCATTTACTATCTCACTACCAAAGAATGTACTTTCATCTTCTAATGTCGGTTCAAAAATAATAACAGATGCACCTTTAGCTTTAATTCTTTTCATAACCCCTTGTATAGCACTTTGACGGAAATTATCTGAATTACTTTTCATTGTAAGCCTATATACACCTATTACGCATTTTTTTTCATCTTCTTTTCTAAAATCACCACGATTAAAATAATCATAATATCCTGCCATTTTCAACACTTGATCAGCAATAAAATCCTTTCTTGTCCTATTACTTTCAACTATTGCTGTCATCATATTTTGTGGAACATCGGCATAATTTGCTAAAAGTTGTTTTGTATCTTTCGGCAAACAATACCCGCCATATCCAAAGGAAGGATTATTGTAATGCGAACCAATTCGAGGATCAAGGCTTACTCCATCAATTATTGACTTTGTATCTAAGCCTTTCATCTCTGCATAAGTATCCAATTCATTAAAGTAAGAGACTCTTAAAGCTAAGTATGTATTTGCAAATAGTTTTACAGCTTCTGCCTCTGTCATTCCCATAAAAAGTGTTTCTATATCTTTTTTTATAGCCCCTTCTTGAAGAAGATTAGCAAAAGCATGAGCAGATTCAACTAGATATTCATCCGCTAAATCTGTTCCAACAATAATTCTCGAAGGATACAGGTTATCATAAAGCGCCTTTGACTCCCGTAAAAATTCAGGGCTAAATATAATATTTTTACTTCCAACTTTTTTTCGAATATAATCAGTATAACCAACTGGTATTGTTGACTTAATAATCATAATGGCTTTCGGATTATATTTAATAACCAATTTTATTACTGCTTCAACCGCTGATGTATCAAAATGTTGTGATACAGAATCATAATTCGTAGGCGCAGCTATAACAACAAAATTCGCATCTGAATATGCTAATTCTGCATCTAATGTAGCCACCACATTTAATTCTTTTTCTTTCAAATATTTTTCTATATACTCATCTTGAATAGGAGATTTTCTTTGATTTATCATCTCCACTTTTTCTGGAATAATATCTACAGCTGTAACCTCATGATGTTGTGATAATAATGTTGCAATTGATAACCCCACATATCCAGTTCCTGCAACTGCTATTTTATATTTTTTTTTCATAATTCTCACATTCCTTTTTTCACTATCCACTACCTAGACTTTATAACTTTCTTTTATTTACTAAACGACAAACATCGGAAGATTTATCCTCCATCCACTGCGGCACCTCAACCCTCCTTAGTCGACCAAAACGCTTGATTTTCCAAGCTTTTTGCTCACTTTTTCGGGTAAGAAAATATGAACTTTGAAGTATAGCCATTCGGCTCACAACCTCTTGTCCATATTATGACCTAAACATATTATGACCTAAACATATTATGCCGTATTCATATTATGCCCTAAACATATCATGCCATAAACATATTATGCCATATACATATTATATTCTATTTTAATTCAACATATTTCAAACAACATTTGCCTTTGATTAAACGGTATATCAAATTATACTTATATATGACACTATTTACAACATCTATTTTACATGGACCCTTCTTGTTTCAAAACTGATAACACCGTTTTACATAGGATACGCAGATCCAGCCCCATACTCCACTCTGCTATGTATTTGGTGTCTAATTTCACTACTTCTTCAAAATCTGTAATTTCACTCCGTCCACTCACCTGCCACAAACCGGTAATGCCTGGTCTAATTGATAATCGTGCTCGATGATGGAGATCATAAGCAGACCATTCATCAAGTGTTGGTGGTCTTGTACCAATTAACGACATATCACCCTTTAAGACGTTAAAGAACTGTGGGAATTCATCCAGCGAAGTTCTTCTTATGAAATCTCCAATACCTGTTTTTCTTTTACCATTTGGCAGTATCTTGTTACCGATTACTCTCGTATCAAATTCAACTTTGAACATCATACCATCTTTGACCCGATTTTCTTTCATCAAATCTTTCTTTCGTTCTTCCGCATCCATATACATACTTCGGAACTTGTACATTTTAAACTTTTTACCGTTTCTACCAACTCGTACTTGAGAGAAAAAGATTGGCCCCGGAGAACTAATATATATTGCTGGTGCAACAAACAAAAATACAATTCCAGTAAAAATACAGCCAACTATTCCTCCAAGGATATCGAGCAGTCTCTTTGCAACCACCTGTTTGACAGTTGCATAATTCATACTTGCAGTAAGCACTGTATATCCACCAATTTTTTCTACAAACTGCTTACTACCAAGTGTTTCTGACACTTTTGCTAAATTCAGATGAATAGTAACACCCGTCTCCATAAATTGATCAATCAAGTCTTGTGGATACGGATGTTCAGAATCCACATTTATCAAAACTTCATCAACCCATTCTCTGCACACATAGTTAGCTGCCGTATTTGAGTTAGCTACAACCTGTATTCCATCAATCATTTCACCTTGCATATCATTGTCAATAATAACAATTCCCGCAATATTAAACAATTCAAAATTACGTTTTCTAATTCTTTCCACAACGGTTGACGCAATATTCTCAGTAGTAACAATCAGTAGAGATCTGTTACCGCCAGCAATCATTTTCTTCTGAATTAGTTTCTTCCATATAATTCTTACCACATATGCAAGAATTGCATATACAACAGCCATTAAATACAGCGCAGTTCTTGAATACTTATCTCCTTCCTGTACGGTGAACAAATATAATACAGAAAGTAATTCTACTAGCACAACATGTTTTATTGTTGTAGAAAACTCCTGATAGTATCCTCTCTTTAGAACATTTTTCAATGTCTCAAAAAAGAACAGCACAACCACATCTGCCAATTCAACAAAAATTGCCATATTTCTATACATTGGAATAATATAAGGATTTGTCATCCCATGTCTAAGTACATAGGATAAAAGAAATGCGACCTGAACACATATCAAGTCTAATATAATAAAATCATAATGTTTAAACCAGCCATTAGAGCTTTTTCTATACATATCTCTCTACCCCCCCCCCGAAAATTTCGGCGGGTTTCTTCAGTTTCTTTTTCCTCTTCCATCGGTTACAATAATCTATCTCATCATAATTTCCCATGTTTATATTCATCTTTATTTTGACATGTCAACAGCCCACAAGTTTGCAAGAACTTGTAGAGCTGAGACTAATCCTCCTTTTTCGATTCTACTCATTAAGATTGGGTCAAAATTGAGCATCCAAGAAGCCACACCTCTTTTCATGCATCATTCTATTTGACGAACTACATCATTAATGAGAAATCAAAAAAGTTCTCAGCCAATAGGACAAACGCTTGAAAACACTGGGTTTTTCTTGGTTGTACCTATTATATAGCAGTTCCCGACCAGGCTCATGTCTCCCTTCAGCACATTCCAGAACTGCGGGAACTCGTCCAGGCTGCTCTTTCTCAGGAAATGTCCGAATGGGAAGATACGTGGATCGTCCTTCATCTTGAACATGAAGCCATCCATCTCGTTCTGTGCCATCAGTTCTTTCTTGCGTTCCTCTGCGTCTACGTACATGGAGCGGAACTTGTAGAGTTTGAACTTTCTTCCGCTTTTCCCGACTCTCTCCTGTTTGAAGAATACGGGGCCGGGACTCTGGATCTTGATGACCGGAGCCACAAACAGGAATATGACACCTGTAAAGATGCAGCCTACAATCCCTCCGCAGATGTCCAGTGCTCTCTTGAAGAACAGCTGTCTCGGTGACGCCATCTGGATGCTGCTGGTCAGCACCGTGTAAGAGCCGAGCTTCTCGACTACTTTCTTTCCTCCGGTACGAGACGCCTGCAGCAGGTTCAGGTGTGTGGTTATACCCATGGCAACGCATGCATCCATCAATTCCTGGGGCAGCTTTTCTTCTGGTGGAAGATTGATGAAGACTTCGTCCACCACATTGCTCCGCATATACTCGATTGCACAATCTAGGTATGCTACGACCGGCACCCCCAGAAAGGATCTGCCTACCATGTCCTGATCCGGCACAATGACTCCTGTGATGCGGTAGTCGCGGTACGCACGCTCCTTGAAGTTCTCTATGGTCTCTTTTGCCAGTTCATTCGAAGTAATCGCGATAATGCTTCTCCAGTCTCCGTTGCTCTCCAGATGTTTGCGCACGATGCTCTTTAATATCAGCCTTGCTACATATGAAATTCCAATCGTCAATCCCCAGAATACCAATAGCACTGTCCGCGAGAACATGTCTGAACTCCGTGTCAGGAACATATAAAAAAATAACAATAATACCAACATTGTTGCAAGGGATACTGTTGCCTTAAATTCTTGCAAATAGCCTCTTCTTAATATATTCTTATAACTTTCCATGAAAAAGACCAGACAGATATCAATAAAGATAATTAATATGCTCATATGGCGATAGATTGCTACCTCGTATGGCACACTAAAGCCATGTCTGACCATGTAGGCGACCATAAATGCCACCTCATAACAAACCAGATCAAGAATCATAAAATCCAGATGCTTGGTCCAGCTTCCCTTCACTCTCTTATACATTTCTTTTCCATCCCTCATGACGTAGTATGCCATTCAAATTATAACGCTATCACTCTACCATTTAATGGAGCAGATTACAACACTTTGTACCAAATTGTACATTTTAATGACATAATTCGACACCTTTGACCTCTCGGGCTTTCTTAGGCTCTTTTTTTGGCACTAATCTTGAGCACCATTTCTTTTTTTAAGATTTATGATGCTTTCTCAGTTATTTTCTCAACAAAATCCTTTTTTCGTCCTTTTTTCTACATTCTCAAATACTTTACTAAGGCTGCCTTTTCTGGCCTGTTATTGCCGTGTTCATCCGGAACAAATTCACAAGACAATCGGGGATGCAGCAAGTTGTAATTTGCTGCATCCCCGATTATAATTTTATACCATTTTCATGCACTTCATACACTATTCCATGCTATTCTCCTCGTGCACTCCATACACTATTCCATACTGCCCTCGTGCACTCCGGCTATTTCTGTATCGTGCAGTACTTTGTGCCGCTGAATGCGCTGTTTGTCGTCGTAAATTCCCCACTTGCAGATATGTATGCCTTCACTCTGAAGTAGTATTTCTTACCTGGTGTCAGGTTTTTCACTACGCCGCTCGTCTTACTTGATCCGCTCACACGCACTTTTTTACTGTAGGTTCCCGTGGATGAGGTTGCCATATAAATGTCGTATCCACTCACTCCACTGACTGCCTTCCAGCTTACGGTCGCCTGTGTCTCTGCCGCTTTGGCTGAAACGATCGCCGGTGCTGCCGGAGTGGTAGCAGTTCCTTCCACTGTACCTAACTCACTGTAGAGCTTGCTGCCGTCGATGGTGCGATAGCTGCACACTCGATAGTAGTACTTCTTTCCCTGGGCAAGACTCTTGTCGACGTAGCTCACTTTATCTTCCGTCAGTGTTGCCAGCTTTGTGAATGATCTCGTTGCGTATACGGATCTGTAGATCTCGTAACCATCCTCGTTGCTGACGTCTTTCCATTTTATGGTTATCTGCTTGCTCCCGCCGCGCAGTGAAGAGATCTGCGGAACTTCTGCCGGGGTCTCACCGTATTTGATGCCGCTGTACCCGGCGTAGATCTGTGAATCATTTCCGGTTCTGTATGATCTCACCTTAAAATAATATCTTGTCGCTGCATCCAGGCCTGTCGCTGTATATGTTACCGCGTTCTTTCCTTCCAGTGTATCTACCAGCTTGTATCCTGATGATGCGCTGGTGGACATATAGACTCTATAACCGCTTGCACCGCTCACTGCGCCCCAGGTAACTTCCAGCTCTTCGCCATTTAAGATATTCTTTATCGTCGGCTCTTCCGGTGCTGTCGCTTCGAATATCTCCGCACTTGAACTGCTGGCCACGTTAGATCTGTATGCTCTCACCTTGAAACCATAGGTCCTGCCTGCTGCCAGTCCTGTAACTGTATTCGTCAGTGTGCTGGACGATAATGTTGCAATTATTTCATCATCCTGATAGATTACGTATTTCGACGCTCCACTTGATTTTGTCCAGGTCAGTTTTACCTGTTTTGTTCCACCTTCAATTTTTGTAATTCTCGGTGTTGAAGGTGCTGTTGCGCTATAGCCGTAACCACTTTCTTCACTGTAGACATTATATTTATTTCCTTCACGGGAGGTTCTCACTTTATAATAGTAGGTTCTGCCATAAGAAAGTCCCTCTGTCACTGTGTATGACAAGGTAGAAGCAGAAAGCTCTGCAATCTTGTTATACTCGCCCTTAGCTGAGGTTGCCTGCAGCAGTTCGTAGCTGGATGCCCCGGATACGCTCTTCCAGGTCACCTTGACATTTGCTCTTCCTGTCACACCTGACACCTTCGGTGCTGCCGGTGTTGCCGTTGCTGTCACCGCTTCGTATGTGTCTGAATAACTGCCGTATTTTGGCGAGCCGCTGACTGTGACAAACGCGCGTACACGGTAATAATAAGTACTTCCCGCTGTCAGTTTGGTCACGTTGAGTACATTGGTGTTGGTACTGATCACCTTTGTGACTACGCCGCTCTTGAAGTCGTCGTCTGTGCAGTACTGTACTCTATATCCGGTCACATTGTCCAGCTTCTCCCACTCGAGTTTCATGCTGGCAGCTTTCTCAGCGGATGTCTTCAAGCCCTCCACCTCTGCAACCGAAATCGTAAATGTCCTGGAAATCTCACCGCTGTATATGCCGATTCCTTTCAGTGTAATGGTCGCGGTTCCCGGATTCTTGTTTGCAGAATAGGTCACCTCATAGTCTGTGCCCTCTTTCAGTTCATTTCCTTTGTATGTCACCTTCAGGCCGCTCTGTTTTATCGCGGATCCGGTGTATGTCATGTCCTCGATGCCTGTCACTTCTGATTTTGTAAAGTTTCTTCTCTCGACCGTCCGCTTCACCACGATGAACGGAAGACCGATCTTGTCTGCATTTACCACTACTTCATTCTCAGAGACACTGATCTCGTTGATGCGCTCCCAGGTGTCGTCCGCTTTTGTTCCGGTACGGCGGAGCACTTCGATGGTATCGCCGGTGTTGATTTCGTCTCCGAGAAAGCTGAACTGCGCTGCCGATGTATCCGTCTTATCATTCTTGCGGTACACTCCGCTCGCCTGCAGCAGCTTGTAATCTCCGTCGTCGATGCCCTGGCGCTCAAGCAGTGCCGCCAGTTTCCGGTTGGAGCTGACCTCCTCAAGGATTCCGGTGGAGAGCTTGCCGTAGATAAATCCGTCACCAAGCTTTAATCCATTGACTCCGTACGAATTATCGCCCTCAATGATATCTTCATACGTCGGGTCGTCAAATTCTGTGTAAGTCGGGCTGTCATATACCGGCTCCTCCCAGTCCGGATTGCGGTAGAGTACACTGCTCAATGCAGTCTTTACATCACCTGTCCATGGTTTCGTGTATGACTCGTCTGTG
Organism: Hespellia stercorisuis DSM 15480; assembly: GCF_900142165.1. Classification (GTDB taxonomy): domain Bacteria; phylum Bacillota; class Clostridia; order Lachnospirales; family Lachnospiraceae; genus Hespellia; species Hespellia stercorisuis. Next base: position 23,653 of record NZ_FQZY01000058.1, read on the forward strand.
AACCATCCAGTCTCTCCGCCCATAGTGTTGCTCAGTTTCACGTTGAGCAGTTCTTTATTCTTTTTCAGATCAATAGACTCCAGGCCGCTCCGCGTGATTGCAATCCGCTCCAGTCCCGCTGCATTTGCGGTACTGATCTTTGTGATTGGCACGTTGTCCAGCAGCAGATTGATCAGCTCACTGTTTCCTGACAGATCAAGGGAAGCAATCGGTACGTTATTCAATTCCAGAGTCTCCAACCCGCTGTTTCCTGACAGATCAAGGGAGGTGATTGGTACATTGTTCAACGCCAGAAGTCCGAGCTCCGGATTCTTCGTCACATCCACCTTCGTCATGTTCTTTCCGCCCAGCACCAGCGTTTCCAGGTTCGGGAACTGTGCAAAGTCTATATCTCCCAGCTTGCGCGCATTGCGCAGATCCAGATTCATCAGGTTGGTCAGCCCGCTGATGTTCAGATTTTCCAGAATCGGACTGGTGATCTCAATCGAGTTCAGATCGCATCCTGTGAAATCTGCATCCTTAAGAAATGCGGAATGAATGAATATCTGTGACAGGTACGGCAGCTTCTCGATTCCTTGAATTGAGCTGCATTTGCCTCCTGCCTCCAGCCAGCTGGATTCGAGCTGCTCCTCCAGCGACAGAGTACCGTCACCATCGCCATCGATGAACTCGGATACTGCACTTCTAAAATCTGCATCCGGGAAGTTCTCTGCATTGACCTCGACTGCCACACTGCCATCACGCACGGTGATGCTGCAGGTTGCGGAATATGTTTCGGTCGAAAACATTACTTTTGTACTTCCGATGTTCAACGGTATAATTACATACGTTCCCTTCTGCTCATCGTCTCCTGCCTGCTCCACCTCGGCGATGGTAGTGTCACGCACGCTCACCTGCATATCGTCCGGCAGATTATCGAAGTCCATATCGCCGTCTTCCGTCTCCATGCCCACCTGAATCTGGCATCTGTCCAGAAGTCCAAGTGTCACACTGTCAGGAACGACCTGCAGTCCGCTCTGCTCCTCCGGTTTCAGGTAGATGACCTTTCCCACAGCAGCACTCATTTCCTCAACAGGATCTTCAAAAGCCTGATCGTAATACCATTCTTTGCAAAGGACGCCGTTGATGATCTGGTATCCTGACCCATACCAACCAAACTCTGCACTCTTACCGCTTAGATCCAGTGTTTCCAGGTGATTATAATCACAGTACAGCTCTCCCAGCTCTTTGTTATTTGTCAGATTCAGTACTGTTAATTCGTTTTTCTCACATTCTAAGGACTCTAACTTTGTATTATTGTCCAGATTCAGTGTTGTCAGCATGTTGTCATTGCAGACCAGAGTGGACAGTTTCTCATTTGCTGACAGATCGAGGGCTGTCAGATTGTTGCTGCTGCAGTCCAGGGTTTCCAGCTCTGTAAAGTATCCAATTCCGGTCAGATCCCTGATTGCAATCTCATCATTTTCCCCTGTTCTATATTCCCAGACATTGATACTTGTACATTCAGCGATCTCCTCTTTTGTCAGAATTGTGTCTTTGTTCAGATCAATCGTGTTTTGTACATAGTCGCGGAATGCTTCGTCCGGGAAAGTTTCTTCTCCAATCTGGATTCCTTCGGGGCGTCCTGCTTCTACAGTGACTACACAGCTTGCTTTGTATTTGCCGATGGTCGCCGTCACGGTTGTCGTGCCTGCGGCTATACCCTTTACGGTTGCAGTCTCCACGCTCTCATCGGAATTGACTGTCACGATGCCCGGATTTGCCTCATCGATGCTCCAGCTGCATTCTGTGATAACCTGTGTCGCGTAATCGTCCATTGGGATTACGGACATAGAACCTTGTGTTCCGATGTACAGGCTCATCTTATTATTCGGCACGTCGATTGCGAGTTTTTTGAAATCATTCTGCACCAGATGGATCTTTTGTCCGGCTACCTGTGAGATATCTCCGTCGTCATTTGGCCATAACAAATCATTGTCTCCGTCATATTTTCCGGATAAGCTCCATCCGTCATACTTTTTATCGCCAACATTCTGGGGACCCAGAATAAGTGTTTCCAGATTTGTTACTCCTGTAAGATTCAGTTCTGTCAGCGCATTATTATCCAATACCAGCGTATGAAGCTTTACATTTGCACTGAGATCCAGTGCGGCAACGCTCTGGTCGAGCACCTGAAGAATCTGCAGCTCCGTGAAATATCTGATGCCGGTCATATCTCTGATGCCGAGAGCCTCGTCGTTCACTGCCAGTTCTGTGACATTGGCGATTTCTTCCGTCGACAGGATTCCATCCTGGTTCCCGTCAGCCTCCCCGCGGATAAATTCGCGGAATGCCTCGTCCGGAAAGTTGGCCGCGTTGAGCTCTACGTCACCGGCTGCTGCCTGTGCGTCTACCTTCTCTTCCTTTGCGGGCTGTTCTTGTGTTTTCGTCTGCTCTTCCGCTTCGGGCTGCTTATCTGTTTTCGTCTGCTCTTCCGCTTCGGGCTGCTTATCTGTTTTCGTCGGCTCCTCCGCTTCCGGAGCTTTGTTCTCGTCTGCCGCTTCTGTTTCGCTGCCATCCGTGACTTCTTCCGGCACGTCTCCGGCCTCTCCTGCGGCTTCTTCTGTTATCGCTGCTTCTCCTGTGTCTTCCATGGCTGGTGTTTCGCCTGTATCCTCCGACATCTCAGCGGCCTGTATATCTTCGGTCTTTGCTTCGTCCTGCTGTGGCTCCTCGGCCAGAACCAGCATCGACGAATTTAAGGCCAGCGCCAGGCTGAGAACCAATGCCATGATCTTCTTTGCTCTTTTCATGATCTCCCTCCTTGCTTTCTCTCATAATTAGCAGTAGCACTATCATCCGGTTCTTGCCCGGGTAATCACTGCGTAAGTGATAGGGTATCTTTACAGCAGACTGAACCCCTCCCTGCTGTGAATGATGCCACCTTATCATTTTTACTTTATCATTTTTTTGTTCTCTTTTACAGATAATTGGCAGAATTAACCTATATTTCTGCACATTTAGCAGTGCCTTGATGTTGTGGTGCCGGATAGCGTCAATGGGGACAGGTCAAAATGGCAATGGGGCTGTCGCACTAAGTAATTAGTGCGCAGCTCCTTTTTTATGCAAAAGGTGTAAAATATACTTATGCTAATAAATAAAATCTTACAAAAGAATTATACTCTGGCAGAAGATTTTTATCAACTAAAACTGCCACTAAATATCGATTACATAATCCCAGATAATGATTCGGTGCGTTTGCTAAGTCAATTCGTGGAGGAGATGAATATTTCAGATTTATTAGGGACTTATTTCCGGATTCGGAAAAATACTGCAACGCCAAAACAGATGCTGAAGATTATGCTCTATGCTTACATGAATAAAT
>NZ_FQZY01000099.1 GCF_900142165.1 Hespellia stercorisuis DSM 15480
CAATTGCTCATAACATCAATAAACTTCACAGAAAAATACAATCCGGTAAAATAGGACAGCATTTATTTGAACTTAAAACAGCATGATTTTTGAACTATCAAAATTCAAAACAACCTTTTCATAGAAGGTCTGGTTCAAGTACGCCCAAAAATCAATATGAATCAGAAATGGAATAAAAAGGACATTTCTGTAGGAAAAAAAGAGCTGCGCACCGCTGAATTTAATCAGCTAGTGCGACAGCCCCATTTTATGTTATATCTCAGTGAAAGAATAACTGCCCACCCTTAGCTGATTCATGCAGTATTTGAAAAAACATAAGATTCGCACCGGCAACCTTATTTAAAAATATAAAATTCGCACTTTCAACCGGTTTTGAAAAAACATAAAAATCGCACTTGCATTTTCCAGAAAATAATGTTAATATAAAATACGTTCGCGGGTGTAGTTCAATGGTAGAACACTAGCCTTCCAAGCTAGATACGTGGGTTCGATTCCCATCACCCGCTTTTTTTGTACCCATTTTTATTTTCAGAAGTCAAAACAGGACTGGAATGCCAACCCTGTTTTGTTTTTTTCTTTATAAACTTTATAATTATTATATTTTAGTTTAGGATTCCTTTATAACATTGACACAACTTATACACAGTTTCCACTTATACTTGTAGTCAGATAGTTGATACAGACTATCGCCCCCTCACAAAGTATGGCATAGCAGAATGCCTGCTTTACTCTCATTCCTTTAGGTATAAAAATGACCGGCTGTTCCATGACAGCCGGTCATTTTGCGTAAACTCTCCATCCAGACATTTCTGTGCCAGTATATTGGCTCTAAATGAAACTTTTTTTCACTTAGTCACCTCTTGAAACGAATATTTCTTCACCTTCTCCTTAAATCGACAAAAAAGTAAACTTTTCTTCATAGTTAATCCCCATTGATTTTATTACAATACTTTATACATCTATACATAAATCAACACCGCAGTTCCAGACTGTTCTGGTTTCGAACTGCCATATGAAGCCGCCGCACTGAAATGTGGACTTCGTCCGAGGTATCTGCGCGGACACCAAGGTTCCTCTTAGTGCAAATTAATGAAGGGAGAGAGAAAACTATGTATGAGTCACTGGCACAAGAAGCACAAAATATGCAGGATGAGATGGTTCTCTGGAGAAGAACACTCCACCAGATACCGGAGGTAGACATTCACCTGCCGCAAACTGTTCAGTTTATCACGGAACAGCTCGATGAAATGGGGATTACATATACCGTATTGGAGGATTGCTCCTGCATCGTGGCATCAATCGGCGTCGGAAACAAATGTATCATGCTCAGAGGCGACACGGATGGCCTTCCGGTTGTGGAGGAAAGCGGACTCGATTTCGCATCGACCAACGGATGCATGCACGGATGCGGGCATGATATGCACGCGACGATGCTTCTCGGCGCAGCAAAGCTGCTGAAGGCTCACGAAGCCGATCTGCCGGGCGTTGTAAAACTTCTATTTCAGTCTGGGGAAGAGACATTCCACGGAGCCAGGGCGGCACTTGCCGGAGGCGTCCTCGAGAATCCGCACGTCGATGCAGCATTTGCAATGCACGTGTTCGCCGGATTGTCCCCGAACGTATTGACCTACGGACCGCGCCCCATGGCATCCGTATACGGGTTTAAGATCACACTGACCGGAAGGGGCGGACACGGATCACAGCCGGAGATCTGTATTGACCCGATTAACGCCGGTGTGGAGGTCTATCACGCACTGCAGTCTCTGATTGCAAGAGAATGTCCGCCATCCGCGGAAGCTGCTCTCACCATCGGCCAGTTCAGCGCCGGGGACGCCGCCAATGTGATCCCTGAAAAATGTGTGCTGCAGGGCACGCTCCGGACCTTTGACAAAGAGGTCAGCACGCTTCTGATCCGCCGGATCAACGAGATCGTCCCCGCCGTGGCCACTGCATTCCGCACCACCTGCGTCGTCGAGGAGCTCAGCAACGTGCCTGGCGTCATAAACGACGAGACACTGAGCCGAGAGTATCTGGACAGCATCGAGGGGCTGAATCTCGGATACACCATTGTCCCGGGAATGCATGTGATGGGTTCGGAAGACTTTGCCATATTCTCCGACATCATTCCAGCCAGCTACTTCTTTTTCGGTGCCGGTGTGGAGGATCAGAGCAAATGGACCGGTCAGCACAACCCGAAAGTCCTATTCAATGAAGACGTGCTTTATAAAGGGGCTGCGATCCATGCCAAGATCGCCATGGACTGGCTGTCAAAGCACGGAAACGAATAATGTGATACTCGGGTCAAAAAGTTATCAATACCAATAGGAGGAAATGAGAAATGAATATAATGGATATTGCAAACAGTATTCCCATGTGGATTGCATGCGGAATACCCGTAGTTTTTGTATTAATACAGGCGGTTCTTTTTGCGAGGGGCGCTTACAATGCCGGAGAAAAAGTAGGTTTAAGTAAGACACAGATGAAAAAGGCCATGAAGAGCAGTGCCTTCACATCGATTGGACCTTCCATCGTGGTGCTGAGCGGAATGCTCTCGCTGCTGGTGACTGTCGGCGGTCCGATGGGATGGATGCGTCTCTCCATGATCGGTTCGGTTATGTTTGAATCCATCGCAGCGGGACTTGGAACCTCCGCGGTCGGTGTAACACTGGGAACTGACCCAATGACAGAAGAAGCTCTTGCCATGGCAGTATGGACCATGATCCTGTGTTCCATCGGATGGGTACTTTTCGCAACCTTCTCCGCCAACAAAATGGATAAGATCGAGCACAAGCTCTCCAAAGGAAATACTGGAACCCTGACCACCATCGCATCCTGTGCCATCATCGGTGTATTTGCGGCAATGTGCGCAAGCCACCTGTCAAAGCCTGTCTACTCCATGGTTCAGAAAGCAGATTCTGTCACCGTGGGAGCCGCAGGAAAAAATGCACTGGCATGTATTCTCGGAGCCATTTTCATGGCCATACTGACAACCGTTGCCAATAAGAAAAACATCGGCTGGTTAAAAGAATGGTCGCTCACCATCACCATTCTGGCTGCCATGATTATCACTGCGATTATATAAACAACTTTATCCAAGGAGGATTGAAAACTATGAATAATTATTATAAAGATGAATATGTGCCAAAAGTAAATAAAATTGGAAAGATCACCGGGTATCTGGGTGTGCTTGTTTCCTTCACGCCGGCACTGGTGCTTGCACTGGTCTTCGGAATCCTTCCAAAACCGGCTGCCCTTCTGACCGCATTTGTCAGCGGTGCCAGCGCATTCGGCGTACTGTGGTTCGTGGAGCCCATCTCCTACTTCCCGGTTGTCGGATCAGCCGGAACCTACATGGCATTCCTTTCCGGGAACATTTCCAACATGCGTATTCCATGTGCGAGTATGGCACAGGTATCCGCAGAGGTTGAGCCCGGAACAGACAAGGGCTCCATCATCGCAACACTCGGTATGGCCGTTTCGATCATCATCAACGTGGCGGTTCTCACCATCGGCGCCGTTCTCGGAACCTCCGTGCTGGCCATGCTGCCGGATGGAGTCCGGACTGCACTGAACTACCTGCTGCCTGCACTGTTCGGCGCACTGCTGATCCAGTTCGGTATCAAAATGAAAAAGCACAGCATCATCATGGTCGTGATCGCTCTCGTATTATATTTCCTGATCGGTATGGGCGTGTTCAACTGGCTGCCGGGCGCATCCAACTGGCTTGGAACCCTGGGCTGTGTATTTATCAGTATCGCCGTTGGTATGGCAACTATGAAGAACGCTGCAAAAACAGCGGCTTAATCTGCAGCCTTAGTACCTGCGCAGAATCAGCTTCTGCGTCGATTATGTCAGGCTTGCTCTGAAAATCTGACATGCAGCATCAGCCCATTTGGAGAAGCCAAATTCAGGATGGGCTGATGTTCAAATTGAGAGGTTCAATATGAAAAAACAATTCTTATATAATGAAATACAAAATCTGGAGCCCCTGTGCCGGGAAATGTGCCGGACGCTCTGGAACAATCCGGAGACAGGCGGACAGGAGCAACGCTCCTCCGCTTATCTGAAGGACATTCTCGAAAAAGAGGGCTTCACGATCAAAACTGACGAGCATCTGCCCTACGCATTCTGCGCGGAGTATGGGACCGGAAAACCGGTCATCGCCATCACCGCCGAGTACGATGCGCTCCCTGGCTTATCGCAGAAGGTCAGCGGCAAAAAAGATCCCATCGAGGCCGGTGGCCCGGGGCATGGATGCGGGCACAATCTGCTCGGATCCGCTGCCATAACGGCAGCCATCGCCGTAAAAAGATTTCTGGAGCAGGAACAAGTGCCGGGGACACTGAGACTGTACGGCTGTCCAGAGGAGGAACTGCTGAGCGGAAAAGTAAAAATGGCCTATTACCACATGTTCGACGGCTGCGATGCCGCGGTGACCTGGCATCCGTCCAGCACCAACATGGTCCATGACCGGGCATATCTGGCCAACGCCTCCGCACATTTCTACTTTAAGGGCCAGACCGCTCACGCGGGATTCGCACCGGAGCAGGGACGGAGTGCCCTGGACGCGGTAGAGCTTATGAATGTGGGAAGCAATTATCTGCGGGAGCACGTCATCGATCACACCCGGATCCACTACGCCACTGACAGCGGTAACTTTGCCCCGAACATCGTACCGGACAAAGCAAGCGCATGGTACTACGTGAGAGCACCACATCTGTCCGATGTAAAAGAGACCATGCTAAGAATCGAAAAAATCGCGCAGGGCGCGGCGCTCATGACCGAGACCGAGGTAGAAATTGCACTGGACTGCGGCTGCAGCGAACTGCTGGAAAACACTGCCTATGCAGATCTCACCTACGCAAATATCGCAGAGGCCGAGACCCCGCAGTACACAGAAGACGAACTTTTATTTGCAAAAAAGTTGCAAGAAAGTTTAAATCAAGGTATTATGGAAAAAGAGAGAAATTTATATCGAATCTATGATACCGCATTGGCACTGGAGGTATCTCCGCGGGAAATGTGGAAGACCTGTGAGATGAAGGCGTCCTCGGACACCGGTGACGTAAGCTGCCTGATGCCGACGAACATCTTCACCACGGCATGCTGGCCGGTGGGATGTGCACCGCACACCTGGCAGGCTGCCGCAGCAGCCGGGTCCAGCATCGGCGAGAAGGGCGCGCTGTATGCCGCGAGAATCAGTTCCGGCATCGTCTACGATCTGCTCACAAAGCCTGAGGACCTGAAGAAAATCACCGAAGAATTTAACGTGCGCCACAATGAGGAGTATGTTCCAATGTATCATGAAAAATAAGCGATACGATAATGTACCCGGTTTCTAGATGGAAACCGGGTGTTTTTACTTTAACGCATAATTTATTGAAACAAATGGAGGAAATGAAATGGGAATTGCAGTAAGAGAATTGCTTGCACTGGATTATTTTAAAGATTTTCATGTAGTCGCCGGACATAAGGGTCTGTCAAAGGAAATTCAGGGCATTGCCACCCTGGAGGCCCCGGATGCCACCCGCTGGTCCAAGGGAAAAGAACTGGTCCTCTCCTCCGGCTATGTGCTCCACCAGGAGCCCGACTGCATCCGCATTGCATTTGAAGAGGGACACATGCCGGTTACTTCTGCATTTATGCTCAAACGCGACCGCTATCTGGACCATATTCCGGAAGAGATGATCCAGCTCTTTGAAGAACACGATATCCCGCTGATTACCATGCCCTTTTCTATCCCATGGATGGAACTGATGAGCGAGATCAATATCGCCGTGATGAACCAGACCATCCGCAGATTTCGAATCAGCGGAAGCCAGGGCCTGAACAAGATCCCCAATGTATCCTACAAAGAGCAGAAGATCAAAAAAATCCTGCAGGCGGTGGAGGCAGAAATGGAATTTCCGGCATTTCTGTTTGATTTTCTGGAGGAGACCGGGTACTACAGTTCCGTCCATTTCCGCAGGATCGCCGATTCCTTCGGTCTGTCCGATGAAGATTTCTGGGATCCCTCCATGCCCCACACCAGACATACCCTCTGCGACTATATCCACATGAGCCGCTACCGTCTGGTGGAGCAGGAGGCGGGCGACAGACCGAGAGTCAGCTGGATCCGGATTCCCATCACGATTAACGGCACCCTTCAGGCATTTTTCGTGGTAATGGAATCCAGAGAGCTGTTGGATTACTACGACGAATACTCGATCCGGATCGCATTCCTGATGCTGCAGAGCCTGTACGAACAGATTACCATCACCAAAAATGTCGGCAATATCGGCTTCGAGAACTTTATTCTCTACGTGCTGAATTCCGACAAAGAGTGCAAGGATCTCATGTTCCAGGCCAACCTCCAGGGGTTGTCCCTGAACACCCAGTATACTTATGTTTTGTTTCAACACGAAGCACCGGCAGGCCGCATCGCCGGCGACAGATTATCCACTGAAGAGTACTATAGCGAACCTTCCCCCGACACCCAGTCCGCAAACAAGGGAGTGCAGAGCAGACGAAAGGAAATCATCCACGCATTTCAGGAGAGTAGTCTCCCCAAGGCCGCGCGCATCGCCATCATCGGTGAGAACGAGGGCATGCTCTTTATCAACGCCGAGGAGAACGCCGCTTCTGTTTTAGAACGTTTTCAAAGGCTCATGCTTGAAAAATGTCCGGAATTAAAATTACAATTTGGTATCAGCAGCGAAAAAAAGAATTTCTACGGACTCAAAGAAAGTGTCAACAAGTGCTGGAAGGCCCTGCAGATGGGACAACTGCTTTTCCCCCAGAAGAATATCTGGTATTATGAGGACATGGGGCCTCTCGCCTGGCTCCAGATCCCGGAGCCTGAACTCGAGGGAATGCTGTCACAGTATCGGGATCTGATGGCGGATGAAAGAAATGTCGAGCTGCTCCGAACCCTGAAGATCTATCTGGAAAACAACATGAATTACAGTATCACGGCAGAGAAAATGTTTGTTCATATCAATACCATCCGGAAACGGATTGAAAAGCTGAATGACGTCCTCACGCTGGACTGGGACAGCCCGATTGCCAAATTAAACGCCACGATTTTACTGCAGTTTCTTGATCTGTAACCGACTGCCCCATCCACCTCATGTGTATCCGCTTCACTGCTTTACGTATGAGGCAACAGCTGGTCGAATATGTTTTTTCTGTGCGGAAATAAAAGTATAAACAAAATAAACAACGTATGCTTAAAAAAAGCTGTACAAACCTTCACTTATCACATAAAATGAAATTCAGTGCCAATGCAGATGCACGCGAACACAGTTCGCTCACTGTGCCATCTGCTTCTCGTACCGGGGAACATCCTGCCAAAGGCGGGCCGGAACCTCAGTACCTAAAAATGACATAAACAGATTGGAGAAAACAAATGAACAATGATGTAATCGCAGTAGTTGCAGGACAAGAGATCACCGAGGCTGATTTTGACAGCTTCAAGCAGGGACTTCCTGCTGAACAGCAGGCATACCTTCAGAATCCGGACGCCGTGGAATTTTTCAAAAAGCAGTTTGTCTCTCTGTATTTATTTGCAGAACTCGGAAAAGAAGAAAAACTGAATGAAACCGAGGAGTACAAGGGCACCATGAAGAATGTGGAGCGTGATCTCCTCGGTCAGCTGGCTATGCGCAACGTATTACAGGCTGCCACAGTGACAGATGAAGAGGCTGAGAGCTATTACAACGAGCACAAAGAGCAGTTCCAGAAACCGGAAACTGTACACGCAAAACACATCCTGATGGAATCTGAGGATGAGATCAAAGATGTCCTGAACAATATCGAAGCGGAGTCCATCTCCTTCGAGGATGCCGCCCAGACACATTCCACCTGCCCATCCGGACAGCGCGGCGGTGATCTCGGCGAGTTTGGCCGCGGACAGATGGTTGCCGAATTTGAGGAGGCTGCATTCAACGCCGATCTCAACAAAGTCATCGGACCGGTAAAAACACAGTTCGGCTATCACCTGATCAAAGTGGAAAGCCACAGCGATGCCGCTGCTTCACCATACGCTGACGTGAAAGATTCTGTTAAGACCACTCTGATTCAGAATAAGCAAAAAGAGATCATCGAAGCAAAAGAAGCTGAATTAAGAGCTAAGTACTGCAAATAAAATAGCGTGTTGGTGTGTAATCATTTTAAAGGTGACTGCACTGCAGATTGCAAAAAAGAAAGTGCCCTCCGTGGAAGGCACTTTCTTTTTTGCGTTTATCTTATGATTCCTTCAGTTTTGCCTCCAGCGCATCTACAACCGTCTGCAGAACCTTAATTCTTGCATAGTACTTATCGTTACCTTCCACGACCACCCACGGTGACTTCGGAGTCGAGGTACGAATCAGCATCTCATCAACAGCTTCTTCATACTGGTCCCATTTTTCACGGTTTCTCCAGTCCTCATCCGTAATCTTCCACTGCTTCTCCGGATTCATCTTCCGCTCCTCGAAGCGCCGTTCCTGCTCATCCTTATCGATCTGCAGCCAGAATTTGATGACAACGGCACCCGCATTGACCAAATCATTCTCCATGTCATTGATCTCTTTGTATGCCCGCTGCCATTCTTCTTTTGTACAGAAGCCCTCGATACGCTCCACCATAACTCTTCCATACCAGGTGCGGTCAAAGATCGTGGCATGTCCGTTTTTGGGCATCGCCTCCCAGAATCTCCAGAGGTAATGGTGCTTGCGTTCAATGTCGTTGGGCGATGCGGTCGGGTGTACAACATAGCCTCTCGGATCCATCTTCTGCGTCAGACGCTTAATTGCGCCGCCCTTTCCACCTGCATCCCAGCCTTCAAATCCAAGTACCAGCGGGATTCTCTTGAGATACATTTCCCCATGAAGCTTCTTGATTTTCTTCTGGAGAACCTTCAGATTCTTTTTATATTCCTCTTCCGTTAATGACTTGGAAAGGTCTGCCTTCGAAAGAATCGAGCTCTGCAGTTCTTTATCGTATTCTTGTTTTACTGTCGACTGAGGCACTTCTGGCTTTGGCCGTTTTGCCGCCTCTACCTTCGCCCTCAGAATCTGGATAACGGTCGTATAGATCTTGATCGTCGCAAATCTGCGGTCCGTCGCCTCTACCAGCGTCCATGGTGCATAATCTGTGTCTGTCTTCTGCAGCATCTCTTCGTTGATTGCAAGATACTTGGCAAACTTCTCATTGCGTTCCAGATCCCCCTTTGTCACACGCCATGCCGTATCCTTTGATTCCAGCAGCTTATCAAACCTTTTTCTCTGTTCCTTCTGATCGACACATAAAAAAATCTTGATGATAGCCATCCCTCCATCGGATAACTGACGTTCAAATGCGCAGATGGAATCATAAGCATCGCCCAGTTGTTCATTCGTTATGAGTTTTTCAAAACGCTCAATTAAAACCCTGCGATACCAGCTGCTGTCGTAGATTGCAATCCTTCCATTCTCCGGAGTTTTCGTCCAGAAACGCCACAGGAACGGATACATCCGCTCATTTTCCGTCTCCTGCTTGACCGCATGCACCTCAAAACCACGCGGATCCAGCGCCTGAATCAGTTCTGCGATCTGTGATCCCTTTCCCGCCGCATCAAATCCTTCAAATGCGATCATGACCGGAATTTCCAGTGTCTTACATTCTCTTTGAAGCTCGCCCAGCTGTGCTTGAAGCTCCTCAAGCCTCTCCTTGTAAGTCTCCTTGTCCATCTTTTTTGTTAAATCCATTTTCTCAAGCATACATTAGCCTCCTTATATTTTAACATGACGCAGTTAACCCAGATATTCATATAGCTTATAATTTTTATGTCTCTCGATATCTTCTAAACACTTCTATGTTTTTTCATCACCGTACTCATTTTTTTCGGATTTGGTAAACTGAGATCTATTCCGATAAAGATTTTAATCAGCCACACAAAAAACATCAGCACGAGAATTGGAATTACACAGGACGTCACAATCATCACCGCAAGCGCTTCAATCAGATTATTCAGAATCGTCTCCACCTTCTTTATCACCCCGGATACTCCGTCCTTTACCTTGGAAATAATTCCGGCAAACCATCCTTCCTCATCCTGCTTCGCGCTGTCCGTGATCTCCTTTGTCGTCTCCTGGGCCGAATCAATGGTTTCCTCTATGGACGAATCATAAGTCGCCTCTATCAGATCAGCCACTTTCACGCTCACCGGGACTACCAATACAATCGCAATTGCAAATATAAACATCTTCTTTGCCAGAATACTGATAATGTCCCGCTCCCAAAACACGTTGGAAGCAAACAGCAGACACGCGATCGGGATCAGCAGCACAAATGCTGCATATCCTGTAATTGTCAGCAAATATTTTTCCAGATATATCGCGCAGATCACCACAAGAAAATACGAGCTCAAATCCGCAAGCTTATCTGCGATCGGAGTCGCCACATCCCCCGGAATCAATGTGATTGCCGCCGATGCAGCCGTCGATGTCGCAGTCAGCGCCAACGCCGTATTTCTCTTCTCATCCAGCGATTCAATCGTCTTTTCATGGAACTTTGCGGATGTCGCGTACTTCGACACCACAAAGATAGAAAGGACTGCTATAATCAGCGGAATCACCACCATCAGTATTTTTTTGTATTTTGCATTCATAAGTAATTTATCCTCTTTACGTGTAATTTTTCTTTCCCCCGTCCTTATTAGATTTTTCAGCTTATAATATATTATTTTACATCTTTAAAGTGGAAAAAGCCATATATTTCAGCCTGCCGAATGAAATATATGGCTTTCTCACGAACTTTTATCTTTCCGCTCCGATCAGTGCTACAACCCCAATTACCACAAGTATTGGCAGTGCCACTGAAACCAGTCCGCCGACTACCATACAGATCAATATCACCGGTAAAAATACCACCGTAAACAGCACCTTTGTAATTCCCCATGTCGCTCTGATGGCAAGCATAATCAGCTTTCCGAAAACCACAAACATCATAATCACAAATATTAACGTCAACATTCTATCTTCCTCCTATCTGCCTTTCCCACATGGTCAAATCATTTAAAACCTTTTCCTCTTCCTTCACATTTCTATGGAATTGAGATACATCTTCCAATCCCAGCTTTTTGCTGTATTCAGGCTGCTCCTTCATCTTCTCCAACAGCCTGATCCTTTGAATCCTTTCCGTGCAGGTCATATCAATCCTCTCCTTATAAACGCATTTCCAAACCACATCATATCCGTTGTCTCTCACATGCGTGTGTCGCAGGTTATCGTGAACTTTTCATCTTTTACATGAAAAATCGTTCTCTTTGATATACATATAGTGTAACTGTTCAGAACTCCATTAGTTAAAGATGATATCGGAATTCCCTAAAAGGGCTTCTCTGATTGCTGTAAAAGCATTTATTCCATGCTTATGAGCAGTCCCAATATAGCTCATGATTGTAAGATATTCCTGTGCGCCTTCCTCACTGCGAAAACATCCTGAGACCTTGGTTTTAACCTTAATCATGCGCAAATCACGTTCCGCAAGGTTATTATCAAACGGAACACAGAGATTCTTTATAAATAAGCAGACTGATGCCTTGTAATTCACAAGTCTGTCAATTAGATTTAGTACCTTGGTCTTTTTCTTTCGACCAC
>NZ_FQZY01000059.1 GCF_900142165.1 Hespellia stercorisuis DSM 15480
AATCCTTTACCAGAAGTCACAACCAAAAAGCGTGGTCGAAAGAAAAAGACCAAGGTACTAAATCTAATTGACAGACTTGTGAATTACAAGGCATCAGTCTGCTTATTTATAAAGAATCTCTGTGTTCCGTTTGATAATAACCTTGCGGAACGTGATTTGCGCATGATTAAGGTTAAAACCAAGGTCTCAGGATGTTTTCGCAGTGAGGAAGGCGCACAGGAATATCTTACAATCATGAGCTATATTGGGACTGCTCATAAGCATGGAATAAATGCTTTTACAGCAATCAGAGAAGCCCTTTTAGGGAATTCCGATATCATCTTTAACTAATGGAGTTCTGAACAGTTACCATTAATCGTTTTATCAGGGCATACTGCATCGATGTTTCAGATTTTGCTTTCACATGCCGCCACAAATGTCTCGAATATCTCCTTCATTTCCTCCGACTTCGCATACGTCACCTCCGGATGCCACTGCACCCCGATTCCGTAGGGGTAACCGCAGATTTCCACCGCTTCGATGACGCCGTCCTCCGCCCGCGCACTGACTGTCAGGCCCGGTGCCGTCTGCCCGATGACCTGGTGATGAAAGCTGTTGATCTCGCATCCATCTCCCAGCATCCGGTGCAGTGCACTGCCTTTTTCCACCGAGATTCTGTGCGCCATACCGCCCCGCTCACCGGTCTGCTCGTGGCCGTCTATGTGCTGTAAGAGCGTGCCGCCCATGGCAACATTCAAAATCTGGCAACCTCTGCAGGTTGCCAGTAGCGGCTTTCTTTTTTCCAGCACCGCACGGGCGAGGCGCAGCTGAAATTCATCCAGTTCCCCCAGCGTCTCCTTGACCCGCGGGTCCTTCTCCTGTCCGTAGAAGGAAGGCTCCACGTCCCACCCTCCCGGAAACAGGAACCCGTCGCACACCGCGAAGATCTGCTCCGGGATTTCTTTCTGCACCGGAAGGATCAGGACACCAGCCCCCGCCTTTTCCAGACAGCGTATATATTCCTGACTGATAAAGTCGCGGAGCACTCCCTGATCATCCCTGATCAGAATCCCCGCAATTCCGACGATACATTTACGCATTGCCCGCTCCTTCGCAGAGATGGCAGGCCGCCTTATGTCCCGGTGCAATCTCCCGCAGCTCTGGCTGCTCTGTCTTACATTTCTCCGTGGCGTAAGGACATCTCGTGTGGAACACACATCCCCGAAATTCATCTGTCCTCACCGGCTGCTCTCCTTTTAAAACCACTTCCCGTTTTTTTGCCACACTGAAATCGGGCACGGAGGCGAGAAGGGCCTTCGTGTATGGATGCAGCGTGTTGGCGAACAGTTCCTCGGTGTCTGCCTCTTCGACCAGTGTTCCCAGATACATGACCCCGATCCGCTTTGAAATATACCGCACCACACCGATATCGTGGGAGATAAAGAGCAGACTCAGATCCATCTCCTTCTGCAAAGACGTCAGCGTATTCAGAATCTGTGCCTGAATCGAAACGTCCAATGCAGAGACCGGCTCATCACATATGATCAGCTTCGGCTTGATGATCAGAGCCCGCGCGATTCCCAGACGCTGTACCTGCCCACCGGAGAGCTCATGTGGATAGCGAAAAAAGTATTCCTCCGACAGTCCTACCTTGGTCAGGATCTCCATGACCTGGCGGCGCCGTTCATCCGCATCTCCCATCTCGTGAATGATCAGGGGTTCCTCCAGAATCTGGCCGATCCGTTGGCGCGGATTCATGGATGACAGCGAATCCTGAAAGATCATCTGCAGATCCCTGCACAGCGGTTTATACTCCCGATTCGACAGCTTCAGCAGATCCGAACCCTGGTACAAAATCTCCCCCTCGTCCGGCGTAACCAGCTTCACGATGGAGCGTCCAGTGGTACTTTTCCCGCAGCCGGACTCCCCCACCAGTCCGTAGGTTTCCTTTTCATGAATCTCCAGCGATAAACCTGCCACTGCATTCATATGTGTCTTCGGACGGAACATCTTTCCCATTGGTCCATAGATCGGATACTGTTTTTTTAGATTTTTTATTTCCAGCAATGGCTTTGTCATTGTACCGCCTCCTTTTCTTTTTCTGTCTGACCGTATTTCCAGCATTTCACCTTATGCCCAGGCGTAACCTCTGTCACGGGCGGCTCTTCTTCCCTGCATTTTTCGTCGGCCAGCGTACATCTCGTACAGAAGTGACATCCCACCGGAACATCCGTAAGCGGCGGGACCACACCCGGTATGACCGGCAGTTCCTCCTCCCGGTCTGTATCCAGACGTGGAATGCAGCTCAGCAGTCCTCTGGTGTAGGGATGGCTTGGACAGGCGAAAAGCTCCGCCGTCGCCGCCTCTTCCACGATCTGCCCCAGATACATTACCCGAACGCTGTGGCATAGCTGCGCCATCGCACTCAGATCGTGAGTGATGAACAGCACCGACATTCCCAGCTTCTTATTCAATTCCACAATCAGATCCAGAATCTGTTCCTGAATGGTCACATCCAGCGCCGTCGTCGGCTCATCCGCAATCAGGAGCTTCGGCTCACAGGCCAGCGCCATCGCAATCATCACTCGCTGCTGCATCCCTCCCGACAGCTCAAAAGGATACTGCTTAATGCACCGCTCCGGACTTGGGATCCCAGTCAGATTCAGCAGTTCTATGCTCTTCTCCCTCGCCTCCTGCTTCGACATTTTCTTGTGCAGCATCAGAACCTCACTCATCTGATTTCCAACGGTATAGACCGGATTCAGAGAAGTCAGTGGATCCTGGAATATGACAGAAATCTGGTTTCCCCGGATCTTGCTCATAGACGCAAGCGGAAGCTTCAAGATATCCTGCCCGTCGAACAGGATGCTCCCCTCGTACTGAACCTCGGACTCGTGCTCCCTCAGTCTTAAAATGGTCTGCGACATCACGCTCTTACCGGAACCGGACTCGCCCACGACTCCCACGATCTCACCCTGCCGGATAGACAGATTCACACCGTCCACCGCCGGCAGAAGTTTTTTTCTTCCCTGAAACAGAACCCGGAGGTCTTTTATCTCTAATAAAACCTGTGATTGATTTTCTACATTTTTCATTTGGATTTCCGCCTCCCTATCATATGTGGATCAAGGTAGTCCCTCAGCCCGTCTCCCAGAAGGTTCAGACAGAGCACACAGAGAATGACGATGATTCCCGGAAATACTGCTGTCCACGGTGCTTTGGTAAGCACGGTCTTGCTGGCCTGCAGGATATTCCCCCAGCTGGCTGCCGGTGCCGGTATTCCCGCACCCAGAAAGCTCAGCGAAGCCTCCGCAATGATGGACTGTGCAAATATAAAGGATGCCTGCACGATCAGCGGAGAGATGACACTCGGGAAAATCAGCTTACACAGGATGCGGACATTGCTCGCCCCCTGCACCTTCGCCGCCTCCACGAAGGTCTGCTCCTTGGTCACCAATGCACTGGCTCTGACCATCCGCGCCACACTCGGTGTATACACAATGGTGAGGGCCACGACCACGGTCCAGCTGGTATTTCCAAAGGCTGCCATCAGCGCGATTGCCAGAAGCATTCCCGGAATGGCGATCAGTCCGTCACAGATTCGCATCAGAATGTGATCCAGTAGCTTGAAAAAGCTGGCGTAGATTCCGATGATCGTCCCGATGATCGCGGACAGAACCGCTACCAGACTGCTCACGCACAGGGACACTCTCGCCCCGTACAGTACACGGATAAACAAGTCACGCCCGAACTCATCCGTCCCGAATATATGATGCAGACTCGGGGGTGTCAGACGCGCGGATATCTCCATCTCATTCGGATCGACCGAAGAGAACATAGGGATCAGAACTGCGCACAGAACAATGAACACAAATCCCAGGAAACCGATCATCAGCCGGCTGTTCGTCAGAAGGTTCTCCCGGCGGATTTCTTTCTGTTCTTTTAATATCTTATTATTTACTTCAGATGTCGTTGCTGCTGCCATAAGTACCTCCCTCCTTATTTCTTTCCCATTTGAATCCGCGGGTCGACCAGTCCATACGTGAGGTCCACCACCAGATTGACCAGAACATATACCAATGTGACAAACAATACCACGCCCTGGATCACGAACACATCCCTCTGGTTGATGGAACTGATGATCAGCATGCCAAGTCCCGGAATATTGAACAGTGTCTCTGTGACGATGGTTCCCGTGATCAGGCCGCCAAAGGATTGTCCGATTGCAGTCAAGATGGTAGGTGCCGCATTTTTCAGCATGTGCTTAAATACTACCGCACTCTCTCTGACCCCTTTTGCGCGCGCCGTCCGAATGTAGCCCATATACAGAACATCCATCATGGAAGAACGGGTCATTCGCGTAATATAAGCTGCCTGCGCCACTCCAAGCGAGATAGCCGGCAAAAGAAGGTAACGCAGATGCTGTCCGAAGCCCTCGCTCATTGCCGCATACCCTGCAACCGGCAGCCACTTTAACGTAACTCCGAAGAGCAGCATCAAGAACATACTCAGAAGAAATCCCGGAATTGCAACCCCCACCATGGAGACGGATACCGTCACCGTATCAACGGTTGTCCCATGCTTGTACGCTGCCAGTATTCCAAATGGAATCGAAAAGATCAGTGTGAAGATTTCCGCACAGACTGCCAGGCTCATGGTCGGTGCAAAATGCTCCCCGATTGCCTGCAGCACCGGCTGCTTCAGGAGATAGGATGTTCCCCAGTCTCCCCTTAAAACATTCATGACCCAGTCCCCGTACTGTACAAGAAACGGGCGGTTAAAGCCCAGCTCTGTATTCAGAGCATTGATCTGATCCTGGGATGCCTCCATCCCCAACAGGGATGCCGCAGGACCTCCCGGAATCAGGTAAACCACCAGAAAAATAACCACTGACATTACGAAAAAGACAGGGATCAGTGATAAAATACGTTTTAGAATATAAGATGGCATATATATTCCTCCTATTTCATTATAGTCGAATTGGCGACAGGAATACCTGCCGCCAAAAACATTACTGTTGCTATTCAGTCAAATACGCTCAGATTATCCGTTCCTATTGGGATACTGTCGCATTCCAGAAAACCGGATAACGGAAGTACTCAAAGTTCTGCATCTTCGATGTCGTTACCACCATGTCACTGTAGTGGCCCAGCACACTCGCCGCACCATATTCGTACAGATAGAGCTGAAGGTCATCCCACGCTTTAGAAGCATCCTCATCACTTGCCGCACCACGGATTGCTTTGATTCCTTCTGACACCTCCGGAGTATCCAGACCTGCCCATTTGGCTGTCAGCACAGACAACTGCACCGGGAGAAGGTTGTAGCCGTTGCTTGTAATGAACATATCAAACTGCGCCGGATCCGCTCTGTGCTCCATGAATGTATTGAAGTCGTAGCTCTCCACCTCTGCGTTGAAGCCTGCCTGCCGAAGTTCTTCCTGTACTACCAGTGTTGCATTGTACATCTCATTGTAGTCCGGTGTCGTCACCAGGACAATCTTCTCATTGTTGTAGCCAGCCTCTTCGAGAAGCTTCTTCGCCTTGTCCGGATCATTCTGATTATAGTACTCTTTTCCTGCGTCGCTGCTCCACTGCGCATTGCTTTCGTTGAACCAGCCCGGATCCAGAGTATAGAAGTTCTCATCCCCGATACTTGCCGCCATGATATCCTTGCTGTTGAGCGCTGCCAGTACCGCCTGGCGGATCTTCTCGTCCTTGAGGACACCCTGTGTCGTGTTCAGGAACAGATTCAGTGAGCCGGAAGCTCTCGTCGCGATGCTCAGGCTGTCGTCCTCTGCCATCTCCGCATAAAATTCCTGGGAAATGTCCTCTCCTGAATCGTATTCTCCGGTCTTAAGACCAGCCTCACGGGTCGCATCATCTGTAACCACTATATATTTTAATGTCGGTGTCGCAGCTGTCTTCTCTCCTGTGAATCCGGAAGGCTCTCCCTTCGGTGACTGGTAATCTTCATTTTTCACAAGCTGCACATACTGATCTTTTTTCCAGTCATCAAATTTATATGGACCGGTTCCGATGTATTCTGTAATTCCATCGTCTGAAGCATTCTCCGCGATAGACTGCGGGTAGATTGCCGCAAACTGTGCCGGTCCTGCGAGGATCTGCAGCACATCTGAGGTTGCCTGCGGCACGGTCAGTGTGATGGTGTAATCGTCCACCTTGGCAAATACGGAACCGTCAAGCAGTGCATTGGCCTTGGAGGATACTCTTAACCAGCGTGTCATGGAGGCCACGACATCGTCCGCTTTCATCTCGTCTCCGTTGTGGAACTTGATTCCCTGACGAAGCTTGATCGTGTAGACAAGACCATCATCGCTCACTTCATAGGAATCTGCCAGAACAGCTGTCGGCTCATAATCTGCATTCATTGCAAACAATGGCTCATAAATATTCATGGCAATCTCAGCCGCAATATTTGAATCTGAAATGTGTGAATCCAATGTCGGTGGATTCGCTGTGATTGCGAGGTTCAGCACATCCTTCGTCCCGGTGGATGTAGATGCCGTGGATGCCGTACTTCCTGAGCTGCTGTCAGATGAACTGCCTGAAGCACCACATCCGGACAGTACAAACGCCGCACTCAGAAGAACCGCTAACGTACGTGTGAGTTTTTTCTTTTGCATAACTTCTCCCTTTCCTTATGAGGTTGTTCTGTAATCTCATATTTATTGCATAATATTTTAGTATCTTTTTTATTATACATGCATCAGTCTGAATTGCGCAATACCATTCAACAATATTATTATACATATTTCCTATAAATATTATAGGAAATATGTATAAGATATTTTTAAAAACTCCTGTTTTGTTCCACGGAAATATGATATACTACTTTTGTTTTTAGGATTATGGAAGCACGAAGTGCGGAATAATCCGTAGGTATCAAGGGTCAAAATACCTTTTGACCCTTACATCATCTTGGAGGACTCATTATGCAATACACACCACAGGGTGTCTGCTCCCGTCAGATTAATTTTGAACTGGACGGAGACATCATCAAATCTGTTGAATTTGTTGGCGGATGCGCCGGCAACACACAGGGCGTAGCCCGCCTCATTGAAGGCATGAACGTAGAAGACGCCATTACCAGAATAGACGGAATCCAGTGCGGGTTCAAGGGCACATCCTGCCCAGATCAGCTGGCACGGGCATTAAAAGAAGCAATCGGTAAATAACCGCTTGCTTCTTTTACTTTGTATGATCATTTCTACTCACTTACATAGTCCACGTAATCTGCTTCGCAGGCAAACAACATATAGTTTCCATTTACATACCCCATGTATCCGTCTCCAATTATATATCCTTTCATATGCCCCGTTCTCCTTCTTAAATGATTTTTCGATTTCTTTTCTTAACTCTACTTTATCATTTGAGTTGTCCTATAAACGGGACTCTGCATATATTAATTTTTGAATTGGCACTGATTATGAATCAGAGCATGTCAGCTGTCTAAATCTAGTACTCTTCACTTCTCCTTACCGTTTCACAAAATACTCCTCATACCACACAAGGAATGTATAGATTGTCCACACCTTCCGCCAATTGTCAGACTCTCCGCCAACATAGGAGTCGAATATCGCATTGATCTCATCCATATTGAAGAACTTCGCAGCCATGTCGCTGTGGAATTTCTCCCGCACATCCTGATTGTAGCGGTCATCTGCCATCCAGATACGGATCGGCACGATGAATCCCAGCTTCTTGCGGAATGCAATCTCGTCCGGAAGGACTCTGGCCGCTGCGGTACGGAACGCCACCTTGTTCTGCTCTTCATTTACTTTGTACTTCGATGGCATTCTGGATGCGATGTCGAAGATTCGGGTATCGGTCAGCGGCATGCGAATCTCCAGCCCTGCCGCGGTGCTCATCTTGTCCACGTTGAGATAGATGTCGCCCTCCAGCCAGATCTGAATATCCACATCAGACATCTTGGACAATGGATCCAGTCCTTCGGTCTCCTCGTAGATCTTCGCTGCTACCTCGATTGGGAGCACGTCCGGATCGTATTTTTTGAGAATACGTTTCTTCTCATCCTCTTTCATAATGTTGGTGTTGCCCACATAAAACGTCTTCAGATTCTCGCCGTAGCGCTCTGCATTGCGGTACATATTGTAGCCGCCGAAGAACTCATCCGCGCCCTCTCCGGAATAACAGATCTTCGTGTGCTCCGCCGTAGCCTTGCATCCGATGGAGAACACGATCGCCGAAGCGTCGCCCAGCGGCTGCTCCATGTTGTACATGACATACGGAACCTCTGCAAAATATTCCTCCGGCGTAATCACGCGCCGCATACTCCTGCGCCCCAGAATATCCGCAGTCTTGCGCGCCAAATGTGACTCATCGAACCGCTCCTCTTCATAGCCGCAGGAATCGGTGGTCTGCACATCGGACATAGCCAGCACGTAAGAAGAATCCACACCACCCGACAGGAAGGACTCTGCCGTTTCGTCCGCCGTCTTTACCTCAGGCATGATAGCTCCTAATGTTGTATGAATCTCGTCTGCCCAGTCCTCCAGAGACTTGCTCTCATCTGGATGAAACTCCGGTGTCCAGTAGCGTTCGATTTTCAACACGCCGTCCTGCCAGGTCAGATAGCGCCCCGGCATCAGCTTCTTCAGACCCTTGAAAAATGTATTCTCACCCGCCACATATGTAAGGCTCAGATACAGCTGCAGCATCTCTTCGTTCAGCTCTTTTACAAAGCCCGGCTGCTTCATGATGTCTCTGATAAATGTGCCGTAGAGCAGATCTCCGTCCGCCGTCTCATAGTAGTAGAACGGCTTTGTTCCAAACTGATCCCTCAGACAGAACAGCTTCTTTGCCTCATCGTCCCACAGTGCAAATGCAAACATACCGTGCAGATGGCCGGCCATCTGATTTCCCCATGTCTCGTATGCCTTTACAATGATCGCCCCTTCCCGCTCTTCCCTTGAAAGAGATGTGTCGATCCCCAATTCTCTGCAAAGTGTTTCCCAATTTCGGATATGTCCCCGGTATTCCTGAATTTTTATCATTTGTTTTCTTCCTCTCGTCAATTTTTATGTTTTGTTTCATAACATGCAGCTGGCAGCGTAACTGCATAGTCACATGTTTTCAGCTCTCAGTTCTCAGCTTCTGATACTGATTCCAGATAATTCTCATAACGCTACTATTTTATCACAGGATCAGTCATACAACAACCGGCTCAATCGGTTTTGACATGTCGTATTCATTCAATCCTCCCAGAGTCTTATCTCCTCAAAACAATTTCCTCCAGCGTGTCAAAGAGTTTCCCCGGTTCCACAGGCTTCGCAAGATGCGCGTTCATTCCGGCCTCCAGACTCTTATTCACATCCTCGCAGTATGCGTTGGCAGACATGGCAATAATCGGCACCTCCGCAGCGTCCGCTCTCGCCAGCGCCCGAATAGCCCTGGTCGCGTCCAGCCCTGACATCTCCGGCATACGGATATCCATAAGAATCACGTCAAAGCCGAACTCCGGCGAAGCATTGAATTTCTCCACCGCCATTTTTCCGTTCTCCGCATGGATCACGCGCATATGCTTCTTTTCCAGTAACCTTCTGGCAATCTGCGCGTTCAACGGATGATCCTCCACCAGAAGTACATTTTTATCCACAAGACATGCGTAATCACTGTTCTCTTTTTCCTGCATCACCACAGTCTCTTTAAAATCCGCTGCCACCAGCTCAAAGCTCAGACTTACCGTGACGGTGGTCCCCACATTTTTCTGACTCTCAATCCTTATGGTTCCGCCCATCAGATCCACCAGCTGCTTCGTGATACTCAGCCCCAGTCCACTTCCCTGCAGCTCCGGCGTCACACTCTCATCCTCCTGGGTAAAGGGCTCGAACAGATGCTCCTGAAATTCCGGCGTCATTCCGATTCCGGTATCTGAAATAATAAACTCCACCGACAATACCTGATCATGTATCTGAAGATTGTTCGTGTTGTAAGTGATCTTTCCTCCGGGGAGTGTATATTTCACCGCATTGGAGAAAATATTAAAAAAGATCTGATTCATTCTGATCTTATCTACTATAATAACCGGATTAAGCTTCGACTCTTCTATATCCAGCGCAATTTTCTTTTCCTCGCACTGCGCCTGGAACATGGTCCTCATGTTCATCAGAAACTCCCTGTACGTGTACCGCTCCTTATGAAATTCGACCGAGCCGTCCTCGATCCTGGCCATATCCAGAATGTCATTGACCAGCCCCAGCATGAAATCGCTGGCGCTCCGGATCTTCGTCATATTGTCCCGTACAGCCGCCGGGTTCTTCGCCTCGTCCAGCGTCAGTGCCGACAGTCCAATGATCGCGTTCATCGGCGTGCGCATGTCGTGGCTCATCCTCGACAAAAACGCAGTCTTTGACCGGTTGGCCGTATCCGCATCGCGAAGTGCCGCCTTCAGATTCTCCTGCTGCTGCATCTGCTCATCCGCATGGGAAATGCACTGAATAAACAAGTGGTTCTCCGCGAATCCGATGCTCTTAAATGTAGTGACAGAGCACCACTTTCCGTTCTTCATCCGAACAATGACTTCTCTTCCTTTGGCTTCGCGGGATTTCGTGTTCAATCCGATCTCCAGAGTATGTATGTAGGGATCCCTATATTCCGGCATCATAAAATCCTCCGCGATATTGCTGACACATTCCATATATGTTTTTCCGTGTATCCGCTCTGCGATTTCCTGCTCCGCATACAGAAGCTCATACGTTCTGGTCTTCACGTTGCACACCACAACGGCGGCAAACTGGCTGCCCACAGATCGCATGACCTGATTTCTCTCCAGCTCATTCTCTGTGATATCATTGCACAGGATCGTGGCCGTCCGTTTGTGTCCCAAATGGGAAATCATGACAAATATTTCCTGAACCCGGGTTTCCACACTTCCCACCGCATTGGGTTCCTGAACCGTTACGCGGATGCCTTCCATCCGGGATCCCGGATCAATCGCCTGGATTGCCTCCGGAGACAGATTGATTTCCAGCGCGCAAATGTCCTGTGCCCCGACAGCTGCCTGAATGCACATACCATAGAACTGCTCATACGGCACCGGTTCCGGAAGTGTATTCGAGGTTGCCATCATCGTTTCAAGGTCGATCGATACCTGCCACTGGAACATGGCATCCGTAATGGCCGACAACCTGTGGTCACGCATCTCCAATTCCTGCAGGCGCGTCCGGTTGCGCAGATAGAACACGGTCTCAATCGCGATCAGCACCCCGGCGAGGAGCAGCACAAAAAGGAACTCTCTCTGGAATACCCTCGCAGCATAATTCTCTGCCTTCGCGGATAATCCCATGTATGAACTGAAGGCGATACCAAAACAGATTGTGAGCGTCAGGATCACTTCTGCTAAAAATGCAAGCAGGTTCTTTTTATGATTCTTTTGCATCAAGTTCTCTCCTTTTTGATTATTTCCATTAAAATTCGTTCAGTCAGATATATACTCATTATAACACTATCATTATTCATATAAAACAACGAAATCAAAAATCCCGGCCGCTGTTTTAACAATTTGAAGGGAAAGTTGTGGACGCACCGTTCTTCCCTGTGATATACTTTTTACGATTTTACCTGCACACAGGGCCTGTCAGAAATCAGGATCTGTTTAAGGAACGTAAATGATCACTCACATCATTGATTTCATTACATATAGAAAGGATTTTTTTATGAGTATTTTAAATGTTGAAAACCTGTCCCACGGATTTGGTGACCGGGCTATATTCAAGGACGTGTCCTTCCGCCTCCTCAAGGGCGAGCACATCGGATTGATCGGTGCCAACGGGGAGGGAAAGTCTACCTTTATGAATATCATCACGGGCAAACTCCTGCCGGATGAGGGCACTGTAGAGTGGTCCAAAAATGTACGTGTGGGTTATCTGGACCAGCACACTGCCCTGGAAAAGGGAATGAGCATCCGCGATGTACTTTCCTCCGCCTTTGATTTTCTGTATGAAATGGAGCGCCGGATGAATGAGATCTGCGAGCATCTGGGGGATGCCGGTCCGGATCAGATGGAATCCCTCATGGAGGAACTCGGAACAATTCAGGATCTGCTCACCATGCACGATTTTTATATGATCGATGCCAAGGTGGATGAGATTGGACGCGCTCTTGGACTGCAGGACATCGGACTTGAGAAGGATGTGACTGACTTGAGCGGCGGGCAGCGCACCAAGGTGCTGCTCGGGAAACTGCTTCTGGAGAAACCGGATATCCTTCTGCTGGACGAGCCCACCAACTATCTGGACGCCGAGCACATCGAATGGCTGAAACGCTATCTGAACGAGTATGAGAATGCATTCATCCTCATCTCCCATGACATCCCGTTCCTGAACAGTGTCGTGAACCTGATCTACCACATGGACAATCAGGAGCTGAACCGCTATGTGGGCGATTACGACAAATTTCAGGAAGTCTATGCCATGAAGAAATCACAGCTGGAGGCTGCCTTCAACAAACAACAGAAAGAAATTTCAGATCTGAAGGATTTTGTTGCACGGAACAAGGCAAGAGTTGCCACCCGGAATATGGCCATGTCCCGGCAGAAAAAGCTGGACAAAATGGATGTGATCGAACTGGCCTCCGAGAAACCAAAGCCGGAGTTCAATTTCCGTTTTTCCAGGACACCGGGCCGCTATATTTTCCAGACCTCAGATCTGGTCATCGGCTATGATGAACCCCTGTCCTCCCCGCTGAATCTGGAGATGGAGCGCGGACAGAAGATTGCGCTGGTCGGAGCCAATGGAATCGGAAAGACAACCCTGTTAAAAAGCATTCTCGGATTGATCAAGCCGCTCTCAGGTTCTGTGGAACTGGGTGAGTATCTTGGCATCGGCTATTTCGAACAGGAGATGGACCAGTCTGTGAGAACCACCTGCATCGAGGAGATCTGGAGCGAGTTTCCCTCCCTCTCCCAATACGAGGTGCGCTCAGCCCTCGCCAAGTGCGGGCTGACCACCAAGCACATCGAGAGTCTGGTTCGGGTGCTCAGCGGCGGCGAACAGGCCAAGGTGCGTCTCTGCAAGCTGATCAACAGGGAGACCAACATCCTGCTGCTGGACGAGCCCACCAACCACCTGGACGTGGATGCCAAGGAGGAACTGAAGCGCGCGCTGAAGGCATATAAGGGCAGCATTCTGATGGTATGCCATGAGCCGGAGTTTTATGACGGACTGGTCAGCGATGTATGGAACTGCACCGAGTGGACAACGAAAATCTGGTAAAGATAAAGGAAACAGTTTTATTCTGCGAGAATGAATTTCCCTTTCCCTGTGTTTTTCGCCCGGTAAAGGGCCTCATCTGCCCGTGCAAACAATTGTTCAAAGCTGTCCCCCGGCTCTCCCAGTCCTATGCCTATGCTGACCGTAATAAGTATTTCCAGCTGTTTTTGGCACTCACCGTTTATCATCTCCAGGATTTCCTTTGCCTTTTTCTCCGCGATTTTTTTATCCGACATCCTCGTCATGTATACGGTAAATTCGTCACCGCCAAATCGTCCCACATGATCCGTGGCACGAAAACAGGACGACAGCTTCAAGGCGATGAGCTTGATCACCTCATCTCCCATCAGATGCCCCTGCGTATCATTTACATGCTTAAAATTATCGATGTCTATCACAAATAAGGCGCCCTGCCCCGCTTTCTCCCGGGACAGGCTTCTCTCAACATAATTCTGAAATGTAGTCTTATTCCATATCCCTGTGGGCTTATCCAGTTCCGCCTGATGCTGATATTTCTTTTTTTCCTGCTCTGTTTCCTGAAGCTTATGGTTCAATTCCATGGCATGCCGGACCCTGACCTGCACAAGCTCCGGCAGCAGCGGCTTCAGCAGATAATCGTAAGCCCCCGCGCGAAATGCCTGTACCTGATCCTTCGCCCGTTCATTTGATGTGATCATGATCTTGGGAATACTCTTCAGTCTCTCGTCCAGCTGGCAGAACCGCAGAAACTCTATTCCATTCATTCCGGGCATCATATAATCTACGAGAATCAAGTTTACCTGGTTCTTAAAATCCTTCAGATAATCCAGCCCCTCCTCCGCGCTCTCGCACAGTTGAATGTGGAAATCATTTTTCAAATATTTCTCAAGTAGCGCGCGTTCCATCTCCGTGTCATCAATAACGAGAATCGTAAGATCGTTTGCCGGTTCCTGTGCCTTCGCGGCAATTTCCACACTTTCCTTGACCGGCTCCCCGCCCCGCAGGATGCTCTCCTCAAACCTGCTGGCCGGCACCGGCTTCGAAAAGAAAAATCCCTGCACCACATCGCAGCCTCTCATCCTCGCAAATTCATTCTGCTGCTCCGTCTCCACACACTCCGCCAGAACCTTTATCCCAAGCCAGCTTACGCTTTTTATGATTCCCGCAAGAATCACCTCACCCTTTCCTACCCGATTGGAGGTACAGAAAAATTTCATATCCACTTTTATAATATCTACATCGATCTGATTCAGGGCGCTGACCGAGGAACAGCCGTAGCTGAAATCATCCAGGATAATTGTAAATCCCGATTCATGCAGATAATGTATTGCCTCCTGTGCCTGGTAAATGTCTTCCCGGAGCGAGTCCTCCTCAATCTCCAGCTGCAGGCACGCTTTCGGCACTTTATAGACCGCCAGCAACCGCAGGAGCTGGTCGCATATTTTCGAATTGTACAGGCTGTCCTTTGACACCTTGACCGACAGTTTCGCCAGGGGAAGCCCCCGGGACTGCCACTCTGCAAGCAGCATGCAGGCGTGTTCCCAGACATAATAGTCCAGCCTGCCCATAAGATCACATTCTTCACACTGCGGCAGAAAATCCTTTGGCGTCAACAGGCCCTTCTGAGGATGTTCCCACCGACTCAGAACCTCTGCCCCGTATACTTCTCCGGTCTTCCTGCCATATCCGTCATGCATATCAAATCTGGGCTGTAAAAATAATTTGATTTCTTCTCCTTCGACTGCCTGATTGAACTCAGCAATAAAAGCTTTTTTATCCTGCTGTGTCATAACAGACTTCGTCCGTCTTTGTTTTTGCATTTATTGCCCCCCTCTGCCAAGTCTCCATCTCTCTGCAAAAGATATCTGTCAATTATACTTTTTCAACGATTTTATACATTTATTATACAGCCCTTTTCGGTATTATACCAGTGTTTTAGTGTGAATATCCGTAGGCATATCTTTTCTTCAATCACGGCAGGCTGTGCCGCATTTTTAAATCAGGCGATCAATTCCTTCCATCTTGCATCGCCCTTTAAAAAGTCATAAGCCTCACCCTCCCGAAAGCTTTTCAGCAGAGTTTGCCTCATCTCTTCCACAAACTCTGCTCTCATCTCTTTAAACTCCATGTGCTCATACAATGGAGATCTTGAAAAGTTGCCGATATCTCCCAGTGTCGAGAGCATCTCCTGCACGGTTTCGATCACGGTGTCCGCATCCTTCTCCATAGTCGCAAGTTCCAGTCTACAGGATGCCTCATAGTATCGTCCCATCTCAAAGAACCTCGCCAGTTCCTCCTGTTTTTTCACGACCATACGTACCTTTTCCATATTTTTTTCCTTTAGAGACAGCATGTATATTCCCTGAAGCGCATTCGTCGCCATCTGATAGTCGACAAACAGTGAATCCGCCGCATACATGCTCTCCTTTTGGATCGAACCTTACACATACTCGATCAGCACCTGGTACAACTTCTCCGGCGCGATCGGCTTTGACAAATGCTCGTTCATTCCCGCCTCTTTCGTCTCTCTGCGGTCATCGTCAAACGCGTTCGCCGTCATGGCGATGATCGGAATGGCCGCCGCATCCCCGCGCTGCAGGTTTCTGATTTTCTTTGCGGCCTTCAGTCCATCCATGATCGGCATGCGAATGTCCATGAGTACCGCGGCAAAGTATCCTTCCCGCGATTCCATGAAAATGTTTACCCCTTCCTGCCCGTTCGATGCACACGTCACGTTTGCACCGACCTTTTCCAGCAGGCGGCAAGCAAGCCGTGTATTGATCGGGTGGTCCTCGCAGAGGAGGATGTTTTTATTCTCCAGAGCCTGATATCTGGCAGCTTTTTTGGGGCCCTCCTCCTTCTTCGGAATCTCGCAGTGAGTGAGCGGAAGTTCGATAATAAATTTACTTCCCGCACCGATCTTACTCTCCACTTCGATTGTTCCGTTCATGAGCGTCACAAGGCTCTTCACGATCGGAAGTCCTAACCCGGTCCCCTCTTTTCCGGAAATATGCTGATGCTCCTGTGAGAAGACTTCAAACATGGATTTCTGGAATTCTTCACTCATCCCGATTCCGTTGTCGGAAATGATAAAACGAACCACGCTGCAGACGCCTTCCTCTGTAGTCTTTTCTTCCAGATTTTCCACCTGAAGTTCTATTTTCCCGTTTTCATCCGTAAATTTCACCGCATTTGACAACAGATTAAAGAAGATCTGATTGAACCGGAGCTTGTCCGTCAGCACACACTTTGGTACATCATCCGTCAAAATCATATCAAATTGCTGATTTTTTGCCGCACAGAGCGGGATAATAAGTGCCCGGATCTGCTCCTCGAACTCATTCCTTGAGTACGGCTCGGGCTGCAGCTCCATTGCCTTGTTTTCAATTTTCGTCATATCCAGAATGTCGTTGACAAGCCCCAGCAGGAACTGCCCGGATGAGGTGATTCTCTGCAGATCCTCCTTCAGCTTTTCCGGATCTTCCACATCCTGCTGCCCTAACTCTGCGAACCCCAGAATCGCATTCATCGGCGTCCGGATGTCGTGACTCATACGCGACAGGAAATCGGTCTTGGCCGAATTGGCCCGCTCGAGCTCCAGGTTTCGTTTTTTGTTCTTGCCGACATTGACTGCAAGCATGACAGAACTTATGATCAACACTCCGATGATCGTGAAAAAAACGATTGCCAGCACCGGCTGTGTGTGTATAAAATTATTGATCCCCTGATGTTCCACATGACGGGTTGCCTCACTGAGATAGCCCGTCTTGGTTGCATCTGGCAGGGCATGAATATACTTGTTCAGCACAGAAATAAAATGATAATCCATGGATTTTGAAACGCCGATGCTCAGATTCAGTTCCTCTCCGAATAAGGGGTTTGTCACAAAGGTCGAATGGCGGTCAAATATCTGATAATCGGCACTGAGGCGGTTCGCACATCCATAATCCGCCGTTCCGTCTTCAACGGCTTTGTAGCACGCCTCAATGGACGGATATTCGATCACCTTTGCATAATTCGAGAGATTCACCTGCCCCGCCAGCCGCTCGAATACCGCCACCGTGCTGTCTTCCATTTTCTTATCTGTCTGTGGTTTCCCGAATATCACGACCTCTGTCGAAATCACTGAGGATGTCTGAATAATTTTATTCTGTGCACAATATTCAGAGGATAGGGGAACGCCGATCAGACAATCGTATTTCCCCGATTCCCATTCCTTCTCCAGTTCATTGATCTCCTCACAGACCTTATAGTCGATCGCGATCTGATTAGATTTCGCAAAATCATTAAACAATGAAATCAGCATCCCCGCCGGCTCACCCTTGCTTGCCGCGCTGCAGTATGGCGCATAATCCGATGCGCAGAGCACATGAAGAGACTCACAGCCATCCATATACCGCTGCTCATCATCTGTCAGAATGTTGTCCCCGGATGTATCCCCGAAAAACTCCTCCTGAAGCTGCTCCTGAATATACGGCTCGGCATAATCGAGCATCTCAATTGCGTGGTCCAGTTCCTGCATAAGTTCCTGATTGCCGGGTGTCGATACCAGATAGTACGGGCGCGGTGCGAACTGCGCAACAGCGCGCGTCCCATCAAAGAAGCTTAATGTAATACTGCTCAGGACATCCGCCCGGTCTTCATGGAGGGCTTCGAGCTGCGCCGCTGTCGTATCGCAGGGCACCAGTTCGTATGCAATTCCGAGCAGTTCCAGATAGTCTGTCACCTCCGCATTTCGCTGGGCTGCCTTCTCGTACACCGCAACGCGAAGCGGCTTGATATGCTGGAAATTCACAGACGTGATATCGCTCTTTTCCAGTGCGCAGAGCGTGGTGTAGACCACCCCATATTCATTTTGCGGAAATTCGAACATCTCCCGGACCTGTTCACCGTCCAATATCGGGCCGATCAGATCCGCCTCTCCATTCATGACCATCTCCATCGCTTTCATGATGCCCTCATCGGCAGACATATCTTCAAATGTGATGTACTCAATCTTCCATCCCGCATACTCCGCAATTTTCTGAAGGTAGTTGTAATTGTAGCCTGTCAAATCACCACCTTCACCGATTTCTCCCATATTCCCCTGGGCTGGGAATGCAACGCGCACGGTGCGCTGCTCTGATTTTTCATCTTCCGCGTGCACATCCATCGTCATGGCCATGACTGCTATGAGACAGAAAATTATGGCTATCATTGGTTTTGTTCGTCTTCTTATCACTTCGTATCCTCTTTCTATTCCTTCACCAGTCTGGACAACGTGTCAAACAACCGTTCAAAATCGATCGGCTTTGCGATGTGATCATCCATACCAGCCGCCAGCGCCTCCGTCACGTCCGACGTAAATGCATTCGCTGTCATGGCTATAATCGGGATGGTCTCCGCCTGTGGATGGCCGCTCTTTCGTATTGCCTTCGTCGCCTCGTATCCGTCCATCACCGGCATCTGTATATCCATGAGAATTGCTTTATAGGTTCCTTCTTCGGACGCCACGAATGTCTCCAGCGCCTCTTTTCCATCTGCCACCGGCGTAATATCCATATCTGCCTTCCGGAGAATATCCAGCGCGATCTCCATGTTCATGGCATTGTCCTCTGCCAGCAGCACCTTCATGCCATTAAAGTCAACGGCCTTCTTTTCCTTAGACTGTACCGGTTCGTATTTTCCAAAAGTATTGATCAGCAGATCAAACAACGTGGATTGGAACAGCGGCTTCGCAATGATACGGTTGACCCCCGCTTCTTTTGCCTCATCCGCAATGGCCGAATAGTCGTAAGAAGTGGCGACGATAATCGGCATTTCCGCTCCGCACAGTGCCCGGATCTGTCTCGCAGTTTCCACTCCGTCCATCTCGCTCATGTTCCAGTCAATGATGCACATGTCATAAGGATGCTCTGTTTCCAGGCGGTTCTTGACTCTGCGTACCGCCTTTTTCCCGACGTTCTGGGTGTCGCATTTCACACCGCAGCGCTCGAGAAGCTTCTTAATATACTCGCAGGCACTCACTTCGTCATCGACAACCAGCACCCTGACATCGCTGAAGCTTAACGTGGGCAGCTGTCCTGTCCTTTGCGTCTCTGTGGGATCAAAGGCCAGCATCACCGTAAATGTAGTTCCCTTTCCCGGCTCACTGGCGACAGCAATTTTCCCACCCATCATCTGCACTAGATTGTAGCTGATGGAAAGTCCGAGACCGGTTCCACCATAATTTCTCGCGGTGGACGCATCCTCCTGTTCAAAGGGCTTAAATATCCGATCCATGTATTCCCTGCTCATTCCAATTCCTGTGTCAACCACCCGAAACTGCAGATGAATCTTATCCTGTATGGTTTCCATCTGTCTTACGATCAGGGTCACCGCCCCGTTTTCCGGTGTGAATTTAATGGCATTCGAGAGAAGATTCAGCAAAATCTGATTTACCCTCAGAGGATCTCCGTTTACCCATTCATTTGTCAGCTCCTCCAGTTCCACTTTAAACTGGACATTTTTCTCCTTTGCCTGCCCATAAAAAATAGTAGTCAGAGAATGAATCATCTGGGTCAGGTCAAAGTCTGTTTTCTCCAGCTTCATCCGGCCGCTCTCAATAGATGAAATATCCAGGATATCGTTGACAATGGAAAGCAGATGCCTTGCCGCAACCGTCGACTGATCCAGACAATGCGCGACCTTCTTCGCATCGGTTTTCTCGTCTCGTGCAATGCTCATATAGCCAATGATCGCGTTGAGTGGTGTGCGGATCTCATGACTCATACGGGACATAAAATCACCTTTCGCCTGACTGGCACTCTCCGCATGCTTCAATGCGTCCTTCAGCACCTCCGCACTTTCTGTCACATCCTTCAACAAAATTCCAACAACCGGTCTTCTGTCAATTTCCGAGGCAAGCCGGCTGATCTCCAGTACCGCCTCCTTCTCTTCCCCTGTCTCCGGATCCGGCCATTTTACGGTGAACTGCTCCGATTCCATCTTATACATCTTATCCATGGCACTTTTGAGTGCTTTTTCGGAAAGAAAGCTGTCGTATTTTATCTGGTCACTCTGATTTGCCACACGACTTCGGACTTTTTTGAACAGTTCCGCGTACTGATCTGTATCGCAGCTTTCATCGGCCCATTCATTTCCATAAAATTCCATGGTCTCAATATCTACATAGACCCTCTCGTCATAAGACGCATTGGTGATGCAGGTAAGGCGTTCGTCTTTTCGCTGGAACTCCTTCAGCCGCTGCTTATTCTGGCAATACAGACCGATCAGGAACGCTGTGACTAAAATAATAATAATGGTGATAAATAGAAAGTCCTGCACAAACACTGACGTTATTGGAATCATCTTAAAGAAGAGAAGTCCGTCTTCATTGGTAGTCGCCGAGGCAACCATCCATGTATTGTCAATACGCGTAAAATGCAGTTTGTTCTGAGACTGCGTTAATCCGGCCATCTGCGCACTGAAATCAGCACTTATGACCTCGTCCTTTGTAAACACATTGTGCCCGAACTGGTCCGCATCACTGCTGCTTAAAATATACCCCTGGTCATCGCACAGCAGCATCAGTGTGTCGTCATAGATCAGCTCCCGGTTGGCGAGCATCTTTTTTAATCCGGTGTTTTTAATGTCATAGACAATCGTCACATCTTCATTTATTTTCTCCGCAATGCCCATGACGATCATTCCTGCACTCCCGCCTTCTTCATAGGTAATATACGGGGAAACGACCACGATGTCTCCACCTGCCGCCTCAGCCTTCTGATACCACGGACGGCTGGTCGGATCCATTGACCGGTTTACTCCGTTCCAGCTGTTAATCACAGCCCCTTTATAGGATAATCCGATCCCCCGGTACACCTCCTCGCCAGCCGCATTTTTGTAAACCTCATCCCGGCTCATAAGCCACTGGCTCATCTCCTCCAGGGACGGATCTTCCTTTAGTTTTTCTTTGATTTCAATGGACATCATCTGGTATTCATGAATATACCCGTCCACCGTAGCATGATAATCCGTATTGATATTGGCAGCATATTGGTTGGTCTGTTTCGCCAGTGTGTCCAGCCCTACGAAAACAACTGCCGATGCAACGCACAGAGCGAGGATGATTTCAATAACCAGCGCATGGCGAATTTGTTTTAGGCCGTGGGCATAACCCCGTTCCTGTTTCCTTTTGTTCATCATTTCCGGTTCTCCATTTTGTTTTTTATTATTTGTGATGCCGAATAGGGCACCGCCCGCAGGTGATCGCGCCTTGATTACATTTATCAGTTTAATATGATCTGGCGTTCGTATATGTAATAATTATACGACAATTTATGGAAAATCACTATAAAAATCTCTAAAAACGCCCAAAATCAAGTAATTTTTTCCTTCTTCCATACGCTTTCTGCAAAATGCCGTTTTGAAAAGCAGGCAATAAAATAATTCCGAAATGGAAACAAAATTTTCTTTGTCTGAAAATTTTGTTTCCATTTCGGAATTTTATGAAAGCTACGTTCACATTCTTTCTGGTTCTCCCGGGGCGACTATATTAACCTCTTTTTCCGTTTTTCAAATCCTCCACAATCTCATTATAACGTTTCCTGTTCAGTCGATAAAAAAACAGGACAATCGCTGTGGCAATCCACAGCACACCTGGAATCGTGCTGAAGCAATGCTTCATTACAGCAAGCACAGCATCGTTCTGGGGCTGATT
The DNA here is from genome assembly GCF_900142165.1 of Hespellia stercorisuis DSM 15480. Classification (GTDB taxonomy): domain Bacteria; phylum Bacillota; class Clostridia; order Lachnospirales; family Lachnospiraceae; genus Hespellia; species Hespellia stercorisuis. The sequence goes on from NZ_FQZY01000059.1 coordinate 21,891, forward strand.
TGCAACGTATCCGAATTTTCCGAGAAGTGCTGCAAGGAGTGCCGTTCCGATCGCCATCCCCACTTTATTTCCAAGGGATACGAATGCATACTGGAAACCGTCATTGCGAAGCCCCGTCTTCCACTGCCCATACTCTACGCAATCCGGAATGATTGCATAAATCGCTGTGTTAAATCCGGAAAAGAAGAACTGTGTCAACGCGGACAGTGCATAGAACATAACTGCACTTTCTTTTATATTGAAGAAATACAAGGCCAGCATACAGATTCCTGTGAGTAATGCGAAAATGGATGCGGTACGTCCTTTGTTATTGGTCTTTTTAAACACCGGCTGAAAGCAGGCTGCACCGATAATGGACGGAATAATGATGCACATCGCATAGGTGGTGTAATAGGATGCACTGCCCTCCACATATGTAAAATAATATAAAACGTCGGCATTTCTTCCATATAAGGTAAATCCGAATAGAACCTGACCGATGAGTGCAAGCAGATAGGGGCGGTTCTGCAGTACTGCCTGAAGTTGTACTTTGATAGAGATTTTCTCTTTTTCCGGCATCATCACGACTTCTTTGGTTTTTGCAAAGCAGAAGAAATGGCAGGCCGCAAATATGCATCCATAAATAACCGCTACTGACAAATATCCGGTTTTTGCGCTGTTGGCACCCAGACGGGAAATCAACGGTACGGTGATAATGTTGATTATTCCGATGGCGATCATCGCTGCCACAGATCTGGATGTGTTGATCTTTGCGCGCTCATCGATATTTTGTGTCATGGCGCCGCAGAGTGTACCATACGGTATATTTACACAGGTATAGCCCAAAACCAGCAAGCAGTAAGTGATTACCATATAGATAACCTTCGCCGTGGCAGGCCAGTCCGGGTGAGCCCAGAATGCCAAGATCAGCAACAGAGAGGTGGCCGGAGCCGCAAACAGCAGCCATGGACGGTAACGTCCCCATCTGGATTTGGTCTTGTCCGTCAGTCCCCCGACGATGGGGTCGTTGATCGCATCCCAGAATCTGGAAAACAGCATCAGCGCAGACACAGCAGACATGCTGATTCCAAATACATCTGTATAAAATATCATTAAGAAATTACTGACAAACATCCAACTGAAGTTACAGCCGACATCTCCAAAGCCGTACGCTATTTTGCTGATCAGCGGCACCTTTATATTTTTATTTTCGCTTTCCATCTATTTCTCCTGTACGTTAATGATTACTTTCATTGTGGTTTCACGGTTATCATCGATGTATTTGTAAGCCTGCAGATAATCCTTGAATTTGAAGGTTTTTGAAATCATTGGTCTCAAATGTACTTTCTCTTCATTCACGAGGCGGATTCCATCCAGATAATCCTCGTGGCGGTACATCATCGTACTTTTGATATCCAGCTCATGATCATTGGCCACAGCCAGATCAATTTCTGCCATTCCGGCGAAGACAGCAACCAATACGATGGTACTTCCTTTTCTTGCATACTTGATTGCCTGCCCCATGGTAATATTGTTTCCTGCACAGTCATAGATCACATCCGCCTTGTCCGGCCCGAAGGCTTCGACCATGGCCTCTCCAAAGTCTGTCTCCCTGGTGTTCACGCAGACATCGACGCCGCACTCCTTCGCTTTTTCCAGGCGAAGATCACTGACATCCGTGACCATGACCCTGGCTGCTCCCATTCCCTTTGCCGCCTGTGCCACAAGATTGCCAATCGGACCTGCACCCAGCACTGCAATGTTCATTCCGGTCACATCTCCCACCTGCTTTACTCCGTGGACCGCAACCGCAAGAGGCTCGATCATTGCGCCCTCTTCAAACGACATATCTTCTGGAATCGGTGTCACCTTGGACGCATCTACCACAAAAAACTCAGATGCGGTTCCGGTTGTCTGAAAGCCCATGACCTTCAGTTCTTCACAGAGATTGTATTTTCCGTGACGGCACGGATAGCACTCCCCGCAGTATACCTGCGGCTCAATCGTCACCTTCTGTCCCACCTGAAATTCTGTCACAGCCTTCCCCAATTCCACGATTTCCCCGGAAACCTCGTGTCCCTGCGTCACAGGATATGAGGTAAACGGATGCTTGCCGTGATACACATGGATGTCAGACCCGCAGACACCGATGTTCATGATTTTCACCTTCACCTGATCCGCGTTCACTTCCGGGACCGGAACCTCCTTAAAAATGATTTCTCCTGGTTTTGTCATAATTTGCTGCAACATAGTTTTTTCCTCCTGATTTGAATTTTGGTTGTTGGCATTGTTTCTGGTTACCATTGCTTTTGCTGTTCTTGTTGTTTGAATTCCTTGTTTCATTTTTCTGTTTGCTTTGTTTGTTTTTGTTGTGTAATATCTTTTATAAATCGTTTTATTAAAGTAATTACATTATTGTTCATAAAGCCAGAAATGTCAATAGATAATTTTATTTTCACTTATTTACACAATTTCGCCTTGTGACTTTTGTGCAGTTTTACCTAAACAATCCTACAGCCCCTGCACGATCCTGTGTTGCTCCACCATCTCACAACTTCGTTGCTCCACCATCTCACAACTTCGTTGTTCGATGATGGACATTCGCCGAATGGCATTCATTCAGCACAAAAAAACGACAAGCACTCAGCTCATCGTTTTTCGTCTCTTTTCTATTATTTTGTCTTATGCTTCTGTCACAAATTCTTTTAAAAAGTGTTTCGCCATGCCGACCGCAGAGGCTTCTTTCTTATAAGTACAATACTTTAAGTAACTCAAATCTCCGTCAAACAAATTATACCGGAATATCTTTTCCCCAAGTTCCATGCCGTATTCTGCCAGATATCCACCCATCTCTCCGCCTAAGATGATATCTGTATCGTATGCCATGCGAAGATTCGAGATCAAAATCGCAAGCTTCTCCAGATAGTCCTGCCACCTCTGATCTGCATCTTTGTCATGACCGAGTGTGGACATGAAATCCTCCAGGCTCTTTTTTCCATTTTCAGTCAGCACGCTAGTCGCGCAATACGCGTCTGCGCAGCCCTGTTTTCCGCAATAGCACTGTTTTCCCCCCGGCACTAAAATCATATGTCCAAATTCTCCGGCCTTCTTGTTCTGTCCTGCATACAGGTTTCCGTGGATGCAGATTGCCCCTCCCAGCGTATTGTTAAGGGACAGATAAACGGCATTTTTCGTAAATTCCGTGTCCTCCGCCATCATAGCGGCATTTGCATCATTTTCAAAATGTACAGGAAATGGCGAGATCTGTTCAATCATTTTCAAGCTGTAGCTTTCCAGCTTCAATGCGTGTGATTTCACGAGGATCCGCTCATCCGACTGGATGATTCCCGGCAGTGCAAAGCCGATACCCAGCACCTTATCCCGGTTGATTTCCGCCGACAAAAAACTCTGTATATGCTCTGACAGCCGGTTGTAGTACTCGATATCCGGCGAAAATGCCTCTCTTTTCCGCTCACTCTTGATCACTTCTCCGGCCATATTCACCAGCACGATTCCTATATGATTTGCAGTAATGTTCACACCGACAGCGTATCTATAATCCTTCTTGATTGCAATTGTTCTCGCTTTTCTGCCCCCTGTGGATTCATATTCTCCCACTTCTTCCAGCACGCCAAGCTCCATCAGTTCATTTACATTCGTAAGAACAGTCGGCATACTCAGATTTAATTCCTTTGCGAGTTCTACCTTTGAGGTTTTGCCAAACGTCAGCATATATGTTAAAATTTTCGATTTTGCAATATTCTTTTTACTGTTTAACTTCGCCATTCTACTCTCGCGCCTCTCTTTTATAAATTATTTGATAAAAGAATTATACTTTGTATGGCAGCTTTTGTAAATGGAAACCACTGCAAATTATTCCTTGGATTAGATTATTCGAGGAAATAGCAAAAATATTAGGGGAATCCAATGCTGTCACTCAATCTCCTCGAATAATCTTCGGTTTATATTTATTTTAGAAAACCAGGAACATTGCTTATTGTATGTGTCTCATTTTCGGCTTTCGTTTCAGGGAACCACTTTGAAGACCAGTTTTTTAAATCTCTGTCCATCTTTTGCTGTGACAGGACAGCATACAGAGATGTGGTATACACCGAGGAATGGCCGAGAAATGTGCGGATCACCTCCATTTCAATCCCAGATTCAAGCATATGCGAAGCG
>NZ_FQZY01000062.1 GCF_900142165.1 Hespellia stercorisuis DSM 15480
AAACAAGAGCTGTAGCTGGCATCGGTTTTCACCATGGGGCGAGACCCCGTCTAGGAGCTTGGCTGGCACTCAGTGTATGAATAGATGGTACGAAGGAAGTTGGGACACGATCCCCTTAGACACGGAAGGTTCATCATCATAGTTGATCAGAGGGAAAATAGCCTTTATATAGCAAACGAAATGGATGCTTTTAAAGTTATACCTATTTTTCAACTATTCAGTACTTGATACTACGATATTCATCACTATCGGCTCTGTTTTAGAGGTAAATAAAAATCGTCAAAGCTAGTAAAATCAATAGATTTAGGCTTGACAGAATAGGAAGGGTATTATTTATGAACTTATCAGATTCGAAGAAAAAACTGGCTTTAGCCGGCGTTGTATGCGGTCTTGTGGCAGCGTGCCTCGCGTATTTTGGAAACCCGGCCAATATGGCATTCTGTATCGCGTGTTTCGTCCGGGACATGACCGGAGCACTCGGCATGCATCAGGCGGAGGCCGTAATGTATGCGAGACCGGAGATTATCGGTTTGGTACTGGGAGCATTTTTGATTTCCTTTGCGACAAAGGAGTACCGCGCAACAGCGGGATCATCTCCGATGATTCGTTTTATCCTTGGAATCGTTATTATGGTGGGATCGCTGATTTTTCTCGGCTGCCCACTGCGTATGGTCATCCGTATGTCAGCGGGAGATCTGAATGCGTGGATCGCACTGATCGGATTTGTGCTGGGTGTTGCGACGGGAACATTTGCACTGAAGAAAGGGTTCAGTCTTGGAAGAGCGCATGAGACGAACAAGGAAAGCGGTATGGTACTTCCGGTTCTTATGGTCGGTGTCCTGATTCTGCTGACCTGCACAAGCCTGCTGAAGGCGAGCGAGATGGGTCCGGGAAGTCTGCATGCACCGATTATTATGTCATTGATCGGTGGTCTGATCTTTGGAGCATTTGCCCAGAAGTCCAGAATGTGTTTTGCCGGCGGTATCCGCGACGTCATCTTAATGAAAAATTTTGACTTACTTACTGTAATTGGCGGATTATTTGTTGTAATGCTGATTTTCAACCTGGCAACGGGCAGATTTATCGTGGGCTTCAATACCCCTGGAATTATCGCTCATTCTGATCATCTGTGGAACATTCTTGGAATGTATGCAGTTGGATTTGCAGCGGTACTCGCAGGAGGCTGCCCGCTTCGTCAGCTGATTCTGGCAGGACAGGGATCTTCGGATTCGGCTGTGACGGTATTGGGTCTGTTCTTCGGCGCAGCGCTCTGCCATAATCTGGGGCTTGCATCGAGTGGAACGGCGCTGAATGCAGAGACGAAAGAATTAGTGGCAGGTGCAGTTACAACAAACGGAAAAGTGGCCTGCATCATCTGCATCATTGCCTGCTTCATCATCGCATTTACAAATAAGCGGGAAGCAGCAAAATAGAAAAAACCCGTAGTCGATTTGCGGAAAATCAGCTATGGAAAGAAGCAGGATGATATGCTATTATAGGGAAAGAAGGAAAAAATATGAAAGAAGTAGATGCAAGAGGACTTTCTTGTCCGGAACCACTCATGATGACAGCTGAGGCACTGAAGACGGAGAAGAGCCCGTTCAGGGTACTCGTAAGTGAACCACATCAAAAGACAAATGTTGAAAAATTCGCAAAGGACCATGGGAAGAAGGCAACAGCAAGAGAAGTCGGATCTGAATTCGAAATAGTGATTGAATAATGAGAAAAAAAGAATTAAAACTTGTCGTGACATTTCATACGACCGCGGATGCAATGGCTATGGAAAAAGCCTGCAAGGAGGAGGGGGCACCCGGGAGACTGATTCCGGTTCCGAGAGCAATCTCAGCCGGATGCGGTTTATCCTGGTGTGCGGACCCGGAGCACAGGGATGCTCTGAGCGCAGTCATGAACAGCGTGGGAATCAAAGAAGAGGACATGCACGAGTGCATGGTGTAGAGAATGCGGCAGCCCAGGTTGGAAAAGAGGTACCGCTTTGAATAACAAAGGAGCACCTCTTTTATTAAAATTATCTATAGAAGCAAAATGCGAAAAACAGGTGGAATGGTTGACAAATTTGTTGAAATATGGCATTCTTAAGAAACGGGTTATTTATATGGGGGTGGTTAGGTAACTGGTGTGCCTCCTGGTCTTCAAAACCAGTGTGGGGCGTTTAGAGCGTCCCGGGTGGGTTCGATTCCCACACATCCTCGCCAAAAGAAATTAAGAGGGTTACTCATATAAAACAGACATGCATGATGTATGTCTGTTTTTTAATGTAAGAGGAAAGTTCAGAGAACTTTCCTCTATTACATTAAAACCCTCCGGGGGATGCGCACTACGCACAAATGGAATATGGTCACTAGCGTGACCGCGCTTTGGCGCGAGAGTTTCGCTTGCGAAACTCTTTGTTCTATCATAGAAAATGCCATCGAACTTCTATAGTGTATTCATACACATTTGCACAGTGTTCCGCATAAACCAAGAATAAAGAGGTTTTTTATGGATCTTGGAAATCTTTCGGATTATTATATTGTCATTGTTGTTCTGGCGTGTCTGGTCGTCGGATACTGTATCAAAAACATCACCTGGCTTGATGCTGTCAGCAACGAATATATTCCGATGATCATGGCTATACTCGGAGCTGTACTCGGATGTATTGCGAAGGGGCACTTGTCCCTGGACAATATTGTATACGGGGCACTCAGCGGGCTGGCATCGACCGGTCTCCACCAAATGTTTAAGCGGACGATTCACTGCATGGGTGAGAAGCGGGAGGATGGGAAATGAGCCTGAATGGAATTGATATTTCCAGCTACCAGCAGGGGCTGGATCTGGGGACTGTACCCTGTGAGTTTGCAATCATCAAAGCGACAGAAGGAACGTCCTATGTAAATCCCAGCTGTGAGACGCATTTTCAGCAGGGGCGTGCAGCTGGAAAAAAGCTGGGAGTGTATCATTTTGCCCGTGGGGGAGACGCCGGGATTGAGGCAGACTTTTTTTTGAGTAATATCCGCGGATATCTTGGGAGTGTGCTTCTCGCGCTGGACTGGGAGGCGGACGTCGTAAAATATGGGCCAGGATATGCGAAGGCGTGGCTGGACCGGGTGCAGAGCAGGACCGGGGTGAAACCTCTGGTCTATATGTCCAACAGTGTAGTGAACCAATATGACTGGTCGGACGTGGTCCGCGCAGATTATGGACTGTGGAATGCCGGATATTACGCGGGCTATCGGCCCATGGGATATAATCCGGATGCGCCTATATACGGACAGCTGGGGGCATGGGGAAACTGCGCGGTGTACCAGTATACTTCCAGCGGCCGGCTGCAGAACTGGGGCGGAAATCTGGATCTGAATGTGTTCTACGGAGATCGCAATGCGTGGGATGCATACGTGAAAGGAACGGTACAGAGGCCGGAATCTCCGCAGCCGGTCACTCCGCCAAAGCCGTCAGGTTCTGCGCCCTCAGTGGTCGATTTTGTGTACTCGGTGAGGGCAGGCGGCGTCATTTACGAGGAGGTGACGAACCTGAATGATTATGCAGGTGTCAGGGGAGTTCCGATTACGGATGTGGCAATTCGCTGCAGCAGAGGCTCTGTGCGCTATAGAGTGCATGTCCTGGGCGGGGGCTGGCTGCCCTTTGTAACGGGCTACAACTGGAGCGACCACGTGTACGGATATGCGGGAAACGGACAGCAGATCGATGCGGTGGAGGTGTATTATTACACACCGGCCGACATCGTACAAAGCTACGGATATCAAAAGGCACAGTACAGAGTGTCTCCGGTAAACGGAGGATATTTTTCATGGCAGTATGACAACGAGAGAACAGGCGGGCAGGACGGATATGCAGGGGGATTCAATATCCCGATTGACAGGTTTCAGATATTTTAGTAAGATAATGCATGAGAAGAACCGGATATATAAAAGACACAGAGGGAGAAAGAAATGAAAAAATTAGATGGAATTATATTTGACATAGACGGAACAATCTGGGATTCGACAGACGTGGTGGCTGATTCGTGGAATGTGGCGATAGAGACCTGCACCGATTCAGACGTGAGAGTTACGGCACCGCAGTTAAAGCAATTGTTCGGGAAGACGATGGATGAGATCTGCGATGTGATCTTTCCGACACTGACACGGGCGGAAAAGAACTTTTTTGCAGAGAAATGTTATGAGGTGGAGAATGAGCGGCTTTTGACTTATCCTGGGACGGTGTACGAGGGGATGTATGAGACGATAGAGGCATTGTCGCAGCAGTACCCGCTGTTCGTGGTCAGCAACTGTCAGAAGGATTATATTCCGATCACACTGGAGGCAACGAAGATGACCCCTTTCTTCAAGGATCATCTGTGCTTCGGCGAGACGAACACCTCCAAGGGGAAGACAATCCGCACACTGATGGAAAGGAACCATCTGGAGCATGTGATCTACGTCGGGGATACCCAGGGAGATGCAGATGCGTGTAAAGAGGCGGGAGTTCCCTTTGTGTGGGCACGGTATGGCTTCGGCGAGGTGCCGGATGCGAAAGAAAGTATCGGATGCATCGCGGAGCTGCTCGCGCTGGTGGCGGAGTAGCTTTGTATCTGCACTGGAAATAAGAGCCGTTGATTTAAAGAGCTATTGATTTAAAGCGTCGTTGATTTGCAGAGGGTGCAGCATCTTACAGATGCTGGTAATAAAATACAGCAACCTGTGTCCGATCGCGCAGCTGCAGTTTATCGAGAATAGAACTCAGGTAGTTGCGCACCGTTCCCTCACTCAAAAACAGCTTACCGGCAATCTCTTTGTTGCTCAGCCCGTCGGCGATGAGACGGATGATTTCCAGTTCCCGGTCGCTGATATCCTGCTCTCCGTAGTCAAATTCCGAGGAAGTCTGGAGGAGTCCCGGGATTTTTGAACTGATCTCGTTGCCGAATACGGTCTGTCCGGTACAGACGGACTTCAGTGATGGGATTATGCTGGCATAATCCTGTTTCAGAATATACCCCTTGGCGCCGATTTTCAGCGCTTTTACGATATACTCATCATCGGAGAAGGTAGTCAGAAGCAGGATCTTTGCATCTGGAAATTCTGACAGAATCGCGGCGGCGGCATCCAACCCGCTCAGCTGCTTCATTCGGATGTCCATAAGCAGGACGTCTGGCCTGTGTTCCCGGTAAAGGGAGATGGCTTCGGATCCGTCGGAGCCTGTTGCGGCCACCTTGATTTCTTCACTGGCCTCTAATATTGTCTTCAATGCGCCTGCCACAAGGCAGTCGTCGTCTACAATCACAATGTTCATGTGCTTTTCCCTTTCTTTGATTTGTACGAAGGAGAAACCTAAACCTGCCGCAGCGTTTGCAGTCAGGTTATTTTTACGTCTTCGGAATCATAATAAATATCTTAAATCCCTTTTCTCTGGATATCTCCAGCGTTCCCTTCAGAGTGCTCACACGATCTCTCATATTAATAAGTCCGAGGCCGGAATCCGAGTCATTCATGGAAACAGTACCATTGTCGGACAGCACCAGCTGAAAGAAGCCGGGATGCTCCCGCAGCGTGAGGTACGCATGGCTTGCGTTACTGTGCTTGGCAATGTTGGACAGCCCTTCCTTTACAATCGTGATAAAGCAGTATTTTACATCACGCGGAACATCAAAGGATATGTCGTATTCCAGGGTGACAGGGCAGAAGCTGAATCCACCGGTCAGTCCTTCGATGACCTCGCGCAGATTCACAGACTCATCGTGAAGATCATGGACGCTGGTGCGGATGTTGTCCATGGCTGTGTTCAGGGTACCATCCAGTGATTCCAGCGGTGCGTCGAGGGCCTGTTCCCGGTTGATGGCTTTCAGGGCACCGACCATGAGAATGGAGCGGGAGAGCATATGCCCCACATTATCATGAATCTCCCGGGCGATGCGGTTTCGTTCCCGCAGTGTAGCCGTGTAGATCTCATAATCCTGGTTGTCCAGAAGTGCCTGGTTTTTCTCGGAGAGAAGGAGATTTAATTCCGTGCTGTCATCTCTGGTTTTTTTTAACAGAGTATGCAGCTCTGTGTAGGACAGAGTCTGCCTGGCGAGATAGCAGGCGAGAAACAGACCGAAGATCAAAAATATCCACAAGATCGGAATATCCGAGATGCAGAAGGCTGTGATTCCGATCAGATAAAGCAGAAGAGCCGGATAGTTTCCAATGGCCATCGCATCGTAGGCGATAAGCGGGGTGAACAGGCAGAGCCGGGGCAGGAAGAAGAGCGCAATCCCGTAAAGCAGGGTGGTGACCAGATTGTAGTCAGGATGGTGTAGACTGGCGAGAATCCCCTGTTTAGTCCGGCCTTCTTTATAAAAGAAGTAGAGTGTCGCAGACAAAGCAACGCCGGTCAGAAAAGAGGAGACGTATGAGGTGTCTGCCTTTGTAAACAGCAGCGTGCCGAAGCAATAGCAGAGCAGGAAAAATTTGTCGGTCAGTATCCGCATAGTCAGCCTCCTTTCACTTAGGTTGGTATCTCCATTTATTATAGACAAAAACATGACAAATGTCATCTGCAAATTCTCACATTGGACGTGACAAATGTCATGCAGAGTGCTGACAGCGGACACTTATATTTCCAGCGGAGGAGGATTATACTGTAGTTACAGTAATCTGTCAGAGACACGATAACTTAGTTAAAGGAGGAAACAGGATGATAAAAATAGAAAATCTGGTAAAACGTTATGGGGAATTGCTGGCACTGGACCATTTGAATCTGGAGGTCGAGGAGGGAGAAATCTTTGGTCTGCTCGGACCGAACGGATCGGGCAAGACGACGGCAATCAGCTGTCTGCTGGCACTCCTGAAATATGACAAGGGGACGGTGGAAGTGTTTGGAAAGACGATGGCACCGGACAATTACGAGGCGAAAAAGCAGATCGGTGTGGTACTGCAGAATGTGGCCGTGTTTGACGAGATGAGTGTGCGGGAGAATATTGATTATTTCTGTGGTCTTTATGTAAATGAAAAAGAAAAACGAAAAAGTCTGGTGGAGGAGGCAATCCGGTTCGTGGGACTGGAGGACTACACGAAGATGAGACCGAAGCAGCTGTCGGGGGGCCTCCTGCGGAGACTGAATATCGCCTGTGGAATTGCCCATCAGCCGAAGCTGATCATTATGGATGAGCCGACGGTGGCGGTGGATCCGCAGAGCCGGAATAAAATTCTGGAAGGAATCATGGAACTGAACCAGAAAGGCGCGACGATCATTTATACTTCTCACTATATGGAAGAGGTAGAGCAGATCTGCAGCAGGATCGCCATTCTGGATCATGGACGGTGTATTGCCCAGGGAACGAAGGAAGAATTGAAGAGTATGATCAAGACCGGAGAGAAGATCACGATAGAAGGGGTTCTTCTGGAAGCGGAAAATCTGGCGGCAATCGGAGAACTGCCTCATGTGTTTGATACTGCATACGAAAATCAGGAACTGACGGTGCGCTGCAGCGGAGCTAAGCATAATCTGGTTCGGATACTGAATTATCTGCAGGATCAGGATGTTGCATTTGGAAGAGTTTTCTCTGAACTGCCGACATTGAATGATGTATTTTTGGAGATCACAGGAAAAGAACTGCGGGATTGATGTTCAAGGGAGGAGGTATGAGAGATGCTGCATTTAATAAAATATAGATTCATATGTACGCTGAGGGACCGGACGTCCATGTTCTGGGCCATGGCATTTCCGCTGATATTGGCTACATTATTCTTTTTTGCATTTTCCAATATTGGAAAGAACAAACTGGATACCATTCCGGTCGCACTGGTGCAGAGCACGGAATCAGAGGCTGGAGATGCCTTTGGCGAATTTCTGAAAGAGATGGCAGAAGATGATTCCAAGATCATCAAAGTGGAGGAACTGTCGGAGAAAAAAGCGCTTGATCGCCTGAAGACACGAAAAGTTTATGGGATTTACTATGCGCAGGAGACACCGGCGCTGACCGTTGCATCCGAGGGAATCGAGGAGAGCGTTCTGCAGTCGCTTCTTGACAGCTACAACCGCAATGCGGACATGATGCGCAGCGTGGCGCAGGAAAAGCCGGAGGGAATTGGTGCAGCGGCTGAGGCAATCGCGGATTACCGGAATCTGGTGAAGGAGACCTCTATCAATGGAAAAGAAGTCAACGGTGTCTTGCAGTATTTTCTGGCACTGATTGCCATGGCATGTCTGTATGGATGCTTTCTGGGATTTACTACATCCATAGAGCTGCAGGCAAACCAGAGTGATCTTGCCATCCGCAGAAGTATCACTCCGACCCACCGGCTGAAGCTGGTGTTTGTGGATCTGATCGTCACATTTGCGGTACATTTTGTGAATCTGATGATCCTGCTCGCCTACTTGAAATATGTGCTGAAACTGGACCTCGGGGAAAACATGGGAGGAACGGTTCTTGTCTGTGCGGTGGGAGGTCTGATCGGTGTGGCCATGGGAATCTTTATCGGGAGCTGCGGAAACAGAAAAGAAGGTGTAAAGATCGGAATTATGCTGGCCGTTAGTATGGTCTGCAGTTTTCTGGCAGGACTGATGATGGCGCAGATGAAAAATGTTGTGGAGCAGTACTGTCCAATCCTGAACCGGATCAATCCGGCGGCATTGATCTCCGATGCGCTGTACTGCATGAGCATTTACGATAATCCGGCGCGGTATGCCAGAGATCTGATCACATTGATCGCTATGGCAGCTGCCTTCACCGTAGGGGCATTTCTGATGATGAGGAGGGAACGCTATGACAGTATTTAAAGGCTATATGAAGATCACGAAAAGACTTTCCGGAATGATTATCATGTACCTCGTGATATTTACGGGGGTCACTATCTCCATGCAGTTCGCAGGGGAGCAGGCGGAGGAAGGCAGCTATGCGGCAGAAAAACTGAACATCGCGGTGGTGGATCAGGATGGAGGAGATCTGGCGAAGGGGCTGGCGGCATTTCTGAAAGAGAACCATCACGTGGAATATATGAAAAATGATCCGGAAGTGATGCAGGAAGCACTGTATTATGAGACGGTGGATCTGATTGTACGGATTCCCGAACAGTTCGAGGAAAAGTGCCTGGACGGGGAAGAAACGCTTCCGATCACGAAAGTTCCGGGGACGTATAACGCAATTTATGCATCTCAGCAGATCAATACATTTCTGAATCAGGTGCGAACATATAAGGCAGCTGGATATTCAGTGGCGGAGGCTTCTGAAAAATGCAGGGAGCAGAAGACATCAGAAGTGAATCTTCTGGATAAATCGAAAACTACGGGAGAGGTAAAGTCCTATGGATATACGTTCCGGTATATGCCGTATCTGTTCCTCACCGCAGTCTGCTATGTGCTGGGGATGATTCTTGCCTCATTCCAAAAGAAAGAGGTAAAGAACCGGATGATAGCCTCCGCGGTGTCACTGCGCAGACAAAACGGGGAGAGCATTCTGGCATTCCTCGTAGTCGGTGGTGTGATCTGGCTGTTTTCTATGATGGGGATTCTGGCGATGAACGGAAAAGCATTTCTGGAGGATCCGTACAAATGGTATTATATTGTTAATTCACTGCTGCTGATGCTGGTATGCCTCGCTATCTCTATGGTTCTCGGGCTTCTGGTGAACAAGCCGACGGTGATCAATAACATCGTGACGCCGCTCTCGCTGGGAATGTGTTTCCTGTGCGGTGCGTTTGTGCAGATGTCATTGCTCGGAAAAAGCGTGCTGAAAGTATCCAGATTCCTTCCGGTGTACTGGTATGAGGTGGTCAATGAGACGCTGGGCACCTGCATCACCATGACCGACAGCATCCGCCGGTCGATTATTCGAGGATTTGGGATTCAGCTGTTGTTTGCGGTGGCCCTCGTAGGAATTGCCCTTGCTGTCAGCAAATTTAAACAGCAAGAGCAATAAAGAAATTATCTGGCAATCAGAACAATGACGCTTCTTGCGCCAATCAGAATGCAGTTGTCATCCAGGCTCGGCATGTTGTCTTCCGGGTAGGTGGTGGCAGCTGCATTTCCTGTATTTACAGCCACATACCAGCTCAGATCTTTTGGAAGCGTGGGCAGTGTGACCTGCAGACTTTCCCAGTAGGCGTTGATGCCAAAATAGATGATATCGTCCCCGTCGAGGCATTCGTCGTATCCGGCGAACATGGTTCCGACGAAGCGGACATCGCCCCCAAATTCAGACACCCAGGGGGTCTCTGCGTGCTGGCTGATCGGCGGGAGCCCGGTGGAACTGGGCGGGAGGGGACGGCGAATCACCGCGTGCCGATGCCGGAAGGCAGTCATATATTTGCAGAAAGTGAACAGATCCTGATTTTTCTCCAGGAGACTCCAATCAAGCCAGGAGATTTCATTGTCCTGGCAGTATGCATTGTTATTGCCGAACTGACTGTTGCCGAACTCATCTCCTGACAGGAACATGGGGGTTCCGTGACTGCACATGAGAGTGGCGAAGGCATTTTTGATCAGACGGAAACGGAGTGCCAGAATCTCTGGATCGTCGGTCTCACCCTCAGCCCCGCAGTTCCAGCTGGAATTGTCGTTGCTTCCGTCGGTGTTGTTCCAGCCGTTGGCCTCGTTGTGTTTTTCATTATATGCATATAGGTCATAGAGTGTAAATCCATCGTGGCAGGTCAGAAAATTGATGGAGGCGTTGGAACCGCGATACTGTGGATCGTAAATATCGTGGGATCCGGTGATGCGCTGCGCAGCACTTGCCCCCTGCCAGAGATCACCCTTGAGGTAGCGGCGAATATCGTCGCGGTAACGTCCGTTCCATTCGGCCCATCGCTTAAAGGAAGGAAAGTTGCCTACCTGGTACAGCCCGCCGGCATCCCAGGCCTCGGCGATCAGCTTGACGTCGCCCAGAATGGGATCCTCTGCGAGGGCATGCACCAGAGGGGGCTTGCTCATGGCGGAGCCATCCTCATTTCGCCCCAGAATGGACGCGAGGTCAAAGCGGAAACCGTCCACATGGTAAGTAGCAGTCCAGTAGCGCAGGCAGTCCAGAATCAGATTGCGTACAATCGGATGGTTGCAGTTGACGACATTTCCGCAGCCGCTGAAGTTATAGTACTTGCCGTCAGGGGTAAGGAGGTAATAGATATTGTTGTCAAAGCCCTTGAATGAGATAAAAGGTCCGTCTTCGTTCCCCTCTGCAGTGTGGTTGAATACCACGTCCAGAATGATCTCAATTCCGTTGTCGTGCAGGGCTTTGATCAGCTCCTTGAGCTCGCGTCCCTCATGATTGTACTCCACGGCAGCCGTATAGCTGGTGTTGGGAGCAAAAAAGCTGATTGTGTTATATCCCCAGTAGTTCAGCAGCTGACGTCCATCCACGATACGGTGGTCTGCCATTTCGTCAAATTCGAAGATCGGCATCAGTTCCACCGCATTGACACCCAGTTCTTTCAGATAGGGAATCTTCTCTTTCAGAGCGGCATAGGTTCCGGGATACTCAACGTCGGGAGCCATCTTCGTAAAGCCGCGCACGTGCGCTTCGTAGATAATAAGATCGTCCATCGGAAGCTTGGGCGGGACAGAGCTTTCCCAGTCAAAAATGTTTCGCACCACACGGCCCCGATAGCCAGGTGAGTCGATTTCCTTGGAACCCCAGACGCTCTGCCCTGTGACGGCCTTGGCATAAGGATCCAGCAGAATATGACTTTTGTCAAACAGAAGCCCTCTGGAAGGATCGTAGGGACCGTCGAGCCGGTAGGCGTACTCAAATTTGGAAAAGTCAAGACCGAAGACGGCCATGGAATAGACGTGGCCGATTTTGTAAGTCTCGGGAAACGGAATGACGGCGTAAGGATGGGCAGCCTTGCGGTGGAAGAGCAGCAGCTCGCAGGATGTGGCACCGATGGACTGGACGGTGAAGCTGACTCCTCCGGTAAATGCGACAGCACCGGTCATCATAAAAAATCCGGGCCGGACATCGAAGCCGTTGATGCGGTCCAGGGGATACAGATGCTTTGAGGTGTCCGAGAAGGGAGCTGTCTCATCGGTAAAGTCAAGGGTTTCGTCTGGGTTTCTATCATTTGTCTTCATTCATACCTCCATTTTGTGAAAAATCCATATGTTATTTGCTGCAAATAGTGAGAATAATTTCATTGTCCTAAAGCAGTCCCTCACTTCTGAAGGACCGCTTTACATAGGTTTATTATACCGTCTTATACCGGGGTTGTCATGTAAAATGTTCTGTACAGGCGGAGCAGTGCCGTTGAAATGTTGAAATTTGTGTGATAGAATAGAAAGCAGTAAAATTATAGAGAAAAGAGGATGTAGTTATGGCAGAAGAGCATACAGAAGAATGTTCTGGATCCTGCGAGGGATGCGCACATTCTGACTCCTGTGGAAGTAAACCGCAGGATATGAGAGCCCCGGCAAATGCACAGTCAAAAATCAAGAAAGTGATCGGTGTCGTGAGCGGAAAAGGCGGTGTTGGAAAATCACTTGTGACGGCATCACTTGCGAGGACCATGCGTGAGAAGGGATATGCAGTCGGAATTATGGATGCGGATATTACAGGCCCGTCGATACCAAAGATGTATGGAATCCATGAACAGGCGATGGGGACGCAGGATGGAATCTATCCGTGTATTGCAAAAGACGGAACGAAAATCATGTCCATCAATCTTTTGATGGAGGATGAGGAGGCACCGGTTATCTGGCGAGGCCCTGTGATCGCAGGTGTGGTGACTCAGTTTTGGTCAGATGTTATCTGGGGAGATCTGGACTATCTGTTCGTGGATATGCCGCCGGGAACCGGTGATGTACCGCTCACAGTATTTCAGTCACTTCCGGTTGATGGTGTTATCATTGTGACGTCACCGCAGGATCTGGTACAGATGATCGTGAAGAAGGCTTACAACATGGCCAGACAGATGCACATTCCGATTCTCGGGGTGGTGGAGAATTACAGTTATCTGGAATGTCCGGACTGTGGAAAGAAGATCAATGTCTTTGGTGAGAGCCACATTGACGAGATTGCGGTGGATCTCGGTGTGGAAGTACTCGGAAAGATGCCGATAGATCCAAAGATTGCACGTGCAGTGGAGGATGAGCAGTTTTATGATGCAGAGAATCCATACCTTATCAGTGCGGCAGAAAAAATAATGTAAACGATAGCTGTTATAACGAAAATAAAAGGAGCTGCACACTGGCTGATTTTTAATCAGCCAGTGTGCAGCTCCTTTTATTTTCGTTATATCACATTTAGGAATGTGCAACAGTCCAGCGGTGGTGCATATATTTGTAAAATCGCTGCAGCATCTCAATCAATAGTGTCAGATATCGGAAAATCGGCTCCGTGACAATGGAGAATACTACGAGCAGCATGCCGCATTTGAGGGAAATTGCTGTGATTCCAAACAAATCGTGGAAGAAAATGATGGAAACCAGTAAACCGATTATCATGCAGATCCACACGGAGAGCCGGAGCATATTCATGGGCTTGCTGATGCGGAATAAAATCAGCAGTCCGACCACGGCAAGCAGCAGTGCGGAGGCGGTGGAGACATCTGTGGAATCCACGCCGAATACATGTCCGAAGGTTACCATGGAACCGACCACAATAAAATTAGTGAGTCCGGCGGGCAGCGCGGTCAGCAGGACATTGGTGAGAAAGTGGCCGGTGATCCGGTTCTTGTTCGGCTCGAGAGCCAGGAAGAATGCAGGAATTCCGATGGTGAACATACTGACCATGGAGATTTGTGACGGGGTCAGCGGGTAGCTGTTCAGCGTGATCATGGAAAAGAGTGCCATCAACAAAGAGAAGATGTTCTTTACCAGAAACAGGCTGGAGGAGCGTTGGATGTTGTTGACGACACGCCGTCCTTCCAGTACAACCTCCGGCATGCAGCCAAAGTTGGATTCCAGAAGAACCAGCTGAGAAGCCTGCGCCGCAGCGTCACTTCCGGACGCCATGGCGATACTACAGTCCGCATCCTTCAGAGCGAGCACATCGTTGACACCGTCACCGGTCATGGCAACAGTGTGACCCTGCTGTTTCAGCACTTCCACAAACTGGCGTTTCTGATTCGGAGTCACGCGGCCAAAAACTGTATAATGGAGCATGGCATCGGCCATGTCATCCAATGTGTTCAGTGTGCTGGCATCGATATAATTTTCGGCACCGGTGATACCGGCTTTTTTTGCAATCTCGCAGACGGTCACTGGATTATCACCGGAGATAACCTTGATGTCAACGCCCTGTTCTTCAAAGTAAGCGAATGTAGTGGGCGCCTCCTTCCGGATCGGATTGGCCATGAGCACCAGCGCGTAGGCATCCACTGCCTCGGTCAGAGGCTGCCCTTTTTTCACTTTCCCGTGATATTTACCAAATACCAGGACACGGAATCCCTGAGAAGAGTATTTCTCAATCTCCGTCTGCTCTTTTCCGTACTGCTGGCGCAGGACGAACTCAGGCGCTCCCAGCACATAGGTGACGGAGTTGAGAGTCGCACTGCTGTATTTTGTTGCGGAAGAAAAACCGGCAACACTGCTTGCTCGGATATGTGTGTTCTTTTTAAAATAGTTCTGAAGTGCGGCCATGGTGATGTTATCCTTGCTCATATTGTGGGCGAAGTCGCCGAGCAGAATCTCCAGAGGCTGCATCTCGTCCGGCTTGTAGGCAGACAGTGTGATCAGCGCATTGACTTCCATGGTGTTCTCCGTGATGGTACCGGTCTTGTCGACACAGAGTACATCCACCCGGGCAAGGGTCTCGATGCAGGACATCTCGTGAACCAGTACTTTCTTTTTGGCGAGACGCATGACGGACACGACCAGGGCAACACTTGCCAGCAGGTAGAGACCCTCCGGAATCATACCGATAACGGCGGCGACCATGGAAATGACGCTGTCCCGAAATGGTTCATGCTCTACCAGACACTGCTCACCGACCAGAATCAGACCGATGGGAATGATCATGATGCCGACCCATTTGACAAGACGTTTCAGAGAGCGCATCATCTCGGAGTCACCCACGTCCGTGACAGCCTTGGCCTCCAGTGTAAGCTTGGAAATATAGGAATCCTCGCCTACTGCGTCCATCCGCGCCAGACAGCGCCCGGATACTACGAAACTTCCGGAGAGGAGCTGGTCACCCCGCAGTTTGGTAATCTCGTCGGACTCACCTGTAATCAGGGATTCGTTGGCCTGGACCTCCCCGGCAAGCACGGTTCCATCCGCCGGAATCTGTCCGCCGGCAGAAAAGACGACCACGTCATCCAGTACCAGTTCGTCCGCAGAAATTTCAATTTCTTTGCCACCGCGGATAACATGCGCCTTTGGCGCGTGAAGTACGGTCAGATTGTCCAGTACCTTTTTGGAACGGATCTCCTGAATGATACCGATCAGCGTGTTGGCGATGATGATCGGAAGAAATGTCAGATTTTTGAAGGAGCCGACCACGATTAGAAGGACAGCAAGTACCGCGAAAATATAGTTGAAATATGTAAACACATTATCATGGATGATCTGCTTTACCGATTTGGAAGGCGGATCCACCGGAATATTGGAATATCCTTCTTCAAATCGCTGCGTCACCTGCTCGGGGCTAAGACCCTTCCGGGGATCAACGTGGAATCGCTGAATGTGTTCCTGGCGAACCGGAAGGTCAGCTTCTTCTATTGGTTGTTTTTTGAATTTTATCATATGCGTCCTTTCTTTATATGTTTATGTCTGGATGGAGGTTTTGTACTGCTCATTGCTTTGAGGTAAGCCAGTCATCCGCAGTGCCGTTCGATTCCGCGCTGCTTCATCTCACTCGCGGGCATTCGCCCTATTGACAGATGATAGCAAGCATTTACTTATGTGCGAGCACAACGTAAACGCCTGCTATCAGCTGTCGGCACTGCTCGTTGCTGTCGCGTACATTATAGCATGATTTAAAGTGGATTTACAGATAAATGAGGGGGGTAAATCTTAAGAATCTATAACATTTTAGAATTTGGGATCGGGACTGTCTGATTTATATTTATGAATGTCTGGTAGTGTTCATGAATGTCTGCTGGCTTCTTGCAAAAATAATATTTATTGGGTATAATCTTCAATATTATGCATTTAAGAAGGAATCCGCCGTAGGCGGGAGGTATATGAAATTGCGGGAGGTCAAAAGTATGCAGGTCAATAAAATCAAAGCGGCAAGAGGAGAGGCAAAAGCGGAGCTTGTCTTAAAAGGCGGGTCTGTCTTAAATGTTTTTACGGAAGAAATCATACAGGCAGATGTTGCAATCGTGGGAGATACCATTGTCGGAATCGGCGATTATGAGGGAGAGCGGGAGATGGACTGCCGGGGAAAGTACATTGCCCCGGGGCTGATCGATGGGCATGTGCATATTGAGTCGTCCATGGTCACACCATTGGAGTTCGCGAGGCAGATTGTCAGACAGGGGACGACCACGATCATTGCGGATCCCCATGAAATCGTGAATGTGTCCGGTGCCAGTGGACTTTCGTTTATTCTGGACAGCTCGGAGGAGGTGCCGGTGACGGTCTACGTGATGGTTCCGTCCAGTGTTCCGGCAACGGATGTGGACACCAATGGGGCCGGAAAATTTCTTGCAGCCGATATGGAGCCGTTCATGAGTCATCCGCGTGTGTTGGGACTGGGGGAAATGATGCGGTTTATGGATGTGCTGGGAGAAGAGCTGGAGACGATGGAGAAACTTCAATTGTTCAGTGACCGGATCATGGACGGACATGCGCCCGGCATCACCGGAAAAGATGTACAGGCTTACAAGCTTGCCGGAATCTATGACGATCATGAATGTGGGACGGCGGAGGAGGCCCTGGAAAAACTCCGTGCCGGATTTTATATCCTGGTGCGGGAGGGCAGCGGTGCACACAATCTGAGGACGCTGGTCAAGGGATTTCTGGAGCAGAAGGTTCCGCTGGAGCAATGCCTGTTCTGTACGGATGACAAGCATCTTGAGGATATTGAAAAAGAAGGCCATATCAATGCCTGTGTGCGGATGGCAATCGAGATCGGTGTGCCGGTGGAAAAGGCTTACAAAATGGGCTCTTACTATGCGGCAAAGGCATATGGTCTGAAAGATGCAGGTGCGGTTGCAGCTGGATTTAAGGCGGATCTGATGATTTTGGATGATCTGAAAACGGTGAAGCCGGAGAGCGTGATAAAAGCAGGCCGGCTCATCACAGAGGACGTGCTGAATGCTTATTCATACCGGATAAAAGATGAGTCGCTCCTGGATACGGTTATATTTGATGAACTGACTAAAGAAAAGCTGCAGGTGAAGCGGAAAGAGAAAAATCATGTGATGGAGCTGGTTCCGTATCAGCTCCTGACCAGACACTGCATCGAGATGATTCCCGGGGAAGGCGAGGTATTTGTACCGGACAGCGAATATACGAAATTATGTGTGGTAGAACGGCATGGAAAAAACGGAAAAGTCGGAGTCTGCCCGATGAAAGGGTATGGAATCAAGGGAGGTGCGATCGCAACGACAGTTTCCCATGATTCGCACAATATCATTGCGGCAGGGGATAACGATGAAGACCTGATTCTGGCAGTGGAGGAATTGAAAAAAATCCGTGGAGGCTACGTAATTGCGTCCGCTGGGGAAGTGAAAGCTACTCTGCCGTTGGAAATCGGTGGATTGATGAGTCTTGACAGTGCTCCAAATGTGCAGAGGCAGATCAGTAAGATGGATAAGATGGCGCGGGAAATGGGGGTGAAACAGGGAGCGGATCCATTTACCACATTGTCATTTATGGCACTGACGGTCATCCCGCAGATAAGGCTGACAGAAAAAGGGATGTATGATGTGGAGACATGGTGTTTTGTAAAGGAATAAAGAAAATGCGATGCAGACAGGAGCCGGATATTGTTTTATGCAATAGGAAAGTTCTCTGAACTTTCCTATTGCATAAAAACCCTCCGGGGGATGCGTACTACGCACAAATGGAATATGGTCACTGAGGTGACCGCGCTTCGGCGTGATGTTAATTCTCAGCGGCAACCTCTGCAAATTCGGTAGTTACCAGTTTCTCGTAAGGAACGCGCTCTTTCAATTCTCCTGCAGATTCCAGAATATCCTGCATCAGATCAAACGCTTCTTCCGTGAAAATCAGATCATTTTTCCAGGTATCCTGATCCTGATAGCGGGAGACAATTGTGGTCAGGGTCTTTGAATCCATATCGTCAAACTGCGGCAGAATAACAGTGGCAATCTGGGCAGCATCATGCCCCTGGCAATATTGAAGTCCTTTTTGCAGTGCATTGGTGAAATTTTGAATGACATCAGGATGTGCGTTGATATAACTTGTTTTTGCGCAGAAGTCCGTGTAGGGAACAAAACCACTGTCAACTCCGAGGGATGCAACGACATATCCGGAACCTTCCTGCTCGAGTTTGGTGGCAGATGGTTCAAACTCAACTGTGGGAGGAAAAAGACTACACCACCTCAGTATTAAATTTAAAACCGCACAATCTGTGGGTTTTATCAATATTAATCTCAGATACGACTGTCTTCCAGAAGACGGATTTGTGCTCGGCATCCAGTTGATCATAAAGACAGATCCAGTTCCCGGACAGCAGCTCCGTGACATATTCGGCGATCACAGTGTGGGGACCGGAGGACTGTTCTGTATCGAGTTTTTTCTTTATCATATCATATTGTTCATCATAATACGATTCCGAAATTCGTCCTTTTTGAAATTGAATATTCAAACGATCCAGTTCAGACTGCAGTCCGAGGATCCTTCCCTGGTTGGATACCCGGCGCTTTCTTGCCTCCTCCATCTGGATGGTGGTGTCCAGGGTGACCGGGACCTGTTCCAGCATATATTTCTCTACGGTGTTTTCATGGATCGTCATGCCGCAGGAGCAGAGCCGGCGGTTCTTCATGTGATTGTAGCAGCGGTAGGATTTATACAGGAACACCTTTCCGTTTTTCTTCCGGTTCTTCTTTACGTAGCCGCAGAGGTTCTTTCCGCAGACAGGGCACTTGATGAGCCCACTGAAAAAGTAGGCTTCATGCTCCTCGGCTGAAGTTCTGGTGTCGCTGATCTGTTGGATCAGCCGGTACTGCTCTTGGGTGATGTAGGGCTCGCAGGCATCCGGTATCCCCTGCACGGTCCCGGTGTAAGTCTCCCGGGTGAAAAGCTTGGCAAAGGTGGCATATGGTGGGACCAGATCACCAAATTCTTCCAGTAGATGCTGGTATGTCCTGCGCTTGTTCATGCAGCCGAAGTAATACTGGAACATCTCATCCACCAGATTCATGGTGCTCTCGTCCTTGAACAGATGTCCATTCACCGCCTTGTATCCGAAACAGGCAATGCGGCCGCTGGTAACTTCCCCGACAGACCTCTTGTAGTCCAGCACGGCTTTGATTCGTTCGGAGGTGCGGTCACACTCCGCCTGATTGACCGAGAGCATAATATTGATGACCATCTGGCCGTTGGCAGTGGAAGAGTCGTAGTTCTCAAATATGGTCTTCCAGTAACAGCGGTGCGCTGCGAGGATCTCCTCAGTGGTATTGTAATCCTTGATGTTGCGAAACCATCGATCCAGCTTGGTGACCAGTATCATATCGACCTTTCCCTTTTCTACGTCTGATAGGAGCCGCAGCAGCTCTTTGCGGTGATTCATGGACTTTCTTGCGGAGATTCCCTCATCAGCGTAAACGTCCACGATTACATAGTTGTGTTCTTTGGCGTAGGCCGTCAGGGCTTTGCGCTGCGCCTGCAGGGAGAGACCATTCAGGTGCTGCTCTTCCGTGCTTACCCTGATGTAGATTGCACATCGTTTGATTTTAGTTATATCCATTATGATCACTCCTTTGTAAGTTTATTATTTTAGGGTACAAAAAATACACCTATTGCAAGGTGCACCCGTTGTGTGATATAATTTGTTTGTGGTTGATTATATCGGATGCGGATGCATCTTGTATAGTGTCTTCAACGAAACAGTTCGGTACGCCAATACCGGGCTGTTTTTAAATTGTATTCCACCTATTGGGCCTTGAAATCACTCTTCAACGTCTATCTGGAAAATATGCGGTAATCATCAGGATGATTTTCTACTTTGGAGCTGTTACATTAAATGTGTATGGAGAAAATTTTAATTTATAATCATCACTATGTCCCTCCACAATCACCTGGAGATCTTTTGTGCTGTCAATGGCTTCAAAAGAAAGAATGCCAGAGGAAGAAGCATTGGGCATTATTTCCGATGAAAGGGATTGATGATCTGCTTTGAAGTTATATGTCTGTTCGTGCTGCACCCCGTCTTGGACTAATTTGGTTGAACTTTCCCACAGATAGCACTTTTCGGTGGTGTTGTTTGTTACAGTCATATAGACCCTTGTTTCATTATCAGCAAATTCAACTTTGTCTACGGAGACAACAAGACCGTTCTGATCAACTACACAATCAGTTATGTTCCATGTGCTGTTTGCTTTCGAGAATGCGTCTGTATAGGTTGTTTTCTCGATGCTCAATGCGGTTAATTTTGCCCATGTTGAATCAACACCAATTATTGTTTTCCCGTTATACGCTCCGTCAATTTTAGCATCAACTGATACGTATTCATCGGATACAAACTTTTCGTCAGCGAGTTCTTTTTTTACATAAACGAGTACGCTATTTTCATAATGCTCGTCAGTGTACACCTGCAATGCATATATTTCGTCACTTTCCTCAACACTCAATATTTGCCCGGAAAATTTAATATATTTTCCTTTGTAATCTTTCGGGTTGGACGCTACAACATCGATATTGTCTACATATTCCATTTTTTCCGCAGTTTTTACCCCTGATGCTTCACTGGACTTAGAACTGGAGCTCGTGGAATCTCCGCTTAAAGCTATAAACCCAATACCGCAAAGTACCACAATCCCGCATATTACAGCAATCACAACCGCAATTTTTGATGAAGACTTCCCCTTTTTCGGTTCCGAAGCTACCGTAAATGGAGCAGACGGCGTATACGCCGGAGTTGGAGCAACAGGTGGAACCGGAGCAGCCTCTGGCGGAACTGGGACAGCTTCTTGTGGTGCCTCCGTCACGGTTTCTTTAAAATCCGGTGTAGGGCATCCACAGTTTGGACACGCCGGCGCTTTGTTTGAATACTCTTTTCCACATTCTTCGCATTTTATTAATGCCATTTTATTTCCCTCCTCATTTGTAACCCGCACATTTATAACGACCACGTTATATAATCAAATCATCTTACCAATCCGAAGGTTCGGAATAAAGTAGATGATGTAATTATCCACTTCTTTGTAGAGCCCATATTTATCTCTGTAGCATTCCACTGCATCGTATAGAAATTCATCTGTCACACCCAGATGTTCTGCAATTTCTTGGCTGCTCCGGCACCCATGCTCGAAAGCATTCACAATCCCTCTCAGCCCGATCTGCTTGTTGTACGCCCAAAGTCTTGCCTGTCGTTCCTGCTTGGCGTTCTGGGCATCTGACAGATCCAAGATGTTTCCCACTGTTGTGTGGTGGTGCCCGAGTTCTTCGGCCAGAACGCAGGTCTTCTCTGTTGTAGTTTCAATTCCCGTATCAATTGCTACATTCCCATCTACGTATAGTCCAGACAGGTTATCTTCTAATCTGAAGTCATGGACATTTACATTGTTGTCCGCAGCTTCTTGTATAAGTTCTTCGTATTTATTCAAGAAAATCTCCTCCTAAATCGTTATGTGTCTATATTAACAAAATGCATGTACGATTTATCGGACTTACTGCTCTGATTTGATAAATGCTGCGAAAGCCTTGATTCTGTCAATCTGTTCTTCTGTATATTCCGTTCCATCGAAGTGCGCTGCGATGGTGTTGGGTTTGTCAGGTTCCTCTTTATCCCATCCCATTAACTTCTTAGGGGTCGTGTGTAATGCTTTGGCAAATAGTTCTATTTTTGACTGTTGTAAATCGACCTCACCTTTTTCTATTTTAGTAATAGAAGAACGGTCTGTGTATCCCGTCATTTTCGCCAATGAGTCTTGAGACAAACCTAATTCTAATCTCAGTTTTTTTATGTTCTTATATAAATCTAACATTGATACACCGCCTTTCATAAGATGACTATACCACGATTGTGAAAGAAAATCAACAAAATTGTTAAAAAATGTTGACAGATATTCACAAACATGATACAGTGAATTTAAATCAGCAAAGGAGGTGCGATATGACAGATGTAGTGGCATTAAGAAAATGCATTGAAGATTCTGGAATGACAATGGTCTTTATATCTAATAAGACTGGAATGCTAAGAGAAACCCTATATAATAGGCTTTCTGATAAGAAGAGCGATTTTAAAGCTTCTGAAATCATAAAACTATCAGATGTTCTTGGATTGTCAAACAAGGAAAGAGATGCAATTTTTTTTGCAAATGAAAGTGAATTAAATTCACGAACGGAAGACGAAGCAAAGGAGGTGGTGTAGATGACATTCCCAAGTATTCAGATGAATAACGGAGAAGTTTTTAGCGGGGAGAAAATCGGAGAACTCACTGAATTTATTATCAAAAAATTCTCCGAGGAAAATCTTTCGAGAGATGAAGCAATCCATATTTTAACGACTACTTCTGAAATTATCGGAGAGTATGCCATTGTTCGATTATCAGATTAAAGAACTTTTTGTGGTAGCTCTTGCTTGGTTAGATACTATAGAGGAAATCATCGATAAGCGGTGATGTGCCTGATAATTTATTTATTTGCTCGAGAAGATTTCGGTAACAAGTACAACCAGCAACACATAACATAATTTAGAAGATTGGAGGTATTGATATGAATCAGAAACAGGATTGTATCATTAGAGGAACACCACCAACATTAGACAAACTGGCAGCGATATTGACCCGATTATTGGAAGATCAGAGAGGTACAAAAATTACACATACCCTTGAAAAGGAAGGCGACAAGAAGGATAAAACCGCTTAGGCGGGGAGAGGAGGACAGGCCCATGATGAACCAGGAAGAAATAAAGCATCTTTTAGATGCGGTAAGTCCATACGAAGAAGATCCTTCAGACACGAAATATAACTGGAGGCGTGCACAGATATCTTTTGCATTGTCCATAGGGGCGATTACTGATCAGGAGGAAGAGAAGGAACGTGAGATGTGTATCAAGTGGTATTTTAATGGGGATAGGAAGGAGGTGGAACATTGTCAAGAAGAAAGTACCGGCGCAGACGCCGGAGCGACGGAGCAGACATTGTGATAACAGCAGTGCCGATCATTATACTGAGCAGCATGGTCCTGTACTGGCTGGCGTTCGGATACGCAATATAAAAAGGAGCGCTTAGATAGTCCCGGCAAGGACAAGCGCTCTGATAAAAAACCAATTACATTATAACAATTTTGGAGGAGAAAGTAAATGATACATTCAGAAAATGGGGTTATTACATTAAAAGGAGACCCTGCGGAACTAGCAACTGAGCTAACACTCGCCATAGCACAATTCAAAAAAGAGTTGGAGAAAAACGCTCCTAAGGTGTTCGCAGATAAAGTCGTAGGAAAATTATTCTCTGCAGCACATATTGATCCGGAAACAGTGTATAAACAGGAGACACAGCATGTGGATGAGAACATCTTATTGGAGGTTATGACGGATGCACATATTAGGATTTTAAATGGATTTATGAAAGATGATATTAAGAAGATTGATGCCGTGCTGGGAACCGAAAATGAGCGTCCGAAAGTAGACGCAGCATTACTATACGCATGTATGTGTGAAATATTATTTTCCAATGAGGAGAATGCGGAGGAATAGTTGTGAATCGGAGAGACGATTGGGATGACGACGATTACATGGAATGGGCCGACCGTGAGTGCCTGGCCAGACAAGAAGTGGATCGGATAGAGAAGAGTATGCATAGGCGGAAAGCTGAAAATTACAGATTGGAGGAAAATAATGAACCAGTTAGCATTGAGGGTTAACCAGAACCCTGGAACCATAGAACTTAACTTTGAGGAGCTGAATAAGCAGCTCGATACAAAATTGGCGGAGTATAAGGGTGCCGTTTTTACAGAGGAAACAAAGGATATTGCAAAAGGCGAGGTGGCCGGACTACGAAGACTAAAAAAAGAAATCGATGAAGCCCGGAAAGCCACAAAGAAAAAATGGATGGAACCGTGTGACGCATTTGAGGAGCAGATGAAAAACCTGACAAAGAAGATCGATGAGCCGATCCAACTGATCGATGACCAGGTGAAAGAGTTTGACGCCAAAAAGAAAGCAGAAAAGCGTGTACAGTGCCGAAAGATTTACGACGAAATTATTGGAGATATGGGGAGATATCTTCCTTTTGAGAAGATATTTAATCCGAAGTGGGAGAACGTCTCCACTTCCATTAAAACAATACGGGAGGAAATTTCGAAGTATGTGGAAGATGCGAGGATAACGATAGACGCTATCAAGGCAATGCAGTCCGAGAAAGAATCCGAAGCAATCGAGGTGTACGTAGACACGCTCAGCATGGCCAAGGCAATCGATGTGATCAATCTGTACGAGCGCCAGAAAGCTGAGATTCTTGTCAGAGAAGAGGAACGGCGTAAACAGGAAGAGGAGCGCCGGCTGCAGGCAGAGATTGCCAGAGCAAAGGCCGAAGAACGGGCCGCCATTGCCAGAGAAGAGCAGATTAAGAACGAAGTAAAGCAGGAAATGCAGCAACAAGTAGCTCAGCCGGAAGAAGAACTAGAAGTATTGAAAGAACCAGCTTTTCTGCAAGGAGAGGATGTGGAT
>NZ_FQZY01000060.1 GCF_900142165.1 Hespellia stercorisuis DSM 15480
AAGCCTGCAAATAAAAAGTCAAGGCTAAATTGAAAGAACATTGAAAATTTTATACAGGTTGAAAAGTAGGCATCAAAATAAGACCACCACATCGTGCTGGTCAAAAAATGAGAGTTTTGGATTAGTTTGATTCTGGAAGAGTTGAAAGATATTCGTTCACTCGACCATAGTAGATGCGAAGAAATTTATTCGCACCAGCTGTCATGTAGACATAGTAGGGCTTCCCCTGAGCACGCTTCTTATCAAGAAACATATAAACAGGGTCATCCTGAGGCATGGTTTTGATAAGGGCATCCATTACCTGAAAAAGAGTTTTTCGCAGGTCTGCAGAACCTCTTTTTGAGGTTGGAACACTTTTCTGTGCATAGGTTCCAGATTCATTTACACCGGGATCAACGCCAGCAAATGCAGTTAATGCACCTTTACTATGAAAGCGAGTCACATCACCGATTTCGGCGATAAGCTGCGGGCCCAGTGACGGACCAACACCTTTCATCTCCATAACGATTGGGTATTCTGGAAGTTTAGCTGCAGTTTCATTCATAAGAGAGCGAAGACTTTCCACTGTTGCTGATGCACTGTTAAGCTGGTCGACAGCTTGTTTGATAATAAGCTTAGTTACTTCATCCTTTGGAAGTACAGGAACAAGCTCCTTAGCAGTTCCATAAATTTCCTCAGCTTTGGCTTGGCTGAAGTTGTACTTGTTTCGTTTGCACCATTTCTGATAATGGTCAGTAAATGCAATTAATGACATTTTACGAACACAGTCAACGTGCCAGTAAGTAGATGCAAAATCAACCCATTTCTGACTGCCATCACTACGTGCAGGACTATCAAAGTAGGTGTTAACACCAGGGTAGGTCTGGTCAAGGATGCCGATAAGATTATTCTTCATAGCCGTCTTGTGCTTCATATAAAAGCCAAACTGACGGTTCATGGTTTTTAGCTGATTGCGTAATTCATCCATGACACTATACTGTTTAAGGTTTTGCCATTTGTCAAGAGCATAACGGGCAATCTTAACAGCATCTGCTTTGTCAGATTTTACTTTGCGAAGTGAATCATTATCAAAGTCCTTAATCAACTTGGGGTTAACAGCACTGACAAAAAGATTTGCTTGTGCTAACTGATGAGCAAGGACTTCATAGTAACGTCCCGTATGTTCCATCACGATGCGCGATTCACCTTCAACAGACTTGATTTGTTCTACAAGTGCATTGATATCACTGGAAGTGTGCTTGATTTCAAACGGTGTGGAAATAATTTCTCCATAAGGGCGGAGAATTGCAACCATACTTTTACCTTTAGAAACATCGATACCTACTGCGTTCATATATTTGTTACTCCTTAAGATTAATTACAATGGATAAGTACCAGTTTTACTCATTACCTATTCAATCTACTGTGGGATGACACGAACGAACCAATAAAGGCAGTTCAACCTGCATAAAACGAATGCTGCGAATGAGGAGCTGGTTATCAGTCTTATTTACGGACGCGAAGTCCAAGAAAGGAAGCCGATATACCATTGCTACCTACATTCTAACAGCTTAAGTAACAAGATGGATAATTCCTTACTGGTTGTAAGGGATATTAACCATAAATACATTGTAGTAGATGGGAATAGAATTATGGAGAGAAACGAAAAGAAGAATCTGATTTATAATCTAATGACCGGTGTATATGATTTACACACTTTACCAGATTCAGCAAACAAGATTGTGAAAAACGAAATGGCACCAGGGACTGTCTGTGAAAAATTGTATTCAGATATTTATGATGCAAATAGAAGAGTGTGCGCTCGTCTGCATGTAGAAGAGGACAAAGATGTGGAAATCATAATATCAAATCTAATGCATATGAGCCAATACCTCTCAATGAAGATGTTTGATTATGGTTCAGATATAAAACTGATAGATAAGTTTGATGAGGAAGATTGGGGAAGGATTATTGATACCAAATAGAAGCATTAAAAAGAATGTTGTCTCTGTACTTGTTCTGGTAGTAGTGGCTATTGCTCTTGTAGTACTTATTCGCAAGCACGCATATTCAGGGATACCAGATTTAAGGAGTACTATCACATCTGGCAATGATTATTACATGAGTGTGGTATCAAATTCTAAGACTATTGAGAATCGAGAAGAGTTTGCAAAGCAAATTATTCAGATGTGTATTGATAATTCATTTAAATCTGTAATATTGACTAATGATGAAAATGGATATCCAAGAAAGCTGAAGGTGTCAGTGTATCATACAACTGAAGAAATTGGGAAAGATGATGCTGTTTTTCAGTTCTCTTATGAACCTAAAGAGTTGAATGCTGAATATGATATCAGAAGTAATCCTGAAAAATATGAACTGAAAATATTCTGATTAAATAAGAAGCATTCCTGTAATTCATAAAAGTCGTCAATAGACGAAAAAGAAACCTCACAGTATAATTAAGATATCATCTTGCCGGATGAAAAACATCTTAATTAACCGGAGGTTCCAAATGAATTATACACAGAATGCGAAGATAGAACAAGTCAAAGAGACAACTTTAGTGGTAGGAATTGATATCGGAAGTGAAACACACTTTGCCAGAGGGTTTGATTGGCGAGGGAGGGAACTCACAAAGAGAGTGTTTAAGCAAAAGCTTGAATGTCTTTTTTTATGCGAACAATGCAACGCTATCTGGAAAAGTGCCGTTATTCGTGCTATGATTTGAATTACTAAAGCGTAATAATAGGAGCGATACTTATGAATATACAGGTGTTTGGAAAAAGTAGCGGTAAGGGGAACTGGTATGGTAAATAAAGAAACAATCTCAAAGGAAGAATGCGAGAAGTGCAGGCAGGTAAAGGAAATCTTTGTGGATTTTATTGAGGACCTGAATGATTTTTGTGTTTCAGATGCATATCCATTTTGCTATATCGTACTTGAATGGTTTGACAAAGAGCAGGGATTCTCTAATCAGAATCTATTCTATACTGCATCAGATTTATTTGATTACTTGTTGGATTATTGGAAGCGAACCACGATTTATCACATGATTTCAGAAGCTGAAGATCTAGATCCCGAGCAGGCTCTGGAACAGCTGACAGAAGAGCAGCGAGCCGAGCTGAAAGATGGAGAACGGGAATACATGATGGCTTATGAACAGGTTGCCATATTGTGGGACACAGAAATGATGTAATGGATGCGCTGTTAAATGTGCAGGAAGGTGAACGAATGAAAGAAAAATACAGAGTAGTTCAGATACTCGAGGATGATTTTGGCTGTGAAGAACGCCAGGAAGATCAAGAGACAATGGTCATAGTAATATTGGCAGATGCATTTGGAAATTCAAAAACGATAAGACAGACAGACTCTTGGATGTATCATGAGGAACTTGGTGAAGGTGATGAAGCTTTTCTTATAGATGATAAACTTCGCAAGGCATTAGGTGCAAATTGGACAGAACAATGTAATAACATGAACGTTCCACAATTTTTGGAATTGATGGAACGCTTGAAAAAGGGAGAACAATGCAATTGTCCTTTCTGTGGAGGAACAGTTTCCATGACAGAAGGGCTGGATGGAAAATATAAATATGCCTGTGATAGTTGTGATATGTATTTTGAAACGGAATTAAAATGAAATTGTAGGTAGCAGAACATTGCATGGCGGAGAGTAAAAATCATATTTTATATTTGAGTCATTATACGATACTTTATTTATGAAAACTTTGTTTTGGCTCAAAACGGTTCAAAGATGAACTGAAAAATACAAAATATAAACATGAAACGACGTATTCGAAAAACAAACATATACTGGAATACCAGATGTGAAAAGCACATATTCGGTGGATTGCAATTATTATATGAGCGTAGTATCAAATAAATACAAAGACGATTGAGAATCAAGAAGTATGATGGTATCTGTTTATCACACAAGGCAGAAGAGTGTTCAGGAGCATATTAATCTGAATACTCTTTTTTAAATTCAACCTAAAAACATTGCATTTGAACTTTAGAAAAGTTGAAATGCAATGTTTTTAGGTTGAAAGAACAAATTATTGGGAGATGAACATGGCGAACTTACGAAAATAAACAGGCTGCGTGGTGAATTGTTCCCAGAATCATCAATAATATAACAGTAAAATAAAAAAACGTGTTTACTTACATGAAAATAGGTATATAATATAAGATATACAAGCAAAGTAAAACGAAATTATGTTTTAGAAAGGAAATAACATGCTTATAAATTATAAGGTCACTAATTTTTGCTCATTTTATAATGAAGCTGAATTTAGTCTGGAGGCACCTAAAGGGAAAGTCAAAAGCAGGTTTCCAGATAATTATGCGAATTATGAGAACGAATGTAATGTATTGAAATCAGCTGTTATTGTTGGAGAGAATGCAGGTGGAAAATCCAATTTCATCAATAGTATCCTGTTTTTAAAAACCCTTTTTTTGAACAATGCACCTGTAAAAGCTGTGGATGGGTATATTAATACTACTTATTCAGAGAAAGAACGAAAAGAAGTGCCACAGTCCTTTGTTTTTGAGATAGTGGCTGCGAATGAACATATTTATAAATATGAATTGTCCATCAATCAGTTTCGTATTTTGGAAGAATCATTGTCTGTAGCAGAAAGTAAAAAACGAAATTTTGTTTTAAAAATGCATATTTATTGGAATGAAGAACAGAGAGAATATGCATTTGATTTACCGTCAGAAACAAAAGAAATTCAAGATGCAATGAAAAAAAATGCAGGTATGTTTGGATTGTTTGTCACTCGGTATTCGCTGCTTGGAAACGAAGATGCATCAATGGTAACAGAATGGGTAACGAACAAATTAAGTCCCACATCTTTTCAGATGACTGCGACAAATGATGCAAGGAGTAATCAGAAAGATATTGAGATTCTTAATGATAAAAGATACTTAGATATTTTTCGTATGGTAGATTATAGTATATGCAGAGTTAGTGTGGATAAAGAACAACCATATGCCAAAACAATGATTATACGAAAAAGAAAAGATGGAAGTACAATTGGAAGAGAGCTGCAGCTTGATTCAACAGGGGTAAGGGAATTTTTTGCATGGGCAGTTCATATTTTCAGAGTGGTCTATGAGGAGCAAACAGTATTTGCAGATGAGATGGATCGTGTGCTAAATCCCATATTATCTGATCGCGTGATTTCGTTTGTAAATGGAAAGACACACAGAGGCCAGTTCGTTTTTTCTACACATAATGTGCTGCATTTGAATCTCACAACCTACATGAAGGAACAGATATATTTTATAACAAAAGTACATGATGACTTGAGTTCGGAATTATATTCTCTTAGTGATTTCCCGGAGGTAAGATATGATTCCACTAAAATATACGAGTTCTATATGAAGGGAATATTGGGAGGGACGGCATTTGAGTAGACCTATGAAAATTCTCCGGAAGCGATTTGTCGTATTTTGCGAGGGAGATACGGAATACAATTATATAGATAAGATGCGATGCAAGCAAGGTGTTGAAGTAACACTAAAGCCGATAAATATGGGCGGTGGAGGTTATTCTGCATTTTTACAAAGGATAAAAACGGAACCTTTTAATAATTGTATCGCAAAATTCATTATTATAGATGCAGATAGATTATCAAAACATCCAGGAGAAAAAATAAAATTTATGGAATTGGTGGATTATTGTAGACGTGAAAATAAGAAACAATCTATTCCATACATTTTGATAGTGGACAATCCGGATTTTGAATATGTCGCATGCTTACACAGTGAAGAATTTAAAAATCAACCAGTTGATAGATTTATTAAAGAAGTATTCCATTATAAGAGCATTGATACCTTTAAAAGTGACCAAAATATTTATGAATTCTTAAATTCGGATAATCGTTCTTATCAACATATGCTTGAAAAGTGTAAAAAGCAAAAGAAGTATTTAATGAACGAGTGTAAACGTGAAAAGCGTAGCTTTTCTGTCTCTGTTAAAAATACGATTATAGAAAAGGACAATTTAAGCAATAAGGGAACAAATATTGATGAATTTTTTTCTATAATTGATTGGTAGTAACTTACTTTACAATGTGGCATAGATATAAAATGTTGGAATAATAATGTGAGGGGCAATATATGACATTTGAAATTTTATTAGAGCAGGTTTTTTCTTTTGTAATGAGCAAAAGTATTGATAAAATTGATGGATTAAGAGAACAATACACAAATCAGCAGATTCTATATCTGACAATAGAACAATTTGCACATAGTGATTTATTCAAAAATGAATATAGGGAAGTAACTTACTTAGATTGCAAAGATGAAGTACTTGCTAAAAAGGCGGAAGAGATTTCACCAAACCTTAGACCGGAGAAGATTGTTGAGAATATTAAGGATATTATTTTGAGGAGCTTTGTTACGGATGATATAAATATTGTTTCGAAAATAAATGAAAGTATTGTTATGCAGTATTTATCGAAAAATCAATTAGCTATTTCTCTATTGGATATTTCGCGACAACAACGTCAAAATACAGATGAAATTATTGGCTCAATAAAAGGTTTGCAAACAGAAGTAGACAATATCAATCACTCTATTGAGATGCATGATAGATTGCGAGCCAGTGTTATGAAAAATGGTTTAGGACTTAAGATAAACCTGTTCATTAATAACATGGCAAAAGATTTTATTCAAATAGCGACAAAAAAGCCACCGCAGTACAATGGGGGAAGTGTTTCAGACAAGGAAATCACAGAGCAATTTATAGATTATATTGAACATCTTATCCAAGCTGATTTTCCAAATGTGACGGAAAATTATTACCAGGAACCTATTGTTGGAATTGTATTTAATCCAAATGACATCTGGAATCCACAAAATATTGAAGTGGATTTATTTGTCATGATGCAAAAGTATAGGATGGATTTATATGATAAAGTGGATGAACTGCTAAAATATTTGCCTCTATTGCCAGAAAATTTTTTACTTGTGATGATGGATTTAATGCATTACGTGGATGGAAATCTGGATTTTAAAGCACATGAGACGGGGATGGATAGCGTTATGAAAAATGCAAAACCGGCAAATGGGTTTGATCAAGTCGCTGCAATAAAGACAGGTTTGAAATGTTGGGCAGAACATTTATTGGCTTTGCGCTCTTTCATATATGAAATATAGATATGCCTGTGATAGTTGTGATATTTATTTTGAAACGTCAAAATGAAAGCCAAGTCAGCAGTAGCACGTGCGGAGGAATTCAAGGAACTCCATCTGTACTATACGACAAGGACAGATAATCCGCTCAAGAAGATGCAGTCACTCATTGTAATAGCCTGTAAGCTGCTAAGAGTAATCTACACAATACTGACGAAAGGGACGAATTATGATCCGAAAAAGATGTTAATGGACATAAGACGCCCGACAAAACAGGAGGCATTAGCAGCATAAGGAAAACCAACTGACTATATCATAATTCCAGACCCTTGCGGGGTTCCAGAAAGTTCTGAAATCGTGCAGGGTTCTGGAAAGAAACCCGATAACGATGGAGTGCATCAAGTACTGCATCTGCACAAAGACCAACTGAGCGAAACAGCGGGAATGCGTCCACTGAATATCAGTCCGCTGCGGAGCAAAGAGGTCAGTAAAAATCAAAATACAAACAAGAGCTGTAGCTGGCAGTAGTTCTCTCCGTAGGGCACGACCCTGTTTGAAAGCTTAGCTGGCACTCGGTGTATGAACAGGTGGGACGAAGGAAGTTGGGACACGATCCCTTTAGACACGGAAGGTTCACCATCATAGTTGAACAGAGGAATTATAGCCTTTATAGAGCAAACCAAGAGGATGCTTTATAAACTATACCCTTCTTTCACTATTCAGTACAAGATACAATAACTGTCATACACTTTTAGCTCTGTTTATAGAGGTAACTATTTAAAGAAAAGCCTGAAAAATCAATGATTTAGGGCTTGACATTATAGGAAGGATGTGCTGGTTATGCAAATTTATTATTTTTCAAGAACTGGAAGAAGTAAAGAGGTAGCGGAGAAACTTGCAAAGCGTCATGGCATTACTCCAGAGATTATTGCAGATCACAAGAACTGGAATGGTAAAATTAATTATATGAAAGCTGGTGCGATGGCACTTGGTGGAAAGACAATTCCAGTAGATTATAAAAAACCAAATCTGACCGATGATATTATAGTTGTATTTCCTCTGTGGGCAGGAACCATGCCACCGGCAGTGAAAACTTTTGCTGAAGAAGTAGGACAGGATAAAATCACAGCCGTTGTAACTTCACTCGGAAGCACATTGACAAAGCGTGAAGGATTTAAGAAAGT
The DNA here is from genome assembly GCF_900142165.1 of Hespellia stercorisuis DSM 15480. Lineage (GTDB taxonomy): Bacteria > Bacillota > Clostridia > Lachnospirales > Lachnospiraceae > Hespellia > Hespellia stercorisuis. The sequence goes on from NZ_FQZY01000060.1 coordinate 8,309, forward strand.
TTATGATTTGATAGGGCAAAAAGAATTAGTGATTCCGGAAGATTTATAAATGTATGCGATTGGAAGGAAGTAGCATGGCTGATAAGAATAATCATATTCTGCATTTATATGAATATCAGGATATACCAGAAGAAATAGTCCAATGGAAAGATGATGAAGATATAACTTCAATGAGTGTGGAACTAATTAAAGATAAAATCCCCAATCTGCTTTGTATCGGTACTGGAACATATAAAACAAGCAGGGATGGGGAGATTTATCTTTGTGCGCTGATCAATCCAGAAAATGGGGTGGTAGTCAGTTATGCAATCGGTGTGCATCGTTCTGCAGAACTGGTCGGAAAGGCATTATCATTCCTACAGAGTGATTCAAGAAAAATAACGCTAAGAAGTAGCCGTAATCCACTCTATCGTTCAAAAATCTATTTCGATATACTAAAACAATACGGCATTACAGCTGAATATACTTTACCTGGAACAAGAGGAATGGTAGCATCAGTCAGCACATTCTTTTCACAGCTTATGAGAAAAAAAGGAAGTTATGAATTTGTTACCTGGCAAGATGCAGTTGATTGGCTTGAAAAATATATAAGCGTGAAATGTAGCAGGAGGGAAGCCGATGGCAAATGACAGTCATTCCGGCTTATGAAATATCCTGCGATTTTTCTTGTTCTTGTTGCCGGATTCGTGATATTCCCAGGATACTGTCTACATTAGAGCAGACGGTGCGGAGTTCTTTTTGGTAATCCCTGAAATAATTATAAGTGTCTTTTTGGGCTGACCGTTTGATGGTCAGTTTCTCTTTTTCAGCTTTTAAATCCTTGATAGATGGAAATTGTCTGTCTGGATTTTTGGCTTTGAGAAATTTTTGTGCTGCTTCGTATAGCGCAATTTCACTGGAATGCTCATTCCTGAATTTTCCCTTATTTTTAGATTTCACCATCTGAATATAGACTTTTTTGTTAGCCAGATACTGTCCAGTATAGTGTATTTGTTGGTTGATATCACGTAGAGAAGTCTCTGTTTCCTTTAATGTCTTTCGTGCATCGGTAAGTTTTGCTGATACCTCTTCAAAGGATTCCAGCAGATTTTCCTGTGAGCCATATTCATGCTCTTGAACATAAGCGATTGTTTTGGCCATTTGCTGCAGGTTGGATATTTTTACTTTTTGAGCATAGGCTTCACTTTGTTGTGCCTTCACACAGTTCTGCAAATCAACAACCAGTTGCAAATTAGTTTGAACAAACAGAATTGCAATCGGGTCTTTTCCATAATCATAGGATGGATTGAAGATAGTAGATACATCGGGTTCATTAGGAAAAGATGAAGATATTGGTTTTTGAGGTTCTTCTGGTTGCGTATTTTCTTTTTCAAGTCCTTTAGTATTTTTATCAAATTGTTGCAACAGATAGTCTTTACCATAATGTGCTCCCAATGCTCTTTCAGAAATATTCTTTTCACAATCAGGAAGATGGTAGCTGTATCTTCCACGTTTGTGAATCAGCGAAATGTTATAGTTTTCCAATAACCCTGATTGAAAATCGGTAAGAGAGGTAGCAGTAGATGCGATTTCTGCAATAGCTTCACGGAGTGATTGCTTCTGCGTCTGAAATACTGTTTTGCTTGGCGTTAATCCATCGGCTTCAATCTGTTTATTCAATTCGTTAAGTTTATCTTGTCCCTGGCGATTTACCCAGTATTCTTTTTCTGAAATTTTGTCAGCAGCAGGAGAAAGCAGATTGACTTGATAAAGATTTTCTCTTTGACAGATATCCATAACCGATTGCTGCAAGTGACGCAGGTAGTTGTTTGTTAGATGATGCTTGAATCCTGCACGGCTGTCACATTCTCTTTCCATAAAATCTTGTTTCTCTACATCCAGTTTCCTCACAGAATTAATGACGATATGTACATGAACATTTCCACTGCCATTATGCCCATCAGTATGAGTGCAGACCAGAGCCTGATGTCCTGGAAAATTATTACGGGCAAATTCCAAACCAAGAGCCTGTGCTTTTTCTCCTGTCAATGCATGATCTTCCTTATCGTTAGGGTCAAAACTTAAAATATAATGATGGGATTTGATTTCATCATATCGTTTATTTTTATGATACTGTTCATTGACCATTTCACATTCTTCATCAAAGAGCATAGCTTCACAGTTCATGCCGTCGATATAATATTCTTCTCGCAACATCTTCCTGCCCTTATCATCCAAAAGCTCTTTCTTTGTAAAATCATCATGTTGGAATAGCATATAATCTAGAACTTTTCCATAGTCCGCACTTTTATTTGCGATGTGTTTTAATATTGCCATGAAAATCACCTGCCATTCTTTTTACTTCTTTTCTTAACTCATAAAGATCTGTAATACACTGAGAAATTTCATCCTGCATTGCCATAGAACGAATGCCACCAGTATGAAAGTATTTTGCTATCTGATTGAGATTCCCGCCAATCTTTCCAAATTCAGATACCAGTTTTTGTAGTTCCGGTAAATCTACAACAATATCATATCTGACATTTATTTTCCCATCCAGAATCATTTTACGCAGATAGTCGGAACGGGAGAGTCCTGCTTCGATTGCGTTGTCAGTTACGAGTTCATATTCTGTATCAGTTAATCGCAGAGTAATGTGATGGGAACGGGTCAGTTCTTTCTCTTTCTTTGGTCTTGTCATTGTAGGTTCCTCCTTTTTTTCTATCCATCCGTATGAAATATACGGAGCTGCGACCACTTTTCGTGGAAGCCAACTTACTCAAATTTGAGAAAGTTCAAATGTCGAGGGAATGGGGAGCGAAATCACCATCAAGATATGTCAAGGATGCAAAAACACGGAATCGGGTTATTGTGTCACGCAGGCGAATCTTGCGCTAAAAAAGTCCCTCTATTATATAAGCCGATAAATGGCACCATCGTGATACCTTAAAAAAAGAAAAACTTAAAAAAGGTGCTTACCATATGACGAGCCACAGATGTTATTAGTGAAGAAAACATTTGGAAGGAGCATGAAAGATGAGTGAGCAGATAGAGAAAATTGAGGAAGAGATTACATTGGAAAAACTTCGAGAGATGGCAAATGTAGATATAAGGACTGTAGATCGAAGTACCCTGGTAGATATTGCAGATGTACATATCAGAGAGGACTTGCCGCCACATTTGAGAGTGCTGGATTATATCAGACAGATAAAGAATCCATATTGCCATTTGAATAATGGATATGTTGTAAAAATTGGATTTGCTGAACAATGCAGTATTGAAGAAGCATTAATCCATTATGTCAAATCCATAGAAAGGTAATTGAAAAATTGCTAGACATAGAATTATAGATTTGGTAAGATAGGCGTAGGGTAAGAAAAAATATGGATTCGATTTATAGCCTTTCGTCTTTCTGACTTAAAGCCAATTTGTGGCGGAATCAGGAGGTGGAAGGCTTTTGTTGTCTTCAAATATTATAGAAAAGAAAAAAATATACCGTACAGGAATTTATCTTCGATTGTCGAAAGAGGATGGAGATAAAGCAGAGAGTGATAGTATTTCTAATCAGAGAAATCTGATTGAGGATTACTTAGAAGATAAAGATGATTTTTGTATCATTGATGAATATGTGGATGATGGCTACAGTGGTTCAAACTTTGAGCGTCCCGCGTTTCAGCGTATGTATGATGATTTGAAAAGTGGTGCAATCAACTGTGTGGTTGTAAAAGATTTATCCAGATTTGGTCGAAATTATATTGAGGTAGGACGCTACTTAGAGAGAATGTTTCCTGTAATGGGAGTACGTCTTATTGCTATTAACGATAATTATGATGGAGCCAGTGAATGGAAAAATAGTGATTCCATTATTGTGCCAATGCGAAATCTGATGAATGATGCATACTGCAGGGATATGTCAGTACGAATCAAAAGCCAGTTGGAAGTGAAACGTAAGCGAGGAGAATTTGTTGGAAATTATGTACCCTATGGTTATAAAAGAAATCCAAGAAAGCATTCGCAGCTTATCATTGATGATGAGGTTGCTGAAAATGTTCGACTTATCTTTTCTTGGAAAATGGAAGGTATGACCGATAAAGGAATTGCAGAACGTTTAAATAGTATTGGTATCTTGTGTCCACTAGAATATAAAAAGAAAAATGGAGTGCGTGTTTCAGAACACTTCAAAAGAAATAGCACAGCACAGTGGTCAGCAAAAATGATTTATCGTATTTTACATAATGATATTTATGCAGGGAACATGACGCAGGGCATGCACAAAAAAATTGATTATCGTTCGAAAGAGATTATTGAACAACCAGAAGAGAAATGGGTTCGTGTAGAAAACACACATGATCCAATTATTGATAAGCAACAATTCGAATTGATACAGACAATCGAAGGAACCGATACACGTAGATCGCCAGAACATTCTACTGTGATGTTATTCTCTGGTTACATAGAATGTGGAGAGTGTGGAAGTAAACTGGTACGACGGTCTTCATCCTATCGTGGAAAGAAGTATAGTTATTATAATTGCAGTGGGTATAAAGCTGACAAGCATAGTTGCACCCCACACAATATCAGCCATGATAAATTATATGATATTGTATTAGAAACAGTGAGACAGCAGATTTCAGTTACCATAAAAATGGAGCAATTCCTTGCGTCAGTTGATGAACTTCCACTTAAAAGAAAAAGAGTAGTGCAGTTGGATGGACAGATGGAAAAACTGCAGGAGGAGCTGGAGAAAAATCAGCGAATAAAGAAAAAGTTATTCCAGGATTATTCTGAAGGAATCTTAAATCGTGGGGAGTATCTTGAGTATATAGAATTATACATGAATAAGATTAGTAATTGTAAAGAGAAAATGGAAGAGGTTGCAAATCAAAGAAAAGATACAATGAGCGATAATATAGATGGTCCGTGGGTGACCAGTTTTAAGAAATATAGAAATCTGCAGGAACTGACTAGACCAATCGTGGTCGAGTTGATAGAAAAAATTGTAGTCCACCAGAATAATGCCATTGAAATCAGATTTAAGTACCAGGATGCCATGAATGAAATTATGGAACAAATGTCGATGGAGATACAGGATGATAGTGGTGAAAACCAAGTAGCAGCATGTAAATAAAAATAAAAAATACTTACCATAACAGCAAAGTCCTATGTGATTAGTGAAGAGAAATTTTCAAAATCATATAGAAAATCAAAGACGTATATGGTAAGATATTGTCAGGGTAAGAAAATATTGAATTCGGATTATAGCCTTTGGCGTCACTGACTCATATAAGTCAATGAGGTCAAAGGCTTTTTGTGTCTATTTATAAGAAATTGTCCGAAAGCCAGATCTCTTGATTAGAACAGGAGGTCTTTTTTATTTTGAAAACAGCAATATATATGAAAGCAAATACTTGGTTGGATCATAAGGAATTATCATTGCCACTTCCAGAACAGACAAAAATCTGTAGGGAGTATATGAAAAATCATCCAGAGCTTAGAAAGATTGGAACTTACACAGATAGAAATACTACCAAAAATACAACAAGAGAGTTGGAACTTCTTTTGGTTGAAGCTGAAAATCGAAGGGTGGAATGTATAGTTACACCAACCATAAAAGTCTTTTTTGATTACTGTACAGAATCCGAATACTACATAAATACAATTATGAAACCAGCAGGAATCCGTCTGATTGGAATTAAAGATGATTTTGATTCCAGTGATGAAAATTGGAGTGAGAGATTGAAGGCAATTAAGTGGCAAGGAAGGATACGTCGTTATGGCAAGAGTAAGCAGAAAGAATAATGATAAAACGAAAAAGGTTTCTTCGTATCGTATCTGGAAAACGGCTATATATGCCAGACTTTCAAATATTAACTCTGGAAAAGAAGACGATGAAACTTTAGAAGTTCAGATTGCTTATGACAGAATGAATATCGATTCAAAACCAGATTTGGAATTAATTGATATATATGCAGATAACGGATTTACAGGAACGAATTTTGAACGTCCAGAGTTTGAACGTTTACTAGCAGATATACAGATGAAACGAATTGATTGTATTGTGGTAAAAGACTTATCACGTTTCGGTAGAAATTTTCTGGATGCAGGATACTATTTGGAAAAGCTATTTCCGTTTCTGGGTGTTCGGTTTATAGCAATCAATGATCGATATGATAGTGAAGCAAGTGAATCACAAAATGGAATGACAGTGCCAATTAAGGATATGCTGAATGAGTTGTATTCCAGAGATTTGTCAGTGAAGATACGAAAAACATGGGAACAAAAACGAAGCAGAGGAGAAATCTATTGGCCTATTCCATTTGGATACCGGAAGGATGAAGAGAATCCAGGAAAGTTGATTTTAGATAAGGAAGTGGCAGTATTCGTAAAAATGATTTTTGACTGGAAACTAAAAGCGATTTCACAAAGAGAAATTGCAAGTCGATTAACAGAATTGGGAGTTCCCATTCCATTTGAGAGGCGTGTGCAATTGGGATATGTAAAAGATGGAGACAGAGTTCAAAGAGAAGAATGGGTAACCAGAGATATAAATAGGATATTGCGAGATCCATTATATACAGGGGATATGGTTTACAACCGTTGGGCGTATGCAAGGCATTATCAAAATACAGGACGTGAAAATCCGAGGGAAGAATGGTGCATTACACCGAATGCACATGAGCCAATCATCACACATGAGGAATATGAAACTGTAAGAAGGGAATTGAAAAATAAGTCTGCACAATACCAGAAAAGAAGAACAGAAAATAAGAGGTCACTTGATAAAATGCCGAATGTATTTGAAAAGATTTTATTTTGTGCTGAGTGTGGACATGCTATGCATCATATACGCAGGGTTTTTCACAACAGAACGCGATTTACAGAATACCATTGCAGACATAGAAAAGAATGTGAGAACAAACATATTATTCCAGCACGGTTCTTACAGATTTTAGTTATGGATCAGATTCGAAACCAGATACAAATTGGCATTGATATAGAACAAATGAAAAAAGAATGGACGGCTACTTCAGAATATGCAAAGAAAAAAGCACAGCTGCAGAATCAGCAGAATATGAGGCAAAGAGTAGTAGATAGTTTTGCAGATAAGAAGAGAAAAGCATATGAAGATTTTGCAGAAGGATTACTGAATGAGAATGAATTCATGGCAGTGCGACAGGATATTGAAGAAAAGGCGATGAAAGCGAAAGATTATTTGGAAGAATCAAAGGCAGAATGGGAAGAACTGAAACAACTATTACAAGTGGAAGAACATTTTCAAGAGTTTTTAAAAATGAATCCAGAGGATTTATCCTTCAATGAAAATCTAATGAAAACATTTATTAAGCGGATTGAAATAGACCGAGATGGTGCTCTTTCCATACAGTTTACCATTCAGAATCAAGTGATTAGATATTTAAAAATAGAGGAGCTGACAAAATGATTGGAGTATATTATCGTTTATCCCTCTCGGATGAAGATATTAATGAAAAGAAAAAAGAAAGTAACAGTATCGCAAATCAGAGGAAAACAATTCAGATGTTTTTGGAGACCCATCCAGAATGGAAGCATGAAGAAATAGAAGAATATATTGATGATGGATTTACTGGAACAAGCATGGAACGACCAGCATTTCAAAGGATGATGCAGGATGTAAGAAACAATCAGATTAAAACAATTATTGTAAAAGACTTTTCAAGGTTTGCAAGAGACTACATCGAAGCAGGTGATTATATTGAACGAATCTTTCCTTTTATGGGAGTAAGGTTCATTTCTATCAATGACTATTATGATAGTGAATCAACCATCGAAGATAATGGAATGAAAAACTTTGAAATGGTTGTAAAAAACATTGTGAATACAGCCTACAGTAGAGATATATCAGCAAAAATATCAGCAACAGATAGAACAAAGCAAAAGCAGGGATTATATCTTGGTGGATATCGTGCCTATGGATTCCTTCCAGATCCAAGTGACAAACATAAAGTCATTGTGGACCCAGTGGCAGGGAAGTATGTGCGAATGATTTTTGACCTTGCTATTGAAGGAAAGAATACAAAAGAGATTGCAGTTATTCTAAATGAAAGAGGAATTCCTACGGCAGCGAAATACCAGATTGAACAGAAGAACGTTACGAAAGAGCAAAGCTGTTGGAAGTTAAAAGGAGAGTCTTGGACAAGAGAAACCGTCCTTAGAATACTAAGAAATGAAAGATATAAGGGTACTTATGTTGCAAGAGAAATTGTTCAGGTGACGCCATGTAAGAAAGCACGAATGAGAAACCCAGAGGATAAAGTTGTAAAAATTGAAAATGCACATGATGGTATCGTAACTCCAGAGGAATATGAGCAGGCTATCAAAGTATTGAGAACAGCTACTAGAAGGGAGACAAAGCGTAAAACAAAATATTATCCATTAAAGGGAAAAGTAGTATGTGGATATTGCGGAAGGCATATGGTTCATTTTGAACAATTAAAGCGAGGTAATCATTTTCGCTGTAGATATGGAAAGAACTTACCGGATGGACAATGCCAGGAGTTACCAGTACAGGACTCGGTGATTGAAGATATGATTAGAAATTCTTTGTCAATGCATTTGTTTCTTTTTGATAAGGCATTGGATGTACTAGCTGCTCAAGAAGAAAACATACTGCTAAAGAAATCAAAATTAGAAAAGCAACAGGAAGCTCTGTACCAACAGATGGAAGATAACTCTAGAGAGAAAGTAAAATTGTATGAGCAGTATTCAGAAGGGGAAGTGGAAAAGGAGGTATTTATAAATGGAAGAGAAGCTTTTTCGGAAAAGGATGGAGAAATACGTTCTGCTATTCAGAAAATACAAGAAGAAAAGAAAAAACTAATAGTATCGAAGAAACCCGACTATGAACAGATGAAACAATTGAAGAAGGATATGGATAAGGCTGGATCAGTATTAGAAGTAAGTATGGAAATTGTAGAATCGTTTGTTTCAGAAATTCGAGTTTATAATCAAGAGAGAATAGAAATCATCTGGAAGTATGATGATGAGATTCTTCAAATACTTGCACAGGAAAAAGAAACGATGGAGGTAGCAATATGACAACACTTATAAGGAAGAGTATTATTCCACTAGCAGCGTTTTTGCTGCTTACATATTTAGGACAATATATTTTTATAGTAGACGGACAATTTGATTGGTTCCGAGCATGCTTAGTATATGGATTACCTTTTGGCATTACGCATATGTTGTTTGTGATTCCGATAGGTGGAAGTGTAACAGGTAGTTTATGTCTGATTGTAGTTAATATAATTGTAGGAGCAGTATTTGGATGTTTAATAGCAGCATTTGTTATGATACAAGCTGTGGCATACCTAATTATCGTTCCAATACAGTGTGTTTTGTCTAAAAATTGATACTTGATTATGAATATAAGTTTTGACACCGTTTAAACCCTTTAAATATGGGGAGAGCTATATTGGTTGCAAAACTTACAAGTTATGATACCGGAGGTAAGAAGATATGAAAATTGGATATGGAAGAGTTTCCACAAAGGGACAGGCACGTGATGGAAACAGTTTGGAGGCACAGCAGAAAATTTTGAAGGAAGCAGGAGCAGAAGTCATTTATTTGGATGCTTTTACAGGAACTAAGAAGCACAGACCTGAATTGGACAAGCTCTTAATCGAGATAAAAGAAGGAGACACATTAATTGTTACTAAGTTAGATCGAATTGCAAGAAGTGCTACGCAAGGAATTGAATTAATTAATTCCTTATTAGAAAAGGGTATTGTTGTACATATATTAAACATGGGACTAATGGATAATACACCAACCGGAAGATTGATTCGAACAATTATGTTAGCTTTTGCAGAATTTGAAAGGGATATGATTGTAGAGCGTACTCAAGAAGGTAAGGCGATAGCCAAAATGAATCCAGGATTTAGTGAAGGAAGACCCAAAAAGTATACAAGGCAGCAACTTAGTTTGGCAATGAAGCTTCTTGGAGATAATAGTTATAAGCAGGTTGAAGAAATGACTGGTATTAGTAAATCAACGTTAATTCGTGAACGTAAGCGACTTGGAAAATTATAGCATTGACAAGAACTATAATCTGGAATAAGCTCAAGATAATGATACTCAGATAGGAGAAGTGTAAATATGAAAACAATTTCGGTGAATGATTTAAAAGAAAGAATGATTGATTTATTAAAAGACGGTTGGGAGAACTTGGATTATGTTAAATGTCTTTTCTTTACCTGGGTAGAAATGTTTGAACCAGAAGAAGATGAGATTAACAATATGATGGATGAGATTTATACAGGAAGCATGTTGGAAGAGGACAGCAGAGTCGAATTGTATGCAGAATTGAATTCAATGCTTGTATAGTATATAATAATGTTGAGATAAAGATTATTAAAAGAAAAGGAATTCATCGCAGGGATGAGTTCCTTTTTTCTATACCAAGGTTTTAGTATTTTGTTTGTTATATAAGAAGCGACGAACTTCCATAATTTTCTGATCCCCATTAGTGAGAACAACATAGTAAATAGTATAATTGTTCACATAAATACGATAATAAGGATACTCTCTTTCATGTAGCGAATTGTATTGCTCAAAAGATTCAGCAAAAGGAAGTCGTTCCATAATTGCAGATTCGACAGCATCTAATAGTTCATTTGCAGCCTGTGGATTTTTTAATTTGTAATTAATGTAATTGAGTTTTTCTTCAAGATCCTCATAAAAAAGAGGAAGGTATTGAAGCATGTATTTGTTACTAGCCATTCATTTTCCTCCGAAGTCCGCCAAATACTTCATCATGAGTTAAGCGAAGGCTATCATTATGTGCTGCAAAATCTGCTTCATCAAGAGCTGTTTCTACACCGTCTGTTAATTTTGAATAGGCTTCAAGGCTTAATACGACCATTGACCCATAGCCATTTTTGGTGAGATAAACAGGTTCACCATCATTTACAATTTTTTCGATTTCTGGGAACTTGTTTCGTAAATCAGATACAGGTTTTATTTGAATCATAAAATCACTCCTTATCAATATTTTATCAGAATATTATCATATGATTATTATATGCTAGTTATGGATAATTTACAAGCATGTAAGAAAAAGAATTATTTCAAATTGAAAATAGGAAATTGGGAATGTAATTAAAAGAGTTTCTTCTATATTATAATTGCAAAAAAATAATACCTCTGAACATATCAATTATTAATGTGCTTCAGGGGTATTATTTATCTTTGTCTGGTTTGAAAGTAATTACATCATTCGGGGTACATTCCAGAAGAGTACATAACTTTTCTAGTGTCTTGGCTGTGATATTTTTGTTGTTTCGGAGTTGATCCATAGTGCGGTAATCAATACCACTTTTCATAAGTTTGTATTGTGAAACACCTTTTTTCTCCATAGTGATCCACAGGGGGCCGTAATCAATCATGTCAACGTTACCTCTTTCTAGGATTATTAACTTGACTATATTATAGAGAGTGGATTAAAGTAGATTATAGTGAATATATTCACTAGGTAGGAATAATATCGAAATGTACAGAGAAATATGGACGATAATTCAAGCAGGCAAGGTGGCAAGATGGCAAGTAGGAAAAATATGATACCCACCTAAGATGGCAACTTTGATACATTAGTTATTCCTGTTTTAATGCACTATATATGATATTAATTTGATTTTCAGTAAAGTTTGCAAACTGTCAACGGCAGTTGTCCGAGAGTAAATCGAATAATGTTAAAATAGAGAAAATATACAATGACAATAAATGCAATGTCATGGTGCATAGGAAGGCAATGCGCATGATAGAAACATTAGGTAGCCGATTAAGGCAATTACGAATAAGTAAACATTTAAAGCAGGAACAGGTAGCGGCTCTTATTGATGTAAATAAAAGCTCTATTTGTACCTATGAAAATAATATGAGACAGCCTTCTCTAGATATTTTGGTTCGGCTTGCTACATTATATAGAGTAAGTACAGATTATTTGTTGGGATGCCAGAGTAATAAAACAATCGATGTTTCAGGATTAACAACAGTTGAAATGAATATGGTTGCCAATCTGGTCGAAAACATGACTGAAAAGAACAAAAAGATTAATAATCTGGATAAAGATTAAGAAAGTGAGCGTGAAAGAATATGGAATTGTACGAGTACTATTCTTCAGTTGAACCAAAACAAGTAGACTGGCTATGGTACCCGTATGTCCCATACGGAAAAATAACTCTTTTGCAAGGTGATCCTGGAGATGGAAAGTCAACGCTGGCATTGAACATTGCGGCATTGCTTACAAATGGTGGGATATTACCAGACGGAAGTGAAATTAGTGAACCGCAAAATGTAATTTATCAATGCTCAGAAGATAATGGTGGAGATACTATAAAACCAAGATTGATTAGCGCAGGAGCAGATTGCAAGAAAATTGCTTGCATAATTGATGAAGAAAAGAACCTTACATTAGAAGATAAAAGATTAGAACAGGTTATAAAAGAAACACAAGCGAAACTTCTTATATTAGATCCCATCCAATCATTTATTTCACAAGATGGAGATATGCAGAATGCTGTTCGAATGAGAAGCATTATGACAAAATTAGCAGCTCTTGCAGAAGAATATAAGTGTGCTGTCATTCTTATTGGACATATGAATAAATCTACAGGTGGTAAAAAGCTATATAGAGGAATGGGAAGCATAGATATTGCTGCAATTGCAAGAAGTGTACTGATGATAGCAAGGGATGAAGATAATCCGGATATAAGATATATGTTTCCTGTAAAATCAAGTCTTGCTCCTGAAGGCTGTGCGATTGGATTTGTGTTTGATGAAAATGTGGGATTCAAATGGATTGGAAAATGTGAAGCCAATATAGAAACAATGAAGTCTAAAAAAGGAACCTATCATAAGAGTAAGCAGGAAAAAGCAAAGGAATTGTTGAAAGTAATGCTTTCTGTACAAGATTGTCCAAGTAAAGAAATTTATAAAAAAATGGAAGATCTGGGAATAGGGGAGCGAACAGTTCGAATTGCAGAGAAAGAACTTGGAATAGAAGCGTATAAAAAGAAAAACACATGGTATTGGAAAATGCCAGTTTTGGATAATGATGTTGAATCATAGTGGGTGGTTAATATGAATGAACAGGAGAAACACGCAGAAAGTCAGGAAGAGCAAAAAAGACGAATTCGAGCAAGGTACAAAGGTGTAGATCGTGATGAGCTTGAATTTATTCCTGCAAAACCAAAAGAAAAATTGTTTGAAGACGCAGCACAGAAAAGAGTCTGTGCTTATTGTCGTGTTTCAACAGATGATGCCAAGCAGACTTCATCATACGAATTGCAGAAAAACCACTATGAAGATATGATAAAAGAACATGCTGGATGGTCGTTGGTTGGAATTTATGCAGACGAAGGAATTTCAGGAACATCACTACAGCATAGAGATAATTTTGTTCGAATGATGGCAGACTGTAAAGCAGGGAAAATCGATCTTATTGTCACCAAAAGTGTATCTAGATTCGCAAGAAATATCGTGGATTGTATTGCTAAAGTAAGAGAACTTGGAAATCTTCCGTCACCAGTAGGAGTATTTTTTGAAACTGAGCATATATACACATTGGATAATACCAGTGAAATGATGTTAGCAGTATTATCGGCAGCAGCACAGGAAGAATCCCATACCAAAAGTGAGATTATGAATATCTCCATAGAACAGCGATTTTCAAGAGGAATCTTTTTGACACCCAAGCTCTTAGGATATGATTTGGATGAAGAAGGGAACCTTACAATCAATGAAGATGAAGCAAATACGGTAAAGCTGTGTTTTTATTTATTTCTTGGAGGATTTTCTACAACAGATATTGCACTAATCCTATCGGATTTAGGTAGGAAGACAAAAAAAGGAAATCGGAAATGGTCTAGTGGTAGCGTTGCTGGAATTCTACAGAATGAACGGCATTGTGGAGATATTCTGAGTAGAAAAACATATACACCAAACTACCTAGACCACAGATCAAAGAAAAATAGATTAAATCGAAATCAATATCGACAAAAAGATCATCATGAAGCAATTATTAGTAGAGAGGTATTTGATGCAGCACAAAATATGCTTGCATGTTATAGATATAGGAAGAAAGGCTGTCCTTTACCAGTGTTACAAGTGGTTGATGGTGGTGCGCTGAATGGATTTGTTCCAGTTAATCGAACCTGGACTGGTTTCTCGGCAGCAGACTATTCTAAAGCATGTGAAAGTGCATATGTTGAAAAAGATGTTGTTGAGAGTCCGGATAAGAAGCAGAGTCATTTTGATTTGTCTGGTTTTCAAGTTGTAAGAGCACAGTTCTTTTCTACACGAACAGATCCGGCTATGACAATTTCAAATGGTCAGATTCATTTCAATACGGCATGTCTGAAGAAATTCAAAAATGTAGAGTATGTAGAATTGCTTTTGAACTCAGTTGAAAGAGGAATTGCAATCCGTCCCTGTGATAAAAATAATCCTAATGCAATTAAATGGGGAAAACTTAAAGATGGAAGATGGTTAGTACTTCCGAAGAGTTGTAAGGGATTTGCTGCGCCACTATATGAAATTATGGATTGGAATAAAGAGTGCAAGTACAGATTCAGAGGAATGTATGAAGAATCATGCGATGAACAGGTTATGATTTTCAATCTTGAGGAACCAGAAATCATTAAAACTGAAATCATAGAAGAGATTGCGGAATCTAGTAATTGTGATGAAAATACAAATGATACTGGTGAAAAGAAAACAGAGAAAAAGAAGAAAACAATCTTGTATCCTACACAGTGGATATCCAATTTTGGCAATCATGCGAATTCTACAGAAGGTTTAATTCTACAGAGGTTTAAATATCATGGTAATTGGGATGTATTGCGACCGGCAAAAACAGTAGAAGGAATTCAAGTTTTCCAAAAGGAGACAATAGATGCACTCATGGAGGAAGCTGAAGAAATGATTGATAGAATGAGGAACGCTATATGAATGAAGGCGAAATGAAAACATTGGAGCCCGAGGTGCTAGATCCAAAGGCGGCTGAATTAGAAAAAGATTTTACTTATGATGGATACCAGGTAGTTCGACGAGAATTATTTGCTCATTTAAGAGAGCCTGCAGTAGTGATTCGCAGGGATAGTGTAACATTTAATACTTCCTGCATCTCTGGTTTGGAAGATGCGGTTTATATACAGATACTTGTAAATCCAGATACCAAGAAAATGGTAGTTCGAAAATGCGAAGAAAATGATAAAGACGCTTTACGTTGGTGTATTGCAAAACCGGATAAGAGAAGAAGTCGTAAAGTAACTAGTAAAATCTTTTCTGCAAAGATGTATGAACTGATGGATTGGTCAATGGATTGTAGATATAAGATTTTAGGGCATAAGATATCAGTTGATAATGAGCAAATCTATGTATTTGATCTGGTTGAAACTGAAATCTATATGGATAGGAAGAGACCAAAGAAGGTTAATAATTCTGCGGAAGAAAAAGTTGAGAAGACAGCAGAAGAGATTGCTGCTGAAAAAGCTGCAAGAGCACTTAGCAGAAAAGCATATTATCCAGAAGAGTGGAAAGACTCTTTTGGTTTGCCAACAGATGAACATGAAAAAGCATTAGAAGTTAATATTATAGATGGATTTGCTGAGTTTAATACAATAAAAAAAGAATAAAGGGATAAGTGTGCCTTTGGGGAGGAGGTTCCATATGGAAGAACCAAGGTCAAATATACAAAGCCAGAATGGAATATCGTTCTCGTTAAATGAGGGAAGGATGTTTGTTTACCATGCTACAATACTCGAATTGAAGGAGCCAAAGTATATTCGTTTCTTATTTAATCCACAGGAAAAGAAACTAGCAGTTCAAAGATGTGAAAAAAAGCTGTCTGAATCTTTTGTTGTTCCTAAGTATGTACCAGAAAACTGGGATTTTAGAATCCAAAGTATGGATATGATGAAAATGATATACAGATGTTGTAAATGGGATGAGGAAAAAACATATCGTACATATGGAACATACCATGAAAAGCATGGTTTGATAGAGTATGATTTGATGAATGCCTCTATTATAGAAGAAACACAGGTTATTGATTCAGAATAGTGGGAAAATAATGCACTATTTAGGATGGAGATGATATAATGTCTAAGATTGTAGAAAGATTAAAAGAGTATAGGGATATCATTCATGTTTCCCAGGAAGAAATGGCTGATATGATTGGCATATCAGTTGAAAAGTATAAAGGATGGGAAAATGGAGATACGATTTATTCTAGTGATCTAATTAGATTAACAGAAGCAACTAATGTGAGTTGCGACTATTTTGCAGGTAATATTTTATTTCCATTGCCACCAGCTTCTGAAGAAAATAATGGTTTGTTCTATGCATTATTTCAAAAATCCGAAGAGGAACAAATTAGGATCATGAGGAATGTTATTGAGATAGCAGAAGAGTACAGTAGAAAAAACTAAAAGAGAATAGAATTGATTGGATAGGAGTTCTTGAGAAATCAGGAGCTTCTTTTTTTTAACCTTTTTTGAGGGTAACGTTTATCTTCTAAGAAAAAATCTTAAAAAATTTTGTCCCTGTCTTGACATATGCATATGCTCGTGTAATTTTAGGAACAAAAGTGAAGCCCTTTTAGGGAATTCCGATATCATCTTTAACTAATGGAGTTCTGAACAGTTGTGTTTTATGTCTCCATTACATAACTACTTTTAAAAGGAATCGCAACTGCCTTTCTAATTAAAGAAAAACTGCGCCACAGCCTTGGTAAGCCATCGCGCAGCGATTTTGTTCAATTAAAATTTCTTAGCATTGATCTCATTCTACATGAGAATGAGATGAATGTTATTGATATCTGAATACTCAAAATAGAACTCATCATCTCCCCAGTTGATTCCAATACTTTTTAATTTATTTTCTGTCTCTTTGTTCAATTTATTGTTTTGTACAATATCCAATATTATCTCTACAAAAATACTATTAGTGTACAAATTACTCCCAGTACAATCTTTTAGAATATCTCTTAAGGAATCAATGATTATATGAGCATTTAGTTGCTGTGAAATATTGCATAAAACCAATCCTAGCCGGGACATTGTTTCTAAATTTAGATCATGATTTTTTTTCGAAAAATTAAGAGCTATTGAATAATTTTCAACAGCTTTTATATATTGATTATGATGTCTAAAATATTCTCCAATATCAAAGAATGTATTGTATTGCACTCTCTTTTTTTGAAGTTCATATTCTCTTAAAGCAAATTGTAAAAGTTCTAAATCATCTTCCAATGTATTGATACCAAAAACCCGAATATAACGTGCTCTAATCTTTTTGTATGCTACACGTGTATAAATATATTGTAAGCGCAAAATAATCCTACGCTATTGACAAAATATCGCTTGCACCAAAGATAGATGCAAGCGTTTTACTCTATTTTAGTTTTGACAGCTAGCTTTGGCAGCTTCGCTCCAGGGTGTAAGTTGCTCTAGCAACTCATCTGACATGCCTTCGTTTGGCCGTTGTGTCAATAGATACGTTAGATATTTATAGGTGTTCAAATCATTCGCTTTAGCCATTTCAACCATGGTGTATACCATAGCACTGGCGGTTGCTCCTTTGGGACTAGCACTGAATAGCCAGTTTTTCCTACCTACAGTAAATGGTCTGATGGCATTTTCACTAAGATTATTGGAAAAACTGCAGTGAC